>CALOBA010000078.1:0-115161 GCA_942491465.1 uncultured Gammaproteobacteria bacterium
GCGCGACGATGCGGAGCTGGTGCGATTGCTTGGGGGGCTGTGGCTCCAGGGGTGGGACGACAGGCTGACCTGGCTTTGGGTCGGTCAGGAGGCGCGCCCCTACGTCGATGACGCGTACCACGAGAGGTACCTCCACGACCCGCGCGTATACCCCGACGTGCGAACGCTGCATCCGCTGGCTGCTCGGAAAGGCCGAGCACGGCCAGCCCCTGATCCCGCTGTTCCGCGACGCCGCCGCCCGTTTGGCGCAGCTCGAAGCCGGCAAGGCCGCGGACGGCCCTTGCGCAGAGCACATCGCCGCCATTCAAACATGGATCAAGGACCAGGCAACCGCGCTGCTCGACCAACCCGACGCGGCGCCGCTGGCCCGTCTGGAGGCAGCCATCCTGCTGGCCGATGGCCGCCTGGATCGACTATCCGTCGAGCGCATCGAAACCGCGCTCGCAGCGGCCGATGAACCGGAATGGATCACCGCACTGGCCCGACTGGGCCAGCGCAAGGACCTGGTCCCTTGGCTGCGCTCGCGGCTTGCCTCCGACAGCGACTCTCCCCCGGCCCATTGGCTACGCAGCACCCTGGCACGCCAAGGCATCGCTCCGACCGCGCCGGCGCACGAACTCGCCGCGCTGTTGCGAGCCGAAGACACCGACACCGCCATCGCCGCCGCGCTGGCGCTCCTGGTCACCGACCTGCCGGACCCCCTGGTCAAGGTCCTGGCGGACGCGGCCCAATCGCTCGACGACCGGGTGCGCATGAAGGGGGCGCAGCGCTTGGACCAAGTGGCCGGGCGTCTCGCCACCGACGGCAGCACGAAGGCGGTAGAAACCCTTGTCGGGCTGTTTCAAGAGGCATGGCTTGCGCGGGCCGGGTATTTGGGGCAGCTTTGCTATACGTCGGCGTACTTGATTCAGTATGCAGACCCGTACTGGATTGGTAGATGGCTCGATGCACTGGAGGGCCAAGATGAGTCCGTGCACAGGCCCGCAATGCACGGCTTGGGAATGATCTTTCGACCCTCTCCGCCGGTTCGCGACCTGCTCTGCGATCGGCTCGGCGACCAGAACCGATCCGTCGCGGCGCGCCGTGCCGTCGCCGGGATCTTCACGGATGTGATGCGCTGGGAGTCCGAGCATCAGGCAGACGAGGTCATCCAGTCCGCGCTGTCGTCGGCGCTGAAGGACCCGGATGCGAAGACCCGCCAACTGGCGGCCTTGGCGCTGCAATGGGCAACGGGCCGAGGCGCCTGGGGCGTCGCGCAAGCACTGCTCGCGACCGCTCGGTCCGACAGCGATCCCCAGGCCCGCGCCCTGGCCCTGAAGTCGGCAGGGCGATTGCTCGGGAGCCTATGGGCCCGGCGGGACCTGAGATCCGACCCGACGGCCCTGCGCACCTGGATCGAGGAGCGGATCAAGCAAGCTGGACCATGGTCCGTCCTGCCGACGGCGGAAGAGATCGCCGCCTGGTCCGTGTTCGACGAGGCGAGCGACAGCGAGTCCGTCTTGGCGGCGCTGGCGCAAGCCGTGACCCTCGGCTCGTCGGAGCAAGACGTTGGCAGGCTTCAAGATTCTGAGGACTGGGAGCGGTTGTTGGAGGATGCCGACAAGGCGTGGCAAGACCGGCGCTTCTGGCTCGGCGTCCTGCCCGAGCTGCCGGCCTGCATCGCGGAGTTGGAGGCGCCGCTCGGCTCGGCGGAACCGGAGATTCGGCGGGCCGCCGCCTGCGCCCTGGCCCGCGTCTATCACGGCGACGACGATCGGCCCGCGCGGCTGGCCGAGCGGCTGCCGAACGAGACCGAGGTGCTGCGGGCCATGCTCGATGCCGCAGTGGTCACAGATGCGTGGCAGGACCAGGGCTATCAGGGATGGGCGGTCCGGCAGATCGCCGGCTGGATCGCGGGCCAACCAGCGGGGAGGCGCGAGGCGCACATCGCCCAGGTGCTCGACGATCTGGAGCAGCTGATCAACGCGATGGAGACGCAGACACCGGCCTCGCCGGAGGTGGATCAGAAAGCAACGTCATTCGAGCGCTGCACCCGGGTCGCCCTGCTGGCCGAACTCACCGAGCGGTTGAGCTACCGGTCCTTTACGGCGAAGCGCGACCTTGGGGCGCTGGTCAGCCTGTTTGCTCGTGCCGCGGCTGACTCGAATAGCGTTACCCGCCGCTTCGCCATCCGCGCCCTAGGCAACCTCCAACAGCTCAACGCCCAGGTCGCCGACGCGCTCTTCGCCGCCGGCCAGGATCTGCCGAAGTCTACAAAGAGGCCCAAACCGCCGTCACCCGCTTCAAGACCTTCGGCCCCGGCAGCCTGGAGCGGCTCACCGCCGCCATCCGCAGCCCGAGCCAGACCCGGGCCTACCATGCCGCGCTGCTGCTGGGGGCGCTCGGCGTCAACCGCTCCGACGAGCTGGGCCGCGAGGGCCGCGGGCGCGTCGCCGACGAGCTGGTGCGGGTGCTCGACGACCCGGCGGTGGAGCGCATGGTCTACGACTTCGGCGACGACATCGACGGTCGCCGGCTGGGCCCGCTCTACGATCAGGTCTTCGAGGCGCTGACGCGGGTGGTGTCGGGGCCGGATGCGCCGGGCGCGGCGGCAGTCGACCCGGAGCAGGCCGCGCCCGGCTGATCGATGCTGCTTGATCGTGACGACGCTCCAGCGTCGTCACGCATCCCCGGGCGCTCCAGCGCCCCGAACAACAGCGCAAGGCGATCTCCATGGGCCGCAGCCGCTACGTTATCTCCCAGCCCGACAAGCCGCGCTTCCTGACCTATACCCTGGTCGAATGGCTGCCGGTGTTCACGCGCCCCGAGGCCGTCGATATCTTGCTGGCTCGCTCGCACGCAGAGCCCTCGGCCTGAGATTGGATCGTCCGGTCAGCCGCGTCAGGCATTGTCTTGCAACTGCGTCATCCGCTCGATCATCGACTGCTCGTCGAGGCTCAGTCGATGGAAGGCACTCGAATTGCGGATCTGCCAACCGAGCAATGCCTTGCTGACGTGGTACGTCTGCTGCAGTTGCGCGATGGCCTCGGATAGGCTGCCAGCCTTGCGGACGTTGTCCGCCGCGGCTTCTCGGGGCAACAGCAGCTCGGCGGCGAAGGCGCGGGCGCGCTTCTCGGCGTATTCCGGCGTGCGTCCGCCGAGCACCTCGGCAGCGGGTAGGGCGCCTCTTCGATCGATCAACAGGTGGCAGATCTCATGGGCCAGCGTCGCGCGCTCCCGCGGACTGATCGACCTAAGGTCATCGCCACGCCGATTGAGCAGAATCACGGGACCATGGTCATTCCCCCAGGCGGCGATGGCATCGATAGGATCGGTCGGGGTATCCACGGACTGGATGTCGACACCCCAAGACGCCAGCAATGCCTTGGGCTCACAGGGATTTTCGGGAGAGAGGTTGAGTGTGCTGCGCAGCCAGGCGGCAAGTCGATAGCCTTGCTCGAACGGTCGGCCAATCTTGGGCATCTCCGCCTCGGCGCGCTCCATAAGCTCGTCCAACGCGCTCGTGTCGCGCTTGGGCGTCGCGCGCAGCCGTTCAAGGATCTGCCGCTGGGTGTCCATATCCACGCAGCCCGCACTCATCCTGGCTGCCGCGAGGATGACCGTGTCCGCGGTCGGATTGGCGTCGTCGATCTCCCAAAAATCGTTTGCGGGGGTTCCCCCGGCGAGCCGTTGAAGCGCAAGTCTGTCGAGCCCGGAAAGCAGCGTGGGGGCTTCGGCACGCAACCGTTGGTCGCGGCTGTCCCAAAGCGCCAAGGCGCGTTCTGCGCGGGCCTCGTCGCTGGTGCGGACCGCGACTGCGATATGGTTGCCCAACTCGGTCAAGGTCGCGACAACGTCTGCGTAGGGCAGCATCAGATGTTGGTCGGAGGCGGCGGCACAGGAGACGGCAAAATGCTGCCCCTGTCGGAGCAGCAGCAGCGACGGCACGAAGAGCCCTTTGCATGTCATCGCGAGGTCGTGCCGCAACAGGAAGCGATAGACGGCCTCGTCTTCGGCATCGATGATCTCATCCGGTTGGTCTTCCCAACGCCGTTCGGCCTCCCGGCGCAGCAGTCCCGGATAGAGCGGGAGGACCGGTATGGGATAGGTCTCCTCCAACAACAGCGCCGGCCAGTGCTCGGCCAGCCCCTCCAGCAGATCGATCCAAGTCCAATGCAGCGCAGTCGTGCTGCCATCATCGTCCTCGCGGCACCAGATGGGCTCACCCTGCAATAGGAGCAGGCCATCTCCCCAGGCAAGCGCACCGCGGCGGGAGCCGTCGTGCAGATCGAGCTGGAACTGAAGCCCGTCTTCCGGGCCGATCAACCGTAACGCTTTAGCCATCGTTTGTGCTCTCTCAGGTATCCGGAGGATTCCGCCTGCGCTTCGAGATGGCGCATGATGCGTCGAGGCAAGGGGGAGCGACCCGGCAGGTCGCCACGCCAAGGATAGCCATGGTACGACGAGCCCGGAACCGTTGGCACAGCCTCGTAGATGACGCCCTCATAGGTGGCATAGATGCGGGAGGGATGTTCATCTTGGTCCGACTCAGGGAAGGCGATACCGGTGTTGAGTATCTGCTCGGCGCGCGCTTCATCAATCGAGCTTGGACACTTGCCAACCGGACCTTTGCCGCCTGGCTCGAAGCCGGCATAGTCGTTTGACCAGCGGTGCTTGTAGCGGCCTTCGCCGCGCTCGTAGCGCCAGCGAGGTGCTCCGTCGGAGGTCATCTCGGCTCCGGGCTGGGGTGATGGTCGTCAACGCGCGTCGACCCGGAAGGATCGCGCGTCCACCTCACCCCGTCAACTGCCCCACCACCGTCTCCACCTGCGCCACGCGCTTGGCCGGGTCGTCCATGGTGCGGAAGAACTTGAGCGCGCCGCTGGACTGATCCAGGCGGTATTCCTTGGGGCGGTTCTGGATGAGCTTGACCAGGCGCATGTGGTCGATCTTCGGGGCCTCGCCGAAGAGGATGCGCCCGCCCTTGGGGCCGGCCTCGATCTTCTTGATGCCGTAGGGCTGCACGCGCAGCTTCAGCGCGGTGATGGCGAACAGGGTCTTGGTGGGCTCGGGGAGCAGGCCGAAGCGGTCGATCATCTCGACTTGCAGCTCGCGCAGGGCCTCGCTGTCGGTGGCGCTGGCGATGCGCTTGTAGGTGACCAGGCGGGTGTGGACGTCGGGGAGGTAGTCGGCGGGGAGTAGGGCCGGGAGGCCGAGGTCGATCTCGGCGCCGTGGTCCAGCGGGCGGTCGAGCTCGGGGGTGCGGCCGGCCTTGAGGGCCTGGACGGCGCGTTCGAGCAGGTCCATGTAGAGGCTGAAGCCGATCTCGTGGATCTGGCCGGATTGCTCGTCGCCCAAGAGTTCTCCGGCGCCGCGGATCTCCAGGTCATGGGTGGCCAGCGTGAAGCCGGCGCCCAGGTCTTCCAGCGACTCGATGGCCTCCAGGCGCTTTTTGGCATCGGCCGTCATGGTCTTCGGCGGCGGGGTGATGAGGTAGGCGTAGGCGCGGTGGTGGGAGCGCCCGACGCGCCCGCGCAGCTGGTGCAGCTGGGCCAGGCCGAGCTTGTCGGCGCGGTTGATGACGATGGTGTTGGCGCTGGGCACGTCGATGCCCGACTCGATGATGGTGGTGCACACCAGCAGGTTGAAGCGGCGGTGGTAGAAGTCGCGCATGACCCGCTCGAGGTCGCGCTCGCGCATCTGGCCGTGGGCGTATTCGACCCGGGCGTCGGGCACCAGGGCCTCGAGCTTGCGGGCCATGGTGTCGATGGTGTCGACCTCGTTGTGCAGGAAGTAGACCTGGCCGCCGCGGTTGATCTCGCGCTGGCAGGCCTCTTGGATGAGGCCGTCGTTCCAGGTCGAGACGAAGGTCTTGATCGGGTGGCGCTCCACCGGCGGGGTGCTGATGATCGAGAGGTCGCGCAGGCCGGACATGGCCATGTTGAGCGTGCGGGGGATGGGCGTGGCGGTGAGGGTGAGCACGTCGACTTCGCTGCGCAGGGCCTTCACGCGCTCCTTGTGGCGCACGCCGAAGCGGTGCTCCTCGTCGATGATGGCGAGGCCCAGATCCTTGAACTTGACCGTGCTGCCCAGGAGCTTGTGGGTGCCGACGACGATGTCCACGGTGCCCCGGGCCAGGTCGTCGAGGATGGCCCGGGTCTCCTTGGTGTTCTGAAACCGCGACAGGCCCTCGATGCGGATGGGCCAGTCGGCGAAGCGGTCGCTCAAGTTCTGAAAGTGCTGCTGGGCGAGCAGCGTGGTGGGCACGAGCACGGCGACCTGGCGCCCGCCGTTGACGGCGACGAAGGCGGCGCGCATGGCGACCTCGGTCTTGCCGAAGCCCACATCGCCGCAGACCACCCGGTCCATGGGCTTGGGGTCGGCCATGTCCTGCAGGATGGCCTCGATGGCGCGCTGCTGGTCCGGGGTCTCTTCGAACTCGAAGGCGTTGGCAAAGGCGACGTAGTCGCTGCCGGGGTCGGGGAAGGCGACGCCTTGGCGGGCGGCGCGCCGGGCGTAGATGTCCAAGAGTTCCGCGGCGACGTCATGGGCCTTCTGCGCGGCCTTGCGCTTGACCTTGTCCCAGTGGTCGCTGCCGAGGCGATGCAGCGGGGCGCCCTCCGGCGATGCGCCGGTGTAGCGCGAGATCAGATGCAGCGAGCTGACCGGGACGTAGAGCTTGTCGCCGTTGGCGTATTCGAGCGCCAACAGCTCGACCTCGCTGGTGCCGACCTGCATGACCTGAAGCCCGAGGAAGCGGCCGACGCCGTGCTCCTCGTGGACGACGGGTGCTCCCTCGTGCAGCTCGGTGAGGTTGCGCACCACCGCCTCGCCGTCGCGCTCGCGGGCCTTGCGTCGGCGCTCCTGGCGCACGCGCTCGCCGTAGAGCTGGGTCTCGGTGATCAGGGCCAGGGCGGGCTCGCCGGGGCCGGCGGGCAAGAGCAGCGGCTGCTCCAGCGGGGCGACGGTGACGGCGATGGGCGCGTGGCCATCGGCAAAGGCCGGCCAGTCGATGGCGGCGGCGGGACGGATGTCGAAGCCGTGCAGGTTGTCGAGCAGCATCTCGCGCCGGCCGCTGCTCTCGGCGATGAACAGCACGCGGCGCTCGGGCTCGGCGAGGAACTGCTTCAGGGCCGCGGCGGGCTCGGCGGCGCGGGCCTGGATGCCGAGTGCCGGCGGCGTGGCGGTGGCGAAGTTGCAGGGGCGAGCAGTTTGCGGCTGCTGGTTTTCAGACATTGGAATCTGTGTTGCAATCCTGATGCGGCAGGATGTTCTGCGCCTGTGCATCGATTGACGATCGATTCGGGAGAACGAGATGTTGAAGCTGCGCGAAGAGCATATGGCGGCGTTTCGCGATCTGGCACGTCGTGAATCCATCAACCGTACGGTATCCGTGCTGCGCGAGAAGGTGCCGGATTTCCTGGCGGGGCTGAGCGCGTCGGAGGCCGTCGCGCGGGTCGATGAGTGCTACGCCAAGGCCGAGTCCTACGGCCTGACAACGGAGCATCAGATTCGCGACTTTATCGCCGTCCAGGCGGTTGCGGGCTCGGCGTTTGATCGCGAACCGCGGTTTGCCGATGCCATTTCCGCCCTGCGCGACGAGGCTCGGCCGGTCAACGGGCGCCTGTCGCGCATGCGCCGGCTGGTTGCCGATGTGCTGAACGGGGAGGACATTCCGTGAGCACGCAGTCGTTCCCTGTGCTTGGCGGACACGATGCCCCTTGCGATACCGCGGTCGCGAGTTGTCGGGGCAGTGATGAGAACTGGATCGACCTGGAGTACCTGTACGAGGACCAAACCGGCGTTGCGGGTGCCGCCTATGTGGTCCAGGAGCCGAACGGCGGGCGGCATGGGGGCAACATCCTGGCTGAGGGCTTTCTCGACGCCAAGGGTCAGGCCCATGTGCCGCTTCCGGTCGGTATTCGACAGGTGGAGATCTATTTCCACGACGACCCCGACGGTGAGCCCTACGTCGACCCACAGACGCCAAGCACGGAGGAGCCCGAGCCGGGCTTTCTGCAAAGGCTTTGGGACGGCGCGTGTGAGGCGGCCTCGTTCGTCGGCGGCGTCCTGGCCGGCGACTTCAACGAGAATCCATCGGTCGCGCAGATCATCGTTAACACCATCCTGACGATGATCCCCGTCATCGATCAGTTGGCCGATGCCCGCGACGTCATCGCCAACCTCAAGAAGCTGCTCTGGGAGCGCCGTTGGGATGAGTGGGCGGTCTGGCTCGGCATCTTCCTGTGCATGATCGGACTCATCCCGACGCTCGGCTCGTTGGCGAAGGGAATCATCCGCGTTGCACTGAAGCGGGCATCCAAGCTGGCCGATCTACTCGGCGTGTTCAACTTCTTCAAGAAGGGCAACGGGATACGCTGGCTGCGTGATTTCGCCCGCGATCTGCCCACCAGACACGCCCGCGCCGCCGCCGCCAAGCTTGGCGAGCTGCTCGACCGCGCGCTGGAGTATCTGCGCAAGGCCCGTGACGGATGGTTTGTCCGCGGCTACGTCAAAGAGACCATCGACTACGTGACCGACAGCATCGAGCAGGCTCGAGGTCTAGTCCAAGGCAAGTTCGAAGAGGTCGCATCCGTTGTCTCACGCAGGATCATCCAGGCTCTCGACGACGCCCTATCACCAATCATCCCGAGCAGCGTCAAGCGCCGCGTGCGCTGGCGGCAGTGGGCGCAACGCCCCCCCCACAGCAATCCAAGCCTGCGGCCGACGGCGTTCGACAATTATGATTGGGAGAGCTTTCGCACCGGTCGTCACGGACAGATCGATCTCGAGAATCTTTCGCTTCAAGATCAGGAGATGTATGACGCGCTTGCCAGGCAGGGGCGCAACGAAGCGCAGATCAAGGAGCTGCTCGAGTCATCCACCGGAGCGTCCGGGCGGACCGCTATGGAACCGGGTGACAAGCTGTACGGGTTTGTCTCGGAGGAGGCTGCCGGATTCAAGAACGCGGAGAATCCCTACTGGGTCACGGAGGCGGATTACCAGCAGCTAAAGGCCGACCATTACCACGATGGCGTTTGGGATCGATACGGGGTGAAACAGACCCTGGCGTTACCTTGCCACAACCGTGCCGATGCTCTGGTCGAAGCCGAGGTTACGCAACCACATCAAGCGCTTCGCTCGGAGATTGGCCAGGCTGATGAGCGACTTCAGTATTTCAACCAAGATGGCAGTGCTGCAACCGAGGAGTTTATCAATCGCATGCCCGGCGGCGGCTGGCAGACGACTCCCGACCCGAACAGCATCCAGATCATTGGCTCCGGAGGCAATTGATGGCAACAGTCGACACGCGTCCCGATGATTTCGATAGCGAAGAGTATCGCGCGGATGCGCGCTATTGGATTGACTGGATGCTGGCGAACGGTTTTGATCAGGTACCTTTGAGCAATGACACGGCGGCGGGTCGTGTTCATGCCGAGCTGACGGCTCTGCTGCGCGATGTCGACACGCTCGATTTCCCCGTTTCGAAGCGTCGCTGGGCCAGCATCGCTTATATGGTCGGCGATGGTTCGTTGAACCATCTCAGGGCCTTTGCCGATGGGGCGCCGCGTCTATACTGGGTGCTTGGGGGAGAAGGTCTACTCAAGCCCCGACACTATCCCCGTGTGGCCGAGCTCGCCGTGGAGTGCATTGATCGTATCGAGATTGCGCTGCCAGTCCCCGCCCCCGCGAAGACGGCTCCGCTGATCGCTGAACTCAAGGCCATTGCAGGTGGGTTTTTCAATAGCACGATGCAGCTGCCGCAAGCCAAGGATGCATGGCCGGTCCTCAGGAGCGATATCGAGAACATCAACGATCAACCCAAGCTGAGTGATCAGATGCCTGGACTGCTGATGTACGAACTGCGCATCTGGTGGCCTTTGACCGGTTATCGGAGACCGCGTAAGACGTCGCCGCGTCGGACACACTGGCCGGACTGGCTGGTGAGGTCCGGGGGGAACTGATGTCTCGGGTCGAGACTTGCCCCAACGATGTCGATGTCGATGTCGATGTCGATGTCGATGTCGATGTCGATGTCGATGTCGATTCGAGCGCCAGCAGCTCGACCTCGCCGGCGCCGACCTGCATGGTCTTGAGCCCCAGGACGCGGCCGACGCCGTGCTCCTCGTGCACCACCGGGGCGCCCTCGTGCAGCTCGGTGAGATTGCGCACCGCCGCCTCGCCGTCGTGCTCGCGGGCCTTGCGCCGACGCTCCTGGCGCACGCGCTCGCCTTAGAGCTGGATCTCGGTGATCAGCGCCAGGGCCGGCTCGCCGGGGCCGGGGGGCAGCGGCAGCGGCTGCTCCAGCGCGGCGACGGTGACGCCGATGGGGCATCGCCGGCGATGAAGCCGCGCCAGCCGTCGCAGGCGCTCGGGCGGATGGCGAAGCCGTGCAGGTTGTCGAGCAGCATCTCGCGCCGGCCGCTGCTCTCGGCGATGAACAGCACGCGCCCGCCGGGCTCGGCGAGGAATTGCCATCGAGACAGTCGCAGGTCGCATCCTGTTCCGGGATCGCCGCAAGCTAGCCCCAAGTGTTCGGCAATAACAGAATGACCCGCTTCGGACCGGCGCCCGAAATCGTAGACCACTTGCATCACTGCCGAGACATGCCGATTCGGCATGTCTGCAACGCAGACCAGTGCGCAGCCATCTTTAGGAACCAAGGCCAGCCAACGATGCCCATCCCCTCCCACCTTCCGGAAACCCGCCGCCTCACCGACATCCTGCCCGCAGGCCGCGAGGGCGGGTTGGAATTTGCCAGGATCGTCGACCTCCTGCTGTTCCATGAGGCCAGGCGCGAGAACCGCACGTTCAACCTGTTCAGCGACCGGGCCGGCGACTATGGCGCCATGGACAGCTTTGCCGACAGCGGGCTGCGGGTCATCAGCCGGGTCGGCTACCAGTACAAGTTCTATCCGTCGCCCCTCAGCAACCAGCACCGTTCCGAGATCAAGGTGGCGATCATCAAGGCGCAAGAGGCGCAACAGGGCCGGAAGCAGCGGCGTCGGCTCACCAAGCTGGTGGTGGTCACCCCCGACGATCTGACCGAATCCGGGCGCCGCGAGGGCGGCGGTGACATGACCTGGTTCGACGGGCTTTCCGCCGAGCTTGGCTGCAAGTTCGCGCTGGAGCACTGGGGGCACCGCAAACTCCAGGCCCTGTTCCTCGAGACCCCGACACTGTGCCTCTTCTACTACCCCGAGCTGGTTCCCGAGGGCGCCACGCGCCGCCGCAGCATTGACGAGATCCGCCATCGGTACGACCGCAACATTCAGGATCTCTACGGGCGTATCGAGTTCGTCGGCATGTCCGTCTACAAGCCGGAGGCCACGCGCGGGGTGCCGATGGAACACATCTACATCCCGCTGGCGACGGTCCCGGAGCAGACCGACGACCGCAACGAGGATGCGCCGCGCGAAAACCCGCTGGAACTGCTGCACCCGCCGGGCGGTCGGCACGTCATCCTCGGCGATCCCGGATCGGGCAAATCCACCCTTCTCAAGTTCCTGACCCTGGCCGGCCGCTCCACACCGCTGCAGGAACGCTACGGCGTCCAATCCGACCGTCGCCTGCCGATTCTGGTGGTGCTGCGTCGCTACAGCGACGCCCTGAAGGATGATCCGGACCTGTCGTTGCTGGACTACATCGTCCGCAACCTGCGCGCCGATCTGAGCCTGCCGCACCTCGATCAGGGCTTCCTGGAGTATTACCTTGAGTCGGGTGAAGCGATCCTACTATTCGACGGCATGGACGAGCTGCCGAATCCGCGGTTCAAGAAGAAGGTCCGCGATCGCGTCCATTGCCTGCTGAACACCTACCCAGGCAACACCGCAATCGTCACCTCACGCATCGTCGGCTACGAGAACCCGTACCGCTTCGACGACAAGGGCTATCGTCACCTCAAGCTCGCCCGGCTAGCCCTGCCGGAGATGGAGCGCTTCGTTGCGGACTGGTATGCGGTGCGGGTCGAGAACCCGGCCGAGCGCCGGGCCAACGTGGATGACCTGAACCGCATCCTGCGCGACACCGACCAAGAGGCGATCCGCGAGCTCGCGGCCAACCCACTGCTGCTGACCATAATTGCCTTGGTCCACCGCATCGACGCCGTGCTGCCGGATGAGCGCGTCGTCCTCTACCAGAAATGTACCGAGACCCTGCTCAACACCTGGCACACCTGGAAGTTCCGCGCCGCCGAGTTCCAAGAGCGCCGCGGCAAGATCGAGCGCCGCAACCGCGCCCGCATCGAAGCCCTCGCCCACTGGATGCACCGGCAGGCCGGGAGCACCAACGCCCGCGAACGCTCGGTGGTCCCGTTCGAGCAGGCAAGGGACTTCCTCACTGATCACATTCGCCGCCACGAGCGGCTGGAAGACCCCGACGACGCCCCGGACCTCGCCGAAGACTTCTTGGCGTTCGTCAAGTCCCGCGCGGGATTGCTGATCGAGGTCGGCGACCGCCAGTACAGCTTCGTCCACCTGACCTTCCAGGAATACCTCACGGCTACGCACCTGGCCGCGCGGATGGAGCTCAGCGGTGCCGATGCGCTGTGGGCCGAGATCGGGCCGCTGGTGAGCGATCCGAGATGGCATGAGGTCATCCGACTTCTGATTGCGGGACTGCGCTCAGTGGACAGCCAAGCACTGCTCGTTTCTCGCCTCGTTGACCCCCGTGGTATTCGGGATGAGACCCACGTTGGGCTGCTGCTCGGCGGGCTTCTGTTGGACGGGATCGAGGCGGCGGAACTGGAACGTATCGATATCGTCGAGCGATTGTTCCGGGTTAGCGTCACCGAGACTGAGCCGCAATGGATTCAGCGAATTGTGGGCCAAATCCGAGCCTTCAAGCGCCGTAATCGTGAGCCCGACAGCTATGTCGAAGAGGGATTTCAGCGGGTTTGGCAACTTGCGTCGGAATCGGAGCGCCGTTCGTTCTTGTTGGCTGGCTTTGCCTCAGGAATACCGGAACTAAGACTTAAAGCTCTGACCGATGATGCGGTCTGTACTGACGGCTACGAGTGGCAGCGTCTTCTACTGTCATCCGAGCCCAATAATGAATGGGCCGCGACCGTTTTCAACCGTCTGGAGCATTTTTACTCGGCGCTCGCGGTTTACGCAGCAACTAATCAAAGCCTCAGCGAGATCGCGTCGTTGGCCGAGTCTGCGATACCTCCTGCGCTGCTTCCGAAGCGGGCGTTCTTGCTGAGGCTATTCCTTACCGCTGAAATTTATGGCGGAGCGCACGAATCATTCGGTCTCGCAGGTGCGCTGCTGCACGATCCGGAGCGTATTCGCATCCGCGTAGAGCCAAGAGAATTTACCTTTTATGTCTTTGAGCATACTATAGCGGAGGCTATGCTTGCGGCTAAGAAACGACAGATTGGCAAGTCTTCACCGGTAGTGAAGCTGGGTTTGAAGAACCTCTACACTCTTGCGTCGAAGAGGGTTGGAGAATTGGATGATGGGTGGCTTAGTCGAATCGAAGACATCGGTCGCGGAAACGCTTGGCCGGGCCTCCACACTCAGCTTATAGCCATTCTGCTGGAAAAGCACGGCATAAGTGAGAGTGAAAGTCGCCATCTTTGGCTCATGGCTTTGAAAGACGCGAGATTCTCGAGCGCCCTAACCGACCTGTTGCTGGTTGGACTGGATCTTCGGCCTAGTGATCTTTGGCGCGAGGCATTGAAGCACTGCTTCGTCCCCCGTATTTCCGAACGGCTCTGGCTCTATCGGCCTGATACGTGGGATCGGACAACAGCAATTTTCGCAGAAGGGATCGTGAGCGAAAATGACTATTTCGCTGCCGCCTGGATGCTCCTGCATGATCTCTGGATTTATGTCGAGCACAACGATGCTGGACCAGATGAAACGCCGTTAGCTGATCTCGCGCGCTTGACTCGGAATGTCGATCACCCGGCGCTTCGAATAGCACATTGCCTACGTGATTTGGCCCACGGCCACGAAGATCAAGCGGATGATCTGGTGGCAATGGTCGGCTCCGACGATCCGGCCTATCAAGAGATATTTCGGGGCGCCATGTGGATCGACTAGACTGGACCAGCTGCTCATCAAGACCGAAATCCCCCCAACATCTTGGATGCAACCATGGACGCCAGACCAAATGACCTCCTCGAACAGCTCGACCGCCACCTTGCCAGCCCACACCAAAGCTGGCTGTTCGGTGCAGGCATCAGCAAGAACGCCAGCATTCCGTTGATGTTCCCGTTGACGGAACGGGTGCTGTCTCTTGAACGGGAACCCGCCCACCAGACCGTTCTCGATGCCTTGAAGGCAGAGCTACCCGAAAACGCACACGTCGAGCACTTGCTGAGCCATCTGGGCGACTACGCGGCCCTCGCGGAACGCTCGCGCAACAAGAAGACACGCATCGCAGATGCGGAGGTTTCCCTGGCCGACCTAACCGCTGTTCATGGACAGCTCCTGACCGACATCGCCGGGATCATCCGCTGGGGCTATCAGCCTGAAACGAAAACGTCGGGCAAGGTCGGGCAAGCCATCACGAACGTCTCAGAGCACGAGCGCTTCGTCTCTGTCCTGTTCAACACCAACCAGGCCGGCCTTCGTGAGCGACGAGGCCCCGTCCATCTGTTCACGACCAACTACGACACCTTGCTGGAGGATGCCCTGTCACTCGCCGGCGTCTCGTGTTGGGACGGATTCAGCGGCGGCGCGGTCGCCTTTCGCCGCCATCGATTCGGGGATGCAGTCGAGACCGCGGGCCATCGCGCGATGCTGGTCAAGCTCCACGGCTCGATCGATTGGCATCAGGACGACGACGGCCATGTCTGGCGAGTCCGCGACGGCGACACCTATCCTTCAACGGCGTCCAGGGTGCTCATCTACCCGCAGGCCACCAAGTATCGGGCAACGCAGCGTGATCCGTTCGCGGCCCAGTTTGAGCTGTTGCGGCGTGCACTGAACAGTCCCAGCGACAACACCTTTGCGGTCTGCGGCTACAGCTTCGGCGACGAGCACATCAATCAGGAAATCGAGCTGGCGATGGCGCGACCGGAAAGCAGGACAACATTGCTCGCCTTCTGCATGGAGGGCTCAACCGGATTGCCCGAGACGCTCGTCCGGTGGTGCGCATCACGATGGGCAGAACGCCTGTTCTGCATCACGGAGCGCGGCCTCTACGTCGGAGGCGAAGGGCCGCATTTCGCGCCAGATGACGGCGAGACGCACACGTGGTGGACCTTCGACGGCGTCACAAGGCTGCTCCGCGACGGGGCCGAGGGGTTCGTGTAATGAACGCATTCGAGCCGATCGGCGATCTGAAGTTCGGCCACATCGTCGAGGTCGCGGGAACAGCGGTGAAGGTCGAGTTGGAGGGGACGGTCTCGGAGCTGACGCGCAGCTTCGGCGGGCGCATCTATCCCATCGGCCAGATCGGCAGCGTGGTCAAGGTCCACTTCGGACGACGGCTGATCTTCGGCTTCGTCACGCTGCTGCGGATGCGCTCCGAGGAACAGATCGATGGCGAGCGCATTGCACCAGATGCGGACCAGCGTGTCATGGAGGTCGAGCTGTTCGCCGAGGGCGGTTGGCTGGCGGGCGAGAATCGCCTGCGGCTGATCCGCGGCGTGACCACCTACCCGTTGCCCTATCAGGGTGTCTACCTGCTGACGCGGGAGGAGGCGGGCGTACTCTACCAGGCGGCCGAGGGGCAGCGTCCGGAAGGGGTCAATCCGCTCGTACCGTTCGCAACCTACGTGGGCGCCGAGGCGGTGCCCTGTCGGGCGAACATCGATCGCATGTTCGGCATGCATTGCGCGGTGCTCGGCTCCACCGGTTCCGGCAAGTCCGGGGCGGTCGCCGCCGTGCTGCACAGCGTGCTTGATCACCGGCCCGCGGAGGGGAAGGGCTGCCATCCGCGCGTTGTCATCCTCGATCCTCACGGCGAGTATGGCAGTGCCTTCGGCTCACGAGCGGTCGTCTACCGCGCCTATGATCCCATCGGCACTGACGAGGACGGCGGCAAGCCGATCCGGCTCCCGTATTGGCTGATGTCGGCGGAGGAGTTTCGCCAGTTGGTCATCGGGAAGACCGAGTTCGAGGCCACATCCCAGCACAACATCATCTACAAGGCGCTGACTCATGCGAGGATGGTGGCAGCGGGCTTGGTTGACCCGGCACCGGCCGACTACGGCCAACCGGCTCCAAGCGATGGCAGGCCGCTTGATGCCGTTCGTCCGAAGGATGGCGTCAAGCCAGAGCTTGTCAGCGCTTTCGACCGCGACAAACCTCAACCCTTCTGTCTGGACGAGCTTGCCAATCACATCGAGTATCTGCAAGCAGCACGAATCACGAACGGCAAGACTGCACCACTTTCGGCGACCGAGTTCGGCAAGGGCTTCAAGTCGATCCTGGACAAGCTGTCGGTACTTCGGCACGACCGCCGAATCCGTTTCCTGATGGAAAACTGGACGCAGGCCGATGCTTCGCTGAGCGACTTGCTTGCCCAATTCGTTGGCGACAGCGGAGAGGGCTCGCGCGATCTGCGGATACTCAACATCTCCCGCCTGCCCAACGAGGTTGCCGGCCCCCTTACCGCCGCGCTTGCCCGGCTGTTGTTCCAATACAAACTCTACCAGAGCCCGCAGGAGCGCCGCCGCGATCCTTTGCTGCTGGTCTGTGAAGAGGCGCACCGGTACGTCCCGGACCGGGGCGAGGCCGAATACGCCACTGCGCAGATGGCCGTCAGACGGATCGCCCGCGAGGGACGGAAATACGGGCTCGGACTGATGCTCGTGAGCCAGCGCCCCGCCGATGTGGAAAGCACGGTGATCTCCCAATGTGGTACATGGCTGGTCCTGCGGTTGACCAATGCGGCCGACCAGCAGCATGTCGCCCGCTTCCTGCCCGACGGCCTCTCGGGGATGACGCGGGCGCTGCCATCCCTTGCGCAGCAAGAGGCGCTGTTCGTCGGGGAAGGTGCATCCCTGCCGGCGCGGGTCAGGATCAGGGACTTGTCGACGGGGCAATTGCCGCGCTCGGCAAGCATCCCTTTCGCCGAGGGGTGGTCCGGCTCGCCGCTTTCCCAAGTAGAGATCGAGGCCGTCTCTCGGCGAATGGACGGCTCGTCGGACTAGCCGTTCGTCTCGCGCTCGGGTCCGGAGTCGCCGCCATTGTCGGCAAACTGGACCATCGGCAACACCAGCTTGGGTAGGTGCATGCGCAGACACTGATTGCTGAGCAGCTCGCGCCAGTATGGCCAGACGTGATAGCTGGCGTTGCTTAGCGAGAAGGCGTCGATGGCGGTCCGGTCCAACGCCACCTGCATGCGATATTCCGCGACGAACTCGGCTTCGACGAGCGCCCGAACGGCTGCGTCTTCATCTTGTTCGTCTGGATCGATCCAGCGCACGCCCAAGCGCACGAATACCCGCAGGAGTCGATGCCCGTCTTCGAGCTCGGCGACCTGTGCCTGGCGGACGACATGCATACGCTGGACGTGCAAGCCGAGCAGGTCTTGGGCGTACTTCGGATCGAAATCACCCAGGAATCTGGCGATCTGATCGCGAACGTAGATATCGTGAAGCTTGAGGTTGTCGATCGCCAATTGCAGATTGTCGCTAGCCATAGCTGCATTCATCAAGCCGCTGCTCCGATACATCCACGTCGGCGTAGTCGGCGTGCGACCGAGTCATCGGGGTCGAGCTGGAGACAGTGCTCAGCTTGAGCGGCGCCTGTCCCCGACGATCTTCCACTGGCGCAATCCAATCGCCGGCATCCTGCCAATCCGCGGCAACCAACGCGGGCTCCATGCCGGCTTGCCGAATCAGTCTGGCAGCGACGCCGGGAATCTCCGACGCCACGCGCAGCAGCTTGTCCATCGCGATGGATTGGGCGACGTCGTCCGCCTCGTACTTCGAGAACGCCACCGGCCCGCCGCCGAACACCCGCGCGGCCTGCTCTTGGGACAGGTTCAGCTGCCTGCGGCGACGCCGTACCTCGGCACCGGTCAGCAGCCCATCCACACGTTTCTTGAAGGCGACCATGGCCCGCTTGTTCGCCCGTAGCTGGGCGGCGTCGGATTGTTCGCTCCCACAGGCGGAGCAGATGGAGTAATCAAGCGCCAAGTCGGCATCGCTGCCCTTGTATTCGACGTGCTCGGTGACCTGATGAGGCACAAGCGCGCCTTCGCCACAGATCGGGCACATACCGCTTTTCTCATTCATTGCATTAAACTTTATTTGTTAATCTCTATTGGGGCGCTACTAGCGATTCTCGGGCAAGTGGCATGACGCCAACAGCAGCACCTTGCCCGTCTTCGCGATCGCAAACTTGACGTAATACTCGACGGGCAGCTCCTTGTGGGCGTACTGGTTCCATTCCCGGCGCTCCAGCGAGTAGGCATCACAGGCCGCCCACGGGCCGTTTGGACGCTGAATACACCATTCCGATCGGCGGTAGCGCCCCTGCGTTAGCGCATCTTTGATCAACTCGACCAAGTCGTCAGCGTCCAAGCTCAGCTTTTGCAGGTCAGCGCTGGCTTTGCGGGTCCAGGCCCGTACAGCCCCACTGCCTTCGATGGTCAGCAACGTCATCACATCTGCCGCCGGATAGAGCGGCCCGGCGCGGATCGTCCGGTTCGCGCCCGCGGACGGGGGCAGGGCTGCCTGGTACCGGCTGACGATTGTCTTGTTTACCATTATGGTAAGTCAAACGGGAGTTTTCCAGTTGTCAGGGCCCGCCAGACGATGGACTGCCACCGGCGGGGCAAGATGCCCGGTGTTCGATAATCCTCGGAAAGACTTGCCTCACGTCTGCGACAAGGCGCCCGAGGATCGTCAATCAATCACCTGGCCGCCAACAGGGTACCGCAAGGCGGTACCTCACCCCGTCAACTGCCCCACCACCGTCTCCACCTGCGCCACGCGCTTGGCCGGGTCGTCCATGGTGCGGAAGAACTTGAGCGCGCCGCTGGACTGATCCAGGCGGTATTCCTTGGGGCGGTTCTGGATGAGCTTGACCAGGCGCATGTGGTCGATCTTCGGGGCCTCGCCGAAGAGGATGCGCCCGCCCTTGGGGCCGGCCTCGATCTTTTTGATGCCGTAGGGCTGCACGCGCAGCTTCAGCGCGGTGATGGCGAACAGGGTCTTGGTGGGCTCCGGGAGCAGGCCGAAGCGGTCGATCATCTCGACTTGCAGCTCGCGCAGGGCCTCGCTGTCGGTGGCGCTGGCGATGCGCTTGTAGGTGACCAGGCGGGTGTGGACGTCGGGGAGGTAGTCGGCGGGGAGTAGGGCCGGGAGGCCGAGGTCGATCTCGGCGCCGTGGTCCAGCGGGCGGTCGAGCTCGGGGGTGCGGCCGGCCTTGAGGGCCTGGACGGCGCGTTCGAGCAGGTCCATGTAGAGGCTGAAGCCGATCTCGTGGATCTGGCCGGATTGCTCGTCGCCCAAGAGTTCTCCGGCCCCGCGGATCTCCAGGTCATGGGTGGCCAGCGTGAAGCCGGCGCCCAGGTCTTCCAGCGACTCGATGGCCTCCAGGCGCTTTTTGGCATCGGCCGTCATGGTCTTCGGCGGCGGGGTGATGAGGTAGGCGTAGGCGCGGTGGTGGGAGCGCCCGACGCGCCCGCGCAGCTGGTGGAGCTGGGCCAGGCCGAGCTTGTCGGCGCGGTTGATGACGATGGTGTTGGCGCTGGGCACGTCGATGCCCGACTCGATGATGGTGGTGCACACCAGCAGGTTGAAGCGGCGGTGGTAGAAGTCGCGCATGACCCGCTCGAGGTCGCGCTCGCGCATCTGGCCGTGGGCGTATTCGACCCGGGCGTCGGGCACCAGGGCCTCGAGCTTGCGGGCCATGGTGTCGATGGTGTCGACCTCGTTGTGCAGGAAGTAGACCTGGCCGCCGCGGTTGATCTCGCGCTGGCAGGCCTCTTGGATGAGGCCGTCGTTCCAGGTCGAGACGAAGGTCTTGATCGGGTGGCGCTCCACCGGCGGGGTGCTGATGATCGAGAGGTCGCGCAGGCCGGACATGGCCATGTTGAGCGTGCGGGGGATGGGCGTGGCGGTGAGGGTGAGCACGTCGACTTCGCTGCGCAGGGCCTTCACGCGCTCCTTGTGGCGCACGCCGAAGCGGTGCTCCTCGTCGATGATGGCGAGGCCCAGATCCTTGAACTTGACCGTGCTGCCCAGGAGCTTGTGGGTGCCGACGACGATGTCCACGGTGCCCCGGGCCAGGTCGTCGAGGATGGCCCGGGTCTCCTTGGTGTTCTGAAACCGCGACAGGCCCTCGATGCGGATGGGCCAGTCGGCGAAGCGGTCGCTCAAGTTCTGAAAGTGCTGCTGGGCGAGCAGCGTGGTGGGCACCAGCACGGCGACCTGGCGCCCGCCGTTGACGGCGACGAAGGCGGCGCGCATGGCGACCTCGGTCTTGCCGAAGCCCACATCGCCGCAGACCACCCGGTCCATGGGCTTGGGGTCGGCCATGTCCTGCAGGATGGCCTCGATGGCGCGCTGCTGGTCCGGGGTCTCTTCGAACTCGAAGGCGTTGGCAAAGGCGACGTAGTCGCTGCCGGGGTCGGGGAAGGCGACGCCTTGGCGGGCGGCGCGCCGGGCGTAGATGTCCAAGAGTTCCGCGGCGACGTCATGGGCCTTCTGCGCGGCCTTGCGCTTGACCTTGTCCCAGTGGTCGCTGCCGAGGCGATGCAGCGGGGCGCCCTCCGGCGATGCGCCGGTGTAGCGCGAGATCAGATGCAGCGAGCTGACCGGGACGTAGAGCTTGTCGCCGTTGGCGTATTCGAGCGCCAACAGCTCGACCTCGCTGGTGCCGACCTGCATGACCTGAAGCCCGAGGAAGCGGCCGACGCCGTGCTCCTCGTGGACGACGGGTGCTCCCTCGTGCAGCTCGGTGAGGTTGCGCACCACCGCCTCGCCGTCGCGCTCGCGGGCCTTGCGTCGGCGCTCCTGGCGCACGCGCTCGCCGTAGAGCTGGGTCTCGGTGATCAGGGCCAGGGCGGGCTCGCCGGGGCCGGCGGGCAAGAGCAGCGGCTGCTCCAGCGGGGCGACGGTGACGGCGATGGGCGCGTGGCCATCGGCAAAGGCCGGCCAGTCGATGGCGGCGGCGGGACGGATGTCGAAGCCGTGCAGGTTGTCGAGCAGCATCTCGCGCCGGCCGCTGCTCTCGGCGATGAACAGGACGCGGCGCTCGGGCTCGGCGAGGAACTGCTTCAGGGCCGCGGCGGGCTCGGCGGCGCGGGCCTGGATGCCGAGTGCCGGCGGCGTGGCGGTGGCGAAGTTGCAGGCGGCGGCGTAGCCCTTGCGCCGCTCGGGCAGCTCGGCACTCTGCCAGAGGATGCCGGGGCGGGCGTTGAGCTGGGCTGCCAGCTCGTCGCGGTCCAGGTACAGCCGACGCGGGGCCAAGAGCGGGCGCTCGGGGTCGTGGCGGCGCTGCTCGTAGCGGTCGTCGATGGCGGCGAGGGCATCGGTGGCGGCGTGGCGCACCGGCTCGGCCTCGACCACCAGGGTCTCGTCGGGCAGGTAGTCGAACAGGGTCGCGGTGTGCTCGAAGAACAGCGGCAGGTAGTACTCCAGGCCGCCGGGCATGCGCCCTTCCGAGACCTCGCGGTAGATCAGGCTGACCTTGGGGTCGGCGTCGATCTCGGCGCGCCAGCGCTGGCGGAAGGCGCTGATGGCCTCTTCGTTGAACGGGAATTCCCGTGCCGGGAGCATGCGCACCTGTTGCAGCTTGTCCTTGGAGCGCTGGCTGTCGGGGTCGAAGGTGCGGATGGACTCGACCTCGTCGTCGAACAGATCGATGCGCAGGGGCTCGGGGCTGCCCATGGGGAAGATGTCGATGAGCTCGCCGCGCACGGCAAACTCGCCGTGGGCGATGACCTGGGAGACGCATTGGTAGCCGGAGCGGGTCAGGCGGTTTCTGGTGCGCTCCAGGTCGAGCCGGTCGCCGACGGACAGCACCAGGGAGTGGCCGTCCACATAGTCCCGCGGCGGCAGGCGCTGCAGCAGCGTGCCCACGGGCACCAGCAGCAGGCCGCGCGCGAGCATCGGCAACCGGTGCAGGGTCAAGAGCCGTTCCGAGACCAGCTCAGGCAGCGGCGAGAAGACGTCGTAGGGCAGGGTCTCCCAGTCCGGGAAGGTCAGGATCGGCAGCGCGCTGCCGGCCAGGAAGAACGCCAGCTCGGCGCGCAGGGCGTTGGCCGCGGGCATGTCCGGCGTCACCACCAGCAGCGGGCGGTCGGCCTCGCGGGCGGCGGCGGCGATGGCCAGGGCCGCGGCCGAGCCGTAGAGCCGGCCCCAGAGCAGGCGCTCGGCTGCCGTGCGCGGCAGCGGCGGGTGCAGGGGTGAATGGAGTCGGTCCGGGGCCGGCAGCGGGGCTGCCGGCAATGGCTGGGCGGCGGGGGCGGTCATGGGGTGTTGCAGGGCTTGGGTGTGAAGCGGGCGTTTCTGCGCCGGCAAGGCCGGGAGCGGGCTTGGGCTTGGGCTGGGGCTGATGGATTGTTGGCGGCGCGGGGCCGCCATCTTCGCACAACGCTCGGCGCGGTCGATTGCGGATCGCGCAGTCCTCAGGGCCGACCGTCGCCCATGCGCGCGATCAGCGCCGCAGGGTCCATGGTCAGCGGGCTGTCGGCCAGAAAATCATCGGGGGCCAGGGATAGGATCAGGTCCACCCCCGCCCGGCGGGCGGTGGCCTGGCTCAGCGCCGGTTCGAGGTCGGGCCAGTCCAGGGCCAGCGCCTCGTCGACCACCGCGGCGTCGACGGTGGCCACATCGACATGGCAGCGCAGCTCGCGCAGTCGCGCGCGGGCGGTTGCATGCCCCTCCTCTCGGGCCAGCTCTTCGTAGGCGATCGCCAGCGCCCCGGCGCCGACAAAGGCGCGTATGCGCCCCTGCCGGGCCAGCTCCAACAGCGCCGGCGCGGCGCCGATGACGGTGCTGCCGACGGCGCCGAGCACGACCCCGGCATCGAGCAGGATACGCAGTGGCCGGCTGTCGGCGACGGTGGTGCGGTTCGTCTGTTTATCCATGTCATCTCACCTGTGCGTGGATCGGGGCGGATATCGCTCCGCCTCCGCGGACCCGGCACCGACGCCGACGGATGCCCGCCCACCTCGGTGCCCGAGACGCTACTGTCCATCGTCTAGCGGTGCCCTGTCAAAGGCTGACGGGCGCGGCTGCACATTACCCGGCGGCGGATGTTGGGTTGCCGACAAGCTCGCCGAGTAGCTGTCTGCCGATAGCCGCCACACCCGAGCCGCTCGCGCAGCCGGGGGCAAGCGAACGCCCCCCGTCGACGACCGGCCGCCTTTGGTGCACCATGGCGGCGATTGAAGACCCGACCGTTCCATCAACCGAGAGGAGACGCCGATGACCACCCCCATCAAGAAGCTCAAGGGCATCACCGATGAGATCACAAGCGCGCTTGCGGCACAGGACATCAAGGACAATGAGGCGCTGGTGCTGGCTGGCGCCAGCCCTAAGCAACGCAAGGCGCTGGCCGCCGCCTGCGGCTGCGAGCCGGCGGTCTTGCTGGAGCTGATCAACCATGCCGATCTGGCCCGGGTCAAGGGCGTCGCCGGCGTCTATGCCGACCTGCTGGAGGCGGCCGGTGTGGATACCGTCAAGGAGTTGGCGACGCGTCGCCCGGACAACCTCCACGCCAAGCTCGGCGAGACCAACGACGCCCAGCAGCTCACCGAGCGCCCACCCACCCGGACGCAGGTCGAGGACTGGGTGGCCCAGGCCAAGGAGCTGCCGAAGCACATCACCTACTGACGGGGCCACCCGCAACCGCAACCGCAACCAAGACCAGTGCCCGAGCCCCTCACCCTCGCCGTGCTGCTCTTCGCCGCCTTCATCCACGGCGCCCTTGGCTTCGGCTTCCCGCTGGTGGCCACGCCGCTGCTGGTGCTGATGATGGACCTGCGCGTGGCCATCGCGCTGACGCTGGTGCCGACCATCTGCATCAATCTGGTCAGCATCGCCGGCGAGCGCCACTGGCGCGAGGCCCTGCGCCGGTTCTGGCCGATCCCCACCTTCACCATCGTCGGCAGCCTGATCGGCACCCAACTGCTGCTGGCGTTGGACCCGGAGCCGTTTCGGCTGCTGCTGGCGCTGGTGCTGGTGGCCTACCTGCTGGCGGATCGGCTGCACGGCGTCGAGCGCGAGCGCCGGGTGCCCGGGTGGGGCCTGGCCCTGCTCGGGCTGGGGCTCGGGCTGATGGCCGGGGTGGTCAACATCTTCGCCCCGGCGATCATCGTCTTTGCGCTGTACACGCGGATGCGCCCGGAGCTGATGGTGGCCGCGTTCAACCTGAGCTTCGTCACCAGCAAGAGCGGCCAGCTGATCGGGTTTGCCGCCGGCGGGGCGCTGGATGGCGCCATCGTCGCGCAGGCGCTGTGGGCCCTGCCGCTGGTGTTGGGGGTGCTCTGGCTCGGCATCCGGCTGCGCCGGCGGATCAAGCCCGACGGCTATCGTCGGGTGCTGCGCGGCGGGCTGTGGTTGATGGCGCTGGCCCTGCTTTGGAGCAGTGCGCGGACCTGGCTCGGCCTCGCCTGATGCCCCGCGCCGGCGCATATGCGGCCTGCCGGCACTTGAGTTGGGGCAGTTTTCGGGAAAAACCGCATCGATCGGCCCTGTTTGTGGTGGCGAGCGTCACCTGATGGCGGCTAGAATTGCGCATCCCAACGATCTCATCGGCTCGGTAGCCCTTCCGAGCCCGTACCAGGCAGATTTCACCACAGCCTAACGACGCCTGACCCCGCCCCGCAGGCCCAAGCGATTTCCGCATCGACCCATGCCGCCCCCCGACCGGGCACCAGAACAGCATCATGACAGAAGAGAACGATTTCGAGGCCCTGCTCCGGGAGCACTATCAAACCGAGCGCAAGGAGACCCAGGCCAGCCACAAACCCGGTGAGCGGGTGAAGGGACACGTCATCAAGGTCGGCAGCGAACAGGTGTTCGTCGACTTGGGCGGCAAGGCGGAGGCGGTGATGGACATCGCCAACTTCAAGGACGAGGCAGGCAACATCACCGCCGCGGTGGGCGACGAGGTCGCGGCGGTGGTCTCCGGCGTCGACCCGGAGAACGGCTCGCTGATCCTCGGCAGCCAGCACGGCCGGCACCTGCATGGTGCCGCCGAGCTGGAGGACGCCTACCGCCAGGGCACGCCGGTGGATGGACAGATCACCGGCGCCATCAAGGGCGGCCTGGAGGTCCAGGTTGCCGGTCATCGGGCCTTCTGCCCGGCCTCCCAAGTGGATATCCGCTTCGTCGAGGACCTCTCCGGCCTGATCGGAGAGCGGTACAGCTTTCGCATCACCAAGTACGAGGGTGGGCGGCGCCTGAACCTGGTGGTCTCCCGCCGCGCGCTGCTCGAAGAGCAGCAGCGGGCCGAGGCCGCCGAGATCCGCGCCAAGCTGGAGCCGGGCGCGGTGCTGCAGGGCACGGTGACCACGCTCAAGGAATACGGCGCCTTCATCGACCTGGGCGGCGGCATCGAGGGCATGGTGCACATCAGCGAGCTGGCCTTCGGCCACGTCAAGCACCCCGAGGAACTCTTAAGCGTCGGCCAGCAGATCGAGGTTGCGGTACTGCGCATCGAGCAGACCAACAACCCCAAGCGCCCGCAGAAGATCGCCTTGTCCGTCCGTGCCCTGGCCAAGGACCCGTGGAGCGAGGCCGCCGAGCGCTTCCCCACCGGCAGCCGCGCCACCGGCAAGGTCACCCGCCTGCAGCCCTTCGGCGCCTTCGTCGAGCTTGCCCCCGGGCTGGAAGGCATGGCCCACATCAGCGAGCTGGGGGTGGACCGACGCATCAACCACCCGGAGGAGGTGCTGTCCCAGGGCCAGCAGGTGGAGGCCGTGGTGCTGCAGGTGGATCCGCAGCGCCGGCGCATTGCGCTGTCGCTGAACCCGGATGCGGCGCCGGTGGAGCTGCCCCCGGCGCGACCCGAGTCGGGCGCGCAATCCGGCGACGGCATCGGCTCGCTGGGCGCCTTGCTGAAGGCGCAGATGGAGGGCGGCGACCGGCGGCGCTGAAGCGCGAGCATTCCCGAGGCCCAACCCGCGGGGGTGGGATGCGAGCCGGGCCACCAACCTAACCGGAGGCATCCTCAGCTTGATGCAATTCATCCGCCGGGCGATCGCCGGCTCCCCCATCGAGACCGTTCTACGTCGCAGCGGTTTAGGCCCCTTAGTGCTGCGTTGGCATGAATGCCGTGTCGTCTCCCGCGGGGTCCAAGAGGTCCATGCCTTCGGCGATCGACTGCGCCTGCTGGCGCGTTCCAAGGCCGAGCTTACGCGCGTGGAGATGACCCGAGGCGACGACCCCTTCGCGCGCCCGGGACGATCCCCAACGGTCATTAAGATCGACGTGGAAGGCGCGGAGATCGCGGTGCTGCGGGGCTTGCCCGAGACGCTTGCCCGGTTACTGCGCGAATACGGATTCGTGCCGATATGGACCCGGCCCCGCGGCACCGAGATCCACATGCGCTGGTGCCGCAGCGGCGCCTAGCGCGCGCATCACTCAGTCCGGGTCGGCAGAGACGCTCGGCGCGGCCGTGCGCCGCGGCACCAGCCCGAGTCGCGCGCGCAGATAGCGCCATTGGAAGGCTAGGCCGGCAGCGGTGCTTCGGCTGAAGAAGAGCTGCGCCAGCAGTTGGCGAACGCGAATGCCCGCAGACACCGGCAGGTCGGCTCGATTCGGCTTCGGCGCCCCGGCCAGTAGCCGCTGGGCGAGCTGAAGGCGCAGGGCGCCGGGACGCAGATGCGCGAGCGGCTGCTCGGGCACCCAGGTGCCCCGATAGCCTGCGACCCGCGCCAACAGCATGTAGAGCGGCACGGTCGCACCCCAATCCGCGGCACGCTGCACTAAGGTCGACCAGTCCACCGGATTTTCCGCGATCAGTCGGAGCGCATCAAAATCGTGGCGACCCGCACCCTTGAGGTCGTAGAAGGCGTGCAGGGCCAGATGCAGCAGCATGTCCTCGACGGCAAGCACGCGCAGCCAGTCGGAGTCGAAACCGGGATGACGACGACTGCGCTGCCAGAGGCCGGCTGCGTCGATCGCGTAGAGATCGGGGTAGGTCAAATGGCTGTGCACGTCCAGGGCCGTCGACACGGGTCGCCGGCACAGGAAGGTTTGTTCAAAGGCCAGCTCGCGCAGTCGGCTTCGAGGGCCGAACTGGTCGCGCTCGACGGCGATCCCGGCCAGCGCCTTGGCGACTCGCGATCGATCGCCCGGGCGGACCAGCAGGTCAATATCGGCGCCGTTTCGCGGCGCCCCCAAGGGTAGACCCAGCCGGTCAGCGCGATACCCTTTAGGGTCATCAGCGGTAGGTCGAGGGCCTCGGCTCGTCTGGCCAGTTGCCGGCAGAGCAGTCTGCGTCCGAGCGACAGGGCGACGCCCGCGTCCGCTGATCGCACGAGCGCCGCCCATAGCGCTGGCGCTAGGCAGGCATCGGCCTCAAGCTCGCGCAGGCGCAGCCGTACCCAGGGGGCGAGGACGGTCCACTCCGGATCAGACAGCAGGGTCGTGACGCCGGCCCGCGCCAGCTCCGGTGATGGTGCGGCTGTCGGCTCGGCGCAGAGCGATTCGAGCAGGCCCGTCACCGACACCGGCGCCCACCCTGCTCACCGCGCGCCAAACCGAAGCGCTTGGCGCGGCGCTCAGCCGGAGGACGGGCGGGCACGGCGCGCACGACGTGAAAGCCGGTGCGCGAAGGCGTCGCGCAGGCCGTGATAGAGGAATTGCGGTCCATCGATCAGATCGCGCCGCCAGAGCTTGCGCGGCTCCATGGCCAGGCGCCAAAGCCACTCGAAGCCCGCCTCGCCGAGCCAGCGCGGCACCCGCTGCACCTTGCCGCTCAAGAATCCGAAGATGGCGCCGACACCCACCACGACCGGCACGTCGAGCCGATCGAGGTGCTCGGCGATCCAACGTTCCTGCTTCGGCAGGCCGAGCCCAACCCAAAGCACATCGGCGCCGGATGCGTTGATGCGCGCAATGTCGGCGGCATCCTCGGCGGGTGTCAGGGTACGAAACGGCGGCGACCGGGTTCCCGCTATCCGGTGGCCGGGAAAGCGCTCGCCGACGCGAGCGCGCAGTTGCTCCAGGGTGGCTGGTGTATCGCCGTAGAAGTAGCTGCTGTACCCGACCTGATCGGCCCGCTCGAGAAACAGGCGCACCACCTCGGCCCCGGGCGCTCGACCCGGCAGGGGGTCTCCGCGCAACCGCGAAAGCCATACCGGCGCGATGCCGTCGGGCAGAAACAGATCGGCCTGATTCAGGATACGTCGAAACGCCGGGTCCTGATGTCCGACCCAAATGCCGTGGAATCCGGTGGAGATCACATGCCGGGGGCGCCGCGAGGGTTGCGCGATCCAGCCCTCGATCCTGGCCAATGCCTCGGGGGCGCTGATGCGATCGATGCGCGCGCCGAGCACCTCGACCAGATCCCGGCCCTGCTCGGCGCTTGCGGCGCCGCCATGCGGCGGCCTGCTCGGCTCGATCACGAGCGTTCGGCCCGGCTTGCCTCGACTTGGGACGCGATCCAACGATAGGTCGGCACCAGCCCCTCGCGCAGCGGGCGACTCGGGGCCCAGCCGAGGCGCTCGCGAATCAGGCGATTGTGCGAATTTCGCCCGCGCACACCTTCGGGGCCGGGCACATGCACGATGTCCAGCGGCTTGTCTGCAAGCTCCATGATCATCGCCGCCAGCGAATTGATGGAGACCATCTCCTCGGAGCCGACATTCATCGGCCCGGCGAAGTCCGAGCGCATAAAGCGTCTCAGGGCCTCGATGCACTCATCGACGAACAGGAACGAGCGCGTCTGCACCCCATCCCCCCAGACCTCGATGCTGCCCCCGCGCGGGGCCTCGGCGATCTTGCGGCAGAGCGCGGCGGGCACCTTCTCGCGCCCATCGCACCAGCTTCCTTCCGGCCCGAAGACGTTGTGCAGCCTGGCGATGCGTACGTCGATGCCGTAGTCGCGGGCGTGGGCCAGGTACAACCGCTCGCTGAACAGCTTCTCCCAGCCGTATTCGCTGTCCGGGTCGGCGGGATAGACCGTGTCCTCGGCGGTCGAGGGATGCTCGGGATCTTCTTGGTTGTAGCACGGGTACACGCAGGCCGAGGACGAGTAGAGCACGCGCCGCACCCCCGCGCGTCGGCAGGCGTCGAGCACATTGAGGTTGATCATGACGGAGTTGTGCATGATCGCCGCGTCCTGCTCCCCGGTGAACAGGTAGCCGGCACCGCCCATGTCCGCCGCCAATTGATAGACCTCGTCCACGCCGGCGACGACTTGTTCCGCAACGGTGCGGTCGCGCAGATCGCCGATGATGAATTCATCGGCGGCGGTGGGAGCAAAGGGCGGGCGCTTCAGGTCCACCCCCCGCACCCCGTATCCCTCTGACTTCAGGCGTCGGGCCAAGTGACCGCCGATAAAACCGCCAGCGCCGCAAACAAGCGCTGTGAATGATTCTTTACCCATCTGACTTGATCGTCTCATTTTGGACATCAACCGCGTGGCCGCGCCCGATGCGGATGTGTATCGTCGGCATGTCATCACCTGCGCTGGGGGGAATTAAGACCCGCAACACAATCGTCTCCGCCTGCTCGCCCCGCATCGAGCCGTGAGATCGAGACTGACAGGGAGTGGCGCTCCCAACAACGACCGCGCAATCCAACAGGCGCAGGCGACCGGTCGAAACCCCTGCCGCGGCGATGATACAACCCAAGGCCTGGCTTAGCCAGCGAAGCGCCTCGCAAACGATGGATGGCCCCCTCAGGCCAACCTCCGGCAGCCCTTTCTGCTATAGCGAACATGCCCACGGCACGGGCCGCATCTCGCCGCGCTCGCCCGTCTAAGCGCTTGCCGAAGCGCAAACCGCGTTTTCGCTTTGCGAGATCAAAAATGCCAGCACGGCATTCTTCAGCATCTCCCTACATGCAGAGCACGCCGTACTTGCAAAAATCCTGAAAAACATTCTGCCACTCGAACACATCAATTCCCGACCAAGCGGAATAGAGCAGCAGCAGGCCAATGACAGTCCGGTCAAGGCGCATTGTTTTGACCGTTGTCATCTCCGAAGAAAAATGGAACCGGGTATTCGCCGTGCGAAAAGCCAAGTGCCGGAAGGACATTTTTCGCCAGCGCCCGGACCGTTGGCGTGAGCTGCGCATCTTAACGCATGCCAAGCAGATTTCAGCGGCCACGTCGACGTCCACAGCGGTCTCGGACAGCCATGCGCTGCTCACGCGGATGCCGCGTACCGAAACGCCTGCCCCGCGAACCGGGCACGACGGGTTCATCAGCGAGCGGATTTCGGCTTCCCTGGGAGGGCCATGTCGGCGAATGGGGCACTGCGGCGCGACTCAGCAAGCCGACCTGCGCAGCGATCCGCTGGCCCAACATTGGCCGCAGGCAGAGATGTGCCATGTTGGGCGAGGCGGCATCGCCGCCCGAAGTGAAGGCCCGCGACGGCCCAGCCCCCGAGCCTTTTCGCAGATGCCTGTCTCTGGCCGTCGCGGCCTTGACATACAGGCGCCGGTCCCGTCGTCGCACTCGCGCAACACCGATCGCGGCACTGGCGGCAGCGCCGACCGTCGAAGCCCCCGACCGGTTGACGCGACCTTATCATCATGAAAGCGAGCCGGATCTGCGCTAGACTCGACCGACTCGGCTGCAAGTTCGCCGGCCAGCAATGCCTTGCAACGCCGCCCCCGCTACGCTTCTCGCCACGCGCCTGCAATCGATGGATGAAGACCCGCGTAGTCCGGACCCCAGCCTGCCCGGCATCCCATACTTATACGCCGATTCGAATGCTATGCCGCACCCAACCCAAGCATCGCGAAGCGGCTCCGTGCGCTTCGGACGTGCTGGAGCCCAAGCTCAGCGGCGACCTCGGGTTCTGGTCTGCGCCTATGCCTGCAGCCCGCACCAGGGTTCAGAGGAGGCAGTCGGCTGGAACTGGCTGCTCGCCATTGCGCAATTTTGCGACGTAACACTGATCACCGCGGCATTCCACCAACAGGATATCGAGCGTGAAGTCGCAGCCGATCCCGAATTGGCCGCACTGCCGCTCGACATTTTCTGCTGCCCTCATCAACCTTGGCACTTCTCGCCAAGTCCGGGCTGGCGGAGGATAGAGAATTCGGCACTGAAGCCGCTTATGCACTGGGCCTACCACTCCTGGCTGAGCGATGCCGCGCAGTTGGCGGACAGGCTGCATCGCGAACGGCGTTTCGATCTCGTGCATCAGCTGACCTACGTGGGCTTCCGCTTCCCAGGTCAACTCTGGAAGCTGGACGCCCCCTTCGTCTGGGGTCCGATCGGCGGTCTCAACGACATGCCCTGGCGGTTGTTCGGCGCGCTCGAGGCTGGCGGCAAGCTCTACTATGCGGCTTACAACATGGTCAATCTGATACAGCGACGCTTTCTTCGGGCACCTCGGCGCGCGGCATTGCGGGCCGGGCCCGGCTTGATCGCGGCGACCCGCGATATGGCCGTACGCATCGAGCAGGCATGGGGTCTGCCGAGCCGAGTGATCTCCGAGGTGACGGCACCGACCGGCATGACGTCGCGGGCACGCCATCGCAAGCAGGGGGAACCGATCCGGCTGCTTTGGAGCGGCGTACATCTGCCGCGCAAGGCATTGCCGCTGTTGCTCAAAGCGCTTGCCGGGCTCGGTTCGGGCACCGATTGGCATTTGACCATTCTCGGTCGCGGCCCGTGCACCGCGTCCTGGCAGCGCGATTGTCAACGGCTGGGGCTGAGCCAGCGGTGCGATTGGCGCGGGCAGCTTCCGCGCGCGGCGGCTCTCAAGGCCCTCGCCGACGCCCATCTGTTCGTGATCACCAGCCTCAATGATCTGACCTCTACGGTGTTGGTGGAGGCATTGGGCCTGGGCGTACCCGTGCTGTGCCCCGATCATTGCGGGTTTTCCGATGCGGTCACCGTTGCATGCGGACGGCGCTTGGCGATACGCTCGCCGCGCGGCTTCGTTGCAGCCTTGCGCTCCTCCATACTGGAGCTAGAGCAGGATGAGGCGCTGCGACGCCGCTTGGCCGACGGTGCGCGTTGCCGAGCCGAAGCGTTCACCGCGCAGGCCAAGCAGGCCGACATCGCGGATGTTTACCGATGCGCCCTCGAGGAGAGGCAAGCGCGGCGGGATCGGTTCCCAACGGCACAACGCGAAAAGTAGACGATGCGGGCACTGTTTCGGCGCTTTTGGGTTGGCCCCCTGATCCTCACCTGGATTGGTCTTTGGGCCGCAATCAACTCTGGGCCTTGGCATCTGCGCGAGCCGCCGGAGACCATGGTCGAATGGATAAACGCACTTCGCGCGCTCTGGCCCTACCTCGTTCCTGCGGCTTGGTTGTTGACCGCCGCTTTCCTGCGCCGCTCGCCGCGGTTCCCGCCACTCGCCGAAGCATGCTGGATCGGCTATGCACTGCTCGCGCTGATATCGGCATTGCGTTTCCCCGAAGCCTTCGACCTTGCCTATTGGGCGCTTGCATACCTCGCCGTTTTTGCGGTGATCGATTGGATCATCGGTCGCGATGCGCGCCCTGAGCGGCTCATGGCCCTGAACCGCTTCAACTGGCTGTTGGCGACATCCATGCTCACCCTCATGCTGCTCTTCGCCCGCGACGTCCTGCTGGTGCAGGGCCCGACGGGGCTTACCGCCTACGGTGTTGTGCACCGCGTCGATGCCGGCGGCTTCGGTCCGATCTCGCGCTCGTCGGGACTCGCGCGGCTGGCGATCGTTCCCGCCGTCGTCGGCGTGGTCATGGTCAGAGCCAGCGTGGGCACCTTGGCTCGCCTGGCCTGGGGCAGCGTCGCGTTGGCTGCGCTGAGCGCCATCTGGCTGTTCCAATCGCGACAGGGGATCTTCGGCGCCTTGGCCGCGGTCGCTCTGGTGGTGATGCTGCTGGACGTCAAGTACCGGATGCTGAGCATGGGATTATTGCTCGTTGCCTGTCTGTTGCTGCTCGTCGGCATGCTGCCGGACGAATGGATCAGCTATATCGTTGCTCATGCGACCCGGTCCGAAGGAATTTCAGCATTCGACTCAATGTCCGGCAGAGACCTCATCTGGCGCCTGTGCTGGAAGGCGATCGAAGACGCACCCTTGCTCGGCTACGGCCCTGAGGCCGACCGGAGAATCGTCGGCATCAATGCGCAGAATGGCGCGCTCTATGCCGGACTCAGCGCGGGCTTCGTGGGCGCGGCCCTCTACCTCGGGGGATTGATCTGGGGATGGGTCTTATTGGCACGCGCCTTTAGAAGACGCTATGCGAGAACTCGGTCCGAGCGGCTTTTTCTTGTTCAGGTTGCGGGGATCATGGCCTACCTGACAATACGCAATATTCCGGAGAACACCGCGGCATTGTTCAGTGTCGACCTGTTGCTTCATGCCCCGCTGCTGGTCTATTTGGGGGCCTTGGACCGGGTCCGACGAAACGAGAGACAGCCGCATCGGCGGGCGTTGGAGATCGCGCCGACATCTGCGCGGGGGTTAGGCGTCGCGACCCCGACGCTCCGCGAAATCGACCACCAGCTCGCGCAGCGAGGCTACAAAGCCGGCGGTGCCGAATAGACGCCCACGGGCCTGCAGGTGCTCGGCCATGCGCGCACGCCGGACCGGATCTCGCAACAGCTGCTCAAGTTTGGCGACCGCGTCCTCGACATTGGTGAAGATGAGCCCCGGCTCGGCGACGATCTCCGCCGGTGCGCCAACACGCGGCACCAGCGTCAGGCAGCCGGCCTTGACCAGCTCGGCGACGGCAATCCCGAAGGCCTCGCCTCGGCAGGCGTGAGCACCATAGCGGCACTGGCGCAGGATCCGCGCCTTGTCTAGCCCCGTACACCAACCGTCGAGCCGCAGCCAGGGGCGGTCGAGAGCCAGTCGCCGGATGTGCCGAGCATAGGCCCCCTCGTCCAGATGCCCGAGCAAACGCAACCCCAAGGACCAGCCCCGATGGCGCAACCGCTCGACCAGCTCGATGATCTCCTCGAGGCGCTTTTCCGGCGAAATGCGCCCGAGACAAGCGATGTCGTCTCGGCGCGTGGGTTCGGGTGTTATGGCAAGCACGTCGGGGACCGGCGGGTAGATCACCATCGCGGCGATGCCGAAGTGCTCATGAAGGCGCGCGGCCGTCCAGCGGGAATTGGCTACGATTCGGTCGGCGCCTCCAAGCAAGCGCAGACTCGTGGAACCAGCAATGCGACCGACAACCTGTCGGTACAGACGCATCGGCAAGCCGATCTGCCCAAAGTGCGAGGCACCGACAAGCTGCGTGCCCCCGTCCAGTTGCGCACGCAACGTCTCGTGCCAGGAGAAGTCCGCGATGAACTGGATGCCGGGCCGGCCAAAGTCGCACAGGTTATAGGTGCTGATCGGCACGTCGATATCGGTCGCGGCGCGCCGAGCAAAATGCTGATAATAGGTGCCGATCAGCGCGGCGGCGCGTGATTGACGCGCGATTAGGGATGCCCCCGGCGCGCACCGAGCTTGTAGCTCTGCTTGTTGAAGCCGGGTGCCGTAAGCAGCATCGAGCCGCTCCCATTGCGGGTGACATGCGCTCACCAAGACGCGCTCGCCGAGCCCGGACAGTCCTTCGAGCGCCCAGGCCGCCCGCGCTTCCGAGCCGCCGTAACGAAGACAGGGATGAAAAATACCGATGCGTCGGGGCATATTGGACTCAACGTGAACGGTCGTGGCTTGGCGCAGGGTGGTTGGAATTCTGAACTCATGCGGCCTCGATGTTCCGAGTGCAGGCCCGGGGACGCAAGAGGCCACAAAATTAACACGACGTGCCGGATGCGACGTGTTGCACACTTGACTGCCTGAAAGTGCGACAACCGCTTGACCGATGCGCGGGTCGCAATCCCTTAGTCACGCGTAGGATAACCGCAACGCGATGATAGGCGATGCCCAGCAACAGCTACCACTTTGCCAGCACCGGCCCGCACCCGCACCCGCACCCGCAACCTCTTACGATGAACCTTCGCCGCAACGCCGCCCTGAACCTTGCCGCCGCGGCAGCGACCCCGGCGATTTCCCTCTTCACCATACCGCTCTACCTGACCATGATCGGCGCTGATCGCTATGGCGTCATGGCTCTGGTATGGCTTTTGCTAGGCTACTTCGGACTGATCGATCTCGGCGTCGCCAAGGCAACGGCATATCGCATCGCCGGGCTCCAGGCCGCATCGGCAGAGAAACGTGCCGAGACCCTTTGGACGGCATTGACGATCAACCTCATGCTGGGCCTGCTCGGCGCATTGCTGCTCTGGCCCATCGCGACGATAATGCTGACCCGACTCATACCCGTCGATGCCGCACTGGCGAGCGAAATTCACGCCACCAGACCTTGGCTCGCGCTGTCACTGCCGCTGCTGACCACCTCCGCCGTGCTCTCTGCGGCACTGCAAGGTGAAGAGCGCTTCTTGGAACTCAACGTCATCCAAGTGTCGAGCGCAGCGGCGTTTCAGACCTTCCCCCTTCTTGCGGCAATGGCGATCGGCCCTCGGCTCGATATCCTGGTGGCCGCAGCGATGCTGGCCAGATGCTTCGCGCTGATACTGTTTGCCGTACGTTGCCGCGATATGCTCTCGCGGGGACCAGCGACCGCGCGAGCTGCTTCGGCGACCCACCTGCTCAAGTTCGGCGGCTGGGTCACCATCAGCGCGATCACCGGTCCCGTCATGCTCATTCTTGACCGATTCTTGATCGGCGCCCAGCTCGGCCCCGTCGCAGTCACGATCTACAGCGTACCCTATCAGCTCAGCCAGCTGATCAGCCTGCTTCCCGGTGCCCTGTGCTCCGCCCTGTTTCCCCGCCTGTCCAGCCTCGCTGCCCAGGCCCGGAGACCGCTGGCGCAGCAGGCGCTCCGGCTGCTTCTGCTATTCATCACGCCCTGCATCGTCGCCGCGATTTTGCTGCTTCGCCCGTTTCTCGTTTGGTGGATCGATGAGGAATTTGCGAACACCGCCACAACCCTTGCCCAGCTCATGCTGATCGGTATCTTTTTCAACAGCTCCGCGCGGGTTGCCCTGGTGCTGTTATTGGCGGAAGGACGCCCCGACCTTGTTGCCAAATGCCACCTCCTGGAACTGATACCATTTATCGGTCTTCTCTATCTCGCCCTCATCCATTTTGGACTCATTGGCGCAGCGGTCGCAATCTCAGTGCGCATGACCATCGACTTTTTCTTATTGCTGCATCTGGCCGGCCTATTACAATCGTCGGCCAAACTTTTTATCATGCCGACGGGTTTGATTGCCCTCGCCTTCGCGTCAGTCAGTGTTGCTGCGCCGACCCCGCCCGCAGGGCTTGGCATGCCCATACTCACTTTCATGCTCACATCGATTTGGCTTATCGCCCACAGCCTGCGCCTGCTCGGCGAGGCGCGTCGCCGCAGCCAACAGCGCCAAAGAGACACAGGAAACAGGATAGCCAGATGACGACGGCCGCCACAAACAACGGCACCACTCCCGATGCCCGGCAAGCACCCTGGCGAGAGCCTTGGCCCCCGCAGGACTTGGAGACGGTCCATTGCTGTCCGGTCTGTGGCGGCGGTTGCCACGCTCCCATGTATGCGGAGCTCATCGACAACACGTTCTGCGTCGCCGAAGGGACTTGGACACTACGACGCTGCGGCCCCTGTCGTTCCGCTTTTCTCAGCCCGCGGCCGACGCAAGCATCCATCGGCCGAGCCTACCGGCACTATTACACGCATCAGTCGCTGCCGATTCGGGTTCCTTACCATCAACTGCCGCCGCTGCACAAGCTTCGCCGACGCCTGGTCAATGGCTACTGCCGCCACCGCTACCTGTGCCGAGATGAACCCTGGTGCCGCTTGGGTCTGGTCGCGGGCTTGCTCGCCCCGAGCCATCGGCAACGACTGGATCGCAAGTTTCGCAATTTGCCCAAGCGTCCGTCGGGTCGTTTATTGGACGTGGGCTGTGGCAACGGTGAGTTTCTGTTGACCGCGGCTTCGTGCGGCTGGCAAGGGCTTGGTCTGGAACTCGATCAAGCTGCCCTCGACATCGCAACCGCGGCGGGCGCCGATGTGCTGCGCGCAGACATCAGCGCCCTAGGACAACTCAACGATCATTTCGACTACATTACGCTGAGTCACATCATCGAGCATCTTCACGATCCCGTCGCCTTGTTGCGCAGTTGCTACCGGCTCCTCAGGAAGGATGGGAGCATCTGGCTGGAAACGCCCAATATCGACAGCTGTGGACATCAGCGCTTCGGCCCTTGCTGGCGCGGTATTGAGGCACCTCGACATCTCGTGCTCTTCAACCTCCATTCGTTGCGGCGTCTGCTGCGCGAGATTGGCTTCGAACAGATTCGCCTCTACAACAATATTGACGCATTGCCGTCGATGACGGCGAAAAGCTCGGCCCTGAAGTCGCTGTATCCGCCGACACAGGAGCGAGGCTCGGCGACAGGATCGAGGCGAGGCGCACGCTGCCTATTAGGTCGGCTGTTATCAGATCGTTCGCAGCAGGAATTCATCACGCTGACCGCACAGAAATGAGCAGCAACGGCATCGCGATATCCGTGGCCTTGGCCACCTACAATGGGGAACGCTTTCTCCAGCAGCAACTCGACAGTATTCGGCAGCAAACGCGACCGCCCGACGAGATCGTCGTCTGCGACGACAGCTCTTCGGACGACACCGTCCGGATATTGCGCCGGGCCCGCGCCGACATGAATATCCCCATCCGCATTCGCTGTAATCCCGAGCGCCTCGGCTATGCGAAAAATTTCTCGCTAGCCCTTTCGTGCTGCTGTGGGGAATTGGTGTTCCCGTGCGATCAGGACGATGTGTGGCTACCTAACAAGATCGAGCGTATTGCGTTGGCGTTCGAACGACTTCCGAGGATGCAGCTACTCATTCACGATGTTGCGCTTTGTGACGTGAATCTGCGTTCACTGGGCATCACTAAGATCGAAGCGCTTGCGACAATTGTTCCAGTCGCCGAAGAACATTTCAAGAACGGGATGGCAACGGCGATCCGAAACAGCTTCTTGCGCCGATGTTTGCCGATCCCCGATGTTCCACATCTATCGCATGATGAATGGCTGCATTGGTGCGCGCAGGCTTTGGCAGTGAAGGCGGTGCTGCACGAAATTCTTGCGCTTCATCGGCGCCACGCCCACAATGCGTCGGTGACGGTCTTTCCCGGAGCCGATAGGGTGCTTGACAGGTCAAGCGACGCCCGGCCTGCGAACTGGCCGCGCAACTCGGTGCGCATGTTCTCAAGCAGCAGAGATATTGAGCTCGAGCTGCGTGCCGTCCGGCGGCAGTGGTTGCTGGACAGAGGGCCCGAGATTGCAGCATTCCAGCTCTGCGATACTCGGCAGATCGAAAACGCCTTGCAGGAAGCCGAGCGACGGCATAAGGCAGCGCGGCTTCGAAGCCAGATTCTCAAACGACCGCGCAGCCGGCGCGGCCTTGCCATCTTGGGATTGCTCGTTCGTGGCGGCTATCGTTCCTATCGCGGCTGGAAGACGGCGGCCAAGGATCTGATCGTGCGCTGATCCAGGTGTACATGTATTGACATTCGAATTCATTAATTGGTCATGGCATCGAGGATCGGGGAGCTAATGCCGTGGCGCTAAGGGTCGTTGTCGTCGCAAACGACTTTCCCGGTCGCAGCGAGACCTTCATCAGGCGCCATGTGGCAATGCTGGATGCGGATCTTCTCGTTCGGCGCGCATTGCCCCGGCAGCGGATGGAGATGATCGGCAAAGGACGTGTTGTCGTGCTGGAGTCGGTTGCCGATCTGCGGGAACGCTTGAGTGCCAAGATCGTACGACGACTTCGGGAGGAGCTGTTGGGCGGCGTAGCACAGTTATGGCCGAAGCGCTTCGCGACCGGTTGGCAAACCTATGTGGAGGACGCCGCACCGCAGGTCGCCCTGGCGGAATTCGGGAGCACCGGGGTTTCGTTTGCGCCATGGTGCGAGGCGGCGCGCATTCCGCTCGTGGTTCATTTTCACGGCTTCGATGCTTCATCGGCGCTGCGCTTTCGGCAATACCGCGAGGCGCTGCCGGAGATGTTTCGCTATGCCTCGGCAATCATTGTGGTGAGCCGGGCGATGGCGTCTCGGATGCTTGCGCTGGGGTGTCCATCAGAGAAGATCTTCACCATACCCTGCGGGACATCTCTCGCCGAGTTTACGCCGAAGCAAAGGCCTAGGGAAGCGCCATGCCGCTTCGCAAGCGTCGGGCGCTTCGTTCCCGTAAAGGGACCGTTGCTGGCGCTGCGGGCGTTCACCGATTGTGTCGAGTACGATCCCCGGATGCATTTCACCATGGTCGGGGACGGACCATTGCTGCGCAAGGCCAAGACAATGGCAGCTGGTCGCGGGTTGCAGCATTCAGTGACGTTTTCAGGCGCGCTGGACCACGACCGGGTGGCAGAGCGATTACGTGCATCCGACGTCTTCGTTCAACATTCCATTACCGACCGCTTAGGCAGCATAGAGGGTTGGGGAGTCGCGATTGCGGAGGCATCAGCTTGCGGACTGCCGACCGTCAGTACTCGGCATGGCGGGATTCCCGATCAGATCATCGACGGGAAGACGGGCTTCCTCGTCCGCGAGGGCGATTGGCGGGCAATGGCGGAAAAGATGAGGCTGCTGGCGGCCAACCCGCGGCTTCGGCAGCAGATGGGGCGGGCAGCGCGCGAGCGCGTTCACGATGTGGGTAATGTCGACAAGCAGATTGCGAAATTGAGGGCGGTTCTTGAGAGTGCCAGCCGAGGCTCGTGAAAATGTTGATTTCGCAGGTACGTGCGGGATGGCTTCCAGGTCATGGCCATCTCGTCGCAATCGACGCTGTAATGATCAGCGCATAAAGTGGCGGAGTTGGTGCAGCAGCTCCGCCGTGTTTCCGCGCAGGCGTTCGAATGCGTTGCGGTCATGTCCCATCAAGGCTGCAACCGCGGTCATCGCGCCGCGAATGAACAGCCCGACGACGCAGCGCCAACGGGAAAAGCCGTGTTTGGCAACGAAGTAGAGCCGGTTGCGGACCTCGGTACGGCCGAATGCAAAAGCATCGATCTTGCCGATTTGACAGGCGCGATGGGCATAGCGTGCGGACGCGAGCACAAGCAACCGCCCGCGCTGTCGAGCCCGCCAGCTGAGCTCAAGATCTTCGAGGTAGCTGTAGCTCGTCAGGCGCTCATCGAACCCGCCGAGGTCGCCCAGTATCTCGGCACGCCAGACCGCAGCCTGGGTCGAGAGCCAATCGACGTCGGTGTCGACGCAGACCGTGCCCATGATCCCCTGCCAACCGGATAGGGCCACCCCGCCGGGACGGCTCGGATAAAGGCCCAGTCGATCGATGAGCGGGTTGCACTTGAGCCGGCGCCATCGCGTCGCCTGATTGGCATCGATTAGGTTCAGACCGACCCCGAGCACGCCGACGGCGGAAGCGGAGCAGTAGAACCGCTCGACCCTCTCGAAGGCGTCGGCCTCCAGGACGATGTCGTCATCGATCAAGGCGATTAGATCGCAGTCCTCCGCGGCCAACGCAATTCCGTGGTTGCGTTGCGCTGCCGCAGACGGTGGATGGTGGTCAACGATGTCCAATTGGAAGGGACAACCACTTGCCAGCGTCGGCGATGGTGCCGCTTGCCCTGCCGCGACAATGATCACACGCTCCGGCTGCCGTATCTGCATCCGGAGGTTGTCGACGAGACGGACGATCTCCAGCGGTCGATCCTTGGTCGCCACGACGACCGCAAGACGCTTGGGCCCGGCCCGAGTCTCAATGCCGCTTGGCTCCGTGGTCCGCATGTGGGCAGCATTCATCGGCGCCGAACGTCCAACCACGGGCTAGAGGATTCCTTCTCGCTGCAACTGCCGGGTCAGTACCTCGATCTGCACGTCGAGGTCTTCGACATCGCGCTCGAGCAGCGCGTGACGCTGCTCGGCGAAGGCGTCTTCGATGAGGACCAAGGCATCGCGAAAGCGCTGGTCGAGCATGGGCGCCTCGACCTGGCGGTGGGTCTTTGCATAACCGTCGACGATGTGCTGCACACCCTCCAGATAGACGTTCAGAAACTTGCGCGCGCGGTAAAGGCCGCGGGGGTCCGCCTCGATGCGCCGAAGTATGTCTTTCGCCAAGGCGCAGATGCGCGCCAACCGCTCGGCAAGCTCACGCTGGCGTATGGCGCCGCCCGCCTGCTCGATGGCGGCGATGGAGCGCCGGGCCTGGGCCAGGGTGCTGCGGGCATGATCGCCGAGACGCCCGTGCCCCGTTCGACGCAGACGCAGGTCGATGCCGTAGCGCAGGCCAGCGCCGGCCAGGGCGAGCACGGCGAATGCGCCGGCAATGGCCGGGTCGTGGCCGGCACCGAGCCAGGCGGCGATGCCGGTGCCGAGGCCGACAAGGACGCCGCCGACGGCCTTCCATGGTCGGTCCATGGCGCCCATGAGTCCGCGGCGCATCGCCAACGCCCCGGCGAGCAACAGGCCGTAACCGATCAGGTCGCCGATGAATGCCGACAACAGGCCCTGGGCCAGCGCCACCACCGCTGCGAGCGCCAGTGGCAGCGGCAGCAGGAACAACAGCCAGGGGGTCGGCGTTGCCGGGTCATCGCCACGGGCCGCCGAGACGATGGTAGTGCGCAGCCGCCAGAGCACCAGCGTCAGCACCCCGGAGAACAGCAGGGCGATGATGAGCAGCAGCAGCAGCCGTCGCATATCGGGTTGCTCAGCGCGTGGACAGCCGCTCGACGACCGGGGCGCCGACGGCGGGCGAACAGGAGGCGAGCAGCGCCTGGGAGGCGGTGATGCCGATGGCCACCACCAACAGCCCCATCCCGATCAATCTGCGCCAGCGATCAGACATGGCCTCGCCCCTGCGGCATCAACCGGCCAGCGCCCGGCGGAAGCGATCAAAACCGTCGCGAACCGCTGTCGTGGGGACGCTCGTCATCAGGCTGCCGGCAACGATGGCGACCAAGGCGAACAGCACCCCGGGCACGATCTCGTAGAGGTCGAACAGCCCGAGCGGGCCGCCCGCGAGCTGTTTCCAGACGACCACGGTGATGCCGCCGACGAGCACGCCGGCCAGTGCGCCGGTCCAGTTCATGCGCGGCCAGTACAGGCCGAGCAGCAGCACCGGGCCGAAGGCGGCGCCGAATCCGGCCCAGGCGTAGCCCACCAGGCCGAGCACGGTGCTGTCGGGGTTGATCGCCAGGCCCAGGGCGACCAGCGACAGCAGCAGCACGGTGCCGCGCCCCACCAGCACCACCTCGCCCTGGCCTGCGCGAGGGCGCAGCAACTGCTTGTAGATGTCTTCGGTGAGCGCCGACGAGGACACCAGCAGCTGGGAGTCGGCGGTGCTCATGATGGCGGCGAGGATGGCGGCCAGCAGGATGCCGGCGATGAGCGGGTGGAACAGGGTGTTGACGAGCAGGATGAAGATCGTCTCCGGGTCGTCGACGATCAGCTCGGGGTGGTTGGTCGCATAGGCCAGCCCGGCCAGGCCGACGAGGACGGCCCCGGCCATGGTCAGCCCGGACCAGGTCACGGCGATGCGCCGGGCGGCGGGCACATTCGCCGCGCTGCGGATGCCGGCGAAGCGCGCCAGGATGTGCGGCTGGCCGAAGTAACCGAGTCCCCATGCGGCCAGCGAGACGATGGCGATCAGCGTCAGCGGCTCGCCGGCCTTGTCGGTCCAGGCCGAGAGCAGGGCCGGTTTGATGCCTTCCAGGGTCGCGGTCATGGCGTCGATGCCGCCGTCGGCGTGGATGGCCATGATCGGTACCGCGAGCAGCGCCGCCGCCATCAGCAGGCCCTGGACCAGGTCGGTCCAGGACACGGCCAAAAAGCCGCCGATCAGGGTGTAGGAGACGATGCAGGCGGTGCCGACGATGACCGCGGCGGTATAGTCCAGACCGAACACGGATTCGAATAGCTTGCCGCCGGCCACCAGTCCTGCGCTGGTGTAGAACAGGAAGAACAGCAGCGTGAAGACGGCCGCGATGACCTGCAGCAGGTGGCGCCGGTCGCCGAAGCGGTTGGCGAAGAATTCGGGGATGGTCAGGGCATCGTCGGCGACCAGGCTGTAGACGCGCAGCCGCCGGGCGACCAGCAACCAGTTGAGCCAGGTGCCGAGCAATAGCCCGCCGGCCAGCCACAGCGCCTCGATGCCGGAGACGAACGCGAATCCGGGCAAGCCGAGCAACAGCCAGCCGCTCATGTCGGAGGCACCGGCGGAGAGCGCCGCGGGCCAGGGCCCGAGCCGACGCCCGCCGAGGAAGTAGTCCGCGGAGCCCGCGGTGCGGCGCCAGGCCCAAACGCCAATGCCGAGCATCAGCGCAAGATAGAGGACAAAGGTCGCGATGATGGTGGTGTTGAATTCGATCATGGCTGCGGCGACGAACGGCGGCGAAGTGCTCGCGTTGTTAGGATAGTGCCCAATCACCCTAACATGATTCACTTTGGCCTGAGCCGGGCCAGACTCGACATCGGGCCCGCCAACGCCCGGCGACCCGCTCGCCTGGGGCGTTGCCCGAATGCCTTTTCCGTTGCTGCCGCAACCGCGCCCTCGTGGCGCAACGCCGCCGATCGCTCCCCGCACGCATGACCACCCTCACCGCCAAGGCCTTCCGCCAGCAGGTGCTCAAGCCTGCCGAGGGCGTGTTCCTGTTCCATCAGCGGGCGATGGAGCGATTGATCGAGGAGCAGCTCGCCGATCGGCTCCAGGGTATATCCATCCCCGATCTTCCCTACTACCTGATGCCCAGGGGCGACTTCCTCTACGGCCTGGAGACCGAGAACCCGGAAGCGCTCTCGGTGATCGAGGGGCTCAGACTGCCGCCCTATGTGATCCTGCTGCCGAGCCCGCCGACCCCGGACATGGAGCCGGCCGACCTGGAGCGGCTGCGCCACGACTATTGGGCGCGCAGCTTCGAGGCCGAGGTCGCACGCGCCTGGCAGATGTCGCCCGCGACGACCAGCAAGACCGGCGCGAACGCGGTGCCGAGGCGCTGACGGCGCTGATCGGTCGCCACGCCTACGCCGAGATCCGCGAGGTGCTGGAGCGCGACGGGCTGATGCTGCCGGTCTGGGACGATGATCAGATCGTCCGCGCCTTCGTCGCCCTGATTGCACGCCTGCGCTGGTTCGCCCCCGGCGCCCGCGGGCTGTTCTTTCCCGGCATCCGCGACTGGCCCCGCATCGATGCCTGGATGCTCGGCGGTGGCGTCGATCTGCCGCCGCCGCTGGTAGACGATCGGCTGCCCATGCTGCTCCATCGCAGTCGCCCCGACGGCGCCGCCAGCCGGCCGGGGGACGGGCCCATGCTGCCGACCGCTCTACCCTACGGGCGCTCCGATCCCGATCTGGTGCGCGCACTGGTGGCCCAGCGCGGGCGCGCGCAGGCCCCGGCCCAGCGTGAGCCCACGGGCGGCACTGAGCGGCTCGACCCGCGGCTGCAGAGCCGTTGCATCGCGGTCCTGCGCGAGGCCAGCCGGCTGCGCCCGCGCCGCGGCTGGTTGGCCGAGGCCGGGAGCTGGCTGGCCGGCCGGCTGAGCCGCGTCTCCGCTCGGGTGCTGTTCTCGCCGCTGCTCGAGCCGTTGCTGTCCCGGCGCTCGGGGCGCAGCGGCCGTGTTTGGGTCGAGGCCGGGCTCGGCCTGTTCGGCCATGCGATTCGCGCCGGCCAGCGCGCCGACCTGGAAGGTCGCTTTGCCACCGCGCTGGTGCACATGGCCAATGCACGGCGCCTGGCCCAGCGCATCAATCGCCGCTGCCCGGAGGCGATGCGCCGCATCGACAACGGCATCGCCGTGCGCGAGACCGCCGCCGAGGAGTCCCTGGCCGCTCAGCTGGCCGTCAAGTGGAAGCTCGATTCGAGCACCGCCGAGGACCTGGGCGCCCTGGTGCACCGCCTCGCCGTCGACGACCGCGGCGAGACCACATCACCGTCGGCGCGCGCCTTGCTCGGCCACCTGGAGGCGTTGCTGCGCGAGCACCGCAGCGACCAGTTCCGGCTGCGCCCGGGCCACTGGCTGCTGCACCTGGGGCGCCCGCGCCTGCGCCAGATTCTGCCTTTCCAATCGCTGCTGCGCGCGCTGCGCACGCTGGAGGCCGCGCGCAACCGGCTCGATGAGCTGCCCTGGCCGCTGGAGGACCTGCAGCGCTTCGCGCTGCTGCTCGGCCAGCTCAACGATCACGTCGCCGCCCGGCTCGACGCGCAGATAACGCCGCGGCTGGAATGGGCCATGTGCGAGGCGGACTTCATCCCCCGCAACCACCGCGAGAAGGTCGCCGCGCACAAGATGCGCTGCGAGCTGCTGGACGTCATCAAGCACCGCCGCGGCCTGAAGTTCACCGATGTGCGCGACATCGTTGCCCGCAATATCCTGCGCCTGCCCGACCCGACCCTGGGCGAGGTCCTTCGCGGCGACCGCCTCGGTCGCTTCGACCGTGCCGCCGCCCGCGCCCTGCCCGGCGTCTACCGTCCCGGCGAGCTGTACATCAAGGGCCTGCAACGGCTCGGCTCGCCGCTGTTCGGCACCGCCACCGGCCGGGCGATCACCCGCCATCTGCTACTCCCCTTCGGCGCCGCCTGGCTGCTGCTCAAGAGCCTGGATCTGCTGCTCGACTATGTGCCCGAGCTGGCCCACGGCCTGCACCTGACCTCTGCGCTGTCGGTCACGCTGATCGGCACCCTGGTGAATGTGGGGCTCTACACCGGCATCGGCCGCCATCTCGCGGTTCAGCTCTGGAGCAGCGCCTGGGCGCTGCTGCGCTTCATCCTCTACGACGGTGTGCGCCGGCTGATGCGCTGGGGGCCGGTGGCCGCACTGCTCGGCGCGACGCTGGTACGCGGGCTGGGGCGCAACCTGTTCGAGCCGTTGGTGATCGGCATCCTGCCGCTGGCCCCGATCATTGCCCTCGCCGTGCTGGTGGAAGAGGTGCCGATCGAGCCCGGGCTCTGGCTGCTCGGACTCGCCTTCGCGCTCGGCACGCTGGCCCGCAATACACCGTCGGGGCGGCGCTTTCTGGACAATCTGACCACCGGCACCGGGCGCATCCTGCGGCGCCTGAACCAGGCCCTGCTGGTGGGCCTGATCCAGCAGCTGCTGTATTGGTTCAAGGAGGTTAGCCGGCGGTTCTCCCAGGCCCTGAGCCGCGTCGACGAGGCGCTGACCCACCACCTGGGCGAGCACTGGCTCAGTCTTGCCGTCAAGGCCCTGCTCACGCCGCTGTGGCGACTGTCCGAGGCCGTGATGCAGTTCTACATCACCGTGCTGGTGGAGCCGCAGGTCAATCCGATCAAGCATTTTCCGATCGTCACCATCGGCCACAAGATCATGCTGCCGTTCCTGCCGGCCATCACCGGCACGCTGCTGACGGTGACCGATTCCTTCATGCCGAAGTTGATCGCCTTCCCGCTGGTGACCGTCACCATCATGCTGCTGCCGGGGCTGTTCGGCTTCCTGGTCTGGGAACTGAAGGAGAACTGGAAGCTCTACCAGGCCAACCACGCCCAGGCACTGGCGAGCGCGGCCTACGGCGGCGAGCCCGCGGCGAACGGGCGCTCCGGGATCAGCATCGAGCCCGCCATCGTCGGCGAGCATGGCGAGACCCTGCGCGGGCTGCTCACCCGCGGCTTCCATGGCGGCGCCCTGCCCAAGGGCTTCGATCGGCTGCGGCGCGTGCTCCGCGCCGAGTTGCGCGACCAGGCCCCGTATCTGAAGCGGCTGCGCGTCGGGCAGCGCCGGCTCATGGAGCTGGAGCACGCGCTCTCGGTGTTCGTCGAGCGTGAGCTGGCCTTTGCGCTGCGCGAGCGCACCCGCGATCCTAGCTGCACGCTGCACCGAATCGTCACCGGCACGCCGCGGATGGCGACCAATCTGGTCGCGCTCACCGTCGACATCTATCCCGACCCGGCCCGTGATCCCGCCGCCGGCACGCCGGAGGCCGGAGCGCCGATCAGGCTGCAGCTGGGCATCTGGCGCGCGGCGCCCCGGCTCGGCCTCGAACTGCGTCTCAGCGGTCGGCAGGACCGGCTCGGGCGGCGCTGCTGGCAGATGATCGACGAGGACCTGCGGCTGTTCATCCAGCGCACCGGTGCCGATCCGGCCATCGACGGGCGTGATGCCCTCGCCGTGCTGCCGGCCTGAGCGTGGTCTTGCAGACAACGGACCAACGACCTGCCGCACTTGCATGTAGACTAGCCCTGCTCGGGCCACGCCCCACCCTCAATTTCGAGCCAGATCATGTCCGGCACCTCACCGCCCCCTTGCCCCGCCCCGCACCGTCTCGACTGTGACGAACGTTGGCTGCCGCCGCCATCGCCGCCGATTCGACTGCGTCGTGTCGCCCGGCGACTGCTCAAGTGGCGCCCCGGGCCGCGCTGGTGGTCGCTCTGGGACCTGGTGACGACGCTGCTGTCCAGGGTTGGACTGCGCCTGGAGACCATTCAGGTGCTGTGTATCGATCCGGCCGGTGCCCGGGTGCTGTTGCTGTGCAATCGTGAATACCCCGCCGGGTGGACCGTCGTGCAGGGGCTGCGCGATTGGAAGGGGCTGCTGCCCGCTCGCCGCAGTTACGGGGCGGACCCGCGCATCGATGCCCGCCGCGAGGTTGAGGAAGAGGCCCTGATCAGCCCGCCGCCGCTGAGCGATTTTCAGCCGGTGCGCCGCTACGGCGAAGGGGTCGCCAAGCAGTTCGACTGCCGCGTCTATCTGGTGCGCTGTGAGCCCGATGCGCTTGCGCTTCGCGGCCATACATCCGAGGGCTATCCCTGCTGGATGCGGATCGACGCGGCGGTGGAACGGCTCGACAACCCGGTGTTGACCGACATCCTGACCCGGAGCACAACGGCATGAGCGCCAAACCAACCGATACCGGCAAGCCCATCCGCGAATGCGAGCTGATCGACCTTGAAGACGTCGGCGGGCCGCTCTCCCCGGCCGCGCGCTGGTGGGCGTGGTTTCGCGGTCTGATCAAGGCCCGTCACCGGCAGCGGTGGTCGCTGTGGGACCTGTTGACCACCCTGCTGGACCGGGTCGGGCTGACGTTGCAGACGGTGCAAGTGCTCTGTATCGACCCCCAGGCCGCCCGGGTGCTGATCCTGATCACCAACGAGTGCGACAGCGGACTCTCCCCGATCCAGGGGCTGCGCAAGCGCCATCGGTTCTGGCCGCTGATGGGGCGGGACCGCGGCGATGCGCGAATCGACGCCCGCGCCGAACTCACCGAAGAGGGGGTCGTGACGCCGCTGCCGCTGGAGCGTTTCGAGCCGGTGGCGAGCTATCGCGAGGGGGTCGGTAAACAGTTCGCCTGTCGGGTCTTCGTTGTCGAATGCCGCACGGACGAGCTGGCCCTGCGCCCGGAGACGGCCGAGGGGATGTCCTGCTGGGCACAAATCAACGACGCGATCGACTGGCTCGACAACCCGGAGCTGACGCGTATCCTACACCGCTACATCAGCGCCGACCCCAATCGGTCGGCGCCGGACCGCCCATGAGCCCGACCCGCGATGACTGAAGAAAAACGCAAGCCGGTGCGCTTCCAAGTGATCCTGAGCGCCGAATCCGTAGATCGGCTGGACCGCCTGAAGGATGCGCTGGACTACACCTCCCGTGCGGACGTGCTGCGCACGGCCTTGCGGATACTGGAAGTGGCCGTGGACGAGGGGGATCGGGGCGGACAGCTCTGGGTCAAGGACAGCGCCGGCAACGAGCACCGACTGGTGATCGGCTGACCCCCCCCCCCCGCGAGGCGACATCCGTTCGTCCGCCGCACCGTAAAAAAAAAGGGCAAGACACCGCACCGAGTCGCTCGGTACGGCGTCTTGCATGCTGTGCTGCCTTTGACGGTCCAGATAGGCGCCGGTCGCATCGGTTGCGGCCATCGTCCTTTATGCGCATGTAGGTCGGCAAAATGCCGTCAACATGGCGGCTTTCCGATGCTTGATTTATGCTCCTTGTGCGTTAGTATTACACATGTCGGGTGGAAAAATGTGAACTAGGTCACACTTTGGCGGATCGGGAGGCCGGAATTGGCAAGTCGAATCGAGGGCATGGTCGCTGTTGCAAGGCGGCTGAGACAGGTGCGCACAGGGTCCGCGTGCTGCTCGGACCGCTTTGCCGAGGTCTTTTTCTGCTTGCTGGGCCCGGCCGATCGCGACCTCCTGCGCACAGATGGCCAGCACTGGCGCCGTTGTGCCGAGATCCCGTCGTTGGACTGGGACGCCGCCCTATCGCTGGGACCGAGCATGGCGATGGATGGCGCGGTGGATGCCGTGCTGGCCCATGACCTTGACGTTTGCAGTGGAACGCTGAGCCCGCGGCAGGCCATCGAATCCCAGCAGCGGGTCCATGCCGAGCTGGCCCTGGATCTGGTCTACGACCGCGCGGCGGATAGGATTTGCGCGCTGATTACCCGCGGCTGCGCGGGGGGAAACTTCAGCAACATGGGGCTCTATCTGCGGCTGTCGTCGCGCTACGTGGTGCTGCCGGTCTTCCACACCCATCCCGGCCTCGACAACGAGGTCGGACGACGCAAGGCGTCGCTGGCCGACTACACGCTGCTGCGCTGCCTGCGCGACCGTCTCAATGGCGCCGCGGTGGGCGAGCGGGTCTACTTCTCGGATCACTCGTTCACGCGCTACGGCATTAGCGCGGATGGCATCCCGTTTGACGAGCCGGAGGACGGCAGTGGTCTGCGATTGCTGCCCGACCTGCCGCTGCCGGCGCTGCATCCGTTCCCCGACGCCTAGGGAGATGCTGAAAAATGCCGTCCTGGCATTTTTCAGTTCGCAAAGGCAGAAGGAGCGCCGCATTTGACAACGGCTAAGGCACGGACGCGTCGGCCGCAGCCCGCCGCGCCGAGGCGGCCCCCTGCGGTCGCTGGCGGCAACACAGCAGCCGGTAGCCAAGCGCGCCGAGCAGGCCGCAGCCGGCCATGCCGAGCAGCAGGGGTCGGGCACTGCCGTCGTGCAGGACGCTGACCAGGGTGCCGGCCAGGGCGCCGAAGCCGAAGCGGGCGGCTCCGGTCAAGGCTGAGGCGGTGCCGGCCATGTTCGGAAAGAAGGCCATGAAACTGGCCATGGCATTGCCGAGCACGACGCCGATCACGGCCATGTACAGGCCGATGGCGGCGGCCAGCGTCCACAGGCCCACTGCGGGACTCATCGCCAGCGCGAGCATCAGCGCGGCAGCAAGGGTCTGTACGCCGAGCCCTGCACGCAACAGGCGCTCGGCACCGAAGCGCTGTACCAGCCGTGAATTCAGATAGGTGAAGACGATCGCCAGCAGGATATTGACACCGAATAGCAAACCGAAGTACGCCGTCGACACCTGATACAGCTCGATATAGACGTAGGGCGAGGCGACGACGAAGATCATCAGGCCGCCGAAGCTGGCCGAGGCGGTGAGCAGGTAGCCGATGGCGGCTCGATGTCGGAGCAAGGTCAGGTAATTGGCCGCCACCCGGCTCGGTTGCAGCGGTTGGCGCCGCTGGGGTGGCAGCGTCTCGGGCAGATAGTGGAAGTACAGGACCGCCCCCAGCGTCGCCACCAGCGCGAGCACGACGAAGACCCAGCGCCAGCTCAGGTACACCACGATCAGGCCGCCGATACTGGGTGCGATCAATGGTGCCAGTCCCATGATGAGCATCACCAGGCCCATGACGCGCGCATAGGTGTCGCGCTCGAACAGGTCGCGCACCAGCGCCGGGACGGTCACTGCCACCGCGGCACCGCCTGCCGCCTGCAGCGCGCGGGCGAGCAGCAACAGCTCCATGCTCGGCGCGAGCACGCAGGCCAGATCGGCGAGCAGAAAGACACCGAGGCCGGCGCCGATGACGCGGCGCCGGCCATAGACATCGGACAGCGGCCCGAGCACGAGCTGAGCGGCGGCGAAGACGCCGATGTAGACGGTCACGCTCAACTGGGCGAGCGCGATGCCGGCGCCGAGGTCGTCGGCGATGCGCGGGATGCTCGGCAGGTAGGTGTCGATGGCGAACGGCGTCAGTGCCGACAGCAGACCGAGCACAAACAACAGGCGCGGGGAGACCGGCAGCGGTCGGCTCACGTCCGCGACTCGCCGGTGGCTCCGGGACCGGCGTCTTCGCCCGCATCTGCGACATCGCCGGCCTGCGTTGTGACGATGGCGGGCGCCGCCTGCAGGGTCCTGTGCACCGGGCAGCGGTCGGCGATCGCCATGATCCGGGCCTGCTCCTGTGCGGTCAGGGCGCCGGTCAGATCGATCTCGCGGACGATGCGCTCGATACGTCCGTCCTTGCCCTCGCAGCCGCTGGCGCAGTCGTCGCGGTGGATGCGCTGGTGGCGCAGCCGCACCTCCACGTCGTCGAGGGCGAGCCCCTTGTGCCGGGCGTACAGGCGGATGGTCATGGAGGTGCAGGCCCCGAGCGCCATCAGCAGCAGATCGTAGGGGGACGGTCCGCGATCACCGCCGCCGACCGCGGCGGGCTCGTCGGCGAGCAACTGGTGGCGGTGCGTGTAGAGACCGCGCAGGAAGTGCTGGTCACGCTCCGTTACCGCGACCTCGCCGTCCGCGACGACCGGGGCGGTCCCCAAGCCCGGCTCGGTGTCCTGCCGACGCAGCTCCAGGTAGCGCCCGACCCAGGCCACCAAGGTCTCGGCGACGTATTCTGCATCGGCGGGGTTGGCCAGCATGTGGTCGGCACCGTGCAGCGAGATGAAGCTCTTCGGATGCATTGCCGCCCCGTAGAGCTTCGCCGCCTCGGCGATGGGCACGATGTCGTCCACCGGCGAGTGAAAGATCAGCAGCGCGCGCCCCAGCCGGCGGACGTGATCGGCATCGCCCCAGCGGGCCAAGTCGTCGAGGAGCTGGCGGCGGATGCGAAATCGGCGCAACCCGATCTGCACCTCGGCCTCGCCGGTGTGCATCAAGTCGTCGTTGACCTCCCGCAGCAGGTGGCCGACGTGGGTCGGCGTCGACGGCGCGGCGATGGTGACCACGGCCTGCACCGACGGTAGCTGCGGCGCCGCGGCGACCACCGCCGCACCGCCCAGACTGTGCCCGATCAGCAGCGACGGCGCCGCATAGTCGCGCTCCAGGCGCGCGGCGGCGGCGAGCAGGTCCTGGATGTTGGAGGTGAAGTTGGTGTTGGCGAAGTCGCCGTCGCTGTTGCCGAGCCCGGTGAAGTCGAAGCGCAGCACGGCGATGCCGCGGGCGGCCAGTGCGCGGCTGATCCGCGAGGCCGCGGCGATGTCCTTGCCGCAGGTGAAGCAGTGTGCGAACAGCGCATAGCGCAGTGTCTCGACCCCGACCGGCGGGGTCTCCAGTAGTCCGGCCAGTGTCTGGCCCTCAGCGTTCTCGAAATCCAGCTTGATGCGTGCCATTGGGGTCTCGTGCTCGGTTGCGCCTGCGAGCCGGGCGCCGTTGGTCACGCGCGACAGGCTAAGGTCGTTCTAGTTTTCACAACTCTGGGGGGGCTGCGCCTGATTCAACCGCGGACTCTATTCGACCCGCGCCCGTTGCATGCTGCCTGAAATTTCGGCTCCGCTGCTTATGGCGCAGCGCCTTGCCAGCCGGGGTCTGCCGACGTCCGCGGCGATGGTATCACGCGGCCACCCCTTCTCCCGGGCGAGGGTTTTGCGCATAATCCTCGGCTTTCCATGAGGGCTTGGGCTAGATGAGGCTGATACGCGGTCTACATAATCTGCGCGCCGGCGATCGCGGCTGTGTCGCCACCATCGGCAACTTCGATGGCGTGCATCTCGGCCATCGCGCCGTGTTCGCTCGCCTGCTCGAGCGTGGCGACCTGCTCGGGCTGCCGGCGACGGTGATCACCTTCGAGCCGCAGCCGATGGAGATGTTCGCGCCCGAGGCGGCCCCGGCGCGGCTGACACGGTTGCGCGAGAAGATCACGGCCATCGCCGAGGCCGGCATCGAGCAGGTCATGCTGCTGGAGTTCGGACCGCGGACGGCCGGGATGCGTGCCCGCGATTTCGTGTGCCGGCTGCTGGTGGACGGGCTCGGGGTTCGTTTCCTGCTGGTCGGCGACGATTTCCGCTTCGGTCACAATCGCGAGGGCGACTTCGGCCTGCTGCGGGCGATGGGGGCCGAACACGGCTTCGCCGTCGAGGATCTGCATACCATCACCCATGGCGAGGAGCGCATCAGCAGCACCCGTATCCGCGAGGCCCTGGCCCGCGGCGATCTCGAGCAGGCACGGCATATGCTTGGGCGCTCCTACGACATCTGCGGTCGGGTCGTGCACGGGGACAAGCGCGGGCGCACCATCGGCTTCCCGACGGCAAACATCAATCTGCATCGCCGTGTGAGCCCGCTGCGCGGGGTCTTTGCGGTCTGCGTCCACGGTCTCGGGCCGGCGCCTCGGCCCGGGGTCGCCAACATCGGACTGCGCCCGACCGTGGACGGGACCGAGTATCGGCTGGAGGTGCACCTGTTCGACTTCGACAGCGACATCTACGGTGCCCACCTGCGCGTCGAGCCGGTGCTGCGGTTGCGCGACGAGCAGCGCTTCGCGTCCTTCGACGCGCTCAAGGTCCAGATTGGCAGGGACGCGGCGGCGGCGCGCCACTATTTGGGCGTGCCGGAGGCTTGAGGGCGCGGGGCGCGCATCAGTCGGGGTCGCTCGTCACCGGCTCGATCTGGAACAGCGTCGGCCAATACTTGCCGGTCACGAACAGCCGCCGCCCCGCGGCGTCCCAGGCGATACCGTTGAGGACGGCATCGCGCCCCCTGGATTGCCCGTCGGGCGAGAGGTTGGATAGGTCGAGATAACCCAGGACCTGTCCGTCGGCGGGATCGATGCGGACGATGTAGTCCTTATACCAGACGTTGGCCCAGACCTCCCCGTCGACATACTCCAGCTCGTTCAGCCGGCGAACCCGTCGCCCGCCGTCGTGCACGCCGATGCTGCGCAGCTCGCGCTGACCCTGCGGCTCGATGAAGCGCAGCCGGTGGCTGCCGTCGCTGATGATCCAGGCCCGATCATCGGCGGTGATGCCCCAACCCTCGCCCTGGTAGCCGAAGCGCCCGATCGGCTCGAAGCTGTCGCGCCGGTAGATCAGACCGACGCCGGCGCGCCAGCTCAGCTGGACGATGCGCTCGCCCTGGACAACGATACCCTCACCGAACAGGTGCGGCGGCAGCGCGCGGCGCTGCTCGATGCGGCCGGTTTCGAGCTCCACCCGCCGCAGGCTGGACTTGCCGTATTTGCCGGTGGACTCGTACAGCCGGCCTTCGTGGTAGGCCAGACCCTGGGTGAATGCGTCGGGGTCGTGCGGGAAGCGCGCAAGGATGCGGACGCCCTGGACCGGAGCCCCTTCCGTCGGCAACGGCCCCTCGGCCGTTGCCGTGCCCGCGAGGGCGAGCAGTGCGATGCCGATGCCCAGCAGCAACGGCGTTTCCCGGCCGGGCCGGCGCGTCGAGATCGCGGCGGCCCGGGGCGGACCGCCCAAGCGCGAGTCTTGCTCGCCCGCGGTGGTTGAGCGCGGGTTGTTCAAGCACCACACGCGCATTCAGCGGCTGAACCGGCCGATTGTTGGGATGCCCCATGACCTGGCCGAAATGCTCGATGATAGGTGTCGTTCATAGTCAGGGCTCCTCGTCATAGTTTCGCGGACCGGGCCGCGGCGTCGTTGCCGGCGTGCGACCGGGACCGCTGGGCGCTGAATACTATACCGAATACCTCTGAAAATGCAGGGGTCTTGGTAGACAGGCGTCATGCATGCTTAGGAAGAATTCAGAAACAAAGTGAACATGTCAGCTCGTTGTCGTTGTCGTTGTCGTAATCGTCGTCGGATGCTTGATTGCGACAACGACAACGACAACGACAACGACAACGACAACGACAACGACGAACGACAACGAATCCTAGTTGTGCTACGGAGTCGTTTAACTTTTTAGTGAACCGTTACTTAGCCTCGTCGCCCCCCCCACGAGGTCGAGCCGAGCGGTCGCTCGAACCGAGATCGTTCCTCTCGGGCGCGTTAGAATCCCTGCGCCGGGCGCTTTGCGCGGTATCAGCCGGTCGCGTCGATGCCGAGCCGCGCAGCAGCGCCCGGGCTCGTCTGCGGCCAGTCAAGGTTCAGAAACAAGTGGTGCAGACGCAACCCCAAAACAGCTCCTTCAAAGGTTCAGCGAACGGGCGTCTGCACCACTTGTTTTTGAACCGATCCCCAGGAGATCGAACATGCACGAGCTCTCCATCTGCCTATCGTTGCTCGATCAGGTGCAGGCCATCGCCGCCCAGCATCAGGCCACGGCGGTCGAGCGAATCCTGCTGCGGGTTGGTCCGCTGTCGGGGGTTGAGGCCCCACTGCTGGCGAATGCCTATCCGCTCGCCGCCGCCGGCACCATCGCCGAGCATGCGCTGCTGGAGATCGAGGCAGCGCCGATCCGGGTTCATTGCAACGTCTGCGGCGCCGACTCGGCGGCCCTGCCGAACCGTCTGCTCTGCGCCGACTGCGGCAGCTGGCGCACGCGGCTCATCAGCGGCGACGAGATGCTGCTGGCGAACCTGGAGCTGACCGTGCCGGAGCCGGGAGATTCGACCTGACCCGATCGGAGGCGAAATTGGCGCTTGGCTTTGCCGCCGCGCGGTCAACTACGCTTCCCGGGTTCAGCCGCCGACGCCGGGTCGACCGGCGCGAGCTGACTGCTATACTCGCAGGCTTCGGTGGGCCTTCCCGGTCCCGACCGCTTGCCTTAACCCCCCAGCATGAGGTCCCGGCCATGTGTGATACCTGCGGCTGCAACGTCACCCCCGGCAACGAGCACCTGATCACCGGCGACGGCGCCCACGCCCATACCGCCGATGGACGCGCCGCAGTCGAGGTGCTGCAGGGCCTGCTCGGCGCCAACGACCGGCAGGCCGCGCACAATCGTCAGCACTTCGATGCCCACGGCGTGTTGGCGCTGAACCTGATGTCATCGCCCGGCGCGGGTAAGACCAGTCTGCTGGAGGCGACCATCGCCGCCCTCGGCGCGGAGGTGCGGATCGCCGTGATCGAGGGCGATCTGGAGACCGAGAACGACGCCGAGCGCATCCGCGCCCTAGGGACGCCGGCGGTGCAGATCGCCACCGGCAGCGCCTGTCATCTCGACGCCCACATGGTCCACGATGCGCTGCATCGGCTCGATCTCGATCAGATCGACCTGTTGTTCATCGAGAACGTCGGCAATCTGGTCTGTCCCGCCAGCTTCGACCTGGGGCAGCACCGTAACCTGACGCTGCTCTCGGTGCCCGAGGGCGACGACAAGCCGGCCAAGTATCCGGTCATGTTTCGCGCCGCCGATCTGGTACTGCTGACCAAGACCGACCTGCTGCCGGTGCTGGACGACTTCGACCCGGAACGCGCCGAGGGCTTTCTGCGGCAACTGGCCACCGAGGCGCCGTGCATGCGCTTGAGTGTGCGCAGCGAGGACGGCGTCGCCGCCTGGCTCGACTGGCTTCGGGCCGAGATCATCGCCCATCGCGAGCAGGTTGCGCGCGGCGAGCAGCATCGCCCGGCGATCCAGCCTGAAGGGGCGCTGCTGCACCAAGCGGCGCACGACGGACACGGGCATCAGCAGCATCACGGGGGCGACCACGCGCACCATCATCACCCCCGCCACGGCGGGTAAGCCCCCGTGGCGACCGCCGTTTCGGATCGGCCCGCGGTGCTGTCACGATCTTCGGCGATTGATGTAAACTCGCGTCGGCGAGGCGTCGCATAGAGCGCCCACGAGCCGTGACATCCCATTCGAGCCGTTGGAGGAATTTTCGAAGTGTCCAGCCCCATCCGTACCATCCGCCCGGCCCTCGCGGCCCTAGGCACTGCCGCCGTGCTGATCGCCGTCACCCCGGTGGCGCAGGCATTTAATTTTGGCGACTTCATGAATCCAGGTCGCTGGCTCGGCGGCGGCGGTGACGACGACTATTACGACGGCGGCTACGGCCCGGGCTACGGCTACGGGCCCTACGGCGGCGGCTATGGTCCTTACGGTGGCGGCTATGGTCCGTACGGTGGCGCTCCGTACGGAGCGGCTCCCTACGGGGCCGGCTATGGCGCACCGGTCTTACCGCCGTCCTATACCGTGCCCGCCGCGCCGGCCCCGGCCGGCGCACCGGCCGCCGGCGCCAGCGACAAGGATCGCGAGATCGAGGCCCTGAAGCGCCGCATCGAGCAGCTGGAATCCAGCCAGCAGCGCGCCCCGGCCGGCGGCAGCGCCGACGGCTGGCCGTCGGCGCCGGCATTCCGGCCGATGGATCAGTACTGAGCCTGGCGCGAGCGTCGGCGTCCCCGCGAGCGATATCGTCCGGGCGTCGGCCTCGATTGAGGCCCCGCGCAATGCGGGGCTTTTTCGTTTGCCGAGACCAAGATCGGGAGACCGACCATGAGCAGCCTGAATCGCACCCTGATGATCCTCTGCACACTGTTGCTGACAAGCCTGCCGGTGCAGGCCGAGGACAACTACGTCGTCTATACCAGCGAGAGCAGCTTCGAAGATGTGATGGACGCCCTCAAGCTCGCCATCGAGGAGCAGGGCATGTACATCAACAATGTCATGCATATGAACGAGATGCTCGAGCGCACCGGCAAGGATCTGGGCATGAACGAGCCGATCTACGGCGAAGCGGACTCGATCGAGTTCTGCAGCGCCGTGCTGTCACGGCGGATGACGGCGGAGTTGCCGGCGCGAATCGTCAATTGCCCATTCATCATCGCCGTCTACACCCTGCCGGGGGAGTCGGACACCACCTACCTCGTGCACCGGCGTATCCCGGCCGCGGAGGTCGAGTCCAGCGCGGTCATGCGCGACGTGGCGCAGATGCTCGAAACCGTCGCCACCTCCGCCTCCGAGTGGTAGCCCATGATCGCCAAGCGTCGAATCCCCATCTGCGCCGGCGACGCCCTCGCGGAAGGCCATCATCTGGGCATTGAGGTGCATTACGACGATGCCGTCCAGGCCGTGGTCCTGTTTCGCTACCAGGGCCGGGTCTACGCCTATCTCAATCGCTGCGTGCACATGGGGCGGCCACTCGATGCCGAAGCCGGCAGCATCTTCGACGACGCCGGTCAGTATCTGCGCTGCTCGGTCCACGGCCTGATCTACGATCCGGTGACTGGTGAGTGCGGGAGCACCCTGTGCGCCGGCGAGCGGTTGCAGCCTGTTCGACTGATCGAGGAGGCGGGGACGATCTACATCAACGACAAACGGGCACGGGGGATCGAGCCCTAGGGAAACGCTGAATTATTCAGCATCTCCTTAGGATCGATTCAAAAACAAGTGGTGCAGACGCCCGCTCGCTGAGCCTTTGTATTGGCCGTTTGGTCGTTGCGTCTGCACCACTTGTTTCTGAACCTTGACTTAGGCCAGAACGCACCGCGGGCCCGGCCGGCCAAGTGCCAAGGCGAAGAGGTCCTGCTCAGAGGCGCCTTGCCCAGGCCGCTACGCCGACGTCGATCAGCTCCAGCGCGCGCGTGTAATCGGCCGGAGTGCCGAGATACGGGTCGGCGATCTCGTGCCCGTCCCAGTGGCCGAGCAGATAGGTCTTGCCGGCGGCAGCGGGATCGAGCCCCAAGAGCCATCGCCGCTGCATCTGCTCCATGACCAGGATCAGGTCCGCATCTCTGATCATGGACGGGTCGACCCGAGCTGCCCGGTGGTCGGCGAGGCGAAGGCCGCGTGCCGACATCAGCTGCGCGGCGTAGGGGTCTGCCGGGGAGCCGGGGAGGGCATCGACCCCCGCCGAGCGGATGCGACGGGGTCGGCCGGTCTGCGCCAATGCCCGCTCCAGCAGGGCCGCCGCCATTGGGCTGCGACAGACATTGCCGACGCAAAGGACCAGGATGTGCTCGAACACCTTGTGTGGCTTCGGACGGGAGCCGGTCCTAGCCGGCCTCGGCCGCGCGCAACTGATCGAGCAACTGCCGAGCGCGCGAGCGTTCCGGGAAGCGGTCATGGCTGCGCAGCGCCTCGCGCAGTGTCTTTTCGGCCTCATCCCGCCGTCCAAGCTCGTGCAGTGCGACCGCCAAATGGTAGGCGATACTCGGATCATCCCCGCCGCGGGCGCGGGCCTCGCGAAGGTGCTTCAGGCCCTCGCTTCGCGCCCCGCTGCGCGTCAGCACCCAGCCGAGGGTATCGATGATCTGGGGGGAGTCGGGATCGAGTTCCAGCGCCCGACGCGCGTAGTCTTCGGCGCGCGGGTCTCCGGTCTCGGCATAGACCAAGGCCAGATTGTTCAGCAGCAACGGGTCTTCAGCCCCCTGCTCGGCAGCTTGCTCGAACAGCGCCCGGGCCTCCTCTACTCGCCCGGCACCGAAGTAGCCCTGAGCAAGGGAGCGGATGCTCACCACATCGCGGGGATGCTCGGCAAGCCACTCGGCGAGGTAGGCGTTGGCGGCATCGACACCGTCTGCGGCGCGTTTTGCCTCATAGACCCTGACGGCCAGCAGCGACGACGGACGTTTGCGCAAGGCGCTCTCGAAGCTTGCCAGCGCGGCATTCGGGTCGTCGATGCTGAGGTAGAGGAGTCCGAGCAGATGATCGGCATAGGGCTCGTTAGGGAAGCGCCCGTCGAGGTCCGCCGCCAGGGTCTTCGCCTCGTCGATCTGTCCGTGCTCGATCAGTGCTTCCCCGAGGCGTATCCGCGCTTGCAGCGAGGGCACTCCGCGTACGGCTTTGCGCAGCGAATGCAGCGCGCCCTCGCGGTCGCCGATGGCTGTTTGACGCTCTGCGATGTCGAGGAGTAGCGCTGTCTCGTAGCCCACAAGCCCGGATGCCCGACGCAGCGCAAGCTGTGCGGGGCCGGTGCGTCCGGCAGATAGGTGTGCACGCGCGAGTGCCAGCAACAGCGTGTAGTTTTCCTCGGTGCCGGCTCGCCTCAACGTGGCCTCGATCACGTCGGTCGCAGCATCAACATCGCGCCGCTCGAGCAGCAGTGTGCTGAGCAGGATGGCCGCATCAGCTACGCCGGGATCGATCTGGACCGCCTTCTCGGCCAGCTTGAGCGCTCGATCTCCGTCGCCTTGCGTCTTCGCGATTCGGGACGCGACCAGTAGGGCGGGAATGTCGCGACTTCGCTCGGAGAGAACGATCCTGATCTGGCGGGCCGCCTCTTCTGGCGCCCCGTCGAGCAACGCCAGCTCCGCCAGGTTCTGGCGTGCCGGATAGAAGTCGGGATCGAGGAGAAGTGCCAGTGAAAACGCCCAGCGTGCGGGCTCCAGCTCTCCGGCGGTCAGTGCGACGACGCCGTACAGGTTGAGCGAAGACAGATGTCCCGGAGAGTCGGCGACGAGATCAGTGGCTGCCTCCAGGGCCTCTTGGTAGCGCCCTTGACGCGCCAGCATGATGACCCTGGATGCCCCGGCGCGATCGATCTGTTTCGTCTGGCTGAGCACCTGCCCCAGCGTCTCGATCGCCTGGGTGTGACGCCCGAGGCCGTAGTCATTGACCGCGTTCTGGGCCCGCAGCATCAGGTCCTGTTGCTCCTGATGCAATGCGCGCCGCAGTACTTCGGCCGCCCGCAGGTGCTGGGCGGTACGAATATAGGCCTCTGCCAGCAACGAAAGCAGCTGAACGTTCTTGGGAGATTCGTCCAGGGTCGGCTCCAAGAGCTTGATCGCCTGTTCCGGACGCTGCTCCTGATCGAGTTCGATGCGCGCGAGCAGAACCCGCGGCCCTACTGCCGCTGGATACTTGCTAAGGTAGGTGGTCAAGAAATCACGGGCCAGCTGCCAGCGCTTCAGATTGAAGTTGACGATCCCGGCGAGCAGCAATGTTGGTGGATGGCCTTCGATCAGCTCACGGGGAAAGCGCGACAGCAGGGTGGCCGCGTCCTCGAGCAGCGTTTGGGCCGTGTCAAGCTCTCCACGGCGCGCACGCACGACCGCCTCGACCAGGTAGCCGCGCGGATCATTTGGAAAAATCTCGCGGATACCGATCGCGGCGCTGGAGGCCTCGTCGAAGCGCTGCAGGCGGATGAGGATGTCGAGGCGCAGAAGCTGTGCCGGCAGATAGGCGGGCTGGAGCTCCACGGCACGGTCCAGGTCGGCGAGCGCCCCCGTATAGTCGCCCAGCGCGTTCGCCAGCAAACCTTTGAGATACCAGACCCTGGGGTTGCTCGATGCGGTCTCGACGGCCTCTTGCGCAAGCTTATGGGCCTCTTCTATGGCGCCTTGGGAAAGCAGGACTTGGATGCGTCCAAGGATCGCTGACGCCGACGTCGAGCTCTTGTCCCAAGCCTGCATGAACGCGCGTTGGGCATCGAAAAGTTGCTCCAGCTGCAGGTGCGCTTCACCGCGCAGTGCCAACAGTTCCGCGTCCTCTTCGGGAGCCGACCCCAGCGGAAAGAGCTTTTCGAGCAGCTCGGCCGCCTTGCCCTGCATCAAGTAGGCGCGGGCGAGGCTGTTTTGGGTAAGCGCGCGGTGGGCGCCCAGACCGTCGGCGATCAGCAATTGCTTCTCTGCCCGCTCACCCTGCCCTGAGGCGAGGTAGATCTTCGCGAGCAGCAGATGCGGAGGCAGCATCAACGGGTCCTGTCTCAGCGCGCTGCGCAGGTAGACGTAGGACGGACGCAGGTTGCCGAGGTTGTACTCCACCAGCGCCCGCTCGTAGAACTCGGCGGCCGCATCTGCTCCGGTTGAGGGACCGAACAGTCCGTCCTCATAGCTGCGTTGGGCGGCAACCTGGCTCGCCATTAGGACGAGCAGAGCCAACACTGGCGCGTAGATCAGAAGACTTCGGCTCATCTCTGCTGCGGGCGTTGCACCAGGTACTGCGGAGGGCACCGCGGAGGGAGGATCGAGTTGGATCTGCTCACAAAGCCCGTTGAATCAACGCATTTGATCGTACAGCAGTGCAAGTATTCGCTCGCCGGTCGACGATGTGTCCGGTTTGCCCGACGCATCATGCACGGTCACACGCGTCTCTCCACCGGACGCGCTCAGGCGTACTTGGTATTGCTCCACCGTACTGATCTTGTCCTTTCCCTTCCAAAAGGCCATTCGTGACAGGATGCCCCTTTTCTGCGGTTGGCTGCGTTGGGCGTCATCATAGCGGACATAGAAGATACCTTCGCTGCGGTTGCGATCTTCGACCGCGAACCCGGTCCGGTCGAGCGCCAAGCCGGTCTGGTTCCAAGCCCGACGGAGTTCCTGTGGGACGATGAGGGCCGTACCGCCGGCGGCAAGCCTCGCGCCGGCGCGGCTTGGCGTGCCGCCGGAGGTCGCGAGCATACGCTGCGCCTCACGGTCGGAGACGCCCAGGTAGAGCATCAGCCGGCGGAGCATGGCGGCCTCCTTCTCCGGGTCCGTTGGGGCAGGCTCCCACACCGTTGTTGCCCCTTCGCCCACGGTGTTGCGGACCAGGCGTTCCTCCATTCCGCGATGGGTGAGGAACACCTCACTGGTCCGCGGGCCGGGGCCCTTGTCGAGACGCAGACGATATTGATCTCGGGTGGAGGTCGCGTAGAGGCCGTCGGCCACCTTGCGGATGGCCCTGGTGACGAAATCGCTGCGGATCTCGGCACGATTCTCCAGCCAGTCGGTCTTCATCACGCCGACCGTCGGGTCTTGCTCCGCCAGCAGGATGCCTTGCTGCCGCCAGAAGCCGATCAGCTTCGGCCACACCGTCGCCGCCGGGGCATCGATCTCGAGCCAGCGTTTGTCACCGGAACGTTGCAGGGTCACCCCCTCAACCTCGGGCAGCACGCCGCTGGTCGCCAGGGTGGCGCGGTCGCGGCGCCCCCCGGTGTAGTCGGAGTAGGTTGCGGTTCCCGAAGCCGGCGGGATGTCGAGCGCATCGTCGAAACCGCCGCTGGCCAGGTCCGGCGGGACCTCCAGGTTCTCGGCCGCTTCGCTCTGGCGCTTGTACTCCAAACGCTGATCGGGGAAATACTTGTCGAGCTTCGCACCGCTCCCGCATCCCACGGAGGCGAGCAGCGCGGTCCCCAAGACGGCCGCCACAGCGGCTTTGGCCCGGCAGCGAATCGGGACGGTCAGGGTTCGTTGGCAAGAAGTCATTGGTTCTCCGCAGTCGGGTCGGACCGACGTCGACTGTACCCGCGAGCCGGTATCACTGGGGCTGACCTTGCTCACAGCGCCCCGGCTTGCCGCATGGCGGCACGAACCTGAGGGGCGAGTTCGTCCGGCAGCCAGGTCAGCGGCAGGCGAATGCCCCGCGGGGCGAGTCCGAGCTCGGTCATGGCCCACTTGACCGGTATGGGGTTTGATTGCACGAATAAGGCATGGTGCAGTCCGGCGAGGTCCCGGTCGAGCCGCTCGGCCTCCTCCGCGTGACCGGCGAGGGCCGCGCGACACATCTGCGCCATGAGCGTGGGCGCTACATTGCTGGTCACGGAGATGACGCCGTCACCACCGGCCAGCATGAACTCGCGGCAGGTGGCGTCGTCTCCGCTGTAGACCGCAAAGTCCGCGCCGCAGCCCGCGCGTAGGGGGGCGACCCGGGCGATGTCGCCGGTCGCCTCCTTCACGCCGATAATATTGGGCACTTGCGACAGCGCGATGACGGTCTCCGGCAGCATGTCGCAAGCCGTCCGTCCGGGGACGTTGTAGAGGATCTGCGGGATCGCGACCGCATCCGCGACCGCGCTGTGGTGGAGGATCAGGCCCTCTTGCGTCGGCTTGTTGTAGTAGGGCGTGACCAACAGCGCGGCATCGGCGCCGGCAGACTCGGCGCAGCGAGTCAGCCTGATGGCCTCGCTCGTCGCATTGGCGCCCGTGCCGGCGATGATCGGCAATCGCCCGTCGGCGAGACGCACGAACTGCTCGATGGTCGCGCAGTGCTCGCGCTCGTCGAGGGTCGCGGATTCGCCGGTCGTTCCGACGGCGACGATGGCCGCAGTGCCGGCTTCGGCATGCAGATCGATCAGTCGGCCGAGGCTGTCGAGGTCGATCTCGCCGGACTCGGTCATGGGGGTGATCAACGCCACGAGGCTGCCGCGGATCATGGATGGGATCTCCGTTTGCGCCAAATCCGCCGATGGTAGCCTGTGCCGTTCCCACCTGACAAGCGATCGCGGGCTACATCGGGACGGCGGGCGTCTTCCGTCAGCGCGAACGGGGCCGCCGCCCATGCGCAAACGGATGTCGCGCCGGGGGGCATTGCTTGTGCCCGCGAACGACATGCTACACTTTCGAGCCCTGTCACCGCGACCGAACTCGAACAACGGACATGGCTACTCAGAAGACCTTTCTCGTCATCTCCGCGCTCGGCGAAGACCATCCCGGCATCGTCAACAACCTGTCGAAAGTCATCCTTGAGCACGGCTGCAGTATCGAGGACAGCCGTATGACTGTGCTCGGCGGTGACTTCGCGGCGATCCTGCTCGTGGAAGGGCGCTGGAATACCCTGGCCAAGGTGGAGAACGCGCTGCCGGAGCTGCAGCGCAGTCTCGGCCTCAGCATCACCTGCAAGCGCACCGGGGAGCGCTCGCGCGCCGACGACAAAATCCCCTACGCCGTCGATGTGGTGGCGATGGATCATCCGGGGATCGTCAATCAGCTCGCCGGCTTTTTTGCCGATCGTTCCATCAATATCGAGGACATGGCGACGACGACCTACGCTGCCGCGCACACGGGCACGCCCATGTTCTCCGTGCACATCACGGTCGGAATCCCCGCCGACACGCACATCGCCACGTTGCGGGAAGAATTTATGGACTACTGCGACAGCTTGAATCTGGATGCCGTGCTGGAGCCGTTGAAGGGGTGAGCCGGACGACGCACCTTAGAAGCACCGGCGGTTCGGTCCACCCCCTGCAAGAGGTCCACATCCGATGACTGTTCAAATCGGCCAACCCATACCCGACGTCGAACTCCCTGCGACCGGCGATAAGCGGCTGAAGCTCTCGGACTTCCGAGGTAGACAATTGGTGCTCTACTTCTATCCCAAGGCCAGCACGTCGGGATGTACGCAGGAGGGGCTGGATTTTTCAGCGGCCAGCCCGGCGTTCGACGCCGCCAATACCGCGATCCTCGGCGCATCTCGCGACGGCATCAAGGCCCAGGAAAACTTCAAGACCAAGCAGGATTTTGTCTTTGATTTGCTGTCCGACAAAGACGAGGTGCTGTGCAAGACGTTCGACGTCATCAAGCTCAAGAAGATGTACGGTCGCGAGTCCCTCGGTATCGAGCGCAGTACCTTCCTCATCGGCGCCGACGGCGTGCTGCGCCAGGAGTGGCGCGGGGTCAAGGTCGCGGGCCATGTGGACGAGGTACTGTCCGCAGCCAAGGCGCAGAACGCCGATCCATGAGCGCCGCCGCCACCTGTGCTCGGCGGCGATCCAACCCCATCCCGTCCCCCTGCTCGCTGGCGCCGCCGGCTTGAGAACCTCGGTCGACGAGCTGACCCAATGATCCAGCGCAATTCCGAAAAGCCCTGTCTGTTCGTGCTCGACACCAACGTGTTGATGCATGACCCAACGTCGATCTTCCGCTTCAAAGAGCACGACATCTACCTGCCGATGGTCGTGCTCGAGGAGCTCGATGCCGGCAAGAAGGGCATGTCGGAGGTGGCGCGGAACGTGCGCCAGGTGAGCCGCTTCCTGGATCAACTGATGTCTGGGGCCGCCAAAGAGGAGATCGACGCCGGGCTCCCCATCCACCCGGTCTCCGAAGGCGGCGGTCTGATCGAGTCGCCAAGCGGCCGCCTGTTTTTTCAGACCGAGACCATCGACGATGGGATTCAGACGGGTCTGACGGTTTCCACGCCCGACAACAAGCTCCTGAAAACGGCTCGCGCCCTGCAGGACAGGCGGCCCGATCGCGCCGTCATCATCGTCTCCAAGGACATCAATCTCCGCATCAAGGCCGCGGTGCTCGGGATCCTGGTCGAGGACTACGCCAATGACCAGGCCCTCGATGATGTCGATCTGCTCTATACCGGACAAGCCTGCCTGGCGGAAGACTTTTGGGAGCGCAATGCCAAGACCGTCGACTCATGGAAGGAGGAAGGGCGCACCTTCTACCGGATCAGCGGTCCGGACGTTGTCGCGTGGTATGCCAACGAGTGCCTGCATCTGGATGACAGCGAGCACTTCGAGGCGGTGGTGCGGGAAAAGCGCGCCGACAACGAGGCGATCATCGAGCTCGTCCAAGACTACCGTGTGCCCCGCCACAACGTCTGGGGGATCAATGCGCGCAATCGCGAGCAGAACTTCGCGCTGAACATGCTCATGGACCCGGACCTGGATTTCGTGACGTTGCTGGGCACAGCCGGAACCGGCAAGACCTTGTTGGCCCTTGCCGCGGGGCTGGCGCAGGTCCTCGACCGCAATATCTACCGGGAGATCATCATGACCCGTGTCACCGTCCCCGTGGGCGAGGACATCGGATTTCTTCCCGGCACGGAAGAAGAAAAGATGACGCCCTGGATGGGGGCGTTGTTGGACAACTTGGAGGTCTTGACTCAAGGCGAAGGCGGTGACTGGGGACGCGCCGCCACCAATGATTTGGTGCGCAGCCGCATCAAGATCTCGTCGTTGAATTTTATGCGCGGGCGCACGTTCCTGAAGAAGTACATCATCTTGGATGAGGCGCAGAATCTGACTGCCAAGCAGATGAAGACGCTGATCACCCGGGCCGGCCCCGGGACCAAGGTGGTCTGTCTCGGAAATATCGCCCAGATCGACACACCGTACCTAACCGAGACCACATCCGGTCTGACCTATGTCGTCGATCGCTTCAAGAACTGGCCCCACAGCGGCCACATCACGCTCGTTCGCGGCGAACGTTCGCGTCTGGCGGACTTCGCTTCTGAGTCGCTCTAGCCGATCTTGCGGGGTAACAGCAAATGCATAGACATGGACAATTCCGGTCATTGAAGCCGTTGCGGGCGTGCAATCCGGCGGCCTTTGCGCTGGTCGCGCTGCTTGTGCTCGCGTCCGTCGCCGGGGCGACGATCGCCGGCGATGTCGTCAAGGTGGTCTATCACGTCTCCGACGAGGATAAGGTCGGCTTCGTCTTGAACAACATGCAAAACCACATCGATGGTGTCGGTGGACCGGCTGGCATACAGGCGGTTCTGGTCGCCCATGGCCCAGCCGTCAAGCAGCTGGTGGACATCGATGCCGTAGACCGCGTACGCGATGCCGTAGCCAAGCTGCAAAGGCAGGGCGTTGCGATCGAGGCCTGCGCCAACACCCTGACGGTGCTCGATATCGCGCCCGACGAGCTGCTCGCGGACATTGGCATCGCCGAGCAAGGCGGCGTAACCCGGATTGGCGAGCTCCAAGGTCGGGGCTATGTCTATATCCGTCCTTGACCTCGCTGGGCGGCAACCTCTTGGCGACCGCTTCACTCCAAGTTCCGCGTTGTCGCTGTAGTGGCGCGACGCACCGGCTGTCGGTGCAGCTTGGGGTGCCGAAGCGGACGGGTCCGATGTCGGCCGTCACCGCCGGCCGACGACTCGCCCGTTAAACTCATTCTGCGAGGCAACCTTACCCACCATGGTTCAGATGACCGCCCATAGACTCGGCCCGATTCAGTTGGCGCCGGAGGTGCTTCCTCGGCATGCATGGAGCTTCCTCGGTGCGGCCTTCCTGTCGATCGGCTTGATGACCTTTATCGCCGTCGGCCAGACCTACATCCTCAACGTGAATCTCGGTATCGCCGAGTCGCGCCAAGGCGCCATCACAGGCGAGCTGATCGCCTGGACCGAGGTCGTCGCCCTGCTGCTGTTTATCCCCGCCGGGATTCTCGTCGACCGCGTCAGCCGCCGAGCGGTCTATGCTGCGGGATTTCTGCTGCTGGCGTTGACCTATTTGGTCTATCCGTTCGCGCAGACGGTTGGTGAGCTGTTCCTCTATCGCTGCTCGGTCTATGCCCTGGGTTTCGTCGCCATTACCGCGGCCCTGTCCACCGTCTTGGTGGACTATCCCGCCGAGCGCTCCCGCGGCAAGCTGGTCGCTATGGTCGGATTCCTATGCGGCCTTGGCGTTGCCGTGATCCAAGGTTTCGGTGCCCTGCCGACGGTCTTCACCGGGCACGGCATGAATGATCTGGAGGCGGGGCGCGCGACGCATTTTGTCATCTCCGGAATCTGCGTCTTTGCCGCCTTGGTGGTCATGCTTGGCCTCAAGCCCGGCGTGCCGGCGCATGTCCGCCACCGCCCGAGCGTTCGCGAGCTGTTTGTCAGCGGCTTCTCGGAGGCCCGCAACCGCCGCGTACTCCTCGCCTACTCGGCGGCCTTCATCGCCCGCGGCGACCAAGCCGTGAACGCCTTCTTTCTGATCCTATGGGGGACGCTTGCCGGGAAGGCGGCGGGCATGCCGCCGGCCGAGGCCATCAAGGCCGGCACGATAATGTTCGTCTCCGCCCAGATCGCCGCCTTGCTCTGGGCACCGATCCTGGGTCCTTTTTTGGATCGCCTCGACCGCGTCACCGCGTTGGCGATCTGTATGCTGTTCGCGGCGATCGGCAATCTCTCCCTGCTGCTGCTGGCCGATCCGCTCGCTGGCCACGCCATCATCTTCTTCATTCTGCTCGGCATCGGTCAGGTGAGCGTCTTTCTGAGTGCTCAGTCACTGATCGGGCAAGAGGCGCCGGCCCACAAGCGCGGATCGGTCCTCGGTGCCTTCAACTTGTCGGGAGCCGTCGGAATACTGCTGATCACCTGGATTGGCGGTTATCTTTTCGACGCCATCCACCCCAGGGCACCGTTTGTTGTTGTCGGGACGATCAATATCCTGCTGCTGTTCGCCAGCCTTTACGTTCGCGCCAACAGCGGCGTCAAGCGGGCAGCACAGGAGCAGCCCGGAGATATAGCGCCTTAGCGCGACCCTCCGGCGAGAAGTCGTATCCGGCTAAGCGTCCAGGCCGAAGAGCAGGCTTGGGCTGTCGCCGATCGCGGAGCCGCCAGTGGTGATCGCCCGGGCACAACCGCAACTGTACGCTAAGCTGTGAGAGCATCTCCGAGCCGCACCTTGGCTCGCGAGCATCCATTGTGGCGGGGTCGTTGTGGGTTCAGAATGATTATTTCTCGGCGATTTCAGGGTTTTTCCTTGATCGAGCTGATGATTGTTGTCGCGATCATCGGTGTGCTGGCCGGCCTTGCCATTCCGGCCTACCAAATCTACGTCCGGCGCGCCGAGTCGCTGGATGGTTATCTGCAGTTCATGGCCCTGCGAACCCGCATTGCCGCCTTTTTTTCCGCCAACGGCGCGTTGCCAGCAAACTTTGAGGATCTCGGTCTGCCGCCGGCGACCGGGACCGCCTGGGGCGGGGATGCGGGCAGCTACGAGGAGGTGTTCGGTATACCGAGCAAGGTTTGGGGTGGAGTGGAGTATCAGCCCAAGACGCTCGCGGGTGGCGAGGAGACAGCCGGCTACATCTTCGTCCTGCGCTCCATCGACGAGCCGGATATCGGCCTGCATTTTCAGATCAAGGCCGATGCCAGCGCAGTCCGGGTGCGTTGCACGGTGAACAGCGGCTCTCATCCGGAGCGCTTGCCGTATGTGCCCGCGAGCTGTCGCAGCGGCAGCGCCGACGACTGGGATTGGTGAGTCAGATCAGGATATCAACGGCTTGGGCGTTCTCTCTTCAGCCGTTCCAGCGTGTCAGAGATAGCGCGCTGGGTAGGGGGCCAGGTCAAGGAGCGGCGGCGGTCGCGACACCGTCGCGTCCTACCTCGGCGTCGACCGGGACAGGCCGGGCGTTGTGCTATACTCCGCCGTCTTTGACTGGTCTCTGGGCGCGTGTGGGTAGCCACTTCAAGCGCGCCTGTCCAGCTGCGAAGGTGCCGAGCCAGGCTCGCGCAATCACGATCATTACCGCCGAGCTGCGCACTGAGGGTCATTTCGATCTCTTGCGCAACGTTGCTCCGTGCGATCGCAATCAACTAAATATTTTCGAGCATTTCCAGGCTGTCAACGAAATGGCTAAAGAAGACGTTATTCAAATGGAAGGCACGGTTGTCGAGACCCTGCCGAACACGGTTTTCCGCGTCGAGCTGGAGAACGGGCACGTTGTTACGGCACACATCTCCGGCAAGATGCGAAAGCACTACATTCGTATCTTGACCGGCGATCGAGTGACCGTTGAGCTAACCCCGTACGATTTGACGAAGGGGCGAATCACCTACCGGATGCGGTAAGCAGATTGCTTGTCCCGCAGCCGGGTACGGGGAGACATCCCTCGAACGTGGCGCCGTTGGGCAATCCATCCACAATGCTTCTCGGTGTGTACCCCGCAGGGGCTTTAAGCCGGCTCCGACTCCTTGACGACCGCGTAGTCGAACTGTAGCGCCCCGTCAGATCCGACGTCGACCGTAACCGACCCGCCATCGGCCAAGGCTCCGAAGAGCAGTGCATCGGCGAGCGGCTTCTTGATGTGGTCCTGAATGACTCGGGCCATTGGGCGAGCGCCCATCTTCGGGTCGTAACCCTTCTCGGCGATCCACGCGCGAGCCGTCGCGGTGACGCTGATCTCCACCTTCTTGTCTACCAACTGCTGTTCGAGTTCGAAGATAAATTTCTCGACGACGTTGGCGATGGTCGCGGAATCCAGCGATCCGAACTGCACCACCGCGTCCAAACGGTTGCGAAATTCCGGTGAGAAGAAGCGCTTCAGCGCTTCCATCGCATCGGTACTGTGGTCTTGCTCGGTGAAGCCGATTGACCGACGACTGCTTTCTTCCGCCCCCGCATTCGTTGTCATCACCAGAACGACGTTGCGGAAGTCCGACTTGCGGCCGTTGTTGTCGGTCAGTGTGCCGTGGTCCATGACCTGGAGCAGCAGGTTGAAGACGTCGGGGTGAGCCTTCTCGATCTCATCGAGCAACAGCACGGCATGTGGATGCTTGCTGATCTCTTCCGTGAGCAACCCGCCTTGATCGAATCCGACATAGCCGGGGGGGGCACCGATCAGTCGCGATACGGTATGCCGCTCCATGTATTCGGACATGTCGAAGCGGATCAGTTCCATGCTCAGAATCCGTGCAAGCTGGCGCGTGACCTCGGTCTTGCCGACGCCGGTGGGACCCGTAAACAGCAACGAGCCAATGGGCTTCTCTTCGTTGCCGAGTCCTGAGCGATTCATCCGGATTGCCGCCGTGAGGGCGGAGATTGCCTCATCCTGTCCGTAGACCACCATCTTCAGGTCCCGATCGAGGTTCTTCAGCGCCTCCGTGTCGGACAGGGAGACCTTTCGTGGCGGGATTCGGGCGATCTTGGCGACGATGGATTCGATATCCGCCACATCGATGCGCTTCTTGCGCTTGTTCGCCGGTCGAAGCTGGACGTTGGCGCCCGCCTCGTCGATGACGTCGATGGCCTTGTCGGGGAGGTGCCGATCGTTGATGTACTTGGCTGCCAGTTCGGCGGCGGCGCGCAGCGCCGGTTGCGTGTAGTTGACCTGGTGGTGTTCTTCGAAGCGGGTCTTGAGACCTTTAAGGATCTCGACGGTCTCTTCGACGGATGGCTCGTTGATGTCGACCTTCTGGAAGCGGCGGGCCAAGGCCCGATCCTTCTCGAAGATGCCTCGAAATTCCTGGTAAGTGGTGGAGCCGATGCAGCGTAGGTCGCCGGAGGCCAGCATCGGCTTGATCAGATTCGACGCGTCCATGACGCCGCCGGAAGCGGCCCCCGCACCGATAATGGTGTGGATTTCGTCGATGAAGAGGATCGCCTCGGGCATGCGCTTGAGCTCGGCCAACACCGCTTTCAGGCGCTTTTCGAAATCCCCGCGGTATTTGGTGCCCGCGACGAGCGAACCAAGATCGAGGGCGTAGACAACGGCGTCGGCCAGGACTTCCGGGACCTCTCCCTCGACGATCTTAAGGGCAAGCCCCTCGGCGATCGCCGTCTTGCCCACGCCAGCCTCCCCAACCAGTAGCGGATTGTTCTTGCGCCTCCGACAAAGAATCTGGGCCGTACGTTCCACTTCAGCAGCACGTCCGATCAACGGGTCGATACGGCCTTGGCCGGCGACCTGGTTCAGGTTGGTGGCAAAGCTTTCCAACGGGCTGGAAGCGGGCTTTTCGCTGCCGCGCGGCTCGTCTTGCTCGACCGGCCCGTCATCGGCCTGCTCCTCGCCCGGGACCTTCGAGATGCCGTGGGCCATGAAATTGACGACATCGAGGCGGGAAACGTCCTGTTGATGCAGCAGGTAGACCGCCTGCGAGTCCTGCTCGCTAAATAGCGCAACCAGGACATTGGCCCCGGTGACCTCCTTCTTCCCCGCCGACTGCACATGGAAGACGGCGCGCTGCAGGACGCGCTGAAAGCCGAGCGTCGGCTGCGTATCACGTTGCTCCGCGGCTGCGATCAGCGGCGTCGTCTCCTCGATGAAGGTCGACACCTCTTGGCGCAGGCGCTGGGGGTCGGCGCCACAGGCCCGCAGCACCTTGGCCGCTGCCGGGTTATCGATTAAACAGAGCAGCAGGTGCTCGACGGTCATGTATTCGTGGTGTTGCTCCCTCGCTTCTTTGAAGCCGTGATTCAGGGAGAACTCAAGCTCTTTGCTCAACATGGCCTTTGGCCCCAGGTCGCTGGTGGATGGATGACGCGCCTTGTACCGGTCGCGTGGGAGAGGGGGCGCGCCCTTGTGGAGTTGGTCCGTGCCGACTGGTCGATAACGCCCGGGCAGCCGGTGGCTGGGGCGGTCGATCGCGTCGTCTGGGCCGGTCAGGGCGGCGTGGCGTGGTCACGCCTCCTCCATGGTGCACATCAGAGGGTGCTGATTCTGTCGGGAATAATCATTCACTTGCGCAACCTTGGTCTCGGCGATATCGCGCGTGAAGACGCCACAGACGCCGACCCCGCGCGTGTGGACATGCAGCATGATTTGCGTTGCCTTCTCGCGGGTCATCCCGAAGAAGCCCTCCAGGACGCTGACGACGAATTCCATAGGGGTGTAGTCGTCGTTGAGCAGCAGCACCTTGAACATCGGCGGGCGCTTCAGCTTCGGCTGCTCTTCTTGGACCGTCAGCCCGGCGTCTTGGTCTTCGTTCGGATTCCACTCACTCATGTTCAGTATCGTCGAGGTGGTCAACGCGGTGTTGGGTAAATCGGCTCGCATCGGCGAGCCATTCGTCGGCGCACCAACTACCTTTTTGGGATCGGTAGGCGAAAAATACAGGGGTGAGGGTGGTGAGTCTACGACAACCGGTCGTCAGCGCCGGATGTCGTTGGCAGCAAGGGATTTTTCTGGCCGGGTTTGACCAACCAAATCAACACACTATACTTGGCCCTGCAACCCTGCCCGCGGCGAGCCCGCGTGCAGTCGCGCAGCCGGGTCGGCACGACCGCCCGTTACACCATAAGCATAAGATCGAAAACCAACCAAAGCAGGCTGATGTCTGGGAGGAGCAGCAACCATGATGACCGGTGTGGTGAAATGGTTCAACAATGCAAAGGGCTATGGCTTCGTCAAGCCCGATGATCGCGATGAAGACGTTTTCGTCCACTTCTCGTCCATCGAGATGGATGGCTACAAGACCCTGCGCGAGGGGCAAAAGGTCGAGTTCGAGATCAACCATGGCCCCAAGGGTCTACATGCCGCCCGGGTGCAACGGGCCTTCGCACCCTAAGGAGATGCTGAAAAATGCCGTCCTGGCATTTTTCAGCTCGCAAAGCGAAAACGCGGTTTCCGCTTTGGGCTGATCATCCGGCGAGTTGGCGCTGAGCCATCAAGCAGGAGGGGCGGCACAGGATGCGCCGCCCGCCTTCCTTCCCCGAGCCACTCGCCGCAAGCCTTCAGACCGTCTAGATCGGTCGACTCGCCGATCGAATCTGCGCCACAAGCTCATGCAGGACCGTCTCCGCGGGAACGGCCTCCCCGAGCAGCCAGTCGATCAGGATCTTGTCCTCCACTGCCAGCAGGCGATCGAAGGTGTCCCGCCCGGGGGCGTCGAGGTCGGTCCATGACCGATCGATAAATGCGTTGAGCAGCAGGTCCAGCTCCAGCATGCCCCGTCGGCATTGCCAGCGCAGACGGCTCAGCCGCTGCGCATCTTCTCCCGACGGACTCATACCGACTTCTCGACCATCAGCTCCTTGATGCGTCCGATGGCCTTGGTCGGGTTGAGGCCCTTCGGGCAGACCTCGACACAGTTCATGATGGTGTGACACCGAAACAGCTTGTACGGCCCCTCAAGCTCATCGAGACGTTCATCGGTGGCCTGATCCCGACTGTCGGCGAGAAACCGCCAGGCCTGCAGCAGTGCGGCCGGTCCGCGGAACTTGTCCGGGTTCCACCAGAACGACGGGCAGGCGGTAGAGCAGCAGCCGCACAGGATGCATTCGTACAGACCATCAAGCGCATCCCGATCGGCCGGCGACTGCAGGACCTCCTGCTCCGGCAGCGGGTCCTTGCGGATCAGATACGGCTGTACGCCGCGGTATTGCTCGTAGAACTGACTCATGTCGACGATCAGATCGCGGATCACCGGCCGGCCGGGGAGCGGTCGGACCTGGATCGGCTGCTTCAGCTCCGCCACCGGGGTGATGCACGCAAGACGGTTCAGACCGTTGACGTTCATGCCGTCGGAGCCGCAGACCCCTTCGCCGCAGGAGTGGCGGAATGCGAAGCTCTCGTCGCGGGCCTTGATCTCCAGCAGGGCCTCGCGCAGCATCATGCCCGGCTGCACGGGAACCTCGTAGGTCTGCATGCGCGGCCGTTTGTCGCGCTCCGGGTGAAATCGGTAAACGGACACCTGGACTGTCTCGGCTGCCACTGCACTCAACCTCGGTGAATGTTGATCGTTCAAGCCCGGCGGCTCAGTACACTCTCGCCATGGGTGGGAATGACTCCACCGTCAACGGCTTGGTCCGCACCGGCTTGTAGTCGATGCGGTCGTCCTCTCGGCTGTAGAGGCTGTGGCGCATCCAATGCGCATCGTCGCGTTCCGTGAAGTCGACCCGCGAGTGGGCGCCTCGACTCTCTTGGCGATGCAGCGCTGAGACCAGCGTCGCCATACCCACGTCCACAAGATTGTCGAGCTCCAGCGCCTCGATACGGGCCGTGTTGAAGGTCCGGCTATGGTCTTGCAGGCGGACATCCTCGGCGACGCGCGTCCGCAGTGCCTTCAGCCGCTCCACCCCATCTGCCATGGTCGCCTCATCGCGGAAGACGCCGCAGTGGTCTTCCATCAGCTTGCGCAGCTCGGCCTTGACGGCATGCACGCTGTCACCGCCGCCAGGACGCTCCCAGCGCGCCAGGCGCGCCATCGCCGGCTCCAGGTCCCGCTCCCGCAACGTGCGGTGGTTGGGGTTCTCGGCCACGTAGTCGAGGATGTCCTTGCCGGCGGCACGACCGAACACGAGGATGTCCAGCAGCGAGTTGCCGCCGAGTCGATTGGCGCCGTGGACGGAGACGCAGGCACACTCACCGGCCGCATACAGGCCAGGCACGACCTCCTCGGGACCGTGCCGGGCCGGGGCGACGACCCTTGCGTGGCGATCGGTGGGGATACCCCCCATGGCGTAGTGGGCGGTCGGGAAGACCGGGATCGGCTCGCGGGCGGGATCGAGGCCGAGGAAGACATCGCAGATGTCGGTGATGCCCGGCAGCCGGTGATGCACGACCTGACTGCCGAGGTGATCGAGCTTCAGCAGCACATGGTCGCGTTCGGGTCCGCAGCCGCGGCCCTCGCGAATCTCGGTGACGATGGCGCGGGCCACCACGTCGCGACCGGCAAGATCCAGGGCCTTGGGCGCATAGCGCTCCATGAACCGCTCGCCGTCGCCGTTGATCAGATAGCCGCCCTCGCCGCGGGCGGCTTCGGTGATCAGCATGCCCTTGCCGGCAACGCCCGTGGGGTGAAACTGGTAGAACTCCATGTCCTGCAGCGGCACGCCGATGCGCAGGGACATGGCCAGCCCGTCCCCGGTGTTGATGAAGGCGTTGGTGGTGGTGCGGAACACCTGGCCGAAGCCGCCGGTGGCGATCAGGGTCGTCTTGGACTCGATCAGCAGCGGCTCGCCGCTCTCGATGTCGAGCACCAGTGCCCCGATCACGCAGCCCTCGTCGTCCTTGATCAGATCCACGGCGAAGTATTCGTCGAAGAAGTGGCTGCGGGCGCGGATGTTCTGCTGGTAGAGCGTATGCAGGATCGCGTGCCCGGTGCGATCGGCGGCCGCGCAGGTGCGGGCGGCCTGATCGCCACCGAATTCCTGGCTCTGGCCGCCGAAGGCACGCTGATAGATCTTGCCGTTGTCGAGTCGGGAGAAGGGCACGCCGGCGTGCTCCAGCTCATAGACGGTCGGGATCGCCTCCCGGCACATATACTCGATGGCGTCCTGGTCGCCGAGGTAGTCCGAGCCCTTGACGGTATCGAACATGTGCCAGTGCCAGTCGTCGGGGAGCACGTTCGCCAACGCGGCATTGACGCCGCCCTGGGCGGCTACGGTATGCGAGCGTGTCGGAAACACCTTGGAGACAACGGCCACGCGCAGGTCGGCGCTGGCCAGACGCAAGGCGGCGTTGAGACCGGCACCGCCGGCACCGAGGATTAGGGCATCGAATCGTCTTCTAGGGATCGGCATAGGCTCAACCCATCCTCGCAAGCAGCAGAGCCTGTGCGGCCCAGAGGCCGGAGGCGGTCAAGATGAAGGCCATCACGGCCAGGGCGGCGGCGCGGATGACGATGGGGCGGGCATAGTCCATGAGTACGTCGCGGAAGCCGACCCAAGCGTGGGAGAGCAGCGTCGGGATGAACAGCAGCAGGCCCAGGGAGACGACGGGCTGAGCGACCCAGGCGCGAAACGCGGCATAGTCTGCGGGCGGTGCGACGATGAAATGCACGACCAAGTAGATGCCGAACAGGCCGATGTAGGTCGCGGTGACCCGCTGGATGACCCAGGCCTTGATGCCGGATGCGGCGCGACTCACAGCAGCAGACCTCCGCCGATGATGGTCAAGGCCAGTCCTGACGACAGGACCGCCCAGGCGGTCTTGCGCGCGATCGGCCGGTCGACACCGATGCCGAGATCGATGACCAGATAGCGCAGACCGGAAAAGAAATGGTGCAGCATTGCCCAGCCGAGGATCAGCAGTCCGAGCTTGGCGACCGGATGTCCCGCGATCGCCGCCGCGGTTGCAAAGCCCTCGGGCCCTTCCAGCGCAAGCCCGAACAGCAGCGTGAAAATCGGTATGGCGAAGACCATCAGCACGCCGCTGATCCGGTGCAGGATCGAGACCACACCGGAGATCGGCAGGCGGATGCGCCACAGATCGAGGAAAACGGGGCGGGGTTGGGTCATCGCAGCGGTGTCGAGGTTAGGTCGGACGGGCGGGTGACTTTTGTGCAGTGCAACATCCTAAAGGACACGAGCACCGGCTGGCAACCCCACGTCGGCTGATGAAGCCCGGCGCATCGGGGCGCCGGTGATCAAGCGCCGATTGCAGGCTCGGGGATCGAATCCGTCCCCTGGCTGGTGCGCACGAAGCCCGCCGCGGGAAAGCCCTTGTCGGCGAATTCCTGCAGCCACTGCTTGACCTGGGGCTCCGACGGATGGGGCTCGCGCGCCAGCACCCAGCCGCGACGACGCGTCGGTTGGCCGACCAGGGCGTACTCGTAGTCGCCGCCCAGGCCGATGACCCAGTAGTCGTCCCAGAAGACGTGCACGCCGTAGAGCATTCGGAAGCTGATCTGCAGCCGCGCATTGCTGCGGGCGTCGGCGACCCGTGCCAGGCCCTTGGCCTCACCGATGCCGCCGTTCTGATGCAGGCAGCGATTGGTGACGTAGATCATCCCGTCGTCGCCGAGCCGATACTCGGCATAGACATCGCCAATGCAGCGTCGCTGGGTGAAATAGGGCAGTCGGGCGATCTCGTACCAGCGCCCCATGTAGCGGCGCAGATCGAGTTCGGGAACGGTATTGGGCGCGGTCAGATAGACCCGCGGTCGCCGCAGCCCGGTCGCCACCGTGACGCGGGCGTCTTCATCGGTCCGGGCGGCGTTGCGGGCCGTTTTCGGGGCGGCGTAGATGTCTTCGCCCCAGTCGCTGTCGCGGACCGCCGCGATGTCGGTGCCTTTGCCGGCCCGAGTCCTTCTGCGGCTGCGCTGCGTGTTGATGGTGGTATCCCCTGCGGACTAAGGATCGGGATGGGGCGCCGAGACGAGGATCGCCGGCCATTCACTCGATCAGGATGCGATGGGATCGCCTTCGATGCGAACCTGGGGCAACGATGGTTGCCGTTCGGGGGGATTCTACCCGCACAGCCGCACCCGTGCCGGACGCGATCGACGCCGCGACCAGCGCTGCGGCGCTATACTGCGGCCATTACCCAGTCGAACGCTTTGAAGATCATGCGCCACGAAACCGACGACCTCCGCATCAGGGACATCAAGCAGGTCATCTCGCCGAAGGAACTCCACGAACAATTCCCGATCAGCGACGCTGCCGCCGATACCGTCTATGCCGCGCGCCGGGCCGTGCAGCAGATCCTCCATGGCGGCGACGACCGGCTGCTGGTCGTCGTCGGCCCCTGCTCGGTGCACGACACCGGGGCGGCCCTGGAGTATGCCGAGCGGCTGCGGGCCGCACGCGACGCCTTGGCCGAGCAGTTGATGATCGTCATGCGCGTGTACTTCGAGAAGCCCCGCACCACCATCGGCTGGAAGGGCCTGATCAACGACCCCAACCTCGACAACAGCTTCGAGATCAACAAGGGGCTCGGCCTCGCGCGCAAGCTGCTGTTGGACCTCAACGAGCAGGGCGTGCCCGCCGGCACGGAGTTCCTGGACCTGATCAGCCCGCAATACATCGCCGATCTGGTGGCCTGGGGGGCCATCGGCGCACGCACCACCGAGAGCCAGGGGCATCGCGAGCTCGCCTCGGGCCTGTCCTGCCCGGTCGGCTTCAAGAACGCCACCGATGGCGGCATCAAGGTGGCTATCGATGCGATCCACGCCGCGGCGCGACCACATGTGTTCATGTCCCTGACCAAGGACGGGCGCTCGGCCATCTTCAATACCACCGGCAATGAGGATGCCCACGTCATCCTGCGCGGCGGTACGCGCCCGAACTATGACACCGAGAGCGTCAACATCGCCGCCGAGCAGATCGTCGACGCCGGCCTGTCGGCGAAGATCATGATCGACTTCAGCCACGCCAACAGCCGCAAGAAGCCCGAGAAGCAGGTCCGTGTCTGCGAGGACGTCGCCGGACAGATCGCCCGCGGCGAAGCGCGCATCATCGGGGCCATGATCGAGAGCCACCTGGTCGGCGGCAGCCAGACCTTGACCCCGGGAGGCGGCCTGGTCTACGGCCAAAGCATTACCGATGCCTGCGTGAGCTGGCAGGATACGCTGCCGATGCTCGAGCAGCTCGCCGAGGCGAGCGCCAAACGGCGTCAGCACCGGGCCTGAGGGGCGGCGGGCAGCAGGTATCGCTGACCATCCGCAGCCCCTGAGCCGGTAGCGGCGTCAAAACAGTCGATTCAGCCCGTTGAGCGCGGCGACCCGATAGGCCTCCGCCATGGTCGGATAGTTGAACGTGGTCTCGGCGAAATACTCGAGGGCGTTGGCCGCCCCGGGCTGGCGCATGATCGCCTGACCGATGTGGATGATCTCCGATGCCTGCTCGCCGAAGCAGTGAATGCCGAGGATGGCGTGGGTCTCGCGGTGGAACAGGATCTTCAGCATGCCGACGGTGTGGCCGGTGATCTGCGCCCGGGCGATGCTCTTGAAGTTGGCCTGGGCCACCTCGTAGGGGACCTGCGCCGCCGTCAGCTCGCGCTCGGTGCGGCCCACGGCGCTGATCTCGGGCACGGTGTAGATGCCGGCGGGGAATTCATCCACCAGCGACCAGTCGCACTGGCCGTCGGCGATATGGGCGCCGACAAACCGGCCCTGATCGTAGCCGGAGCTGGCCAGGGCCGGCGGGCCGGCGACGTCGCCGACGGCATAGATGTGGGGCTGGTCGGTCTGGTAGCTCTTGTTCACCTCCAGCTGGCCGCGGCTGTTGGCGCTCAGGCCGAGCTGCTCCAGCCCGAGGTCGTCGGTATTGCCGCTGCGGCCGTTGGCCCAGAGCAGCAGATCGGTCTTGAGCTTCTTGCCCGAGCGGCAATGCAGCACCACGCCGTCGTCCATCGGCTCCACCTGATCGCAGCTCTCGTCGTGGCGGATGAGCACGCCCTGCTCGCGCAGGTGGTAGCTGAGGGCGTCGGTGATCTCGTCGTCGAGGAACGACAGCAGCCGGTCGCGGGTGTTGACCAGATTCACCTTGACGTCGAGACAGGCCATGATCGACGCATATTCGCAGCCGATAACGCCGGCACCGTAGATGGTGATCGAGCGCGGCGTGTGCACCAGGCGCAGGATCGAATCGCTGTCGAGCACCCGCGGATGGCTGAAGTCCATATCCGGCGGGTGGTACGGTCGGGAGCCGGTGGCGACCACGAAGCTGTCTGCGGCGAGCAGCTCGGCGGCCCCGTCCGGGCGCAGCACCTCGATGTGGCCGGGATCGACGAACCGTGCCCGTCCGAAGACCAGATCCACCTTGTTGCGCTGGTAGTAGCGATAGCGCGTGCGTACCTGGTGGTCGATGACCCGATCGGCGGCGCGCAGCAGGTCGGGGAATTCCACGTCGACCTGATCCACCGTGTGGTGGAACAGCGGGTTGTGCCGATAGTCGGCCAGCATCTGGATGGAATGGCGCAGCGCCTTGCTCGGGATCGTGCCCCAGTGGGTGCAACCCCCGCCCACCTGGTTATGGGCCTCGATGACGGCGATCCGCCGACCCGCCTTGGCAAGCTTCATGGCCGCGCCTTCCCCGGCCGGGCCGGTGCCGATGACGATGGTGTCGAAGGAGCGTAGGGCCATAGTGGTACTGCCTGGAGCTGAGTGGGGGGTTGTCAAAAGCGCCTTGGTGCTGATCGGTCGGCGCGCCGGGGTGCATGGACCAGGGCTCCGGCAGAGGCCGAGCGCATCATGCCGCGGATTCTACACCGCCGCCGCTGCGCGGCCCTTCGGCATCCGCCGTTGCGGGCTCGACGGCCGGCTCTGCCCCTCCGGCCTGCCCTGCGGGCGGGGCTCCCCAGCCGCCGCCCCCCGGGGTCTCGATGGTCAGCCGGTCGCCGGGGGCCAGATCCACGGCCACCTTGCCCGGCAGCTCCCGACCATTCACCGCCTGCCGCCCCGGCAGGCCGTCTGCCCCGCCCGCAAGCCCCCAGGGCGCATGCCGGCGGCGCTCGCCGATCAGGGTCGCCTGCGCCGGTGCCAGCAGCTGCAGCTCACGCACCAGTCCGTCGCCGCCGCGGCGCCGGCCGGCGCCGCCCGAGCCGCGACGCAGCCCATAGCGGCGCACCCGGACCGGGTAGCGCGACTCGATGACCTCGATCGGCGTGTTCAGCGTATTGGTCATGTGCGTCTGCACGCCGTCGAGCCCGCCGCCGTCGCGCCCGGCGCCCATGCCGCCACCGATGGTCTCGTAGTAGTCCCAGCTCGCGCCGCTGCGGGTGCTGCCCATGGCCAGGTTGTTCATGCTGCCGTGACTTGCCGCCGGCACGCGTCCGGGGATCGCCTGGGCGAGCGCCCCGAGCACCACGTCGACGATGCGCGTGCTGGTCTCGACGTTGCCCGCGGCCACCGCCGCCGGGCGCCGGGCGTTGACCAACGAGCCGGCGGTTGCCCGCAACCGCAACGCCCGCAGGGTACCGGCGCAGGCCGGCGTCTGCGGCGGCATCAGGCAGCGGAAGCAGTAGAAGACCGCCGCCGCGGCCACCGCCAGGGGGCAATTGACGTTGCCGGCGGTCTGCGCGACGGTACCGGTGAAATCGAGCTCGATATCGCCCTGGTCGACGCGCATGGTCACGCGGATGTACAGGTCCTGGTTGCCCTGTCCATCGTCGTCCAGCCGGTCCTCGAACCGATAGCAGCCGTCCGGGATCTCCGCCAGCGCGGCCCGCGCCAGCCGCTCGCCGTAGTCGTTCAGGGCATCGAGGGCGGTCGTGAACGGCCGATCAAGCGACGCGATCAGGTGGCACAGGCGCTCGCGCCCGGCGCGATTGGCGCTGATCTGGGCGAAGAAGTCGCCGGTGGCGTCCCGCGGGCTGCGGGTCTGATCGACGATCTCGGCCAGCGCGGTCTCATCGAGCGCGCCGCCGCGCAGCAGCAACCGCGGCGGGATGACCACGCCCTCCTCGGCCAGGTCGCGCGAGATCGGCATGGAGCCCGGTGAACTCGCGCCGATATCGGCATGGTGTGCGCGGTTGACGACGAATGCCCCCGGCCGCCCTCGGTCCGCTCCGGGCGCAAACACCGGTGCCACCAGGGTCACGTCCGGCAGGTGCGTGCCGCCCAGAAACGGATCGTTGACGATGAGCATGTCCCCATCGTTCCAGTCGCGGCCGGCGACCAGGTCCGCCATGGCGTAGGCCATGCTGCCCAAGTGCACCGGGATGTGGGCGGCCTGGGCGCAGAGCCCGCCGTCGGCGTCAAACACCGCACAGGAGAAGTCCAGGCGATCGCGAATGTTCGGCGAGAACGCGGTATTGCGCAGCACGGCGCCCATCTCATCGCAGATGGCCGCAAGGCGACTGGCGAACAGGCCGAGCTCGATTGGGTTCATCTTTTTTTAGGTTGGCAGTGAAAACGGGGCGGGGCGGGCTCGTCCATTGAGTCAGCCCCGGGGGCATGCTGGCGCCACCATGACCCACTCCGTGGAGGAGACGATGGATGCTGCTGCGAATCTGATGGTGCTGATGTTGTTCCTGTCCGGGCTTTATACCTTGCTCGGGATGCTGACGGCGATCGCCGGTCGCCTGATCGGGCTGGATGCGGGCGGCCGACGGCGCCCGCGCTTGCGGATGGCCGTGCCGAATGCACAGCGGCGCGGTCGCCGGCGGCGGTTGGCTGCCGCTAGTCGAGCGTTGCAGATGCGGGCCTGGGTTGCCGTGGGTCGGCAGCGCCGTGCTGCACCAAGTCGCCGAGCACGCGCCCGGCAAGGGCCTCGCCGCTGAGCCACGCCGCCTCCACCCGGGCGCCGAGGCACCAGTCGCCGCAGGCGCCGATGCCGAGTGCGTCGTCCCACAGGCAGCCGACCTCCAGGGGCTGCACCGGGTGGGCGTAGCGCCAGCGCTGCACCCCGGACCACCGTATCAGCGGCATGGACTGGTTGCACAGCTTCGACAGCGCAACCAGCAGCGCGCCCTCGATCGCATCGGCGGCGTCGTCGAGATGGGCGCGACTCCAGTCCGGGCTGGCGATGGCTACCCAGGTCTGCCCGCGACGCCCCGGCTTGCTGGCGTTGTTGGCGACCCACCGCAACGGGTCGGCATTGCTGAACAGGCCGTCGTAGGACAGCGGCAACGGGCGCTCCAGCTGCAGCATCAGCGACCAGGCCGAGGCAAAGGGCACCGCATCGGCGCGCCGGGCCAGGTCCGGTGCCACCGGTGTGAGCAGCGCGGCGGCCTGCGGCGCAGGCACGGCGAGCAGGACGCGGTCAAACAGCCCCAGGTCCCGGCCGCTGTGGTCACGCAGCCGCCAGCCGCCCGGCTCGCGTTGCGGCGGGGCGATGCGACAATCGAGCCGCAGATCCAGCCCGGCCGCGAGCCCCCTGGCGAGTCCGCTCATCCCCGGCAGACCCACCCAGCGCTGGTCGCCGTCCCCGCCGGAGCTGAAGCCCTGGCCGTCCCAGACGCCGAGCCGACCCGACCAGGGGGCCACGAGTCCGCGCTCGGCCCAGGCACGCACGCGGCGCACAAAGCGTGGATCGCGGGCGGTGAAGTACTGGGCGCCGTGATCAAGCCCGATCGCCGCGTCGCCGTCGGGGCCGATGCGACGGGTCGCTGCACGACCGCCGAGGCCGCGGGACTTCTCGAACAGCACCAGGTCGTGACCCTGATCGTGCAGCGTGCGCGCCGCACCGATCCCGGCCAGCCCGGCACCGATGACGGCCACCCGCAGCCGCGGCCCGCTCGGGGACTGCACCCGGCGGGCATAGTGCGCCATATCGAGCCGGCGCACATGGGCCGCGGTGTCGCGCTCGCGCACGCGCCCGGTGATCGGTCGCTCCGGGCTGAAGGGCCGATCGAACAGGCCCAGCGCCCAGAGCAGGCCGCCGTAGGAGTTCGGGTCGGAGCCGTCGAGGGCGTGGCGGTGGTTGAGGTCGATCAGCGCGGCGAGGGCCGCGCTCGGGCTCGCGCTCCAGCGCAGGCTCTGCTTGGCCCAGGTCATGCGCAGGTTGTTGTGCAGCTCGCCATGGATCAGCAGCGAGCGCTGGGCCAGGTCCCAGAGCCGGTCGCCGCTGTGACCGCGCGCCAACGACTCGGCATCGATGAGCGCCGGGCGCGGATCATCGGCATGGGCAAGCAGCGTCTCGCGGGCCCAGGCCGGCAGCGCCTCCAGCGACTCCGGCTCGGGTGTGTGGAGCGCGAAGTTGTGCGCCAGCTCGCGCCAGATCAACAGCTCATCCAGCAGCTTTTCGGCGCCTTCGCCGCCGATGCCGGCGGCCTCGCGGGCGATGCGAAACGGCGACACCTGCCCGTGGTGGAGATAGGGCGACAGTCGGCTGACGCCGCGGGGCCAGTCCACGGCGGCATCGTTGCGCAGCCGATGGTAGCTCGCCAACCCCTCGCGCTTGAACGCCTCCCAGCGCGCATAGCCGGCCCGGGAGCCGCCGCGGGTGTGTGCCACCGGGCCTAGGCTGTGGTCGATGGCGCAGCCGGCGCAGAGCGCGGCCGGATCAACGCCAGCGAGATCCACCGGGGTGAACGGCAGCGGGCCGTCCCAGGTCTCGGGGGTCAGGTCCAGCGTCGGCCAGGGTCTGGGCACCCGCTCGGCATAGGCGCGCTGATTGTGCCGGCGCAGCTCGAAGGCGCGCTCGAAGCGCCGCGGTTGTGCGCGCATCGGCACGACGCAGGCACAGTCCACCAACCATAGCGGGGCGTCGATGCGCGCCGCCAGCCGATCCGCCCAGCGCGGAAACGGCGGCGCCGGAAATGCCTCGCCCACCACCAGCGCCGCTCGGGCGGCCAGCGCCGGCAGCGGCGACGGCGCCGCCGGATCTGCCGGCACATGCAGCACCGCCCGCAACCCGGCCTGCGCCATCTCGGCATGGGCATCGCGAGCGCCTTCGACAATGAACCAGTGGTGGCGATCGGCATTGAACCGATGGCGGCCGGCCAAACCTTGATAGATCAGCAGCGGCAGGCCGAGTTGCTGCGCCGCCAAGCAGGCCACGTCCAGCGCCGGATTCTCGTGCCCGCGCACGGCATGATGCATCCAGTACAGCACCAGCGCGCCGCCGGTGCTGGGTGGACGGTCCGACAGGGGGTGAATGCGCTCGCGCAGATGCTCGGGAAATGTCTTGGGGGTGACAGCGCTCATCACGACTCCGGGTAGGGCGAGGCGGCGTGGCCCGCTCGATTGTTCTTTGCCAAGTTGGGGTGTTCCCAGGGTTTTCAGCACGGCGCGCGGCGGTCCTGGTCGCCGCCGCCGGGCGCTGGAAAAATCCCATCAGCTGGCTATACTCGACCGTCCTACCCCGAGATCGCCGCGGCCCGCGGTATCGCCTACCTCAAGCTTCTTCACCCTTTTCGGAGGTCCCGTCCATGGCCGACACGCGTCCCGGACCGATCCAGCTCAAGACCGACGCCATCGCGCTCAAGCACAAGCTCAAGCGTTTCATCACCTCCTTGCTGCCCATCGACGACGGTCGGCAGGGCGAGTGCAATCGCTGCGGTGCGTGCTGCAGGCTGCCCTATCCGTGCCCGTTTCTGCGCTACGACGCCGAAGGCCTGAGCACCTGCTCGGTCTACTTCGCCCGACCGCCGAGCTGCCGCAAGTATCCGCGCACGGCCGACGAGAACGTCACGCCCGAGTCCTGCGGCTACTACTTCGTCGACGTGGCCAGCATCGGCGGACGGCGCGCCGTCGCCCACGCCCGCGAGGGCTGAACGCAATCGAGTCCGGGCACGATCTCGATGTGTGCAACGGGCTTGAGACGTTGTTTTTCGCCCGGATCAGGCTCGGCGCTGCAAGGGCCTTCGCGTCCGCCGTCGTCGGCCAGCGCGGCGCCACCGTGGCCGCGACCCGGCTTTCGCGCTGATTGGGCGCTTTGATGGCGCCACGCAGGCCCCGGTCGGGTTTCTCGGTTGCGCTGCGAGCTAGTGGTCCCCCGAGGCCATCGAGCCCCTGCGTACAACATGCAAGGTCACCGAGCCGCGCGGGAATCCGTTGCGAACGAGCAGATCTGGATACAGCCGCCGCATCCGCTTGCCCTGACCTGCGACCCGGCAGCGGCAATCGAAGCCGTGCGTTTCAAATAGCTGTCCGACGTGGCGGCTATCGCGATAGAAGGTCTTTTCGTTCAGATACCGATAGAAGGTGTCCAGCCTTTCCGAGAACGGCTTGTCCTGGCTCCCTGCCCAGCCGGTCTTCGGGCCGAAACCAAGCATCAGCATCATGCCGATCCAGTACTTGCGTACAACCGTCTTGGGCAGCCAATGCGCAAGCGGCATCTTCAAATGACCCTCCCAGACGTTCCAGGTCCCGGGGAAGCGATGCAGGCCCAATCCGTTTGCGCTGGTTACTCTCGACTGTTCGGAGATGACAGGGGTCAGGTCGGCCACATGCTCGAGCACCTGCTCGGAAAAGATCAAGTGGAAAAAGCCGTTTGGAAAGCGGTCGGTTCTGGACACGGCACTCAGCAGCTCCTCGGGCGCGAGACCCCGGTTCTTGAACAGCGCGAACCCCTTCGCCATGACCCGCTCGTCCACATCGACTCCGAAGGCATTGAAGCCCATCTCGCGGAGCTTGGCCACGGACCGGCCCCGCCCGCAACCCCAATCGAGGACGTTGATCTCTTCACGGCGCAAGCGAGGGAAGCCGCAGACGACCTGCTCCAGGGAGTCCATTACGTTGCGATTGACGGAGAAGGCGGCGACCTCGTCTTCGGTCAAGACATCGTGTTTGGTTGCCATTGGTTTGTGACCCATTTGCTTCGAATTTCCACGGCCATCAGCATGCCGCGATCAACCGGCGTGCATTGAGCAATGCCGCACACTACCCGTCCCGAGTCCATCCTGATGCCTAATGATACGGATAGGAAATCCAAGCTACCCCGAGCGTCCAGGTAGGCTCGGAAGAGGACGATAGCGGGGGCGGGATCTGTGGTCAACACCGAACAGCGGGGCTGACGGGCGTCGGGGGCGGTGCAGGCGCAGGCGCTGCGGGGTGCGGGGGCTCTCAGCGGCGGTGCGGCGTGGCGCCGGAACACAAGTGGGGCTGCACCGTCTCCTGAGAGAGACGGCGGCTACCACGCCATGCGCTGATCGAACGCGAAGTCCGGGTTGAGGCGTTGGGCCGTTGCAGCCAGCGTTCGCAGTGCCGGGCGGCCTCCGTACCCACCGTACCCAGGGTCAGATCCCTTTTTCGGCTTGGCCCTTGCGCGGGAGCGGACCGGATCACGAAGATTCCCGCCGTCGCAGGTGCTGCGCCAATTCAAGCAGGATGCCTGCAACCCGCTCCAAGGTGCCCTCGACATCCGCAACCCGGCCCGATCCTGCATCGATGGCTAGGATCTTTTCATCGATCTCGCCGACATCGCAGCCCTCGGTGAAGATTCTGAAAAACTGCTGCCAGGCACCGATCGGGATACCGCACAACCGTTGCCCGAACAGCTCCGCGATGTACGTCTCCATGAGACCGGTCCGAGCAAATCTTCCGAAGTTGCTGCCGCCATCCGAGCGGGGCCGGTCCGAGATGGCGTCGGACTTGGTCGGGTACTGCGTAGTCGCCGTAGACAAATCGATACCGGTGTTCGGGGCGGCGCGACCCGCTGCCGGCGATTTCCAGCCCTTCCTGTGCTGCCACCACCAGTTTCGGTATTCGGCGGCGAAACGTGCGTGAGTCACGAAGGGATTGTGCACGATCGGCGTGCCCGAGATCACCGCGCTAAGGGTCCATGGAACGATCACGATCAGGTCCGCGGGCGCGCAGACGGCCGGGGTGACCCGGTAGCGGAAGCTCGGCTCCCCTTCCTTTGCCAACGCGTACCATCCCTTCAGCTCCAGACCGAGCAGGATGCGCGGCTGCTTGGTTGGTGTCTTAGCACGCAAGACCACATCCGGGAAGGTCTGCGGCTGGCGCTCAAAGGCGTAGAGATCGTACTTGCCATGCTCATCCCATACGCCGCGAAGGGTGTTCAGCGCCTCGACAACCTGTTCCTCGATGGTGGTGCTCAGTGATGAATTGAAGGCGAACAGGTCTGTCGCCAAGACGCCCTGGATGTTCAGCGGCGAGACGAAGGACTCGGGGAGCCTATGCAGGGCATCCTTGACCCCCTCGTAGAGGGCGAAATGGGGCCAAGCCGGCGCTGGCCCTTGATCACGCGGTGCCATTGGGGTAGTAGATCCCATCCAGAAGGTCTCCTTGCGCCTCGACCTGAAGGCGCTCGCAGGCGTGACGGTAGAATCCGGGGTTGATCTCGGCACCGTAGCCGCGGCGCCCGGTCTTGAGCGCCACCACCAGTGCGCCGGCAAGCCCGGCGAACGGCTCCCAAACCACATCCCCCGGATCGCTGGACGCGCTGATGATGCGCTCGACGAGCCTCAGCGGCTTCTGGTTTGCATGCAGGACCTTCAGGCCCCGTTGGGTCTTCATGCGCTCGCTGCCGCGCACCGCGGGCTCGTTCCAGACGTTGGTGATGCCGTGGGTATGATTCCACTTCGCCCGCATCCGCTGCCAATCCGCCACGTTGAGCGGGGTTTTGCCGTCCAGCGAGAAGTAAGGGCGCTCGGTTGGCCGCCCGTGGGTCTGCGCATAGGTCGCGAGGGCGAGCATCTTGTCCGGCGGCGGAAAATACCAGAGGTGGCATTGGGTGAAATACTTTCGGGTTGCCGCATTGCGCACGCCGCAGGCGTCGTTGGAACGATTCAGCGGCAGACCGCTGCGTTGCCACTCCCGGCGCAGCCACACCTTGATCGGAACGCGCGCACCGTCGGCATCCTCCAGCAGCGTCTCGCGCACATACTGGACACAGAGTTCGGTGACCACCGGGAAGCCACGGATGGTGTCGCCGTTGCAGTTGCCGGCAATGTGGCCGACCCCCTTGTCCCAAACATGAGCGGCTCGATACTGCCAGCCGTGACGCTTCAGGACCGGATGGACCTCGGCCCAGCCCAGTTCGCTGCACCAGAACCAGAGCGTCGTCTCCGGCAGCGCGTACCGACTCCAGGCCGCAACATGGGGCTCATACCAGGCGTCGAGGCCATCGGTCGTCGACGGCTCGCCGGGGAACTTACCCAATCCGTAGGGGCCATCAACGACCAACACGGTCGGTGCCGGCCAGCGGGCGTAGCCGTTTGCGGCATCGTTGAAATCGAGGCACGCCTGGCCGCCTGAGGGATGACGGTATCGCGCTTGGGCGGCGATCTGCCCGGTGGCTGCGGTCATGACATCAAATCCTGGCTAAATATCCAGTATAGGGCATCTGCGGCGAGCCTTCAGGCGGGCGCAGTGGGAGAGGCGCGTTAAGCGTGAGGGGTGTGGCGAGATTAGGCATCACCCGCCCTAGGGTCAAGCCTGGCCGCGCAGTTCACCGCCGCAGGATCGCGATCCACCGTGCCAGGTTCAGCAGGCTGGCCAGCGAGCCGGCGACGTAGGTCAGCGCCGCGGCCAGCAGCAGGCGGCGGGCGTGGGGGAGGTGGGTGTCGGGGATGTAGTCGCCGTTGCGCAGGAGCGGCAGCGCGCGGCGGAAGCTGGCGTCGAGCTCCACCGGCAGCGTGATCAGGTGCACCAGGGCGCCGATGGCCAGGCTGCCGATGCCGATGGCCAGCGTCAGCGCGCCGATGGCCGGCGAGCGGGTGGCCACGCCGACCACGGGGAGCAGCACCAGGGCTAAGGCGCCGAGGCGTTGAGCGCCCATGGCCAGCCGGGCCAGGGCGGTGCGCAGGGCGAGCGGGGTGTAGCCGTCGGCGTGTTGCTGGGCGTGGCCGACCTCGTGGGCGGCGATGGTGATGGCGGTGAGCGAGTGTCCGCTGTAGTGGTCCGGGGCGAGCCGGACCTTGCGCGCTTGCGGGTCGTAGTGGTCTTGGCCGGGCTCGCCTTCTTCGACGCCGACACCCTTGAGGCCGAGATCGCTGATCAGCTGCTCGGCGAGTGCGGCGCCGGTGCCCTGGTACAGGTTGCCGGGCTCGCGGTACTTGCCCATGACGTGGCGTACCCACAGCGAGGGCCCGAAGACTAGGGCGCCTATGCCGAGCATGAAGATCAGGATAAGGATCGGATGCATGTTGGCTCAGTCTGGGTTCAGCTGTTTTGGTCTGCGGTTTGCGTGTTGACCGGTGCTCGGCTGGGGTGACGGTGGCGCTGCGCCGGGGCGGTCAGCCGCACTGGTGAGCAGGAGATATGGGGGCTTGAAGGCGGGCGTGTAGAGTCGGTGGCTCGATGGCGATGGCGATGGCGATGGCGATGGCGATGGCGATGGCGATGGCGATGGCGATGGCGATGGCGATGGCGATGACGATGGCGACAACGACAACGACAACGACAACGACAGCGACAGCGACAGCGACAGCGACAGCGACAGCGACACGACAACGACAACGACAACGACAACGACAACGACAACGACAACGACAACGACAGCGACGACGACAGCGACAACGACAGCGACAACGACAACGACGACAGCGACAGCGACAGCGACAGCGACAGCGACGAAGAAGCCCTGGCCGTCGAGGACAGGCCACCGGCCCGGTCCAGGCCGACCCGACAAGCACCCGCGGCACATGACATACTGCGCGCCATGCCGCGGTTGCTCCAGCGGGCACCGCCAACCAAGACCAAAAACAATCAGGCGACCATGAAAATCTACAATCTGTTTCCGCTGCTGGCCGGCCCCTTCGACCGCTGGCAACCGCACTTTGAGCGCGCGGCCGCGATGGGCTTCGACTGGGTGTTCGTCAATCCGATCCAGCGGCTCGGGCGCTCCGGCAGCCTGTATTCCATCGCCGACTACTTCGCCATCAACCCGGTGCTGCTCACCCCGGGCGCGCGCACCCCGCCGGATGGGCAAGTCAAGGCCGCCTGTGCCGCGGCCGACGCGCAGGGCCTGTCGATGATGATCGATCTGGTCATCAACCACTGCGCCGAGGACAGCCCGCTGGTGAAGTCCCACCCGGAGTGGTTCGTGCGCGAGCACGGTCGGGTCGCCCACCCGTTCTGTGTCGAGGACAACGGCACCAAGGTGGTCTGGCGCGATCTGGCCCAGCTCGACCACCAGGCGGCGCTGCGCAACCCCGAGGCCAAGGACGGGCTGCTGGCCTACTGCGTCGAGATGGTCGAGCATCTGGTGGACATGGGCTTCCGCGGCTTCCGCTGCGATGCGGCCTATCAGGTGCCGACGGAATTCTGGCGCCGGATCATCGAGCCGGTGCGCGCCAAACACCCCGACACGGTGTTCGTCGCCGAGACCCTGGGCTGCACGCCGGAGCAGACCCGCGAGACCGCCGAGGCCGGCTTCGATGCCATCTTCAACAGCGCCAAGTGGTGGGACTTCCACGGCGCGTGGCTGCTGGAGCAGTACGAGCTGACGCGCCGGATTGCGCCTTCCATCGGCTTTCCGGAGAGCCACGACACCCGCCGGCTGTTCGACGAGTACGAAGGCAACGTCGATGCCATGCGCCAGCGCTACCTGCTCACGGCCCTGTTCGCCAGCGGGGTGATGATCCCTATGGGCTTCGAGCATGGCTTTCGCAAGCGCCTGGACGTGGTGACCACCACGCCCGAGGACTGGGAGGCGCCGAACTGCGACCTGACCGGCTTCATCACCCAGGTCAACGCCATCAAGGACCAGGCGCCGGTGTTCGCCGGCGAGGGCCGCATCGAGCGCCTCGATTACCCCGATCCGGCGATCCTCGTGCTGCGCAAGCACGCCGTCGACGGTCCGGGGCAGGGGCTGCTGGTGCTCAACCGCGATCCTTGGAATCGCCAGACCTTCTATGTCGACGACCTGCGCCACCTGATCCAGTCGCCGGGGCCGATCCGCGACCTGTCGCCGGACTGGCCCATGGACGCGTTGCCGACGCCCTTCCACTTCGTGCTCGGTCCCGGCATGGCCCGGGTGCTGGTGTCCGACGACTGAGCCGCAACGCACAGGAGCGGAGCCGAGACCATGCTGACGCTGGAAGACTGCCGCACCGGCGAACGCTATGAATTCGCCGCTGGGGACACCCGGGCCGGCCCGGCAAGCGACCGCCTGCTCGCCACCGCCGGCGAGGACACCGTGTTTCGGCTCAATGGCGAGGCGGGCATCGACGCATTCACGCAGCCGCGCGCTCACCCGCCGCGGGCCAAGGCCCGCTCCCCGGTGCCTAGCTGGCTTCGCGAGTACAGCCGCGGTTATCTGCGCCGAGACCGCGTCGCCGGCGCGACCACGGCGGCGCTGTTGGTGCCCCAGGGCATGGCCTATGCGGTGCTGGCGGGGCTGCTGCCGATCGCCGGGCTCTATGCCTCGACAACCGGTCTTTTCACCCAAAGCCCCGGGGTGACGCCCCGCCGGCCCCACGCCAAGTACCGATGACCAATCACGACCCCGACTGTTACGATGCCAATCTGAATCTGAAGGTCCCGTTTGCACTCTGGCTGGTGCTGGCGTTCCTGGTGCGCCATATGCTGCTGCTCGGGATCACCTTCATGCCCACCACCGGCTCGGAGATCAAGGTGCTTCGCGAGCTGATCCAGCCCCTCTATTTGCTGGCGGACTTGATCGCACTGCCGGTGGTCGTGGTGGCGCTGACGCGTCGCCCGGAATCCCCGCAATGGATGCGTCGACTCTGGCCCTGGGGGCGGGTACTGCTCAGCGTGTCGGTGCTGGTTTACGTGGGCCTGCTCGGCTGGCGGCTGCTCACCGCCGCCCGGCCGCTGATCGCCGTGCTCGACGAGCCGACACTGGTATCGCTGTTGCTGAGCCTCATGGTGCTCGTCTACCTGTGGGGCTCGCCGTTGGTGCGCGACCTGTTCCGCGAGTTCCCGACGGATTTGGAAAGCAAAGGGCAACCCGGCAACCAGCGTCGATCCAGCGCATGAGCGAGCATGCAAGCCAAGGCACCAGCGTCGTCATCATCAACGACTCCGCCGTCGCGCGCACCGTCACCGCGGCGGTGGTGCGCGCCGACGGCGGCTTCCGTCTGCTCGGCGAGGCCACGGGCGGGATCGACGGCGTGAAGCTGGTCTGTGCGCAGCGCCCGCGGCTGGTCCTGCTCGACATGCACATGCCCGACATCAACGGCGTGGAAGTGACGCGCCGGATCATGAGCGAGTGCGCCACCCGCATCTTGATCACCAGCGCCACCATCCGCCGCAACACCACCTTTCTGTTCGACGCCCTCGGTGGCGGCGCCCTCGACTACTGCCACACGCCGGCGCTGCGTGCGCGCCCCGGCGAGAGCGTCACTCGCCTCCAGCTGCTGGAGGCCGGGGCGGAGTTGCTGCGCAAGATGCGCACCGTCGCCCGGCTGCCGCTGCGCAGTCCGCAGCCCGGCAGCGACGCCGTCGGTCGGCGGCAGGCGTGGATGCCGCCGACGCCGACGCACCAGCCCCCACCGCGGGCGGCCCCTATCGTCGGCATCGGCTGCTCCACCGGCGGGCCGACGGCGCTGTGCCGACTGCTCGGCGGTATTCGCCCGGGCGCGGGCGCGGCCATCTTGGTCAGCCAGCACATCGAGCGTGAGTTCACCCCCGGTCTCGCCGGCTGGCTGGCCACCCAGACCGGCCATCCGGTGAAGGTCGCCCGCGACGGCGAGCGGCCCGAGCCGGGCCGGGTCTACCTGGCCGAGGGCGGACGCAGCAACCTGCTGCTGACCCGCGGCGGCAGTCTGCGCTACGAGCCGGCCCCCGACGCACTCTACTATCCGAACATCAGTCGCATGTTCCAGGCCATCGCCGACGGTGCCGGCCGTCGCGCCTGCGGCGTGATCCTCACCGGGCTCGGCGACGACGGCACCACGGGGCTTGCGGCACTCAAGGCCGCCGGCGGCCGGGTGCTGGTGCAGGACCCGGCCTCCGCCGCCGTCGACGGCATGCCGGGTGCGGTGCTGCGTGCCGGCGTCTGCACGCAGGGTCAGGACCTGGACGACCTCGGGCGGCTGATCAGCCACTGGATCGAGACCCACCGATGAGCCCGATCGACACCGACGGCCCCTTGGTCACGGCCAGCCTGCGCGAGTGGCTGCGCGCGGCCACCGGGCTGTCGGTCTCCAACGAGAACCAGGCGCCGGTGGAGCTGGCGCTGCGCATCGAGGCCGAACGCTGCCGGCTCGCCCCGCACGACCTGGTCAACCGGCTGGTTGCCGGTCTGATCCCGGCCCAGGGCTTCATCGACGAGGTCACGACCCACGAGTCCTACTTCTTCCGCGCCCCCGAGCAGATGACGCTGACGGCACACCGGCTGGTGCCCGAGCTGCTGCGCCTGGAGCCCCATCGGCGGGTGCGCATCCTGTCGCTGCCCTGTGCCCGCGGCGAAGAGCCCTACAGCATCGCCATGCTGCTCGCCGAGCACCATGTGCCCGATGCGGCGGTGGAGATCGTCGGCATGGACATCTGCCTGTCGTGCCTGCGCGACGCCCGCCGCGGTCGCTACAGTCCGTTGGCCCTGCGCCGCACCAGCAACCAGCGCGCGCAACGCTGGTTCACCGAGGAGCACGGCCCCGGCGGCACCCGCAGCCTGCTGCTGGATGCGCAGATCCGCCAGCGCGTCAGCTGGCTCCACGGCAATCTGCTCACCAACGCCCGCCATCTGCTCGACGGTCGCTTCGACATCATCTTCTGCGAAAATCTGTTGATCTACTTCGATCAGGCATCCACGGAACGGGCGCTGGACGTGCTGCGCTCGCTGCTCTCCCCCGCCGGCTGGTTGTTCGTCGATCACGCCGAGTGGAGTCTGCCGCGCGCGTGCATGCGCATGCAGCAGATCGGCGGCAGCGTCGGCTTTCGGCCGACCTCGGCGTCCGCAGCGGCGGCGAGCCCGCGGCCCGCGCCAGCGCCCACGCCGTCGCTGCCGCAGCGGACCCCGGCCAAGCCGCAGCCGCGCCGCGCGCGGCGCGAGCCCTACCATCCGCGCCCGGCGGCCAGACGGGCCGAGCCCCAGGCGGCGTCGCCGCCGAGCGCAGACCAGCCGTCGATGCTCGACAAGGCCGAAGCACTGGTCCGCGGCAAACGCTTTTCCGAGGCGCTGCTCGCCTTTGATCGACTGTTGGCCATCGAGCCGCACCACGCCGGGGCCGCGCTCGGCCGGGCGCGGGTGCTCGCCGACGGCGGCGAGGACTTCGAGGCCATCGAGCAGCTCGAGCAGCTGCTGCAGGGGATCGAGGGCGGGCGCATCGGTGCCGCGCCGCGCGTGCATGCCGACGTCCTCGCACTGATGGCCGTGCTGCTGCGCAAGAAGGGTCTGACGGCGCTGGCGCGCGACTATCTGCAAGAGCTGGCCGGGATGGACCCGAGCCACCCCGTCCTGCCCATTGATCGGAGCCATGACGATGACTGACGCGCAGATGGAAGACAGCCCGTTTCGAGTGCTGATCATCGAAGACTCGCCGACCATGCGCCTGGTCTGCCTGCGCGACCTGGAGGCCACCGGCATGCACTGCCAGGGCTGTGCCGACGGCGAGACCGGGCTGCGCATGCTCAACGAGGCGGTGAAAGCCGGCGAGGCCTTCGACGGGCTGCTGCTCGACTGGCTGCTGCCGGGCATGGACGGGTGTGAGGTCCTGCGCGAGATCGGCGCCGACCAGCGCCTGGACCACCTGTCGGTGATGATCTTCACCGACCACCCCGACGACGACGCCTACCAGCTCGCCAGTCAGCGTCCGAACAACGACATCCAGCTCAAGGAAGACCTGACGCTGCTGCCGTTTCGGATGCGCAAGTTCCTCACCACCTACAGCGATGTGGGCAGCATGGGCGACTGGCGCGGACGCCAGCTGTTCCGCAATCGCGACCAGCTCGGCGGCTCGATCCTGTTCGTCGACGACTCGCCGACGGTGTGCGCCAAGTACGGCGACCTGCTGCGCAACAACGGCTATGAGGTGCTGATCGCTCACTCCATGACCGAGGCCTTGGAGGTCGCCCGCCGCGACAAGCCCGATCTGGCCCTGGTGGACTACTTCATGCCCGGCGGCAACGGCGACGAACTCTGCCGCGCCCTGCTCGCGGACGACCGCACCCGCGATGTGACCGTGGTCATGCACTCCCAGCGCAAGGACGTGATCGAGGACGCGCTCAATGCCGGCGCCATCGACCTGATCTGGAAGGACGACCCGGTCAACATCTTCCTCATGCGCACCGCCTCGATCATGCGCACCCTGCGCGCGCACCGCCAGGCCAAGGACCTGGATATCCTGTTCGCCGCCACCGGCGTGCTCGACGTGGGCGTGATGTCCTACAGCAGCGGGCAATGGCAGGAGTTCAACGACACCATGCATCGCTTTGTCGAGGAGTGCGGCAGCCTGGAGTGCTTCACCCCCGATCCGAACGAGCCGATGCCGCGCCGAGTGGTCGATCACCAGAGCCGGCGGCGCGCCTTCAATATCCACGAGGTGGAGGTCGGCGACGACAGCCGCGTCGCCCTGATCCAGGACGTCACCGCCATGGCCGACGAGGCCGAGGTCCTGGCCAAGGCCCGCGACCACGCCTTCGAGCTGGGCAATGCGAAGAGCCAGTTCCTGGCCAACATGAGCCATGAGATCCGCACCCCGCTCAACGGCGTGATCGGCATGCTGGAGCTGCTGCGTGGCTCCAAGCTCGACGACGAGCAGGGCCGCTTCACCGATACCGCCATCGCCTCGGCCGAGGCCCTGCTCAGCCTCATCGGCGACGTGCTCGACTTCTCCAAGATCGACGCCGGTCGGCTGGAGCTGGAAGAATGCGCGTTCAAGCTGCCGGTACTGGTGGAGGACATCGGCCAGATGCTCGCCGGCAGGGCCGCCGAGAAGGGGCTGGAGCTGATCTGCGAGGTCGAGCCCGACTGCCCGCTGCGGGTCAAGGGCGATCCCGGGCGGCTGCGCCAGGTCTTGATCAACCTGGTCGGCAACGCGCTCAAGTTCACCAGTCGCGGCGAGGTCGGCCTGCGCCTGTGGCTGGAGCACCTCGAAGAGGACCACGCCGAGCTCGGCTTCGCCGTCTCCGACACCGGTATCGGCATCGAGCCGGCGGCGCAGAAGCACATCTTCGAGGCCTTCCGCCAGGCCGACAACAGCACCACCCGCCGCTTCGGCGGCACCGGGCTGGGCCTGGCCATCTCCAACCAGCTGGTGGAGCTGATGGGCGGGCAGATGCGCATCGACAGCCAAGTCGGCGAGGGCAGCAGCTTCCAGTTCATCATTCGCCTCGCGCTGGCCGGCAACGGCGCCGTCGCCTGCCCCTGGCGCGGCGACGACGTCGCCCTGCTCGACGGCAAGCGTGCGCTGATTGCCGACGACAGCGCCAATCATCGCCGCTATCTGCGCCGACTGTGCCAGGCCTGGCGCATGCACAGCGAGGAGGCCGAGGACGGGTGTCGCGCCCTGGAGCTGATCGAGCGTGCCGCCAAGTCCGGGCAACCCATCGACGTGCTGCTGCTCGACCGCATCATGCCCGAGCTCGGCGGCTTGGAGATGCTCGAACAGCTCGCCCGCCGCGACGACCTGCGCCGGCCGCGGGTGCTGCTGCTCTCGCCGATGGACGATGGCGACGAGGCGAATCGCGCCCGCGCCCTCGGCGTCGACGCCCGTCTGACCAAGCCCATCCGCCGCCAGGATCTGCTCGATGCCCTGTGCGGCCTGTTCGGCGCCGGCGCGCCGCGCCAGCAGGCCAAGCAGGGCCAGCAGACCGAGCGGCTCGACGGCTGCAAGGTGCTGGCGGTGGAGGACAACCGGGTCAACCAGCAGGTCCTGCGCGGCATTCTGGAGCGCGCCGGGGCCGAGGTGACCCTGGCCGACAACGGGGCCGACGCCCTGCAACGGCTCGATGAGGACGGCTTCGACCTGATCCTCATGGACTGCGAGATGCCGGTGCTCGACGGCTATGCCGCCACCCGCAAGCTGCGCGCCCTCGAGACCGAAGCCGGGCGGCTGCACGACCGCCAGGTAATCATCGCGCTGACCGCCCACACCGCCCTGGCCGAGCGCGAGAAGTGCATCGCCGCCGGCATGGACGACTACCTGTCGAAGCCGGTGCGGGCCGCACGCCTGATCCAGACCGTCAAGCGCTGGTGGCAGAACCCGGAGCGGGTGCGCGCCGGCATCCTGGCCCGCGCCCATCTCGCCGGGCCGGCGCAGGGGCAGGGCGGCGACGGCGATGCCGCGGTCGGCGCGGGAGCGCAGGAGGCGCAGCCCGCCCCGGCGGCGGGCGCCGCGGGGCCCGGATCTTCGCCGGCACCGGGCGACCCCGCCGCCGACAATAGCGACGCCGTTGCGGGCGCTCCGCTGCCCGCCACCGGGGCGGTGGCCGCCGCCGCCCCGGCGGCGCCGGCACCATCTCCAAAGCCGGCGCATGCAGCGGCTTCCACAAGCGCCGAGCAGACCGTCGCCAAACCTGCGCAAGGGGGCGCCGCCGACGCCTCGGACACCGCGATCGGCGCCGACGCCGCCGACATCCGCCTGCAGCGCCCGCTGCACGAGATCATCGACCAGCGCCGCATCGACAGCATTCGCGATGCCCTCGGTGACATCGGCCCGGTACTCCACCTGGCCATTGACGAAATCCCCCGCTGCCTGGAGCGAATCCGCCAAGCCCTGGATCGCGACCAGACCGTCGATGCCCGTCAGGCCGCCCACACCATGGCCGGCTTTCTTGCCAACCTGGGCGCCACCGATGCGGTTGCGAGGGCGCGCGAGATCGAGCGCGCGGTCCACGGCGACGCCCGCGGCGCCGATGACACGACCCTGACCGCCCTCACCTTGGCCGCCAACGACGCCGTTGCCGCCTTCCATCTGCTCGCCGAGCAGGAGCGCCATCGGCTCGAGGCCGGCGGAGACTGATCCCGATGCGACTGGACTGTGACGACAAAGCCTTGCTGCGGGTCCTGGTGGTGGATGATGATCCGGTTCTGCGACTGGCCTTATCCTGCTTCATGGAGCGCCTCGACTTCGATGTCCGCCGCTGTGAGAACGGCCAGCAGGCGGTCGAGCAGTTCGCCGATCAGGGTGCCGACATCGTCCTGATGGACGCGACCATGCCGGTCATGGATGGCTTCTCCGCCTGCGAGGCGATCCGCGTGCTGCCCAACGGCGAGCATGTGCCGATCGTCATGATCACCGGCTACGAAGACGAGCCATCCATCGACCGGGCCTTTGCCTGCGGCGCCTCCGAGTGCATCACCAAGCCGATCCTCTGGCCGGTGCTGCGCAACCGCATCCGCCATCTCGTGGCCGCCGCCCGCGCCGAGCGCCAGCTACGCCAGGACTGGGCCTTTTTCCAATCGTTGCTGGACGCCATGCCGGACCCGACCGTGGTCATCGACCGCGCCGGGCAGGTGCGCTGGTTCAACGGCCAAACCCGTATCTGCCTGGCGATGGAAGAGCCGATCATCGACCAGGCCCTGCGTCTGAGCCACGACACCGAGATCCTCGGCGCGCCCTGGCCGGACAGCGACGAAGGGATCGAGCGCGAGCACATCATCCCGCGCATCAGCGAGCACCTCGAGCGCAGCCCAGACTCGCTGATCCTGCTGCTGCGCCATGCCGATGCCGACGGCAACGCCGCCTATTCCGAACTGCACGGTCGAGCACTGCGCGACAACTGCGGCGACGCCTACGGCTTCATCCTGCGCTTTCAAGACGTCAGCGCCCGCGAGCGTGAGCGTCGCCAGCTCCACCGCGACCTGCACGCGACGGGTCATCTGGCCCGCTCCGACGCCCTTACCGGGCTCGCCAACCGGCTACGCTTCGACGAGCGCCTGCGCGAGGCCCTGTATGCCGCCGGTCGCAATCACCGGCGCTTGGCGCTGCTGTTCATCGACCTCGACGGCTTCAAGGAGATCAACGACAAGTTCGGCCACGCCGCCGGCGACCTGATGCTCCAGGAGGTCGGCGCGCGGCTGCGCGACACCGTGCGCGGAGGCGATACCGTCGCGCGCATCGGCGGCGACGAGTTCGCCGTGCTGCTCGCCGACATCCACCGCGACGCCGTCGTCGCCGGACTCTGCGAGCGGCTGCTCGGCAAGATCTCGGCCCCGGTCAAGCTCGACCACGTCGAGCGCAGCATCGGCGCCAGCATCGGGGTGAGCCTATACCCCGACCACGGCAGCAGCAGCGCGGCACTGATCCAGGCCGCCGACCACGCCATGTATCAGGTCAAGAAGAGCGGCAAAAACGCCGTGCGCTTCTACTCGCCGGACCCCGACAGCGACCTCGCCCGCGGCTGAGCCGGCTGGGGCGGGACGCTCCGTCAACGCGCAATGGCTGGACTGATGGCCGTTGCGACGGGCCTGCACGGTGCTAGGCCAAGTGCTACGCTTGGTCTTTTACCCTTGGAGGAAACCCGATGCGCAACAGCCTGCAAACACTCGTACTACTGACTTTTTGCTCCCCCTTGGCCCTGGCGGAGACCGCGGAACGCGGTCCCGCGCTGCCGGACTACGCCGCCGAGCAGGTGGCCCCCGACGTGCATGTGATCCATGGTCCAGTGGGCTATCCGAGCCCTGAGAATCAGGGCTTTATGAACAACCCTGCCTTTATCATCACCACCCAAGGCGTGGTGGTGGTGGACCCGGGTTCCAGCGTGCAGTCCGGTGAGATGGTATTGCGCCAGATCCGCAAGCTGACCGACAAACCCCTGCTCGCCGTACTCAACACGCACGTGCACGGCGACCACTGGCTGGGCAATCAGGCCATGCGGGCGGAGCGGCCGGAGGTACCGATCTATGGCCATCCCAAGATGATCGCCGCGGTCGAGCAAGGCGCCGGCGCCGAATGGGAAGACCGGATGCTGCGGGCCACCGACAACGCCACCGCCGGGACCAAGGCCATCGGCCCCAACGAGGCAATGGGCGACGGCGATGAGCTGACCCTGGGTGGGCTGTCCTATCGCTTCCATCACTTCGGTCAACAGCATTCCCAGACGGATCTGATGATCGAGGTGCCGGAGAAGTCGCTGCTCTTCCTCGCCGACAACGCCAACAACAAGCGCATCGTGCGCATGGACGACGGCTCCTTCAGCGGCCTCATCGCGGGCCTGCAACAGATCAAGACCCGGACAACGGCCAAGGTACTGGTCCCCGGCCACGGCCACACCGGCGGTTGGGAGATCGTGGACCAGAATCTGGACTACTTCACCACCGTCTACGGCAGCGTGCAGGAACTGTTCGAGGAAGACGTCAGCGACTTCGAGATGAAGCCCCTGATCGCCGAGCGCCTGGTTGCCTTCCGCGATTGGGCAGGGCTGGATGATGAACTTGGCAAGCACATCTCCATCGCGTACCTGCAAGTGGAGGCCGAGGCGTTCTAAGACGCCCGGGCTCGACTTGGCCAGCGCCGTCTGGGCTTGGACTTACCCCGAGGCCGGAACCAAGCGCAGCCGCCCCGCGACCCGCGCATGCTCCGCGGCGATCTCCGGGTGATTCGGCGCCAGGGCCAGGGCCTGGTCCAGCAGGCTCCGGGCCTCGCGCAGGCGGTCGCAGGCGGCGGTTGCGTCGCCCCGTTGGTGTTGGAGATCGGCGAGCCTGCGCAGCGCGATGCCCTTTTCGTTGTGCGCAACCACATCATCCGGCGCCTGCCCCAGGGCCTCTTCGAGGCTCACCCTGGCCTGCAGGTACGCGGTCTGCGCTGCCCCATGCCGGGCGAGTTCGGCGGCCAGCTCGCCGATGCGTCGCGCAACCGTCCCCGCAGCATAGGCCGTCTCCAGCCGCAGCTCCGCGCGCAGCGCCGCCAAGGCCCCGCCGACGGCATAGCGGGCATTGGCCAGGGCCTGGTCCATGACCCCGCGCCACTCCCTCCAGCCCCGCTCCCAATCCTGCCGATTGGCGTGGTGGATCGCCTCGGCGACGGCCTCCGGGTCGTCGCTGCCGCGGGCGCGATAGATGGCCTCCAGCGCGGCATGGGCCTCGCGGGTGGGCGCGGGCTCCAGCGCGGCAATGAGGCGCGCAGCAGGTCGTGGATGCGGTAGCGGTCGGAGCGGTTGGGGTCGGGCCAGACGAAGGAGAAGCCGACGAGGGTGGCGAATGCGGCGCGGCTGGCGTCGAAGTGCAGGCACCCGCCGAGGGTGAAGTAGAGCGCGCGGTCGAAGCCGCGGGCGGCGGCGAGCAAGGTGACGGCGGATTGGACCTCGGCGCTGCTGTACTTGAGTAGCCGTCGGACCAGCGCGCGGCCCAGGTCGCGGTGGGTGCCGTCGGTGCCCGCGGGGAAGTCTGCGACCTTCAGCCGCTCGCCCCGCGTGCGGGCTTGCAGGCAGAGGTCGGCGGCGAGGCCGAGGTACAGAGGATGGACCTGATCGGGCGCGATCTCGGTGGTTCGGATCAGCGCGGCACGCAGCGACCGGTCGGGATCGGTATCGAAATCCGTCGGCGCACGACGCCCAAGCGCACGAACCAGATAACCATTGGCATCGCCCGGCTCCAACAGCATCCGCTCCTGGGGCGGCTCGGCGTGCAAGTAGCGCAGGAACAGCCGGCGTTCGCCCAGGCGGTCGGCGAACAGCGCCAGGGCGCGGTCGTGCTCGGTGGTGCGGGTGGGTTGTGCGATGGGCATGGAGCAGTTGCGTTGATCGTGTCTTGCCGGCGGCGCCCGAGGATAGCGAGGGGAGCGCATCGGCGCCGGGAGGGATGCATCGCCGCGAGGGTCAGATTGAGCCCCGTTGCTGCCAGGCGCGGGGATTGCGGCTGCCGTGCATGACCGCGAGAACCATGATCGCATCGTCCTCGATCCGGTAGAAGGCACCGAACGGGAAGCGATGAATCACTGCACGACGGGTTTGCCGGTGGACTACGGGGTAGCTTTGCGGGTTCTCGGCGACCCGATCGAAGGTGTCGAGCACTTCGTCCAAGAAATCGCCTCCCAGCCCTGGGCGCTGTCGCTCATACCAGTCACTTGCCTGTTCAATGTCAGCCTGCGCCTCCGGGCGAACATAGACAGCGATGGTCACAACCGGTCGCGGATCTCGGCGATGACCTCCGCGGCCGGCCGTCCTCGATCGCCATCGGCCGCATAGGCGTCCAGGCGGCGATCGAGCTCCTCGGTCTGTTCTTGGGTCAGCGGCAGGTTTGCCTGGTCCGCGGCGATGCTGTCCCACAGGTCCTCGACCAAGCGGATACGCTCGGCAATCGGCAGCTGGCGAAGGTTGGCTTGCATGTTCTTGGCCTCGGGCATCAATGAGTCACTCGTAGCCTAGCAGACGGCAACCGGCATAGTCGCAGCACATGGCATGCAAGTGCGGTACTTGTGATGTCGCGAGACCGGGCGTCGTTTCGGGAGCGACTTGTACTGGGGACTAGCCCCGTCGCGGCAGGTCGCGATTGAAAATCGCTCCCACAAAGGTCGCGGGGCTCGGCCTTTTCATGGTGGCGCACGCGTGCTGGGCTGTCGAGGTGTCGAGACCTATTGTCGAGTCGCTTGCCGTGCTGATGCGTGTCGGCCTGCCGACACTCCCAGGCCGACATGCCCGGCGGGGGCTGCGGTGGTCGAAGTCGCCGGAGCGTCGACCTCCAGGTCGACACGCGTTTGCGTCGACCGGCGAACGCTTGCGTTGTTCGCGACAAACAGGCACGCCGGTCAACGCTTGTCCGCAAGATCGCGTGTCTTTCGCGGCTTCGCGTGAAACATTCGGGCTAGGCCGCCAACCCCCGCCCCCGCAACCCCTTGATCTGATCGCGAATGGCCGCCGCGCGCTCGAATTCCAGGTCCTTGGCGGCCTGGTACATCTCTTTCTCCAGCGCCTTGACCCGTTTGGCCATCTGCTGGGGGGTGAGGTTGGCGTATTCGGCCACCTCGTCGGCGACACGGGCGTAGTCGCGGGCCTTCATGGGGGCGCCGGGGGTGTGCGCCTCCATGATGTCGGCGACGGCCTTTTGGATGGTCTTGGGGGTGATGCCGTTGGCCGTGTTGTGCTCGACCTGGCGGGCGCGGCGGCGCTCGGTCTCGTCGATGGCGCGCTGCATGGAGCCGGTGATCTTGTCGGCATAGAGGATCGCCTTGCCGCGGGCGTTGCGCGCGGCGCGGCCGATGGTCTGGATCAGCGAGCCCTCGGAGCGCAGGAAGCCTTCCTTGTCGGCGTCGAGGATGGCGACCAGGCTGACCTCGGGCATGTCCAGGCCCTCGCGCAGCAGGTTGATGCCCACCAGGACGTCGAATTCGCCGAGCCGCAGGTCGCGGATGATCTCCACGCGCTCGACGGTGTCGATGTCCGAGTGCAGATAGCGCACGCGCACGCCGTGGTCGCTCAGATAGTCGGTGAGGTCCTCGGCCATGCGCTTGGTGAGCGTGGTGGCCAGGACGCGCTCCTCATGGCGGGTGCGCTCGCGGATCTCGGAGAGCAGGTCGTCGACCTGGGTCAGGGCCGGGCGCACCTCGAGTTCGGGGTCGATCAGGCCGGTGGGGCGCACCACCTGCTCGATGATGGCGCCGGAGCGGTCGATCTCGTAGGCCCGCGGCGTGGCCGAGACGTAGATGGCCTGGGGCTGCTTGGCCTCGAACTCCTCGAAGCGCATGGGCCGGTTGTCGAGGGCCGAGGGCAGCCGAAAGCCGTAATCGACCAGGTTCTCCTTGCGCGAGCGATCCCCGCGGTACATGCCGCCGAGCTGGGGGACGGTCACATGGCTCTCGTCGATGACCAGCAGGGCGTTGCCGGGCAGGTAGTCGAACAGCGTCGGCGGCGGCTCGCCGGGGCCGCGACCGGAGAGATAGCGGGAGTAGTTCTCGATGCCGGAGCAGTAGCCGACCTCCACCATCATCTCCAGGTCGAAGATGGTGCGCTGCTCCAGGCGCTGGGCCTCCACCAGCTTGTCATTGTCACGCAGCCAAGTGAGGCGATCGCGCAGCTCGTCCTTGATCTGCTCCACGGCGTTCAAGACCACCTCGCGGGGGGTGGCGTAGTGGGTCTTGGGGAAGACGGTGTAGCGCGGCACCTTGCAGCGGACCTCGCCGGTGAGGGGGTCGAACAGCGACAGGGCCTCGATCTCGTCGTCGAACAGTTCCACGCGCACGGCCTCCTCGTCGGACTCGGCGGGGTAGATGTCGATGACGTCGCCGCGCACCCGGTAGGTGCCGCGGGAGAGCTCGATCTCGTTGCGGCGGTATTGCAGCGCGGCGAGCCGGCGCAGCAGGGCGCGCTGGTCGATGAGTTCGCCGCGGGACAGGTGCAGGACCATCTTTAGATAGGCCTCCGGGTCGCCGAGGCCGTAGATGCTCGACACCGTCGCGACGATGATGACGTCCGGGCGCTCCAGCAGCGCCTTGGTGGGCGATTGGCCACTCTACTGCTTCGGCAAAATGCCGATCTTCGCACATTTAACCTTGCACATAATCTCTGTGAACCGATACCCTATTTGAGGGCTGATACCCAATAACCTAACTTGACGCTCGGATTACTCGACCACTATCAGACTGTTAATCCGCAAAATGGAACGACCGAACTGGGAGAGACCGAAGCATGTTGCAAATCACACGCGCACAAATGGACGCCTTCGAGGCCAGAGGCTAAAGATTCCGACCAGTATGGTCGTCGGCAAAAATGCGGTCTTCGAGCGTGTCGACAGCGGTCTACTTGAGAAGCCTGTCTATCTAATGGTGGCGACGCGCAATCTGCGCGACCGCAACCTGAGCGTCGAAGCCCTTCAGGCCAAGTCTAAGATACTTGAGGAAAAGCATGTTCCGGTTGCCGTTCTGCAGGGCAAGTCTTCAATTGAAATTAAGGTCTCAGCATTCGCAGAAGCGAGCGAGTATATTAATAAGGGCGAATGGCTTGACCACGCGATCGAAAGGATCGAACTGAAACCGAAAGACGAACCAACTCTAGTCAGTTGGCGCGCCGCCATTGCCGCGGAAGAGACCCGCCGTGCCTATCTCTAGGTGGCGGTGGATGCCCACACTAAGAATGCCGATAAGGAGATCATCTATGAAGGTGACGCTTATCCGCGGGATGGCCTTTTGCGGGCCTGGTTGGATGACGAGACGGACTGGTTCGAGATTAGTGACTGCAGCTGCGGCGACGCTTACAAGGACAGTATTAAATGTACTCGATACGGCAGCGTGTATGGACCGGTACACTGGGGCGATGATGAGCTTGAGGATTATGCCGACTGGGATGTCTTGGTGACTAAGGGCGATATTTCCGTAGACGAGAAGGCCATCATGATTGGGATGTCGCCCAACGAGGGTCGCATGGATGCGGTTCAGTCCTATGACAGTGAAGTGCTGACTGCGGGCGCAATGCAAAAGACGGTTAAGAATACAGGCGGGGAATTTACGCAGCAGGTTGAGGAGTTTAAGCGCGACTACCCTGAGCACTATCAGCGCCTGTTCGCCTGCTGTGGCTGGACGGTAGAGAACAACAGGATGTATTACCAAGATCCGGAAGATCCCCAAGCCGAAAAGTTGACTGGCTCAGCATTGAAAACGCACCTGCGGGAAGGATGCAGCGCAGATACTTTCGGCGCGGTGGTCAAATGCAAGCCATTGCAGCCGATTATTAACGCCATGCATGATCCCTACTTCCGGGAGACAACGGTGTCCGCCTCGTATTTGCCGGTAGGCGAAAAAGCCGCCGCGTTGGCGGCCTCAGCGGGCCACTGCACGGTGAGCAGAGACATTTCGGTGCGTTTCGACCGAGCAATTGGCGCCGACGTAGGAGGCGGCCTGTATTCGGCCATTTATTTTGCGTTTTCAGCAAATAAACGCTTGACAGGGTTTGGCAAAAATGGTCGCGATATGTTGTTAGTAAGCAACAACTTATTGAGGCCCTACGATGATCCGCGATCGCTTGACACAGCTGATGGTCCACCTGACCGACAACACCGTGCTCGGGGAACTGCTGACGCCAATGCGCCACGCGCTGGCCGCGGTGCGCGGGGCTGCCTCGCTCGGGCGGGTGTTGAGCATGGAGGATTTCATTGCGTTGGGGGTACTGCGCCACCTGCGCGGCATGACGACGCTGCGCGAGCAGGTGCAGGCGTTGCTGCATCTGGACCCGGCGCAGGCGGCGCACGTGCCCCTGCCGCGCTCGACCTGGTCGGATGCGCTCTCGGCAGGCTCGCGCCTGATGGTCCTGAAGGAGACGCTGACGGTGCTCAACGCCGAGGCCAGTGCGACGCTGCCCGATCGCTTGGCTGGCATCCCGGGGTTGGGTCGCGCGCGGTGGGTGCCATCGACGGAACTTACCAGCGCGAGAGCGCGTACTTTCGCCGCCGCACGTCCAAGCAGGGCGGCGAGGACAACGCCAAGGGCCACGCTTTGCTGACCTTTCAACCTGCGCACGGGCCTGCCCCAGGATGTCTTCGTGGAGACGCGCTCGCGCCAAGACGCGCCTGCTGCGCGACTATGATCGCGATGCGCAGGCCATGACCCGCACCAAGGGCATGCTGTGGCTGGTCGATCGCGCCTTCATCGATGCCTCCTTCTGGGACGCGAAGAAGGCGAAACTCGCGAGCACGATGATCACGCGCATGAAGTCGAGCCTGCGCATCGACTCCACCGAAGGGTTGCCGATTGCCGATGACCCAGCGAATGCCGGGGTGGTCAAGGATCTCCGTATCACGCTCTCCAGTTCCCCGAGCCGTGGCGCTTGATCACCTATCGCACCCGACGTGGTCATGGTGGAGTTTCTCACCAACGACTTCGATCTGCTGCCCGGCGTGATCGCCTTCCTGTACGCGCGGCGCTGGGACGAGGAGAAGTGTTTTGACACCTGGAAAAATGACTTTAGCCAAGCCAAGGCGTGGGGCAAGGGGCCGGTGGCCATCGAGAATCAGACGCGCCTGGCCATCGTGACCAGTGTCCTGGTCGCCCTGGCGCTGCACGCGACCCTTGGGCTTGATGGCTTCAACGACGAGAAGGCGTTGCGCAAACAGGACAAGCGTCAAGTCGCACCCACCGATCGACCCGATGCTACCGACCGACCCGACTGGACCGTGCCGGTGTTTCGCTACACCTCCAAGGTGAGCCGCCAGGTGCTGCGCTTCTTTAAGCACTGTTTTCTTAAACCGGCGTCACCAGCGCTCTATGAACGCGAGCTACGGCCTATGTTGATAGCGTATCTGTGAAATGGACCGGACACCGTTGCCGGGAGAAGCAGGTCAAGGACTTTATCTCAAGGCTACGGTTGGTGGTGGCGCTCAAGCCGGCAGGGCACAGCCACCCAATCTCGGATTATCTCCAGTCCAATCTTGGGCGCGCAACGGCGTTGGACCAACACATCAACAGACCTGCCTTTGTCACAACGGACTTGGGTGCGGCGCTGGAAAAGTTTTTCAAAGCGAACCCGACAGTAGCCAAGGATCCATCTAAATGGGGTGACAAACATGGCGAGTACGAAACAAAGATTCTCGACATCTATGGGCCTGCGCGTCGCGGTACCGACATGCCAGGTCGCTACAAGAAGCTCAAGGCACGTTTCTAGGCCCGTGCGATACCCACTGCGGCAGAGGTCACTTCAATGAAGGTTTGGGTTGCCAGGCTGCTCCACATTGTTCTGTTGACAGCAACTTGTTCGGCTGTGCAGCCCGCAGAGTTGAACCTGCCACAGCAGCAGCTCGGCAACTGTGTCTTCGGTGCAGGTGGACAACAGTTGGTAGCGATCCGCCAACTCGATTCAGCGCCCGCGGTCCTGTTGGAGTGGACATCGGAACAGGGCAGCCGCGAGATTGAGATCAGCGCAGGTGTAGAGCTGTTGGGCTTTCCGTCGCCGCCGGAGGTCAGCATCGCGTGTGCAGCAGGCAGCTTTGCGTTGCGCTACGCGGTGAGTGTCGGTAACGCCCACCAGATTTTGCTTGATCAGTTCGAGCGTCTTCCGGACGGCAGCTTTGTCTATGTGGGCCGTTGGCTGATTCAGGCAGACCGACAAGGATTCGACGTCTACGGCGCGCGTTGGGCCGAGCCGCGCCCCTTGGCGCTGTACGAGTCAATGACCAGCGCAAAGCCTGCGCTCGCGCTGGTTCTCAGTTCCGCCATGCTGGAAGCGTTCGAGCGAACGGGACGCCTACCGGCCGATGTGCCAACGGACCTGCTACAGGAAGCGCTGGAATCCGGACTCTTGAGCACGGAGCTCACTCAGCAGCAGCGATTGGCCCTGAGCCGTGAACTGCGGCGCGAGCATCGCTAGATGCCCCTGTCGGATGTCCATGCGGTAGCCCGCAGCCGACTGTAATCAAGCCAGCTCGACCGGGTTGACGTCTTCCAGCTCTTCCCGGTAGCCCGGTCGACTGTCGAGTACCGCCTGACAGACGGCGGCCTGGATCATGGAGAGCGGGATTCGGCCGCGGTCTGCCCGATGTGAATCCAGTTGGACACGGACGATCTCATCGACGCTTCGTTGCGTAGCATCCTGCTTGACATCTCTGACCAGCCTACCGTAGTAACTGGATGCCCGTTTCGTCCAGCGGTCCGCCAGCCGTTTCTTCGGTGTTTGAACCAGCGCGAAGTGATTGTCCAGGCGGCGCTGCTCCAACGCATCAGGCGAATGAAGCCTCGGGATCGAATCGGATGGTGTGCCGGTCAGTCTGATCGATGCGGTTGGCGAGGCCGGGCGCAAGAACGGATGGAGCCATTCATCCATACACCTGGGTTGCCCATCGCTGATTGGCGGACTCTCGCCTTTGCCAACGATGGCGTTGTTACAGGTCTTGCATACCGGGACAAGATTCCAGGGGGAGCATGCGAGGAGCGGAAACTGCTGCTTGGGCAGGTAATGATCCAAATCCGGCTCGCCGATATCGCCGTCGCAATAGGGGCAGACGTCCGAGGTTGGCGCTGTGGAGCAAAACGCCTCCCGATACCCGGCCCTGTTCAGCACTCGCGTCCGCGAGAATGCATATCCGTGCCAGTTCCGACGGCGGTCATGCCCCAGCAGTTCGTAACACCTCTTGAAGAAGTCGCTGATGTCCGTTGCCAGGTTTGGATTGATCTCTGGCAAGGCCCCCAAATCGCGGAAATCGCCACCCGCGTCCAACAAGATTCCGACCTTGTTCTGCCGACAGAACTCGACGCAGAGTGCCATGCGTGCCTGCGCCGACGCCCTGGCGATGGCTTGGATGCGGGCCTCCTGCCTGCCAAGACAGAACCGACGTACCCATTCGGCCTCCATGCCGCTCCAAACCTGCTGCACCCATGCCGTGTCCACGTTGTCGGGGTTCAGCGCCGGGTCTGCCAATGCCTTCAACAGGCGCTTCAGCAGCACGACGACCCGGAACAGGAGCGCCGCCTCCCGCGGCAGTTCAAGCGGATGCAGCGCCATCGTCGTCTGCTCGCAGGCGTTTCAGGATCGCGCGCAGCTCCGCGCGGTGGAAGCTGCTGCCCAGCACGGTGAGGATCTGCTCCAGTTCCCTCTCTTTGCCCGCCCAGTCGGTTGTCAGCAGCCGGTCCAGGATCAGCTCCGAGCGGCGCCCGGTGCTGGCGTCGGCGCGGAACAGGTTCATGTTGACCTCGCCGGGGTCGGTGCCGAACAGGCCGCCGCCGACGGCGCGGGCGGTGATGCGCCCGTCGGTCTTGTCCAGCACCGTCACCTCGGCGGCGAAGGCGTCGGTGAGCGCGATGCTGGTGTGGGTGGCGACCAGCACATTGGCCCGGTGCTGTTGAGCAGGCCCCGGTCCAGCATATCCACGACCTCGCGCTTCCAGACGTCGTTGAAGTGGGTCTCGGGCTCGTCCAGCAGCAACAGGGAGCCGTCCTGGCCGCGCAGCAGGAAGATCAGGCCCATGCGCCCGAGCAGCATCTGCTCGCCGTCGCTGAGCTGGTCGTAGGTGACCACGGCGCCGGTGGACTTGTAGGTGCGTTCGATCTCGTCCTCGCCGTCCGCGGCCTCCGGGCGGTGCAGGCGCTGGATGGTCAGCGTGATCTCGTCCAGCAGGCCCTTGCGCTGCCAGTCCCGCAGGCGGGTGAAGCAGTCCATCGGCGTCGAGTCGATGGATTCGTCGGCGCTGAAGATGCGCAGCACCGCCGCGGCGCCGGTTTTGCTGAAATCGACGCGCTTGGCGATGCGACCGATGCCGCTGTTGCTGATGCCCAGCGGTGCCACGTCGTCGATCCGCTGCGAGAGCATGATCTCATCCGCCGGCCCGAGGGAGATAACGGCGCGCATGCGCCCGTTGGGTTGGGCGACCACCGTGTCGGCCAAGGCCAGCAGGCAGAAGAGTTCCCGCCTCTGTTCTGGCGTCGCGCGGTCTTCGTCGTCTCGATAGACCAGGCTCAGGTGTGTGGGTCGGAACCAATCAATCTCGTTCAGCACCCGGCGGGCGTCTTCCGGGGCATGGTGCTCCGCTCGCTCGCGCAGGAAACGCTGGCGCAGCGCCTCCAGCTCGCGCTCGTCGGCCTTGCCGTCCAGTTCCCTCGCCGACTGCCATAGGGCCAGCGTGATGCCGGCCAGGCGCAGGTCCGGGGTGCGGATACGCAGGTGCGATGCATCCGCCCGGTCAGTGTCCCGCATGCGGTTGGTGGCGAGCTGATGACGCAGGGTCTCCAAGGAGTCGGCGGATTGGCCTAGCGCCTGCTCCCGCTCCCACTCCCGTTCCAGAGTCCAGCCGGGCGGGCGTTCGGACTCGGCGGGCAGCGAGCCGGTCTCATCGCCCCTGGGGTGATGCTCGGGCTGGTCCAGTGCCAGCCAGGCATCCTCGGCGCCGGAGCTGTAGGCGATGATGCGCTTCGGCAGCAGCCCGGCGGACAGCGGGATCTGCACCGCGTCCTCGCCGTGCGCGATGTCCAGGTCTTGGGCCAGCGGGTGCGCTTGCTCGTCTCCGAGGGCCTGGGTCAGCGCCTCCCAGTCCGGGCGTTTGGCGTCCGGCGGCACCTGCGCCAGGGTCGCGAAGAAGGAGCGCCGTGACCTGTCGTTGCTGATGTGTAGCAAGGCCGTCCGGGTCTCGCGGCCCACTTGGCGGTCCCAGGCCAGGCTGATGGGCAGGGCCGGATGCTCCCGGCGGGACAGGGCGAGGAAGATCCGATACAGGGTGCGCAGGATCGACGACTTGCCGCTGCCGTTGACGTCGACGACAAAGTTCAGCGCGCCTTCGCACGCCACCTCGGGCGCGTTGCGACCACGGACCTCCGTGCGAATTCGAGCCGGAGGCTCAGAAAAATCGCGATACTCCCTCGCAAACCAAGGAATAACCGACTATCCTTCGCTGAAAGCGAAATTTTTCCCTTCGAAGCCCATGCAAGCGCTACAACTGAGAGAGCGTGTTGGCTGTTCCGAGACCGAGCGCAAGGCGTGGTCGCGAACTGGCCTGCTGATCGCCGCCCGTCCTGGTCGAGGCGCCGGGCTCCACGCCGAGTACGATGACGCCAATCTCATAGCGGCGCTGATTGCGCTGGAGATGAAGAGGCTGAGTGTGACGGCGTCTCGCTATGTCGTCGCGTTCGCTGGGTTGCACGACTGGCTGCGCGCCCGATCCAGTCTGGAGTGGCACCAATTTCGCGTCTTGCTGACCCCGGAGCAGGCTCGGTTCCAGCCGGCCCGAGATCCGGTGCCGCGTGGCGCCATGGGTTTCACGATCGACCTGGAGCCGCTCTGCGTCAGGCTTTCCGGCGAAACGCCCTCAAGAGCAGTCAGGGGTTGCTGAAACTTCCGCTCGGTGCGGTCGGATGAACCCTGTTTGCGGCTGCGAGCCCGTGCATGCGCCGACATGAGCACGCTGACCCCCATTGTTGAGCGCTACGGAGGCGATCCAGCGGCTCTTGTTTCCTTTTTAGGGAGGAGACTCCGGCCCAACTGCCGTATGCCACCTTAACCGGCCAACATCGGAGCGATTCCGCTAGCGACATCGCGGCGCTGGCCGGTGCCTACGAGTGGCAGAACAACCCCCTCTGTTCCTGGTGGACGGGGACATGATCGCGGGCATCGCGATCGCCTGGCGCGAATCCGCCGCCGTAACGCCTTGCGCGGGGACGCCCCTTATCTCGGGGTGATCGAGTCGGGCCGGCTCACCGTGCACCATGTCGCCTTAGACCGCAGCTCAATTGCGCGCACTCGCGTTGCGCTCCCGCAAGCGGACGGCGTCGTGATGCCCTTCCTCGCGAACGAGCGGCCGGGCGCCGCGCTCGCGCGCAATCGCTGGATCAGCGAGCTTATTCTGCGCCTGCTCCGCGACGCCCTAAAACAGCTCGTCGATGCTGGCCTGGACGGTGCCGACGCCATTTCTCTGGCCGGTCGTGCGCTATTCGCGCGCTTTCTCTGCGACCGTGAGCTCATGCCTTCGGGTACGCCCGAGCTCGGTGCGCTGGACGGTCTCTTCGATGATTCGCAGCAGGCGGCACGCACCTGCGGTTGGCTGGATCGAACCTTCAACGGCGACTTCCTCCCCCTGAGCCCCGGACTGTTCGAGAGTTTGTCCCCGGCGGCGTGCAAGCCGCTCGCGGACATCATGCGCCGTGCGCCGGGCGGCCAGCTCTATCTCGGCTGGGAGCAGAAATGGGACTATCTCGATTTCTCCCAGATCCCCGTGGGGGTCCTAAGCCAAGCCTACGAAGGTTACCTACGCAGCCACCGTTCCAAAGACCAAAAGCAGCAGAGCGGCTACTACACGCCGCGGGCAATTGCCGAGGTGCTGGTCCGTGGTGCCCTCGTTGCCCTTCAACCTGAAGGATCGGCACACAAGGCCCGGATTCTTGATCCGGCGGTCGGCGGTGGGGTGTTTCTCATCACCGCCTTCCGCCAATTGGTGGCTGAGCGCTGGACGGCGACCGGTGTACGGCCCGATACGGGCGAACTTCGCAACATACTCTACGGCCAGCTCACCGGCTTCGACATCGACGAAGCAGCGCTACGCTTCGCTGCACTAGGTCTCTATCTGAGCGCCATTGAACTCGATCCCAGCCCGGAGCCGGTGGAGAAGCTCCGCTTCCAAAACCTGAGGGACCAGGTGCTCTGGAAGATGGGCGACTTGAACAAGGGCGATGCGAATGCGCGCCTGGGCAGCTTGGGTCCACTCGTCGGTCCCGAGCATAACGGTCGGTACGACATCGTTGTGGGAAATCCACCTTGGACTGGGGCCAAGCGCCTAGACGGCTGGCCTCAGGTGCGGGACCGGGTAGCGCAGATCGCGAAAGAACGTCTCGGCTCAGAATACCCGGCACCACCGATTCCCAACGAGGTACCGGACTTGGCTTTTCTGTGGCGCACAATGCAATGGTGCCGCGACGGGGGCAGGATTTCCTTTGCACTTTCGGCGCGAATGCTGTTCCAGCAAGGGGACGGCATGCCGGTGGCCCGCGCAGCCGTCTTCTCGGCACTTGACGTGACCGCAGTCGTCAACGGCTCGGATCTCCGCAAGACGAAGGTCTGGCCCAGCATTTCGGCGCCGTTTTGCCTGCTCTTTGCGTGCAACCGCCTGCCGCCCCGGATCGGGCTTTCGATTCCTCAGCCCACGGCGGAGCAGACGCTCAACGATGCGGGGGTCATGCGTATCGATGCAAGCAATGCCGAGGCCGTGTCCGCACGTCAGCTTGCCGAACGGCCGACTATTCTAAAGACCCTATTTCGCGGCACACGGCTGGACCTGAATCTGCTTCGGCGCATTGAGGGAAGGCAGCTTCCGAGTCTAGCCCAGTATTGGGGGCAACTTTTCAGCTTCGAGAGGAGCCGCCCCCGACAGACGAGGAAACGGCTACCAAAGACTGCGAGAAAGCAGCCGTGTTAGGCAGAGGGGAGACTGTTTTCCAGGGGTTCCAGCGGAGTATCTACAAGGCATCCCGGACATTGGCAATAAAGAGATTTCTGGCCTTCTGGTCGATCTTGATGCGCTTCAACCATTTCAGCTTGAACGCTTACACGATCCCAGATCTCGTTCGCTTTTTCGTGCTCCACTGGCGCTTGTTCACGAGTCACCGCCAGCGATGCGACAAAGAATTGCGACGGCCGTCGCCACACGGGATGTCGTCTATAACGAGAGCTATTATGGGTATAGCACTCATGGACATGCCCAAGCAAGCCGACTCGCCAAGTACGTTGCACTGTTCCTGCGGAGCCGCTTTGCGCTCTGGTATGCGCTCGTAACCAGCGGTAAGTTCGGCTTCGAACGAGACACCATAGAGAAATCGACGATCGACGCGATCCCATTCGTGCCCTGGCAGAGCTTGGACGCAGCCGACCTCGGCACCATCGATTCCTTGTTTCAAGAC
>CALOBA010000079.1:0-29686 GCA_942491465.1 uncultured Gammaproteobacteria bacterium
CCTCAATGGAGGCAAGTGCAGCGGATCGGGGGGTCGAAGCTCGTCGCGCAATGCGTGATAGAGCAATGGCTTGCCAACGAAACTCACCTTCTGCGGCCAGATTGACTCCAACTGAGCCAGGATCGTCCTGGTATCGGCAGGGCCTTGCGCAATCTGCGTGTAGTCGTTGCCGAGTGCGAGCGCCTGGGCGGCCAACTCGCAGTCCTTGCCCCAGACATTATCCAGATAGCGCATCAAGCGTCGATGTAGGGAATCCGCTAAGCCAAGCTCGCGCCGATAGCCCAAGGATTTCGGGATACCCAAAAACGCATACTGCGGGTCTTGCGCAACGCCGATCCCGCACCGGCTCGCCAGGTACACATAGAAATCCGATGCCGCAGCCAAACGAAAACCGATCGCTTGCGCATCGCCCAACGCCTGCTGCGCGAAAATCTCAAGTGAGGATGGAGAACTCATTGCCGCATGAGCGGGCGCAAGGACGCGCAGGGAGACCGCCGAGCGGTTTGTCGCGGCAACGGTCATGGCGGACTCGAATGCTGCAAGTTGGGCCGGACGAAGTTGGAGCATGACTGGGCGGCTCGGCGTATCTCAGCTCATAGGAGAGGAGAGGAAAGGAATCTAGTGGATCAGGCTACGGGGGAGCAACGACTGACGCGGCAACGATAACGGAGGCGAAAAGGCAGGTCAATGTTCGGTCCGGGCTGGCCCAGGACGGCTGGCTCGTTCGTCGGCGCCGTGCGCCCAAGCTCATCGCCGTGCTGGCCGACGGCATGGGCATGAACCTGCGCCGGCTCGACGAGACCCTTGCCCGGCGCCGTGTGCGCCGGCTGCCCGCCGTCGGCGAGCCCTTCGACCCACACCGCATTCACGCTGTCGAGCTGACCCGAGACCCCGAGCGCCCCAACGGCCAAGTCGTCGCCGAGCTGCGCCCCGGCTGGCTGCTCGACGACGCCCTGCTGCGCCCGGCCGAGGTGGTGGTCAATCGGGTCGATTCAGGCGGCAGCGGCGTCTGAGTCGCAATAATGCGCTCCGTTCGTGGTCGTGATCGTGATCGTGATCGTGGTCGTGATCGAAATCCAAGCCGGGGTCGGATCGAAATCGGCTTCGCCCACATTGGCGACCACGACCACGACCACGACCCCCGCGGAGTAAGGAGAAAGATATCTCGCGCAGAGACGCAAAGGCGCAAAGGACAGAGAAGAAATAGAAATGAAGCAGCGGAGAGTTGCGGAGGGCATTGCGCTGGTTGCATCGACTAATTTTCTTCCTTTCATTTGGAAGAAATCAGAAATAACGTGAACATGTCATCTCGTTGTCGTTGTCGTTGTCGTTGCTCATCACGCAGCCGACGTCCCAGTGCTTGTTGTCCGACTTGGCCCAGTCGCCGCCCCAGCCGTTGTGCGTGGTGGCGCGCCGATGGGATGCGTAGTCGTGCTGCTTGGGATTCGGGCCGGCATCGGCGGCGTGCTCCATATGGCGGTGGTGACCGGCCTCATGGACCCAGGTGTCGGCATTGCCGCTGTCGGAGTAGAGATTAGGTGGCGCCGAGGCCGAGGCCGATGGCGTCCATCGCGATCCGGTTCCGGTCGGTCGTGCCGGTCGCCGACAAGGTGCTGGGCGCGCCCGTGGCGGGGCCGGGGGCGGCGCCGTCGCGCGGCACCGAGCGCTTGAGCTCGCGCAGGGCGATCTTGTACACCGCCTCGCCGTCCAGGCTATTGTCGCGTTTGCCGTTGACCGGTCCCGGATGGTAGCCGGCCTCGGCCAGCTTGTACTGATAGTACAACGCGGTCTCGCCGGAGGACGGGGCGGGCTTCGGGTAATGCTTGGCGGGCTCCAGGGCCAGGGCGGGCTTGGATTCGCGCGCATGGTAGGCGCGGTGGACGGGGTTCAGCAGCCCGTCGTGGCAGTACAGGCGCACCTCCGAGTGCCGCGCTGCGAGCGCCAGGCCCTCGCTCTCGCCCTCTTTGGTGTGGGCGCGGATCTCGACCCGATAGGGCATCTGCGACGGGTCGGCCTCCTTGTGGTCGTCGTATTCCACGCCCTCGGCGTACTTGCCGTCCCATTCGACGCCCTTGGTGCCCTTCTTGAGCTCCTCTGCGCTGAGCGCAAGCATCCACACCAGATGGCCCTGAGCATCGCTGATCTCGACCACGCCTCTGTCCTGATTGGCCTCGTTCTTCCAGCCGATCCTCGCCGGGGTCGATGCAAAGTCCTTGGTCTTCACCGGTGGGACGGTCTCCTTTTCCTCCCACTGGGGCCAGTCCGCCGCCGGCGAGGGTGAAGTCGCCCTTGGGGTCCTTGATCAGGCTGTCTTGATAGCGATCCGGGTACTCGACCTCGTAGTGGTAAGGACCGGGCTTGCGGTCGAGGTAGACCGCAATGCCCATCTTGTCGGTCTTGGCTCGGCCCGATGAGGTCCCGCTGATCTTGGTCGGGATCTTGGCCATGGGCTCGAAGGTGTCGCGCCGGTAGACGCCGATGAAGATGTCGCCGTCGCGCAGCGGGCATTCGTGCTTTGCCTTTGACGCGCGTTTCGTCCGCTGACCACGACGCTTTGCCAGCCGTGTGTTGAGGCCGTGGAAAAAGCTTTTGTGGGACATCAGAACCGGCTCCGGATGGTGCGCATGGCGGCCAGGACCTCGGCCAGCATCGGCGCGTCGGCGCCCAGGTCTTGCAGCCGGTCTTCGACGATCGCCAGGCGCAGGCGACCGGGATCCTCGCGGGCAAGGGCCTGCTCCACAAAGGGAAACAGCTGCGGGTGCTCGGGCTCGACCCGTTCCAGGGTGGCCAGCAGGCAGGTCAGTGCCGCCTGATCGGCGTCGTCGTCGATCTCGGCGGCATCGGCGATGGTGAGGACGTCGTGCACGAAGGCGTCGAGACGGTCCGCCGGCTTGAATGGGGGCGGCGGTGCCGAGCAGCTCGACCAGCGCGGTGCGCAGCCGCCGGACGAAACGCGTATAGGCATCCGCGGACAGTGCTTCGAACTGTTCGGGGCGGATCGTGAGCATGGGACGACTCCGGCAGAGGCGGGGTGGAGAAGACTTCCCAGGGCTGAGCCCAGGCCATGGCAACGGGCTGACCGACGGTGAGCTGCAGCTTGGCCGCGAGGTTAGTCCGTGGGTTGGGATCGGTCAAGCTGCTCCCGAGGTGCACGCACGACCGGCCGGGACTATGATCGAGCCCTTGTCTTGCATCCGCTCACCGCTATGCCCGTGTCCAACACCGCCAGTCTCGAACAGACCCCCGTCGACCAGCTGCACCGGGTCGGTCCACGGATCAGCCAACGTCTCGCCAAGCTTGGCATCGAGACCGTGGCGGATCTGTTGTTCCACCTGCCGGTGCGCTATCAGGACCGCACCCGGGTGCGGCCGATCTATGGCCTGCAGCCGGGCGAGGAGGTGGTGGTCGAGGGCGTGGTCACCGATGCCCGCATCAGCTACGGTCGTCGCCGCTCGCTGAAGGTCTGGCTGCAGGACGACAGCGGTGGCGGGCTGATGCTGCGGTTCTTCCACTTCGGGCCGGGCCAGACCCAGGCCCTGCGTCCGGGCACGCGGCTGCGCTGCTTCGGCGAGGTGAGCCAGGGGCCGGAGGCGCTCGGCATGGTCCACCCCGAGTACGAGGCGGCGGATGTGGTCCTGCCGCTGCACGGGGGCGAGACCCTGACCCCGGTCTATCCGTCCACCGAGGGCATGCAGCAGGTCTCCTGGCGCGGGCTTACCGACCAGGCCCTGGGGCTGCTGGAGCAGTCCCCGGAGGCGCTGCCGGACTGGCTCCCGGCCGAGATCGGCGCGACCTTGAAGCTGCCGGGGCTGGCCGAGTCGGTGCGCTATCTGCATCGCCCGCCGGCGGATGCGGCGGTGGCCGACTTGGCCGAGCGCCGCCACCCGGCCTTCCAGCGCCTGGCCTTTGAGGAGATGCTGGCCCAGCAGCTGGCGCTGCGGCGGCTGCGCGCCGAGCGCCGCGGACTGGCCGCAGCGGCGTTGCCGGGGGATGGTGCGCTGCGCCGGCAGCTGCTGGCCGGGCTGCCCTTTGCGCTGACCGGTGCCCAGCAGCGGGTGCTCGACGAGATCGCCGCCGACCTCGGGCAGACCGCACCGATGATGCGCCTGCTCCAGGGCGATGTGGGCTCCGGCAAGACCGTGGTGGCCGCCCTGGCCGCGCTGCAGGCGGTGGAGGCCGGTCGCCAGGCGGCGCTGATGGCCCCCACCGAGCTGCTGGCCGAGCAGCACCTGCGCAGCCTCGCCAGCTGGCTCCTGCCCCTGGGTCTGGAGCCGCTGTGGCTGTCGGGCCGGCACAAGGGCGCCGAGCGGGCGCAGATCCTCGCGCGCATCGCCGACGGCAGCGCGGCGGTGCTGATCGGCACCCATGCCCTGATCCAGGCCGACGTGCGCTTCGCCGACCTTGGCCTGGCGATCATCGACGAGCAGCACCGTTTCGGCGTGCACCAGCGCCTGGCCCTGCGCGAGAAGGGCGCAGGCGCCACGCCGCACCAGCTGATCATGACCGCGACGCCGATCCCGCGCTCGCTGGCCATGTCGCTCTATGCCGACCTGGACCTATCGGTGCTCGACGAGCTGCCCCCGGGGCGCAGGCCGGTGAAGACGGTCGCCGTCCCCGACGGCCGCCGCGCCGAGGTCATCCACCGCGTCCGCCGGGCCTGCGCCAACCGCCGCCAGGCCTACTGGGTCTGCACCCTGGTGGAGGAGTCCGAGGTGCTGCAGGCCCAGGCCGCCGAGGACAGCGCCGAGGAGCTGCGCGCGAGCCTGCCGGGGTTGCGCGTCGGCCTGGTCCACGGCCGGCTGAAGCCTGCCGAGCGCGAGCCGGTGATGGCCGCCTTCGCCGCCGGCGAGCTGGACCTGCTGGTGGCCACCACGGTCATCGAGGTCGGCGTCGACGTGCCCAACGCCAGCCTGATGATCATCGAGAACCCCGAGCGCCTGGGCCTGGCCCAGCTCCACCAGCTACGCGGTCGGGTCGGCCGCGGTCGGCAGGAGAGCTTCTGTCTGCTGCTCTACCACCCGCCGCTGACCGAGACCGCCACCAAGCGGCTCGACACCCTGCGCCGCGAGCACAGCGGCTTCAAGATCGCCGATGCGGACCTGCGCCAGCGCGGCGCCGGTGAGGTCCTCGGCACCCGCCAGTCCGGTCTCGCCCAGTTCCGCCTGGCCGACCCGCTGCGCGACGAGGCCCTGGTCCCCAGGGCGCAGCGCGCCGCCGACCGGCTGCTCTGCGAGCACCCGGAGCGGGTCGATCCGCTGATCCGGCGCTGGTTGGGGCGGCGGGAGGATTGCGGGTTGGTCTGACGTGGTGTCGGTGTGCGTCATCGGTGCTTTTTTCCCTGCAAGACGCTAGTGGATCGGAAAGCTACCGGAGCGCGAGGCAATGATGCCGGCTTGAGGCAGGATCGGGTGCGTCATGCTGAAACCCAAACAGGCTAAGCTTGTCAGTGTGTTGACAACGCCCCGCAACCGAAGGAGACCGATCATGACCAATATTGTGCAACTGCTCGGCGCCGACGCCGAAGATCTGCTCAACCACCGCTGCGAGGGCATCCCGCGGGAGATGCTGCAGCTGCCGGGGCCGGATTTCATCGACCGCGTCCTGGCCCTGTCGGATCGGCCGGTGGGGGTGCTGCGCAACCTGCAGGCGATGCTCAATCACGGCCGCTTGGGCGGCACCGGCTATCTGTCCATCCTGCCGGTGGATCAGGGTGTGGAGCACTCCGGCGGGGCCTCGTTCGCGCCGAATCCGATCTACTTCGACCCGGCCAACATCGTCGAGCTGGCCATGGCCGGCGGCTGCAACGCGGTGGCCTCTACCTTGGGTGTGCTCGGCAGCGTCGGCCGGCGCTATGCCCACAAGATCCCGTTCCTGGTCAAGCTCAACCACAACGAGATGCTGACCTACCCGACCATCTACGACCAGACCCTGTTCGCCAGTGTCGAGCAGGCCTTCGACCTGGGTGCGGCGGCGGTGGGCGCGACCATCTACTTCGGCTCCGCCGAGAGCCGCCGCCAGGTCCAGGAGATCAGCGAGTCTTTCGCGCGCGCCCATGAGCTGGGGATGGTCACGGTGCTGTGGGCCTATCTGCGCAACAGCGCCTTCAAGAAGGACGGCGTGGACTACCACAGCGCCGCGGACCTGACCGGCCAGGCGAACCATCTGGCGGTGACCATCGAGGCCGATATCGTCAAGCAGAAGCAGGCCACCAACGACGGCGGCTTCACCGCCATCGGCTTCGGCAAGACCAGCCCCATCGTCTACGAGACGCTCTCGGCCAGCCACCCCATCGATCATGTGCGCTACCAGGTGGCGAACTGCTATATGGGCCGCGTCGGCATGATCAACTCCGGCGGCGCCTCATCCGGGGCCGGCGATCTGGCTGCGGCGGTGCGCACGGCGGTCATCAACAAGCGCGCCGGCGGCATGGGGATGATCTCCGGGCGCAAGGCGTTCCAGCGGCCGATGGCGGAGGGCGTGGCGCTGTTGCAGGCGATCCAGGACGTCTATCTGGCCTCGGAGGTGACCGTCGCCTGACTACCCGGGCCCGATCACGTCGGCCTGTGCGGTGAGCAAGGCCGGCGCGGGGTTCAGCCTTCGACGCGCTCGCGAAGGGCGTCGAGTTCGGCACGCAGCGCCGCGACCTCGGCCTCCAGGCGGTCGATGCGCGCGCGCTGGTCGCCGTGCGCGGCGGCGGGCTTGGCCGGAGGCGGCTCGAAGGCCGGCTCGCCGCACAACAGGTGGGCGTAGCGCTGCTCGCGGGTGCCCGCGGGGCGGGGCAACTCCCGGACCAGTGCCGGCTGGTGGCCGGCCAGTTCGTGCAGGGTCTGGCTGATGGCGGCAAGATCGGGGAAGTCGGCCAGGCGGGCGCTGTTGGTGCGCAGCTCGCCCTGGGTCTGGGGGCCGCGCAGCATCAGCACGCAGAGCAGGGCCTGCTGGCGGCGGTCGAGCATGAAGTGGCCGGCGAACTTGTGGTCGTAGCGCTCGGTGCGGCCGGAGAAGCTGGCATGGATCAGCCCGCGGTCGCGCAGCAGGGTGAGCGTATGGCCCACCTGACCGATCTCCAGGCGCATCACCGGGCTGCGGGCGCTCTTCTGATTGCAGGCGTTGGTCAGTGCGTTCAGCGTGAGCGGGTACTGGTCCGGGGTCGTGCGCTGCTTCTCCATCAGGCAGCCCAGCACGCGGGCCTCGGTCTCGGTTAGGAACGGCTCGGTGTCGGATATGGGCTCATTCACGCGTCAGTCTCCCAAGGTTGGATAGTCCGCTGTACTTTGCGCCTTCGCGTCCTCTGCGCCTTAGCGGTTTGTTGCGACGACGAGGTCGCGACGGCCGCAGTCCAGGCTGGAATGCGGTCCCGGGCTCAATCCTCCAGCCACAGCCGCGGCGTCTCCGGCAGGAAGTGCGCCAGTCCCTCCAGGATGCCGGCGCAATAGCAGCCGTTCATGTCGTGGAAGCCGCCTTGGGCCAGGTAGAGCCGATCGGCGGTGCCGGCGGCGGTGGCCAGCTCCAGGGCCTCGGCGCGGAGGGCGTCGGTGGCATTGGCCACCAGCACCGCCGGCAGCGGGCTGGTGAGCATGGCCAGGTCGTTGCCGCTGTCGCCGGCGCAGAGGGTGCGGGCCGGGTCGAGCCCTTCGGTCTGCAGCAGAAACTCCACCGCGGAGCGTTTGCTGGCGGAGGCCGGCAGCAGGTCGAGCAGGCCGGTGCCGGTGGACTCGTCCAGGCTCCAGATCAGGTTGGCGTCGACGCCGCGCTCGCGCAGGCGATCCGCGATCCGCGGCAGCAGGTGGGTGCGGTCCCAATCCTCGGGCGTGTACCAGCTCAGCTTGTGGCGGCCCTGCTTGTCCGGCTCCTGAAGGGTCAGGCCGGGGATGTCGGCGAGCATGGCGGTGAGGTCGTTGTGGTCCTGGCCGGCCCAATCCGCGCCGATCACAGCGGACCAGGTCTCCAACAGCCGCCACTGGCCGTGCTCGACCTGGTAGATGCTGGTGCCCACGTCGCCGATGAGGAAATCCGGGATGGGGATGCCGTAGCGCTCGATGGCCTGCTCGACCAGCGCGCGATGGCGGCCGGTGACATAGGCGATGCGGACCTCGGGCTGGGCCGCGAGGCGATGGAAGCGAGGCCGGGCGGCCGGTGATTCGCTCTGGGGACCGTTCGGGAGCAGGGTGCGGTCGAGGTCGGTGCAGATCAGGATGTCGGGCTTGGGATGGTGCATCGGGGGCCTAGCGGGTGAGTGCATCGAGGTTGAGTGTTTGCAGGTCGGCGGCGGCGGCGACGACGGCGGACAGCGCCTGCATGCTGCGCGGGCGGTTGCCCGTGCGGGCACTTCGGTCGAGGTCGGCCAGTGCCGCCACCAGCGTCGGGACGCCGCAGTAGGCGGCGCCGCCCTTGCATTGATGGGCCTTCTCGGCCAGGTCGGCCAGCTGCCCCTCGTCCATCAACTGCCGCAACGTCTCCAGCTCTAGCGGCAGGGATGCGATCAGGTCGCCAATCATCTCGAGGGCGAGCCTGCGGTCTCCGCCGACCGCGGTCAGGGCGGCGGTCTCATCCCAGACCCCGGCGGGGGAGGTGGCCGTTTGTCTGGGGGCGGTCATGGATCAGGTCGGTACCATTTTGGTGACGGCAAGGGCCCGGCGGTCGGGGGCGGATTGGACAGGGCAACCATAGCGATGCGCGGCGCGCGCGTCCAGCCGGATTCTTGTAGCATCGGCGGCGCGCTCATCCCCCCACTACGAGGTAACAACGATGACGGATTTCGTCGAGAAGCTACACATCAAGGGCAAGGTCGACGAGGACATCTTCTTCGCCAAGCGCGACCGCGAGCTGCTCGATGCCCTGCATCGCCGACGGCTGGGGGCGGTGGCCGATTGTGCGGCCGGCGGCGATCAGGAGCGGGCTGCGGCGTTCGAGGATCGCTTCCAGGCCGTGACCGATCGGCACAAGGAAGAGCCCGGCCTCCTGCTCAGCGCCTACCGGCGCCTGCTCGACGAGATCAACGCGGTCTGCCGTCGGCGCGACTAGTGCTTTGCCGCGAAAATTCCGAGACCGCCCGCAGCTGTGGGAGCGATTTGCAATCGCGACCGCCGCGACGCGGAAGTCGCGACTGCAAGTCGCTCCCACAGCACCGAGTGGGCATGCCGGCGGTCTTGGGACTTCCGCAGCGGTGCACTAGTAATCGTTCATTAACAAGTGAAACAACTCGATAGCGCGACTAGGATTTCGTTGTCGTTGTCGTTGTCGTTGTCGTTGTCGTTGTCGTTGTCGTTGTCGTTGTCGTTGTCGTTGTCGTTGTCGTTGTCGTTGTCGTCGTTGTCGTTGTCGTTGTCGTTGTCGTTGTCGTCGTCGTTATCGTCGTCGTCGTCGTTATCGTCGTCGTGCTTCGAATCGATTACGACAACGACAACGACAACGACAACGAGTTGACATGTTCACTTTATTTCTGAATTCTTCCCTAGCGTCCCGGTCGGACCAGCGCGCCCAGACCGAGGTCTTCGATCGCCTCCAGCAGCAGCCGGCGGACCTCCGTCGCGGTCTCGCACTGTAGTGCAAAGGCCAGCAGCTCGCGGGCGCGGGAGCGGCTGATGGCGCGCAGCACGCTCTTGACCCGCAGCAGGCTGCCGGCGCTCATGCTCAGGCTGTTCACGCCGATGCCGAGCAGCAGCAGCGCCGCCAGCGGGTCGCCGGCCATCTCGCCGCAGATGCTGACGTCGCGACCGTGGACCTTGGCGCCGGCGACCACCGTCTTGAGCGCGTGCAGGACCGCGGGGTGGAGCTCGTCGTAGAGGTTGGCGACATGGGCGTTGTTGCGGTCGACGGCAAGCAGGTATTGGGTCAGGTCGTTGGTGCCGACGGACAGAAACTGCACCCGCCGGGCCATGGCCTCGGCCAGGTAGACCGCCGCCGGGACCTCGATCATGACGCCGATGGGCGGCAGCTCCACCGGGTAGCCCTCTTCGTCGAGCTCGTCGTAGGCGCGCTGGATCTGCAGCATGGCCTCGTCCAGCTCTTCGGTGGTGGTCACCATGGGCAGCAGCAGGCGCAGGTTGCCCAGGCCGATGGCGGCGCGGAGCATGGCGCGGACCTGGGTGCGGAAGATCTCCGGGTGGTCCAGGGTGATGCGCACGCCGCGCCAGCCGAGGAACGGGTTGGACTCGTGCACCGGGAAGTAGGGCAGGGGCTTGTCGCCGCCGATGTCGAGGGTGCGGATGGTCACCGGTCGCGGTGCGAAGGTCTTGAGCACGTGGCGGTAGTGCTCGGTCTGGTTGGTCTCGCCGGGGAAGCGATCGCGCACGATGAACGGCAACTCGGTGCGATAGAGGCCGACGCCGGCGGACTCTTCGATGCCCAGCGGTCGCTGCTCGGAGACCAGGCCGGTGTTCAGGTACAGCGGCAGCAGGATGCCGTCGCTGGTCTCCGGCGGCAGGCCGCGCAGGTTGTCGAGTTCGGCGGTGAGCACCAGGTCGTCGGCGGCCAGGCGCTCGTACTCGCCGCGCACCGCCGGTGACGGGGCCACATAGACGCGCCCGCGGTAGCCGTCGCAGATGATCTCGCGGCCGTTGACGCGGCTCACCGGCAGCTCTGCTACGCCCATGGCGGCGGGTATGCCGATGCCGCGGGCGAGTATGGCCACATGGGACAGGCCGGAGCCGGTGGTGCTGACGATGCCCGCCAGCTGGTCGCCGGGCACGTCGGCGATCTGCATGGCGCTGATCTCCTCGCCCACCAGCACGGTCTTTTGCGGATAGTCCAGATCCGGCGCATCCACGTTCTGCAGCCGCATCAGGATGCGCCGGCCCAGGTCGCGGATATCCGAGGCGCGCTCGCGCAGATAGGGGTCGTCCATCTGGTCGAACACCTGCGCGTGCTCGTCGATGGTGTCGCGCAGGGCCGCCGGCGCCCAGTTGCCGGCCTGGATGCGTGAGAGCGTGCCGTCGATGAGGGTGTCGCTTTCCAGCATCAGCCGCCAGGCTTCGAACAGCGCGCGGTCTTCGCTGCGCAGGGACGGGCCGATGGCGCGAGCGAAGCGGGCGATCTCGTCGGCCACGTCACCGATGGCCTGGCGGAAGGCCGTGGCCTCGGCGTCGGTATCGTCGACGGCCTTGTCCGGGACCGCCGCCAGGTCCGCCGGCGGGTAGCAGACCACTGCGGTGCCGATGGCGATGCCCGGCGAGGCGGGTTGCCCGGGCAGGAAGCGCTCGGGCAGGTCGCTGGCGCCATGCAGCCGGGCCAGTTCGCCGGTATTGCGGGCCAGGGCGATGGCCGGGGCGAGCTGGGCGGCGAGGGTGATGACGAACGAGACCTCATCGTCGCAAAAGCAGTCGCGGGCGCTGCGGCGCATCACGATCACGCCCTGCACCCGCCGGCTCTGGATCAGCGGGACGCCGAGGAAGGCGTGATAGCGCTCCTCGTCGGTGTCGTGGGTGAACAGGTAGCGCGGATGATCGGCGGCGTCGTCCAGGTGCACCACGTCGGCCTTTTCTGCGACCCAGCCCACCAGGCCGCGGTTCTGCGGCAGCCGAACGCGGCCGGCGCAGCCCGGACGCAGGCCGTCGGTGGCCTGCAGCACATGCTCGCGGGCGTCGAAGTCGGTCAGGTAGACCGAGCAGACATCGGCGCCGATGGCCTGCTTGATCTGGGAGACGATGATGCCGAGCGCCTCCTCCAGTGATGAGGCCTGATTGACGTTCTGGACGATGCGGCGCAGCAGCAGGAACATGGATGATGGAGGCTTTGGCGGAGGAGATGCGTTGGGGGTCGGGCGGGGTTGGGCCGACACCCCATGCGTTCGGCGCGCGCAGGCCGATCGAGCGGGGTGCCGAGACGAGGCGACGGGGCTAGCGCCGACGCTGGCCGGCGCATGCGGCCTGGTGGGGACCGTGGCTGCCCGGGTGGTGCGGCACCATCTGCTCGCGATCGGGGATGCCGTCGGGGTAGATCAGCGGTGCCAGCTCGGTGAGGGCGCGCTCGTAGACGTGGCGCTTGAAGTAGACGACCTCGCGCAGGGGATACCAGTAGCGCACCCAGCGCCAGGCGTCGAACTCCGGCTTGTCGCAGCGATCGAGACAGAACTCGCCCTCCCCGCAGTCGATCCGCAGCATATACCAGATCTGCTTCTGGCCGATGCAGATCGGGCCGCAGTGGCGGCGGATGAAGCGCTTGGGCAATCGGTAGCGCAGCCAGCGGCGGGTACAGCCAAGCACCGAGACCTGGTGCGGCAGCAGTCCGACCTCCTCCGCAAGCTCGCGGTACATGGCCTCGTGCGGTCTTTCGTTGGTCTTGATCCCGCCTTGCGGGAACTGCCAAGCGTTTTGACCGACACGCCGACCCCAGAACAAGCGCCGCTGGGCGTTGCTGAGGATGATGCCGACATTGGGTCTAAATCCATCCCGGTCGATCAAGGGCGTACCTCGTTGGTTTTCGCCGCATTTTTCCACAACCTTCGGCACCGCCGCAAATCCACGCGAACATTGGTTGTTGCTGATATGCTGGAATTTCGTGATATCCGGCAGCCGCGCAGACCCGCTTTATCCCTAACATTCCGGGAGGACATGGCCAATGGCCTTGGCGATCTTCGACCTCGACAACACCCTTATCGCAGGGGATTCCGACTACCTTTGGGGGCAGCATCTGATCGGTCTCGGCGTGGTCGACGGCCCCAGCTACGAGGCCGCCAATGAGCGCTTCTACGACGACTACCGCCACGGTCGGCTCGACATCGATGCCTTTCTGCGCTTTGCGCTGCGCCCGTTGGCCGAGCACCCGCCGACCACGCTCCGGCGCTGGCGCGACGCCTTCATGCGCGAGCGGATCGACCCCATCCTGCTGCCGAGGGCCAAGGCCTTGGTCGAGCGCCACCGCTCGGCGGGTGATACGCTGCTGATCATCACCGCCACCAACGCCTTCGTCACGGCGCCGATCGCCGAGCGGTTCGGCATCGAGCACCTAATCGCGACCGATCCCGAGCAGGTCGACGGGCGCTTCACCGGCCGCGTGGCCGGGACCCCGGCGTTTCGTGAAGGCAAGGTCGTCCGGCTCGAGCAGTGGCTCGCGGGTCGCAACGAGGGCCTTGACGGCAGCAGCTTCTACAGCGACTCCATCAACGACCTGCCGCTGCTCGAGCGCGTGCAATGTCCCGCCGCCGTGGACCCGGACGAGCGTTTGGCCGCCGCCGCCGCGGAGCGGGGCTGGCCGATCCTCTCGCTGCGCGACTGAGGCGGCTAGGCTACTTCCCGCCGTGATTGAAAATCGTTAATCTTGTCTTAATCCGATTCACACGGCGCTGCAATATCGCGTCGCTAACATGGCCCATCCACGCAAATCTATGAGACACGGGGATCATCCATGGCAGCGAGAGGGTCGCTACTGCCGAGCAAACGCGGTGACCGGTTGCACGTCGAGCTGGCGGTCGACGACAGCGCCGTTCGCGAGGCTCAGGCACTGCGTTTTCGTATCTTCGGCGAGGAGATGGGCGCCACGCTCAAGCCGGGGCACGCCGGGCTCGACGTCGATGCGTTCGATGCCGTTTGTCAGCACATACTGGTGCGGGAGGCCGCGACCGGTCGCGTCGTCGGCTGCACGCGGATGCTGACCGATGCCGGGGCCCGCACCCTGGGCCGCTTCTACTCCGAAGGCGAATTCGAACTCGGACCGGTGGCACGTCTGCGCGGGCGTCTGCTTGAGGTCGGACGCACCTGCATCGATGCCGAGCACCGTCACGGGGCGGCGATCGCCGTGCTGTGGTCGGGCGTCGCGGCCTTCATTCAGCGCCACAAGATCGACTACCTCTTCGGCTGCGCCAGCGTCCCGCTGGGCACGAACGACTATCAGGCCGCCGCGATCATGAACCGTCTGCGTCGACAAGCCATATCGCCGGCGCACCTGCGCGTGCGACCGCGCGTCCCGCTGCTGTCGTCGGAGGTGCCGGAGGATGTGCTCGATGCCCCGCTGCCGCCGCTGCTCAAGGCCTATGTGCGCATCGGCGCCAAGGTCTGCGGCGAGCCCTGCCGCGACCCGGATTTTCAGGTCGCCGACGTATTGATGCTGCTGGATGTCCGGGAGCTGAATCCCGCCTACTCCAGGCACTTCCTCGAACGTGTCGGCGGACGCTGATATCGCAAGCCGAGGCCCCTCGTCGGGTCCGCAGGCGTCACGTCTCGGGGTCGTCTGGCGTGGCTTTCATGTGGCGGTGCTGGTGCTCGCGGGGATGTTGATATTGTCCGTGGTTCCCCTCGGCCGGCGCCTCGGGCTGCGCTGCCGATGGTTGCCGAGCGTGGTGCGCTGGTGGCACTGCCGGCTGTGTCGGGCGCTCGGGTTGCGGCTTGAGGTGCACGGGCGCCCGGAGACCTCCGCCTTACTGGTGGCCAACCACATCTCATGGCTCGACATCCCGGTACTCGGATCCCAGGGCCCGCTCGGCTTCCTGTCCAAGGCCGAGGTGCGTCGCTGGCCCATTGTGGGCTGGATGTCGGTGATTGTGGGCACCGTATTCATCACGCGCGGCGGCAATCAGACCGCCGTCACGGGGGCGCAGATCGTCGAGCGGACCCGAGCCGGTCGACCGGTGGTGGTGTTCGCAGAGGGGACAACCGGCGATGGCCTCAGCCTGCGCCGTTTCTACCCGCGCCTGTTTGCCGTCGCCCAACAGCCCGGGATCGGTGTTCAGCCGGTGGCCGTGCGCTACGGCAGCAACGCGGTCCCCAACGCGGTCGCGCCGTTCATCGGTGATGACAGGCTGCTGCCGCACCTGATTCGGGTGCTGCGCAACCCGGGTATTGCGGTTCAGGTCAGCTTTCTTCCCTTGCTGGACGATGACTTGAGTGACCGGCGCGGCATGGCCGCGGCGGCGCAGGGCGCCATCGCCGCTGCGCTCGGGCTCGACGGCGATGGGGCGTCGCCATCGCCGCGGGCGCAGCCTGTTCCCGAGTCCGAGTCCGAGTCCGAGGCCGATGTGATCGGCGCAGGGGGGATTTGTGGCGTCTGACGCTTCGAGCTGCCGGGGGGCGTTGCGTATCAGCGTGATCACGGAGACCTACCCGCCCGAGATCAACGGCGTCGCCAATACCATGCGCCAGCTGGTGCAGGGGCTTGCCCGCCGCGGTCATCGGCTGACCTTGATTCGGCCGCGTCAGCGTCGAGATCGCGATTCGGCAGCGTTGCCCGAGCCCGCGGCCGAGATGGTGGGGCTGTTTCTGGTGCCGGGGTTGCCGTTGCCCGGTTATCGCGGACTGCGCTTCGGCCTGCCGGTGTACTGGCGGTTGCGCCGGCGCTGGCATCGCGAGCGGCCGGATGCCGTCTACATTGCGACTCAGGGGCCGCTGGGCCGGGCGGGGCTGGCGGCGGCGCGCGATCTGGATATCGCCGTGTTGACGGGCTTTCATACCCAGTTTCACCAGTACAGCCGCTTCTACGGCCTGGGCCTGTTGATGCGGCCCATCGCTCGCTCGCTGCGGCGGTTTCACAACCGCTCCGACGGCACGCTGGTGCCTACCTCGGCGCTCGGCCATGAGCTGGAAGACCAAGGCTTCGAGCGCGTGCAGGTCTTCAGCCGCGGGGTCGATACCACGCTGTTCTCGCCCGCACGGCGCCGCGCAGCGCTGCGGGCGGGTTGGGGCTGCGACGATGGGGCGCCGGTGGTGCTGTACGTCGGGCGCATTGCCGCGGAGAAGAACATCGGTCTGGCCCTCCATGCCTTCGAGGCCATCGCGCGGCGCCGCCCGGACGCGCGTTTCGTGCTGGTGGGCGATGGTCCCGAATCGAGCCGGCTGAGCGCTCGGCACCCGAGCTATGTCTTTACCGGGGCGAAGGTCGGTGTCGAGCTCGCCGAGCACTATGCCTCCGCGGACCTTTTTCTGTTCCCGAGCTTGACCGAGACCTTTGGCAACGTGGTCACCGAGGCCATGGCGAGTGGGCTAACGGTCGTCGCGTTCGACTATGCGGCGGCCCACGAGCACATCCGCTCGGCGGAGAACGGCATTGTGGTCCCCTGCGGGGAACCGCATGCCTTCATCGACGCCGCCGGCGAGGCGGCCGATGACCTGGACAGATTGCGGCGACTGGGCCGTGCGGCGGCGAACACCGCCCGGGGGATCGATTGGGATCGGGTGATCCTGGGTGTCGAGCAGCGATTGCGCGCTGCGATCCATCGGCATCGGCGACCGGATGGTGGCGACGAGATGCGGGCGACAACGCTGAATTAGGCGACGGATAGGCAATCCAACCGCATCCGGTCGAGCCGGCTGGCGGGGAATGACCTCGGCCAGGTCCGAGGCGGACGTGGCCGTACCGACGCCCCAATGCCGTTAAGTCAAGGTTCAGAAACAAGTGGTGCAGACGCAACCACGAAACGGCCAATCAAAAGGTTCAGCGAACTTGTTTCTGAACCGATCCTAAGTCAAGCCGTGGGAGCGGCTTCCAGCCGCGACGGTCGCCGCGCGAGCCGAGTCGCGGCTTGAAGCCGCTCCCCCAAAGCGCTCCTTAATGGCATTGACCGACGCCCCGCAGCCAGTCGATAAGCTGCTCTGGGTCGGTACAGACGCCGAAGGCGGGCGTCAAGACAAGTCAGGTGGTATGAAAGTTCACAGAAACCGCCTTAGCGCGCAGCTCGGACTGAGCAGGGCCGACTCGTCAGCGCAGCAGGTTCTCCCAGCCTAAGCGATCCAAGCGCGGGCAGTCGTCGTCATTGGGACGGCGCCTCTTGCTCGCCGGCAGACTGCGCGGATTCCGCCTGGCCGAACCGCTCAGCGAACCTGTCATGTCTTCACGTCTCCTCCCTGGACCGGCCGTTGGGGCTGGACCGCCCGATCTGCCCGCACTGCGCAACGCCCTGCTCGACGAGCTGATGCTGCTGATCGGGCTCGGGCTGCTGATCAATCAAGCGGCAGCCATCTACAAGTATCTGACCCTGGTCGCGGTCTGGTGCGTCCCCGTGAACAGCGCCGTCGTCGTCGGCCTCTGGCTGCTCTGGCTGTTGCGCCGCCGCCTGTCCTACCGACCCCGCGCCATGCTGTTTCTGGGCTGTCTATGGGTGATGGCAGTGGCCTCGGTGGCCAGCTACGGGCCGGTCGCCCTTTCCAAGGGCTATTTCATCCTGCTCGCGCTGCTGGCCGTATTGTTGCTCGGCAACCGCGCCGGTTGGATCAGCTTGGGCCTGGTGGGGCTGTCGTTGTTGACCATCGGCTATGGGGCCAGCAGCGGGCTGCTGGTCTATGGGCTCGACTATCCGGTCTATGCCGGCTCGGCGCTGGTCTGGGTGCAGAACGCCTTCGGCTACACCCTGTTCGCCGGCATCAGCGCCCGGGTTGCGGCGCGCATCATCGGCTCCTTGGATCAAGCGGTGGTTGGACTGGCCGCGCACAATGCCGAGCTCCACCGCTCGGCCCAGGCCCTGCGCGACGCCTGCGCCGAGGCGCGCACGGCCAACCGCGCCAAGGACCGCCTGCTGGCCATGGTCAGCCACGAGCTGCGCGGGCCGCTGCATATCCTGTTGGGGCAGGTGGGGCTGCTCATGCGCGCCGAGGCCTCGGCGCTGGAGCGTCCCGAGATGCTGCGCGACCTGCGCCGCACGGCGCTGCTGCTGCAGGAGCGGGTCCGAGATCTGCTCGACCTGGCCCGTGCCGAGGGGGCCGCGGTGCCCTTGCGTCCCGCCCCCTGCGATCCGGTCGCCATCGTCCGCGAGGCCGCCGCGCAGCTGCGCGCCGCCATGCGCGAGAAGGGCCTGGCGCTGCGGCTGGACTCGGCCCTTGCCCGGCCCGCAGCGCCGCCGACCCCGCAGCCGATCCCCCCGTCAATCCAGGTCCTGCTCGATCCCGGGCGGCTGTCGCAGGCGGTGTCCAACCTGCTCGACAACGCGGTCAAGTACACGGCGGTCGGCACCATCAGCCTGCGCCTGCGCAGCCGCGTGCGTCGCCACCGTCCCGATCGATTGGTCCTCGCCATCCTGGTGCGCGATACCGGGGCGGGCATCGCCGCCGCCGATCAGGCCCGCGTCTTCCGCCCGTTCGAGCGCGTGGGCGCTGCCGCGGCCCCCGGCAGCGGGCTGGGTCTGGCCATCGCTAGAGCGCTGGTGGAGGCGATGGACGGGCGCCTGCGCCTGAGCAGCCGACCGGGGCAGGGCAGCTGGTTCTGGATCGGCTTTCCGGCCTTGGAGCCGGCGGGAGCGCCGCCAGCCGCGTGCGCCGCCGCGCCAGTTGCCGCGCCGATGCCGAACACGAGCGCGGAGCCTGCGTCTTGTCCCGCACCGCTGCCGAACGCGCGCGCCGCGCCTTCGGGGCTCGATGCCGAGACCCTGGTCGCGCTCTGCCGCAACTGGCTGCGCCGCTGGCGCACCCTCGACCCGGACGAGGTCGCAGCCTTTGCCGAAGGGCTGCGGGACTGGGCCGAGGCCCGCCCGGCGCCGGGGCTGGAGCGCTGGGCCGCGGCGCTGGCCGCGGCGTCCAACCCGAGCACGCAGCAGCGGCTGTTGGCCGAGCTGCCCGACCTGCTGCCGCCGACGCCGCCGCCGCAGGCGCTGGAGGCCCTGCGCGGCTAGGCCGAGCTGGGCCTGACCCTGCGCGTCGAGCAGTGGTGCGACGCCTGGGCGGGCAGCGACCGGCGCTATCGCTGCCTGACCGACGCGGTGCGCACCCTCGCCCACGGCTTCGACCCCGAGCCCCTGCTGGCGCTGATCGAAGCCTATCTCGACGCCGCCGCACCGCCCGAGGCCTGAGCTCGGCGGCGCAAATTGCAGCCGACCGCTTCGATGTTGCGGCACGCCGATGCCCGAACCGGCCCGATTGGGCGATCCTGACTGGTGACCAGCGCGCGCGCCGCAACCGCCGCCGCGCGCCCCGAATGCCCACCCGAACCCCGGAGCAATCCCATGTCCGATGCCCACCGCCGCGCCGATACCGACCGCCGCGACAGCACCCAGCGCAGCGCCGAGCTGGAGGCCGCCTATCGGCTCTGGCGACGCCTCTGCGTCCAGGTTGCCGGCGCCTCGGGACAGCGCATGCGCGCGGCCCTGCTCGATATGGCGCGCACCCGTGATCCTGCCGCCGCGCGCGCCTGCCTCGCCGCCTTGCTCGCCGCACAGCCCGAGGCCCCGAGCCTGGCCGACCTGGTGGCGGGCGCGCGCTGGCTGCGCGACGACGCCGGCGCCTGGGCCGGCGGCGACCAGGCGCTGAGCTACCGCTTGCACCTCGAAGGCTGATTGCGCTGATCCCATCACCGGCCTCGATCCATGCCCCAGCCAGCTGTCTGCGGCGCGCGCAAGGTCCGTTGCGCCGCCGCCCGCGGGATGCCGGCGCGCCCCGGAGCCGCCGCGTCGCCAACGGCCGCAACGATGATCGACGCCCCATCGCCGGCGGCATTGCCGCCTTCATCCCCACCGGAGCCGACCATGTCGACCACGACCACGACCACGACCAGCACCGCAAGCGACCAGCAACAGGTCACCAACGCCGTCACCCTGCCATCAACGGCGCCCGCGAGCGGCCCCCAGGCGGGCTGGGACGGCAGCCTCATCGCCATCGATGCCTTCACCGATTCCGACACCAGCACCGCGGTGGGCTATGGGCAGACGCTCGATCTGCTGCCGTTCGCCCAGGGTCAGGCACTGGCCGTGGGCGCGACCGATGCGCTGACCCTCGACCGGACCGAGAGCACCACGACCAACGGCAAGACAACAACCAATCCGGTGACGCTCTACGACTTGATTTTCGCGCAGGCCAACAACCTCTTCCCGGTGCAGAGCAACGGCGTGATGCAAGGGCTGTTCACCGGGACCTATGCGCCGCTGACGGTGCCGACGCCGCTGCCGTCGGGCAGCGCAAGCACCGATGCGGACGCGCCGGCGCCGAGCGTCAACGCCTGGCTGTTCTATCAGCAGATCACGGCCGACCCCACCAGCACCTTGGCGCAGGACTTCGTCAATACCTGCAACAGTGCCGCCACCAATGCCACCGGGTCGGCGAGCCTCCAGAGCGCGCTGAACGGCTTCTTTCAGGGCACCGAGGGCTTCAAGAACGTCACCGGCACCGACTACATCCTGGTGCAGAGCTATCTCAACCGCTTCGCCTACGCCTGGGCCGAGTTCGAGTCGGTGTACCTGTACTATCTGACCAGCGCCGGCGGCACCGCGCCGGGCAGTGCCGCGGGCGCCGTCGTGCTGGCCGCCAAAGCGGGCAATACGCTGCCCATCGACGCCAAAGGCAACACCGACGCCAATGCCGGCTATACCCTTTCGTACTACAGCACTCAGGACAGCGGCAAGAGCGCCTACGACAGCCTCTGTGCCGGCAATCAGCCCAGCGTGACCGCCGACAAGACGCTGTCGTTCGCATCGCAGCAGCTCGTCTCGGACCCGAATGCGGACATCCCGGCGATCTGCCTGCAATGCAGCTATGCGTCCCTGTCCACCTTCACCGGCGAAGACAGCGACTGGGGCAGCATCGTGCCGGTCCTGGGCGGCACCGTCGACGGCCAGCAGGTCCTCGGCGTGGATTGGCGCAAGCAACCGCCGACGGAGACCTGGGAGGACAAGGCGAAGGACGGCATCGATGACTTCTGGAACAGTTGGTGGACGCAGGCATTCTTGGGCGCGACCAACCTGATCATGGGCATCTCGATGCTGGCGGAGGGTGTCGGCTGGCTCACCAAGAAATTCAAGAAGGCGGAGGCGACGGCGGAGCAGGAGACGGGCTCGGGCGAGCTCAGCGAGCAGCAGGTGGACGACATCAAGGCGCAGGGCAAGGACGCGGAGGCGACGCTGGAACAAGAGACCCAAACCACCGCGGACAAGCTCGGTCAGGACGTTCAGGTGCCGAAGCCCGAGGACCTGTCGGCGCAGCAGCAGCAGGTCGCCGAGCAGCAACAGGCGAACGACGAGCAGGTCGAGACCAAGGCCGAGACCGCCGAGCAGCAGACCGAGGAGCAGGAGCTGCAAAACGAGGCGGACCAGATTCAGGACGACGCCCAGATCCAAGTCGATCAACCTCTGGAGGCGGACGCCGATGCGGTGAAGCAGGAGGCAGACGAGGTCGAGCAGGTCAAGCCCGGCGAGACCGGCGCGCAGCAGACCCTCGCCGAGGATCAGCAGCACATTGCCGGCACCCAGGAGCAGATCACCAACGAAGACCAGGCGGACTCCGACACCACGGCCGAGCAGCTGGAGGAGGAAAACCAGAACGTCGAGGACGAAGCGCAGCAGGTCGACAAGGAAGAAGAGCAGGAGAAGCAGGAGCAGGAGAAGAAGCAAGAGGATGAGAAGAAGGACGGCGACAACGATGTCGACGGCCTCGACGACCTGCGCTAGCCGACCGGTCCCCAGCCGCCGCCCGCCCCGGCGGGCGGCCCATGCCTGCCCCCACGAGCCCCCCCATGACCGGAATCCCCGTCACCATCGTCAACCAGCTCGACCTGGCGCTGACCGTCTACAACGCGGTCACGCCGAGCCCGCCGCCCAGCGCCCCGCCGAGCACCGATGCCGCCACCTACCAGGCCGTGCATACGCCCATCGGCAGTGTGCCGGCCAACGGCCAGGCGACGCTGACCGCGCCGGCGGCCATCTGCCAGCTCGTCATCTGCGGCGCGGAGGATCAATTTCCGCTGCAGCAGTTCATCACGCCGATCCTGGCCACTGCGGCGACCACGACCGTCACCGCCACCGACCGCCAGCAGTGCCAACAGGTCCACGGCTTTATCCAACAGCTGTTCGCGCAGCCCTACGCGCCCGTCGCGCTGCAGTTCAATGCCCTGCTCAGCGGATGCACGTCGCCGGCCAGCCTGGAGCCGCAGGTGGCGGCGTTCTTCAACGCCAACGGTCTGCCCGGCTGCACCTTCGCCCAGTGCTCCATCGTCGGCTGGTGGCTGACCAACTGCATCGACGCCTGGGACGGCACCTACTACTGCTACCTGCCGCCGCCGCCGAGCGGCGAGCTAGTGCTGCCGAACACGCCCTGCGCCATGCTGAGCATCGCCGGCGGCAAGGCCCGCTTCGCGCCGACCGATCCGTCGCAGGCCCCCTCCAGCAACCTCGCCTTCGCCGACGGCGTGCTCGGCTCGCCGCAGGCCGACGCCGCCACCGGGCTCTACCTGACGGCCCTGCCGCGGGAGCTGCGCTGGGAGGGGCAGCCCGGCGTCATGGCCAACTGCTTTGTCGGTACCTGGAACGGCAAGCAGATGATCGCGCAGACCACCCCGGACCCATCGCTGCCCTGGTGGGTGGGTGCCTACGACCTGGTCTATGTCGCCTTCCAGACCCTGCAGCTGGCGATGACGCTGCAGATGATCGGCTTCGTCTTCAGCGCCAGCGCCAGCGCGCTGGCCTACGTCGGCGCGCGGGTCGGCGATCTGGTCGCCTCCATCAACCGACGCCTGAGCCAAGGCGCCGCTAGCGCCGACGCCGACGCCGCCGCCGGCGCCGACGCCGAGGCGGTGAACGTCGATGTGGACACCGACACCGACACCGACATCGTCGACGTCACCGACACCGTGGATACCGACACCGACACCGATACCGACGTCGATGTGGACATCGACGTGGACGACGACGTGTTTGCCGTCATCGACACCGACGTGGACACCGACGTCGATATCGATACCGACACCGACATCGACGACGACACCGATACGGACACCGACATCGACACCGACATCGACACCGACGTGCCGGTGCAGCCCAGCGCCGTGCTGCGCGTGCTCACCAAGCTCGGCGGCTGGCTCATGGACGAGGGCTTCCCGCTGCTGGTGAAGAACCTGGTCATCCTCGGCGCGCTGATCTCGGCGCAGAGACTGCTCGCCGCCTGGGGCGGGGCCTCCGACCAGGCCCTGGCGCAGACGGCGCCCGAGCAGAGCACCGGGCTCGGGCTGCTGCTCAACTACATGCTCAACCCCAACAACAGCCCGCAGACGCGCTGGCAGACCTTCGCCGACCTGGTGGCGCAGGCCCGGCCCGACGCCGCCGAGCAGACCCTGCTCCTGGACGCCATCGTCACCACCGCCGACCCCGCCGCGGACCAGGCCGCCGCGGCCTGGCGTTGGCCCGACAGCACCCGCGAGTCCCTGGTCATGGTGCTGGCCCAATACAGCGGCGACCTCGCGCCCGGGGGCTACCAGATCCTCGGCGCCTACACCGACAGCGGCCAGCCGCTGCCCATCAAGACCGCCGCCGAGGTGGCACTCAGCGCCCTGGCCCTGGCCGACAAGCCGACCCCCGGGGTGAGCTATCGCAGCCTGCAGGTCTTCCATCGCGACCAGGACCAATGGATCGGGCAGCCGCCGTATGGGCTGCGCGTCGCCGCGCCCGGCGGGCTCGCCTTCGCGACCTTCAACGACAAGCTGTATCTGGCCTACACCGGTTTCGGGCGCCTGCTCTGCCTGCTCTTGCCCAGCGCCAAGAGCGGCTCCAGCGATGCCCTCGACCAGCAGCTCGTGCTGCCCTACAGCAGCATCTACGCCCCGACGCTGGTGAGCATCGGCGGCTGCCTGCTGCTGCTGTTCGTCGGCGACGGCGACGCGGTCTATGGCTGCCGGTCCACCGACGGCATCCAGTTCAGCACCCCCGAGCGGCTGTTGATTCAGGGGGCGCAGACCGGGTTGACCAGCCGCGACCAGGTCGGCGCCTGCGACCTCGGCCAGGGCGAGCTCGGCGTCGCCGTGCTCTGCCAGGACGGCTTCCTGCGCATCTATTGCACCTATTCGGCGGAATGGTCGAGCGCGCCGCTCGATTGCCTTCTGTTCTCGCAGATGGAGGAATGGGACCAGGTCAACCTCGGGCCGGGCTTCGGCGCCGCCGGCACCGCCTTGGCCTGCGGCAACGGGCAGGTCTATCTGGCCTATACCTGCACCGGGCCCGACGGCAGCAACCGGCTCGGGCTCGCCGCCGGCGCCTATCCGGGCACCCGACCCGCCGCGCTGACGCTGGCCGAGCAAACCGCGGTGGACAGCGGGCTCGCGCTGGCCACCGCCGAGGACGGCAACGGCACGCCCTCCGCGGCCTATGTCCGCGCGGGCCGGATCACCATCGCCGCGCCGGGCAAGTCCGACCCCGGCGCGCCCATCCCGATCCAGCTGCAAACGCTCGGCAGCGGCGCCCAGCCGGCGCTTTGCGACTACGCAGGCCGGGCCTATCTCGCCTACACCGTGCCGGCACAGGGGAACTGACATGGACGGCCTGAGCACCATCGAGCAACCCGGCGCCCGCCGCGCCTACCCCGCGCGCGCCGACCACGACCGCGCCTGGTCGGCCCTGGCCGCCGAGATCGCCGCGGCAACCCCGCCCGAAGAGACGCCGGCCGCGGCGCCCCCCGAGCGCCAAGGCGAGCTGACCATCATCGGCTCCGGCATCGAGTCCCTGGGCTTCGTGCGCGGCGACGAGGCGCTGATCCGCGACGCCGATGTCTGTCTGTTCTGCGTCGCCGACCCGGCCACGGTGATCTGGCTCAAGGGGCTGCGCCCGGATGCCCTGGACCTCTACGTGCTGTACGACGACCGCAAGCCGCGCTACCACACCTACATGCAGATGGCCGAGGCCATGCTCGCCCCGGTGCGCGCGGGCCGGCGCGTCACCGCCGTGTTCTACGGCCACCCGGGCATCTTCGTGCTCGCCACCCATCGCGCGGTGCTGATCGCGCGCCGCGAGGGCCATCGCGCCCTCATGCGCGCCGGCGTCTCGGCGCTGGACTGCCTCTGCGCCGATCTCGGCATCGACCCGGCCCATCCCGGCATGCAGACCCACGAGGCCACGGACATGCTCATCCGCCGCCGCCGCCCGGACACCGCCCTGCACCTGGTGCTCTGGCAGGTCGGGCTGATCGGCGAGCTGGGCTTTCGCCGCCGCGGCTACCTGAACACCGGCTTCTCGGTCTTCGTCGAGTATCTGCAGGCCTGCTACGGCGCCGACTATCCGGTGACCAACTACATCGCCGCGCGCTACCCCGGCGTCGCCCCGGTGGCCGACACCTATCCGCTCTCGGCGCTGCACGACGCCGACACCCAGGCGCGGATCACCGGCATCTCCACCTTCTATCTGGCGCCGCGCGACCAGGCCCCGGTCGACCGGGCGCTGATGCAGCGCCTCGGGATGCTGGCGCCCGGCCAACAGGTGCGCGCCCCGACCTCGCCGCTGCGCGAGATCGGCCGCTACGGCCCGCGCGAGCGCGCCGCGCTGGCCGGCTTCGCCGGCTTCCGGCCGCCGCGCGACTATCACTTCCAGCGCGACACCGCCGCCGGGCGCTTCCTGATCGCCCTGCGCGAAGACCCCGAGCGGCGCCGACGCTTCGCCGCCGACCCGCAGGCCGCGCTGGCCGACTGGCCGGGGCTCGACGCCTCGGCGCGCCGTCGGCTGGCCAGCGCCGAGGCCGGCGCCATGCAGCTCGCGGCCAAGGGCCTGCCGAGCACCCACGCCGGCAACCAACGCCTGCTCGGCGCCCTGTTCGCCCGCCGCGCCCTGCTCGCCGAGCTGCGCCGCCTGCTCGCCGACAGCGACCCGGCGGCCCTCGTCGGCAACCTCGCCGCCTGGTCCGACGCCCGCGGCTTCGGTGTCGACTGGTCGCGGATGGCCGACGACATCGCCCTCGGCGAGCGCCGCCGGCTCTGGGCCTGGGCCGGGCTCTATGCCGCCGACGACGGCCTGCCGATCATCATCCACGCCATCGGCGAGGTCCGGCAGCTGCGCATCGGCCGCACACTGATCAGCGACATCCGCTATGCCGACGGCACCCTGCGCTGGCCCCACCAGCGCGGCGCCGACGGTGCCGCCATCGCCGCCGGCCAGCTGCGCACCGACCGCGACCGCCGCGGTCGGCGCCGGCTGATCGGCCGGCTGCCGGGCCGACAGCCCACCGATCCCGCCATGCACTGGCGCGAGCGCGTCCCGGCCGCGCTGCACCCGAGCCGCCAGGTCGGGCGCTGGCAACACCGCGACGGCAACCGCAGGCTCGACATCGGCCCCGTCGATGGCCCCGGCGGGCGGGTGCTGGAGGTCCGCCTCGACGGTGGCCTGCTGCCGGGGCCCTACCGCTGCGAGGGGCCCCTGCTCATCGCCGGAGGGCGCCGCTTCGCGCTGGCCGGAGAAGGCCAGGCCGAGCACGGCGACTGGCAGGCGCTCGACGCCCCGGTGCCGGCCCTCTGGGGCGCGTATCACCTCAGCGGCCCGGCACCCGCCCTGCGGCTCGACGCCGACGGCCTGCGCATCGCCGGCCAGGCGCCCGAGCGACAGCGCCTGACCCGCACCGCGCTGGAATGGTCCGGCGGCCCCAGGGGCGCCCGTGCCGGCAACGTCTCGCTGCTACTCGACCCGCTCAGCCTCTACCCGACGCTTACCGGCTGGATCGAGCCCGAGCTCGGCCGGCGCGTCGGCTGCACCGGGCGCTGCCCGCCGCCCCCCGACCTGTGTCGGCCCGAGCCCGAGCTGGGCCTGAGCGCCGAGCAGTGGGCCGACGTCCTCGCCTATGCCCACGCCGGCGACGGCCTGGACTGGCTGCGCTGGCGCAAGGCCGCCGTTGCCGCCCGCTTCATCGGCGAGGGATTGGCGGCGGCCCTGGCCGAGGGGCAGCCGGGGGGCTAGAACGGCAACCTCCGCCGTCGACCGGTCGCACCGCGGCACCGACACCACCGTCCACTCGGGGAAAGCACAGATGACAGACGACACCACCCAAGCCAACACCTGGAAAGACACCCTGATCGAGGTGCTGGCCTACATCGGCGCGCTGCTGCCGTTCCTGCCGATCGGCGGCCTGCTGATCTGGTTGGGGACGCGCCCCGACGGCGACGAGCTGCCGGCGGCGCTGCGTGCCGACCCCTACGGCGATCGGCTGCGCGAGGCCCGCGGTCAACTGCGGGAACAGGGCGACAGGCTGGAGCGGCTGGGGGAAGATTGTCGCAGGGAATTGGACGCCGCCGGCAACGGCAACCTGCTGGAACGGGCGCAGTGCCTGCGGGACTGGCGCGATCAATACAAACAAGAGGCCGAGGCCGCAACCAGGCTTGAGCGCGAGATCGGCGAGCGCAACCTCGACGGCTGGAAAGAAGCCAACGACGCCTTCCATGCGCTGCTTGATCGGGGCGAGCTTGCGCTCGTGCCCCCCGAGCTGCGCGAGCGTTGGGACCGCAACGACGCCCTGAAAAAGTCGCTGATCGACGACCAGATGCGCGTGAGCCGGGCGTTGCGGGAATGGGACAGCGAGGTCCGGGCCGCGGTGGGGCGCCTGTTGCAGGACGCGCCGTCGTCGCGGGCGCAAGACGCCTTGCTCGACCGGCAGCAACGAGAGATCATCGCCGAGGGCAACGACGTCAAGACGCTCGCTGAGCTCGGCGTCGACCCGGCCCTGCAGCAGGACGCCCGCGATGTCCAAGCGCAGCAACACCAGCTCGACGCCATCCGCGCCCGGCCCGCGGCGCAACAACCCGCCGAGATGCGCGGGCTCCAGCGCGACATCGCCGCCACCGACCAAGACCTCGGCCAACAGGCCGACGCCGACGGCAGCGCCCTGGGCGCGCAGAGCCGCGACGCCATCGCCCGCCAGCGTCGGCAGATCGACGCCGTCGATGCGATGGTTGCCGCCGATGATGCCGTTGCCAGCCGCGACCAGGGCGAGCTGCGCGAGCGCGACGGCGGGCATGCCGTCGAGTGATTGAAGGTTGCAACCATGTCACCAAACCGACGACCCGCTGCCGACGCCGCCGACGCGCGCTACCGCGTGCTCGTGGTCGACGACGAGCCCGAGGGCCTGCGCCTGATGCTGGAGCTGATGCGCGGCTTCGCGCTGGAGCCGGCCATGGCCCTGAACGCCGAGCGCGGGCTGCGCAGCGCGCGGCGGCTGCGCCCGGACCTGATCCTGCTCGACATCATGCTCCCCGACGGCAACGGGCTGGCGCTCTGCCGCCAACTCAAGGCGCAGCCCGAGACCGCCGACATCCCGGTCATCTTTCTCACCGCCCGGATCGACCTCGACGACAAGATCGCCGGCTTCGGCGCCGGCGCGGTGGACTACGTCACCAAACCCTTTGCCGAGCAGGAGGTGCTGCTGCGGGTGCTGAGCCATCTGGACCTGGCCCGGCAGCGGCGCGCGTTGGCCGAGCGCCTCGACGGACTGGCCGCGCACGGCGCGGCGCCGCCGCTGCCGCCGCTCGACCTGCCGCCGCTTAACCTGCCGGCGCAGACCCCGCCGACGGTGCTGCGCATCCTGCTGCGCGCCCGCGACCGCCTGCTCGCCGACCTGTGCGACCCGCCGAGCCTGGACGCCCTGGCGGCCCATGCCTGCACCAACCGCACCACCCTCGGGCGGCTGTTTCGCCAGCACCTCGGGATGAGCGTATTCGACTACCTGCGCGAGCAGCGCCTGCAGCAGGGCCGGCGGCTGCTGGCGACCACCGGCGCGCCGGTGGTCGACATCGCCGAGCAGATCGGCTACCGCTACGCCCGCGACTTCTCCGCCGCCTTCAAACAGCGCTTCGGCGTCACGCCGGCGGCCTATCGCGACGCGGTTGCCGAGCCGCTCGCAGGCGCAACCTCGGGCGGTAGGTCGGGTTAGCGATAGCGTAACCCGACCCACGGCTGCCTCGCTTCGGTGGTCGGCTGGCCGGCATCCGCTGTTCCGCAGTAAGACAGCCTAAGTCGGACAGGCTACTAGGCGCTGTTGCCCGACCAAAACGCGGACAGGGCCGCGGCCTCGCCGGCGAAGCGCTCGCGGTCGCAGCTGCCGACGCCGTCCAGGGCATGGGGGCCGGGGCCGTGGCTGCCGTCGGTGTATTGCCACAGGGTCCAGCCCTTCCAGGCCGGGGGCACCTTCGGTTGGTCGCCGTATTCGGCGAGCCACAGCCAGCAGCTGCCGAGCACGGGGTCGGCATGGTCGCCGAGGGCCTCGCGGGCGGTGCTGCCGGAGTAGAGCCCCGGCCAGCGCCCGGTCTTCTGCTGCACATGGCTGACGAAGGCGCGGGCCTGGGCCAGGGTCATGGAGGCGCCCTGCGGGTTCGGCTCCCAGTCCAGCACCAGCAGGATGCTGCCGTCGCTGCCGGTGGTGCCGAGGAAGTGCTCGGCCTGGGCGATCGGGTCGTCGCCGGTGCCGAAGTGGTAGGCGCCGAACAGCAGGCCGGCGGCGGTGGCGGCGCCGCGGTTGCTGTGGAACATGGGGTCCACGTAGCCGGTGCCCTCGGTGGCCTTGTGGATGACCCCGCGCTGCCCGGCTGCATGGGCGGCGGCGAAGTCGACGCGACCGTTGAAGTGGGAGATGTCGAACACCAGGGCGCTGGCGGCGGTCTGCGGTCCGACGGCGACCGGCGCGGCGCTCGCCGCGGCGCTCGCAGGCGGAGCTGCGGCGGGCGGCGCAGCCGCCGGCGCCGGGCTCGGCACCGGCGCCAGGTAGCGCACGGCGACCCAGCCGCTGTATCCCGCGGCGGCATCGACGCCGATCCAGCCCCCGGCATCGGCGCCGCCGGTGGCGGTGGCCAGGCTGTCATGGGGGAGCTGCGCCTTGATGGCGTAGGCGGTGCCGGGGCCGCAGCGCAGGTTGAGCGCGGAGGCGGTGACGCGATAGGTGGTCATGGAGCGATCCTCGTAGGCATCGGAGGGGATGGCGCGGCGGATGCCGCGCCGGGTTGGGACGCCGGCGCCTTGCCGGCGGGCCGCTGCTGGCTCGATGCCGGCGTTTGCCCCACGCCGGCCTCGGCGTGCACCGCCGCCGGCGCGATGGCCGGGCTCGGCGGCTGGGCT
>CALOBA010000080.1:0-65746 GCA_942491465.1 uncultured Gammaproteobacteria bacterium
ATCATCGGCACGATCCACTTGATCGGACTCGCGAACATGCCCATACGTTGCCACATCGGCGAGGTGGGGATAGCGCTCGTCGAGCTGCTCGAATGCCTGCGCGATCACGCGCGCACGGGTGCGATCATCCTGGGCGGACGACAGGGCCTCATAGATGGCGACGGGGCTGGTCATCGGGCTTCGCCTTTCGGGTGTAGTGTCGCCCGGAAGTATCCGCCGATAGCCGCCGCCGCCTGTCCAGCCGGGGCTGGCGCAGACCACCGACATCGGCCTGATCCCCGCCGCCGCCCGCAAAGGTTCCAGCCCATCCAGTGGAACCCCGCCGGCCCTATAGTGTGGTCATTGTTACTTGGGGGCGACATGGTTTCGACGTGGGTCGCGTAACTCGAGGTGCATGCCGAGGTGCGGTTTACCTCGCGAATCCATCCGCAAATCTCTAGTTGCCAACGACAACAACTACGCTCTCGCTGCTTAATCCCAGTGGGCCTCGCACCGTCTCTTGCCTGTGGGCGGCGGATTCGTGGGGTAACATCACACAGGATCGTGCCGAAGGGAGCCCAGACCTAACGCACTAAAACCCCAATTCGGGATCGCCGACTGATCGCCCTGTCCCTCGGGCGGTGGAAGGCTAAAAATAATTGAGTGGACTAAGCATGTAGGACCAACGGCAGAGGACTTGCGGACGCGGGTTCGATCCCCGCCGCCTCCACCAACTCGATTCGTACAACAACATCCAGCATCGTCCTAAAGCCCGCCTTCCAGCGGGCTTTTTTATTGCCCATCCGTCCGACGGGGTCTGAAGCTACCCCATGGAATCCCCAATCCAGCAGGGTAACCCTTGGGGGCATCGATCAACGTGCCCGCCAGTCGAAGTCATGGATGCTGGCGCTATCCCCTCCGGCGGCTGGAAGCCGCCAGGCCCAGTAGCCGGACTGCCAGCGTCCACCATGACCTTCAGACTTCGCCGTCACTCCGCGGGCTCGTCACGACATCGGCGAAGTTGTCGTACTCGTCGATGAATAGGTAGAGACGGTGCGGGCTCTGCGACACGGCGGCGAGCACCGACTGGAACGAGCGGATTGCGTTGGTGGGATGAACCGCAATGCGGTGGGCAAGCCGGTCCTGAAGAGCGAACGATGAAGGCCTCGATGCAGCCGTTGATGTGTTGATGCACGGCGGCGCGGATCGCGTCCAGGTCCTCGGTGGGCTCGATCTCGGAGAAGTTCCAGGTCATCACGAAGTAGTCGTTGCGCCCGGGCGTCGGCGCTTGCGCGATCTTCAGATGCCCGAACAGGGCATCGAACTGATCCGCCCGGTCGATCGCGTAAGTCAAGTAGTTCTCCAGCAAGTGGTGCAGCCGCAACGACGAAACGGCCAATCCAAAGGCTCAGCGAGCGGGCGTCTGCACCACTTGTTTTTGGAATCGATCCTAATAGTTCTCCAGCGTGGAAGCACAGCGACTTGCCGAAGCGGCGCGGGCGCAGCAGCAGGAGCTGGCGGCCGATGGACTCTATGGTCGCGATGCGGTCGGTGCGGTCGATGTAGACGGCGCCGTCCTCATGGATGGCGCGGAAGTCGGCGATGCCGTAGGGGAAGCGCAGCTGGGTCATGATGGGTCTCCGGGGGCTCGGGCGGAGTATGGCCGACGTCGCCAGCGGCTGGCCAGCGGCTCGGTGCCGGTCGGGTTGGCGGGACTGATGCGCTTGAACTTGCTCGCTTGGTCGAGAATGATAGCGCCCTAAGCCCAACCCGCGGATCGATCCATGGACCCCCTCAGCGTCTTCATCTGCTACCGTCATCTCGACCCCGACGCCGGCGTCTGCCGACAGCTGCGCGAGGTCGTGCTCAAGCCCCTGGTCGCCGAGGGACTGATCGACCTCTGGGTCGACGAACCCAAGAACGCCCCCGGCGATGCCTGGCGCGCGAACATCCTCGCCGGGCTGGAGCGGGCCCGCATCGGGCTGGTGCTGTTCTCGCAGAACCTGATCGCCTCCACCTTTGTCCGCGAGACCGAACTGCCGACGCTGTTTCGGCGCGAGGCCGCCGGCGAGCTGACGCTGATCCCCATCGTCGTCGCGCCGTTCGACGAGGCATTCCAGGTGCGTTGGCAAGATGCCAACGGCGAGCCCCGGTGCATCCGCCCCGCCGAACGCCAAGGCATCTACTCCTTCGGCAGCGGCACCTGGCTGGACGCCGACGACGGCACCCGCGCCCGCAAGGATCAGGCGCTCATCAAGCGGATTCGGGCGCTGGCCGTCGAGCGGCCCTGGCAGCCAGGCCCGAGCCCGACGCCCGAGTCAATGCCCCAAGACCCGCCGGCGGTGCAGCCCCCGCCGGCGCACCCGGCGCTCCCCGAGGGCGTGCTCGCCTGCTGGCTCGCCCGCGGCGGCGACGGCCTGAGTATCCAGCATCGCCCGCTGAGCGCCGACGCTGCGCCGCTGACCTGGTCGCCGGATGTGCTCGCGGCCATGCTCGCCGAACTGGAGCAGGCACCCGAAGACGCCGGCCAGACCCTGTTCCGGCTGCTGTTCGGCGACGGCGATCGCTGGCCGAGCATCGCCGCCGCGCTGTTCCCGGCCAACGCCGACCGCCGCCCCCAGGTCGAGCCGGTTCGGCTGCGCATCATCACCGCCGACCCCGAACTGCTCGGCCTGCCCTGGGGCCGGCTCGCCTGCGACGGCCTGCGGCTGATCGACTACCACTGGGAGATCGTCACTGCTTCGGCGCCGGTGCCGCGGCGGCGCTGCCAGACCCACGTCCATGCCGACGCCCTGATGGTCACCGACGCCGCGCCGATCTCCGCGCGCCCGGGGTCCGCGCGCCACCGCTCCCCGGTCGCCGCGCTGTTCGCGCAGCTGCGCCCCAGGCACCGCGATGCCGTGGTCGAGGTTTCCAGCGTCGCTGACCTGCGCCATGCGCTCCAGCGCAGCCGCCCCCAGGTCGTCTGCATCGAGCTTGCCTGCGACGCGACCCACGGCGAGCCCGTCCTGCTGCTCGGCCCGGACGACGCCCGCGAGCCGTTCCCTGTGCAAGACCTGGAGCAGGCCCTGCTGCGCGCCGAGCCCGCCCCCTGCCTGCTCATCCTCGCCCTGCGCGGCGCCGCCGCGGCGCAGCTGATGGCCCGGCTCGCCGCCCGCCTGGGTGAGCGCATCGCGCTGGTGCTGAGGCTGGCCACCGGCGATGCGCAGACCGCCCGGCATGTGCTGCTCGCCCTGCTGCGGGCCTGGCTGGGAGAGGGCAAGGAGCCGGTCGCGGCCCTGCACCGGCTGCTGCGCACGCCGCTGCCCGGCGACGCCGACGGCCCCCTGTCGGCCGACCCGGCCTGCATCGGCATCCACGCCGACGTGCTCGACTGGCGCACCGACCCCGACGGGCGCTCCCGCCACGACCCGCTGCCGCGCCTGGCGCTGGACCGCGAGGACCAAAAGGCCGGCGTCAACCGCATGCTCGACGACCTGGTCAAGGACCCGCGGCTGCGCGTGCTCAGCATCGTCGCCTACGGCACGCCCGACAACCGCTTGGCCGAGCTGCCCGAGCAGCTGCGCTGGGACGCCGAAGACCGGGTGCAGGACAGCGCCGACATCACGCCGGTGCGCATCGACCTGCCGGCACCGCGCCCGGACCTGGCCGACTGCCTGCCGGGGCATGTCGCGCAGACCCTGCGCGCCGCCCCCGGCGAGGCCCCGGGCGCGCTGCTGCGGCGCCAGTGCCCGCCCGGATTGCGGCCCGGCACCGCCGCGGTGCTCTGGCTGGACTGGGGCCTGCAGGTCCACGACGGCTCCAAGGCCCAGGGCGCCGCCATCCAGGCGGCCCTGGATGCGGTCATCCGCTACGCCGCCCGCCACCTCGCCGCCGCCTGCCCGGACGACCTGCGCCTGGTCTGCATGCTCTGCATCGAGCTGCCGGAAGACCGCAACGCCGGCATCGAGGGGCTGCTGCGCCACCTGCGCAGCCAGCCCTGGCACCGCAGCGACCGCTGCAAGACCCGATCGTTGCAACCCCTGGGCCAGGTCGACGAGCAACACCTCAGCGACTACCTGGCGCAGATCCACACCGAACTGGACCGCCTCAGCCGCGACGAGCTGGTGGGGCTCATCCTGGCCCGCACCCAGGGCGCCTTCGACGCCACCGTCGCCCTGCTGGAGCAGGGCCGCAACGCCAGCTGGCCCGACCTGCTGCTGCGCCTGCGCGGCGCCGACACCGAGCCCAGCCCCGCCGAACCGGAGCAATTCCTGTGACCGCCAAGCCCCCACGCCCCCCCTTCGCCCTGCTCGACGCGCTGGCCGACCTCGACGACCCCGCCGCCGCGCTCGACGCCCGCCAGCTGCCCGCCTTCCTGCGCAGCCACGAGGACGGCGCGCGGCACTACGTGCCCGGCGACGACCTCAAAGACGCCATCCACGTCGCCCTCGCCATCGGCGCCCCGCTGCTGCTCACCGGCGAGCCCGGCACCGGCAAGACCCAGGCCGCCTACTACATCGCCAACCAGTTCGGCATCGCGCTGTTCCCGCTGCACGTGCGCAGCGACCACGGCGCCGAAGACCTGCTCTACCGCTTCGACGCCGTCGCCTACCTGCACGCGGCCAACGACCCGGCGCGGCGCGGCGCGCCCATCGACAAACAGGCGTTCATCGAGCGCGGCCCGCTGTGGCAGGCCTATGAGCACCCCAAGCCCAGCGTCGTCCTCATCGACGAGATCGACAAGGCCCATCGCGACTTCCCCAACGACCTGCTCAACGTCCTCGACCAGCACGCCTTCCACTGCCGCGAGACCGACCGGCGCATCGACCGCGGTCAGCGCCCGCCGCCCATCGTCGTCATCACCAGCAACCGCGAGAGCCGCCTGCCCGAGCCCTTCCTGCGCCGCTGCGTCTTCCACCACATCCCGCTCACCCCCCGGCTGGTGCGCGACGCCGTCGCCGCCCACACCGCCACCGCCTTCCCGCGGCTCGACGCCGGCGTGCGCGAGCGCGCCATCCAGCGCTTCTGGGAGCTGCGCGACCAGCCCCTGCGCAAGCCCCCGGCCACCGCCGAGCTGCTGGTCTGGCTCGCCGTGCTCGCCGCCCGCGCCGACCTGTCCGCCCGCGACCTCGACGGCGAGCTCCACGCCCTGCCGGCCCTGTCGACGCTGGTCAAGGACCACGACGACGAGCTCATCCTCGGCAAGCCCGAGCCGGGGGCGGCGTAACGCCGCCCCTGTCCGCCCAACGCAAACCGGCCCAGGCTGAATACTTCGGCGCTCTGCCTTCGAACCCGCGGGCGACACGTAGAGAATGACCAGACGACCGAGGACACCGCCATGTCCCGACTCCATTGCGATGTCGCCGATGAGATCGCCGAGCAGCTCGCGCGCCGTGCCGAGGCCGCGCGGATGCCCGTTTCCCAATACCTGGCCACCCTGGTGCAACGCGATCTCGCCAACGCCTGGCCGGACGACTACTTCATGCTTCGGCGCCTGGCGCGGCAGCCGCTGGCGCGTGCCGAGAAGGGGCATTCGAAGATCGCGAAGGGCTCGCCTGATGTTCCTGCTCGACACCAACGTCTGCATCAAGATAAACCAGGTCGGCAACCATCGAGCGCCATTTTGGGCGCACGCGCCAAAGACATCTCACTGTGCAGCGTCGTGAAGGCGGAGCTGCTCTACGGTGCGCGGCATAGTCAACGCATCGATGACAATCTGCGACTGCTGGAGGCATTCTTCGCGCCGCTCGCAAGCCTTCCTTTACCGACGCCTGTGCCGAGGAGGCGGCCTGCATTCGCGCCGACCTCGCGGCCTCGAGCACGCCCATCGTCCGAACGACCTGCTGATCGCTGCGACCGCGCGCGCCAACGACGCGGTCTTGGTGACCCACAACAGCGGCGAATTCAGCCGTGTCGCCGAGCTCGCTGGGTCGACTGGGAGGTGGAATCGAGTGCTGGCGCTGAGTAGGCGCGTCGGGATCGCGACGACGCTCCAGCGTCGTCGCGCATCAGCGCTGGCTCCCATGCTTCGATACTGGGCAAGTATTCCTCGAATCTGCGAAAAGCCACTCCGGCGTAGGCTGGGTTGAGCTTGCGAAACCCAGCTTGCAACGGCTTACGCGCGGTCATCGCTGGGTTTCGTTCCTCAACCCACCTACGGCATACTTGCCCGGTCTCTGGAGCGTGGGAATGATCATCCCGATAGCGAAGCGATCCCGACGAATACTTCCACAGTCTCGGAGCGCGGGAACAAGCGAACAAGCGACCCCGACCTCCCTACTGACACATCCCACCGCCCAACCAGCCCCCCACCCCCGCCATGAGCCCCACCCCCGCCGCCCTCGACCAGCTCCTCGCCGCCCTGCGCCTGGCCGAGGTCGGCGTCGGTCCGCGGGAGCTGCTGCGGCTGCAGGCCGTATTCCGCGCCGGACCGCGGCTGCGCCCGGCGCCGCAGCCGGGCGACGACGCCCACCGCCGCCGGCTGCGCGCCATCGTCGGCGCCGCGCTCATCACCCGGCCCGAAGACCGGCAGCCCTTCGCGCAGGTGTTCGACGCCTGGTATGACCAGGCCATCGCCGAGCTGAATGCCGGCGCCCCGGCGCCAAGGCCGGCGCCGGTCGCAAGGCCGAGCCGCCAAGCCCGGGCGACCACGCCCGCGGCCACGCCGGCAGCAACACCAACCGCGGCGCCGAGCGCCGCCCCGCCCGCCGCCAAGCCCCGCCGCCACCTGCGCTGGCTGCTCGCGCTGCTCGCCGTCGAGCTGCTGCTCGGCGCCGGGCTGCGCATCTGGCCGCCGCAGCCGCCGGCGCCGGCAGCACCCATCCCCATCGTCGAGCCGGACCGGGACGTCGCGCCCGAGCCCACCCCGGTCCCGTCCGCGCCCCCCGCCGACTACGGCACCCACCGCCCCAGCATCCTGGTGGAGCCCGCGCCGTCCGAATGGCGGCGCTGGCCGGGCTGGCCGCCGGCCCTGCTTGGCGCGATCACGCTGCTCGCGGGCGTGCTCGCGGGGTATTGGGTTATGCACCGCAGCCGACTGTCGGCCCCGGTGGACGGTCCGCCGCAGCCGGGCGGCCCGCCCCAGCGTTTCCTGCCGGGGCCGCCGAGCAACCCCGGCCTGCTGCTCGACCCCGCCGAGCAGGGCCGGCTGGTCTGGGGCATCGGCCGCTACGTCACCGACCAGCCCACCGACCGGCTCGACCTGCCGGCCACGGTGCGCGCCAGCGCCCGGCAGGGCGGGCTGGCGGTGCCGCGCTTCCTGCCCGCCCAGCGCCATCGCGCGGTCTGGCTGTGGACCGACACCACCGCCCCGGTGCTGGCCGAGCAGCTCGCCGACGGCCTGGCCGGGGTGCTCGGCGCCCACGGCCTGGCCGTCGAGCGGGCGCGCTTTCGCATGCTGCCCGACGCCCTCGCCGACGCCGACGGCGAGCCCTTCGGCCCGCGCGAGGTCGAAGCGCGCCGCGCCGGCGCGCTCATCTGCATCTTCAGCGACGGTCGCCGGCTGCTGCGGCGCTGGCGCAGCCCCGCCGAGCGCCCGCGCATCGCCGCCCTGCTGCGCCTGCTCGGCCACTGGCCGCGGCTGACCTGGGTGGACCTGGGCGACGGCGCCCTGGCCGCGCTGCTGCAGGAGCATGGCCTGGTCTGCATCGGCCCGGACCAGCTCGTCGACCGGCTCGCCAGCCCGCCGGACGCCGCACCGCCGCCGCCGCGCCCGGCGGCGAGCGGCCCGGCGCGTGCTCACCAACGCTGGGCCGCCGCCTGCGCGCTGCCGTTCGCCCCCATCGAGCCCGCCGACGCCCTGGCCCTGCGCCGGCAGCTGGCGGCCGACTGCCCGCCCTGGGAGCTGCCGCGGCTGCAGGCCGAGGCCCCCGGCCCCGGCGGGCGGCTGCACTGGCCGCCGGCGCGGCGCGCCGCGCTGCTCGGCTGGCTCGGCGCCCTGGCCGCGCCCGACGGCGCCGACAGCGACCCGCTGCGCCGCGCCCTCGACTACTGGGACCGGCGCTACGCGGCGCTGCTCGCCGAGCCGGGGCCCGACACCGAGGCGCGGCGCCGCAGCCGCGCCGAGCGCGCCCTGCTCTGGCTCTGGCAGCGCCCGGCCGAGGCCGCCGCCGAGCTGCACCGCCTGGCCGGCGGCGATCGCCGGGGCAGCACCGCCGACTTCGTCCGCGTCCAGCTGCGCGGCCTGCACAGCGCCGACAGCCCCGCCGCCGACCCCGGCTGCATCCGCCTGCCCTGGCGCTGGAACGCCCTCGGCGTGGATGCCCGGCTGCTGCTCGCCCAGCTCGGCTTCGGCTGCGGCCGGCTGCGGCGCAAGCGCCCGCGGCTGGCGGGTCGGGGCTGGCTCGGCCTCGGCCTGCTCGCCGGCCTGGGCGGCGGCGCCCTGCTCATCGCCCTGGCCCAGCCCCCCGCGACGCGAGAACTGGGAGCGCCGCGCATCGTCCACCAGGCCCCCGCCGGCCTCGACCCGCGCCACCGGCTGAGCCGCGACGCCGCCGGGCGCTGGCAGCTCACCGCCTTCAGCCGCGACCAGCTCGTTCACACCGCCGCCGCCGACGCCCCCGAGCTCAGCGCCGGCCGCCGCGTCACCGTCGCCTGGCAGGCGGAGCGCCGCCCCTGCATCGCCCGCCTCGCCGACGGCGCCGAGCTGCACCGCTGCGCCGGCACCGCCCCGCGCGCCGAGGCCCCGTATCGCCGCCTCGCCGTGCTCGCCGCCGCCCCCTACCGCCGCCTCGCCGTGCTCGCCGCCGCCCCCGACAGCCCCGGCGTCGCCGAGCTGGCCGCCGCCCTGCTGCGCGGCGGCAGCGCCCACCAGGTGCTGATCGACCCGGACTGGCCCCAACGCTGGCCGGTGCTCGCCGGCCACACGCCCGAGCTGCACCCGGACGACCAGCTGCTGCTGCTCAGCCCCGCCGGTGCGCCGGCCAATCCCGCACAGCTGCGCGACCGGCTCGGCGACGCCGTCGGCCTCTGGCTGAAGGTGGCGGACTGGGGTGCGCTGACCCGCAAGCTCGCCGAGTTGCCCGCCGACGACTGGCAGAGCGCCGCCGAACGCTGGCCCGGGCTGCCCGTCGTCTTTGGCGAGCGCGCCGCGGTGGACCTGGCCGGCATCGGCACCGCCGACTGCCGCCCGATGCAATGGACCGACAGCGCCCACGGCATCGACTACATCGACCTCTGCGGCGGCGAATTCCTGATGGGCTCGCCGGAGGACGAGCCCGACCGGGATAACGATGAGACCCAGCACCCGGTCCGGGTCAGCCCATTCGCGCTGGCCCGCACCGAGACCACCAATGCCCAATACCGAACCGTCTACCCGGACCACGAGGGCGCAGACGCGCTGCCGGTGGTCCGTGTGAGCTGGGACGAGGCCGCGGCCTTCTGTCGCGAGGCAGGAGGCGCCCGGCTGCCCACCGAGGCCGAATGGGAATACGCCGCCCGCGCCGGCACCACCACCCGCTGGTCCTTTGGCGACGATGAAGCGCGGCTTGGCGAGTATGCCTGGTACAGCGAAAACTCAGGCGACGAGGCGCATGAGGTCGATACGAAGCAGCCGAACCCCTGGGGCCTCGCCGACATGTACGGAAACGTCTACGAATGGGTCGCCGACCGGTACGGCCCCTACGAGGACAGCGGCGAGGTCCAGGTCGATCCGACGGGACCTGCCTCGGGTGTCTCCCGCGTGCTGCGGGGCGGCGCCTTCTTCTTCAGGGCCTGGGACCTGCGCTCCGCGTTCCGGTTCAGGTACTGGCCCGAGAACCGGGACGGGGACATCGGGTTCCGCTGTGCGCGTGTCCCCGCCGCCAGCATTGACCCTTGATCCGTTGACTGTTGTTGTTCGAAGGCGACGACCGCGCGCAGCGCGGTCGCGAAAATTTTTTTTGTCATCCTGTTGACAAGCAGACAGCAAAATGGAAGATTTCGTCACGCATTAACAACGATTTGACAAGTCCTTGCCGCATCGCCTGAACCAATCCGCTGCCCGCCCATGCGCCTGAGCCTGCAAGAGACCGCCGAGCGCCTCGGCAAGACCACCCGCCAGGTCCGCTACCTGATCCAGACCGGCCGGCTGCAGGCCGAGAAGATCGGCGGGCGCTGGACCCTGGACTCCGCCAGCCTGGAGCTGAGCCCGGGGCAGCAGCAGGCGGTCGAGCGCCAGGAGCGCCAGCTGCGCAGCGCCGTCGAGCAGGGGCTGGGGCTCGACGGCGAGCGCCCGCGGCGCTGGTCGGTGCGCGACATCAAGGCGTTCCAGGTCGCTCTGCCCCTGTACCGCCACTGCGAGCAGACCCACGGCGCCGAGCACCCGGCAACCCGGGCCCTGGCCGAGGTCATGCAGGAGCTGGCCCGCGGCTGCCACCGCTTCGAGCGCAGCGACAAGGCCGCCGCCTACCGCGCCGCCCGCGACGCCGCCAGCCTGGCCCTGTTCCACCTGCTGCTGCTCCCCGGCGACGCCGCCGCGCCCCAGATCGACGCCATCGAGCAAGACCTGATGGCCGCCCTGGCCGGCCTGCTGCGCCGCCTGGAGCGGCGCCGGTGAGGCGGGGCGCGGCACCGCTCTACAGCGCCAGCTTCGACCTCTGCGCCTGGCTGCTGCACCACTTCGACGCCGACCCCGGAGTGCTCACCCGGCGCCTGCTCGACGCCGCGCTGGCCCTGCACGGCCACCTGGTGCTGGCGCTGCGCCTGCCCGAGCCGCTGCCCGAGATCGACCTCGCCGACGAGCAGCTGGCGCTCCTGCGCGCGCTGCTGCGCCTCGCCCAGGCCAGCGGCAAGCTCGACGAAGACCAGCTGCTGTTCGCCCTCGGCCAGGCCGACGACATCGGCCGCCAGATGGGCGGCTGGCTGCGCGCGCTGCGCGCCGCAGAGTGAACCATGCGCGCTCCGGCGGAGCTTGTACTAGACTGTCGCTGTCGGACCCCAACCTGCCTCGGGTGTCTCCCGCGTGCTGCGGGGCGGCGCCTTCAACAACAGGGCCAGGAACCTGCGCTCCGCGAACCGGAACAGGAACAGGCCCGAGAACCGGAACAGGAACATCGGGTTCCGCTGTGCGCGTGTCCCCGCCGCCAGCATGCCGCCACGGCCGCGCCATGCAGGGTCCGACCGGGACCTTGGTCCCGACATCCCCGGCCCGCCCGTTCCAGTAGCCCCCGGCGACCGTCCGGGCGGGCCACCCCCACGTAAGCCGTCAGCCGCATGCGCAGCGTCCCCAAGGGCTCCTACCGGCGCTTGAGCGGCATCAAGCCGCTCTGGCATGCCTGGCTCGATTGCCGCCGCGGCAAGCGCCGCCAGCCGGCCATCGCGGCCTTCGACCTCAACGCCGACCGCCATCTGTTTCGGCTCGCGCGCGAGTTGCGCGACGGCCGCTATCGCCCGTCGCCGTATCGGCTGCGCCTGGTGCGCGACCCGAAGACCCGACTCATCGCGGCCCCGGCGATCCGCGACCGGGTCCTGCAGCAGGCGCTGCTCAGCGAGATCGCGCCGACCTACGAGCGCGGCTTCATCGACCAGCACTATGCCGTCGGGCACGGACGCGGGCCGCATCGGGCGGCGCTGCGGCTGCTGGGCTGGATGCGTCGCTGGCCGTTTCGGATCACCCTGGACGTGCACCAGTACTTCGCCAGCGTCGAGATTGAGCGCTTGTTGGCCCTGTTCGACCATCGGCTGCGCGATGCCGACACCCTGGCGCTGATCGGCGACCTGCTGGCGGCCGGGCGCACGGTCTATCAGACGCCATTGGCCCGCGCGCTGATCGGCCCGGTGCCGCCCGGGCGCGGACTCCCCCTCGGCGGCTTCCTGAGCCATTGGAGCGGTGCCCTGTATCTCGATGGGCTGGATCATTTCGTCAAGCGCGAACTCAAGATCGGCCCCTACCTGCGCTACATGGACGATTTTGTCCTGCTCGGCGAGCGCCGCGAGGAGCTGGCCGCGGCACGCGAGGCCATCGGCCTCTGGCTCGCCGCCGAGCGCGGCCTGCGGCTCAAGCACCCGGATGCCCCAGTGCTGCCCAACAGCCAACCGGCGAGCTTCCTCGGGTTTCGGATCAGCCGCGCCGGCCTGCTGCCGGGGCCCAAGATGAAGCGGCGACTGCGCACGCGGCTGCACGACGCCCAGGCGCTCGGCCCGGCGCGGCTGGCGCGGGGGCTGGCGGCCTATCGGGGCGTGCTGGCGCCGTTCGATCACTCGGCGGTCGGGACCCCGGGTGAAGGTTCGGCTGGCTTGGGCGCGCAGCGGGGTGCGGCGCCGTCGATTGACGATCAGCCGGTTGCCAAGTGACAAGTGACAAGTGACAAGTTACGCTTGTCATTGTCATTGTCATTGTCATGACAAAAAATGCGCGCGACCGCGCTGCGCGCGGTCGTCGATATGAAGAACAACGGACAACGGATCAACGATCAATGCTGGCGGCGGGGACACGCGCACAGCGGAACCCGATGTCCCTGAACCGGCCCTCGGGCCCGTCCCAGTACCGGTACGCGGAGCGCAGGACCCAGGCCCTGCCGAAGAAGGCGCCGCCCCGCAGCACGCGGGAGACACCCGAGGCAGGTCCGGTCGGGTCGGTCTGCGGGTCTACGCCGTAGTCGCCGGACCAGTCCCAGCACCACTCCCAGACCAGGCCATGCATGTCATGGAGCCCCCGGGGATTTGGCCGACGGGTGCCGACCCGATGCAGCTTGCCGCCCGAGTTCTCGGCGTACCACGCATAGGCGCCGAGCTGCGACCCGTCATCGCCGAAGGACCACCGGGTCTTGGTGCCGGCCCGACAGGCATATTCCCATTCCGCCTCGGTCAGCAGCCGCCAGCCGTCGGCGTCGCGGTCCCATTCCACCTGTTGGCCCGCCTCGTCGATCCGATAGCAGGGCCGGCGCCCGTCGGCGATGGAGAGCCGGTTGCAGAGCTGGACCGCATCCCACCAGCTAACCCGGACCAGCGGCAGCCGGCTCCAGCGCCCGAGCAGGCGCCGATCCAGCCGGCGGAGCATGCCCTTGGTGACCGGATAGCGCAGGCATTCGAACGCCGAGACGGCGACCTCGTGCACCGGCCCCTCGCGGTCGAACCGCCCCGACTCACCCGCCGGGCTGCCCATCCGATACCGCCCGGCCGGGATCGGCACCCACCAATCCTCCGGCACCGGCCCGCGCCGCCGACGCCGGGCCGCGGACCGGGCGGGCACGTCCTCCAGCACCGGCTCGGCGCGCCAGACCAGCGCGAGCCCGGCGACCCCGGCGGCGACGAACAGCAGCGCCGCCGGCAGGGTCGGCAGCTGCCAGAGGCCGACGGCGAGCAGCAGCCCGACCAGGGCCCCCAGCGGCAGGGCGTGGCGGGCCCGCAGCCGGTCGATGGCCGGGGTCGGGCGGGCGGGGGATCGGTCGGTCATGGGTGGGGCAGGCAGGTCGGGCAGGTCGGGCAGGTCGGGCAGGTCGGGCAGGTCGGGCAGGTCGGGTTGACGATAGCCTAACCCGAGAATCGGCCCGTTGCGCAATCGGGCCTGGATCATGCTAGTGCTTTGCCGCGAAAATTCCGAGACCGCCCGCAGCTGTGGGAGCGATTTGCAATCGCGACCGCCGCGACGCGGAAGTCGCGACTGCAAGTCGCTCCCACAGCGCCAATTGGGCATGCCGGCGGTCTTGGGACTTCCGCAGCGGTGCACTAGGTTGCAAGGCGCTAGGGTGGCGCCGAGCGCGATGCGGCCGATCACCTGCCAGTCCTTCTTGCCGGGCGAACGACGCGGCTGGCCCAGGTATAGTGGCGGTCGAAACATGCCCCGATTCCCTCCATCGCGAGACGGTTCGACCAGAGGAGCGCTTGATGTCAGTAAAATTCTTGTTCGTGGACACCCTGGTTGTCTGCATTGTCTCGATCGCCTTGGTCGGCTGCACGACCCCGCCGCGGGCCCTGGCCGAGGACCAATCGCCGGACATCCCCGGCTGGCTCAAGGCCCATGTGGGCACCGGGGAGGGGCAGATCGCGGCACCGGTGCTGCAACGGGCGCGTGCGCTCTATCAACGAAAACAGGCGGCGGGGGTCGTTCGCAATCCCTGCTACTTCGCCATGGATGCGACGCGTCCGCATACCGCCGGCAATGGCGGGCCGGGGCGGCGGTTCTACATCATCTGCGAGGCCCAGCGCTCGTTTCGCGCGGTCTCGTCGGGCCATGGCGGCGGCCGCTCGCTCGACGGCATCGGCAGCTTCAGGAACGGGCGTCGGTGCGCCAAGCATTTCAGCAATGCGTTGAGTTCGCGACTGACCGCCGGCGGCGTCTACATCACCAGGGAGACCCGGACCTCGTTCAAGGGCTACTACCGGGTCTCGGGGGGGCGGAAGGAGGCGCTGGTGCGCCCCTTCATCCCGTTCGACGGGGAAGGCGAGACCGCGAACGCAGAGCGGCGCGCGATCGGCGGGCATCCGGCCGTGCTGATCCAAAACGCCTGTCGGCTGCGCGATCCGAGCAGCCCGTACGCGGATGACCAGGGCTACGTGCCGCTGGGGCGGCGGCTGGACTACTCCGGCGGGCGCAGCAGCGGCTGCACCAGCTGGACACCGGCGGACACCCCGGAGATCAAGCGCATCACGGAGCAGGGTCCGACCACCTTGTACCTCTACCCCGAGGCGGCAGACATCGATGCCGTCGCGGGCGCGGCGGCTGCCGGTCGCTCGTTGGCGCGGGCGGGGCTGTATTGGGATGCCTCCTGTCTGAAGGAGATCGGCACCCCGAGGTTTTGGCCGAAGGCGAGCCTTGGGCCGAAGATCGCGCAATATGATCGCAACCAGCCCGCCCCCCGGCGATCCCGACTGCCGCTTTGTCCAAACCAGTGATTCCAAGGGCGGTGCCAGGTATGTCCCCGCTAGGAGCCTGTCCGACTTAGGGCGCCATAGCGAGCAGATGGCCGCGGCGCTGGGAGCGACCGATCACCAAACCAGCCGCAGCAACCCGATGCAGACCACGGCATGGGTGCGCAGGTCGAGCCGCTCGCCGTAGATGCCCTCCAGCGTGCGGCGATAGACCGCCAGCTGGGCCTCGGCCTCGGCGCGCAGGGCGGCGACCTTGGGGTGCGCGGCCAGGGCCTGGGGCGACATCTCGGCCAGGGTCTGGGCATCGATGCCCGGCAGGTCGGCGAGCTTGAGGTGCTTGAATTCGATGACCTGGTCGAGGAAGCCGTAGCGGCGGGCATCCGGGCGCACGATCATGGACAGGTCGCAGTAGCCGCGGCCGATGGCCGTCTCGGAGTCCATGATGTAGCCCAGATCGTCGAACAGCACGGTGAGGAAGGCGGTCTTGACCACCAGCTCGTTGGACCAGCGCAGGTCGCGGTTGTCGAACACCGGCAGGAAGCGCTGCTCGATGAAGCGGCAGGCCGGACCGATGTCGCCGTCGGCGTAGAGGCGGGTGCAGGCGGCGCGGCGCTCGCGGTCGAGGTCGAAGCCGGGGAACAGCGACTCCTGGATGCGCTCCACGTAGAGCTTGCGCACCACCAGGTTGGGGATGACCAGCTGCAGGCGGCGCAGGATGCCGCGCCCGCCGTAGGTGAGCACGCCGAAGAAGTACAGCAGCGCGGCGAGGGAGCCCTCGGTCTGCTCGGCGCGCAGCATCTGCTCGACGCCGAAGCGCCGCTCCAGGCGCTCGACGGTCAGGGGCTCGGCCGGATCGAGGGCCGCCGCGACCACGGCCTCGCCGTGGGGCAGCCGGGCGATGAAGTCGATGCGGTTGCGGTCCATGGCCAGGTTGTTGTCGAGCATGTCCTCCGGGTAGCTGCACGCCTCGGCGAAGTGCTCGAAGAAGTACAGGGCCAGCGTCGGGTTGTAGACCTGCCCGCCGGCGTCGCCGAGCGAGAAGTTGTAGCCGTTGTAGTAGGTGCGCATCATTCCCAGGGCCTCGTCGATGCGCTCGGCGGGCTGGGCGCAGTCGGCGACGAGCCGCCGCAGGATCGGCACGATCTCCGATTCGTGAAAGCCGCAGAGGTCCGCAAGCGCCGGCGTCAGCGAGATATCCTTGACCACGTTGTAGCCGCTGGTGATGTCGGCCATGACCACCGGCGAGACGCCGGTGATGAACACGCGGTCGAGCCCGCGGCCCTCGGCGGCGGACTTGATCGCCTTGAACACGGTCTTGATCACGCCCTCCCCGCCCACCAGGGCGTGGTAGCGGTCTTCGCCCCGGTCGCGGCTGGCCAGCACCTCGTTGGCGAAGTTGTCGTATTCGTCGATGAATAGGTACAGCCGGTGCGGGGTGGCGGAGACGGCGGCGAGCAGAGACTGGAACGAGACCAGCGCGTCGTCCGGGTCGATCTGCACCGGCGCGGCGAGGCGCTCGCCATAGGTGGCCACGGCCCTGGCGATGCAGACATTGATGTGCCGATACAGGGCAGCGCGGATCGCCTCGGCGTCGCCCATGGCATCGACCAAGGAGAAGTTCCACTGCATGACAAAGTAGCTGTTGCGCGCGGGCGTCGGTGCGCGGCCGATCTTCAGGTGCCCGAACAGGCGTTCGAAGTCATCCGCACGGGCCAGGTCGTAGTAGTTCTCCAGCGTGGAGAGCCACAACGACTTGCCGAAGCGGCGCGGGCGCAGCAGCAGGAGTTGGCGGCCGATGGACTCTATGGTCGCGATGCGGTCGGTGCGGTCGATGTAGACGGCGCCGTCCTCATGGATGGTGCGGAAGTCGGCGATGCCGTAGGGGAAGCGCAGCTGGGTCATGATGGATCTCCGGGGCCTCGGCGCAGTATGGCCGACGCCGCCCGCGGCTGGCCAGCGCCTCGGCGTCGATGCCCGGCTATCGGTCGGCGGCGGATCGCCGCGATGGGGCAAGCTCCCGATCAGCACACCAGCCGCAGCAGCCCGATGCAGACCACGGCATGGGTGCGCAGGTCGAGCCGCTCGCCGTAGATGCCCTCCAGCGTTTGGCGATAGACCGCTAGCTGGGCCTCGGCCTCGGCGCGCAGGGCGGCGACCTTGGGGTGCGCGGCCAGGGCCTGGGGCGACATCTCGGCCAGGGTCTGGGCATCGATGCCCGGCAGGTCGGCGAGCTTGAGGTGCTTGAATTCGATGACCTGGTCGAGGAAGCCGTAGCGCCGCGCATCCGGGCGCACGATCATGGACAGGTCGCAGTAGCCGCGGCCGATGGCCGTCTCGGAGTCCATGATGTAGCCCAGATCGTCGAACAGCACGGTGAGGAAGGCGGTCTTGACCACCAGCTCGTTGGACCAGCGCAGGTCGCGGTTGTCGAACACCGGCAGGAAGCGCTGCTCGATGAAGCGGCAGGCCGGGCCGATGTCGCCCTCGGCGTAGAGGCGGGTGCAGGCGGCGCGGCGCTCGCGGTCGAGGTCGAAGCCGGGCAGCAGGGATTTTTGGATGCGCTCGACGTAGAGCTTGCGCACCACCAGGTTGGGGATCACCAACTGCAGGCTGCGCAGTAGGCCGCGTCCGCCGTAGGTGAGCACGCCGAAGAAGTACAGCAGCGAGGCCAGAAAACCCTCGGTCTGCGGGTCGTAGAGGATGCGCTCGACACCGAAGCTGTACTCCAGGTCGTCGATGACGATGGGCGCGTCCGCATTCAGCGCCGCCTGCACCAGCGAGCCGCCGTGGGGCAGTCGGGCGATATAGTCGATGCGGTTGCGGTCCATGGCCAGGTTGTTGTCGAGCATGGTGCGCGGATACGCGCAGCGCCGGGCCAGGTGTTCGAAGAAGTAGAGGGCCAAGGTCGGGTTGTAGACCTGTCCGCCGTCGTCGCGCAGCGAGAAGTTGTAGCCGTTGTAGAAGGTGCGCATCATCGCGAGCGCCTCGTCGACCTGCGCGGCGGGCAGGTCGCAGTCGGCCACGATCTGTTGCAGCACCGGGACGATCTCCGACTCATGAAAGCCGCAGAGATCGGACAGCTCCGGCTCCAGCGAGATGTCTTTGACGACGTTGTAGCCGCTGGTGATGTCGGCCATGACCACCGGCGAGACGCCGGTGATGAACACGCGGTCGAGCCCGCGGCCCTCGGCGGCGGCCTTGACCGCCTTGAATACGGTCTTGATCACGCCCTCGCCGCCCACCAGGGCGTGGTAGCGGTCTTCGCCCCGATCGCGACTGACCAACACCTCGTTGGCGAAGTTGTCGTACTCGTCGATCAGCAGATAGAACCGATGCGGACTCTGCGAGACGGCGACGAGCACGGAGCGCAACGAGCGCAGGCCATCGATCGGGTCGAGTTCGATGCGGTGGGTGAGCCGATCCTGAAAGCGGGCGATGAATGCCTCGATGCAGCCGTTGATGTGCCGATGCACGGCGGCGCGGATCGCGTCGGCATCCCCGGTGGGATCGATCTCGGAGAAGTTCCAGGTCATCACGAAGTAGTCGTTGCGCCCCGGCGTCGGCGCTTGCGCGATCTTCAGATGCCCGAACAGGGCATCGAACTGATCCGCCCGGTCGAGCGCGTAGTAGTTCTCCAGTGTGGAGAGCCACAGCGACTTGCCGAAGCGGCGCGGGCGCAGCAGCAGGAGCTGGCGACCGATGGACTCTATGGTCGCGATGCGGTCGGTGCGGTCGATGTAGACGGCGCCGTCCTCATGGATGGCGCGGAAGTCGGCGATGCCGTAGGGGAAGCGCAGCTGGGTCATGATGGATCTCCGGGGCCTCGGCGCAGTATGGCCGACGCCGCCCGCGGCTGGCCAGCGCCTCGGCGTCGATGCCCGACTATCGGTCGGCGGCGGATCGCCGCGATGGGGCAAGCTCCCGATCAGCAAACCAGCCGCAGCAGCCCGATGCAGACCACGGCATGGGTGCGCAGGTTCAGCCGCTCGCCGTAGATGCCCTCCAGCGTTTGGCGATAGGCCGCCAGCTGGGCCTCGGCCTCGGCGCGCAGGGCGGCGACCTTGGGGTGCGCGGCCAGGGCCTGGGGCGACATCTCGGCCAGGGCCTGGGCATCGATGCCCGGCAGGTCGGCGAGCTTGAGGTGCTTGAATTCGATGACCTGGTCGAGGAAGCCGTAGCGGCGGGCATCCGGGCGCACGATCATGGACAGGTCGCAGTAGCCGCGGCCGATGGCCGTCTCGGAGTCCATGATGTAGCCCAGATCGTCGAACAGCACGGTGAGGAAGGCGGTCTTGACCACCAGCTCGTTGGACCAGCGCAGGTCGCGGTTGTCGAACACCGGCAGGAAGCGCTGCTCGATGAAGCGGCAGGTCGGGCCGATGTCGCCCTCGGCGTAGAGGCGGGTGCAGGCGGCGCGGCGCGCGCGGTCGAGGTCGAAGCCGGGGAACAGCGACTCCTGGATGCGCTCCACGTAGAGCTTGCGCACCACCAGGTTGGGGATGACCAGCTGCAGGCGGCGCAGGATGCCGCGCCCGCCATAGGTGAGCACGCCGAAGAAGTACAGCAGCGCGGCGAGGAAGCCCTCGGTCTGCTCGGCGCGCAGCATCTGCTCGACGCCGAAGCGCCGCTCCAGGCGCTCGACGGTCAGGGGCTCGGCCGGATCGAGGGCCGCCGCGACCACGGCCTCGCCGTGGGGCAGCCGGGCGATGAAGTCGATGCGGTTGCGGTCCATGGCCAGGTTGTTGTCGAGCATGTCCTCCGGGTAGCTGCACGCCTCGGCGAAGTGCTCGAAGAAGTACAGGGCCAGCGTCGGGTTGTAGACCTGCCCGCCGGCGTCGCCGAGCGAGAAGTTGTAGCCGTTGTAGTAGGTGCGCATCATTCCCAGGGCCTCGTCGATGCGCTCGGCGGGCTGGGCGCAGTCGGCGACGAGCTGATGCAGGATCGGCACGATCTCCGATTCGTGAAAGCCGCATAGATCCGAAAGCGCCGGCGTCAGCGAGATGTCCTTGACCACGTTGTAGCCGCTGGTGATGTCGGCCATGACCACCGGCGAGACGCCGGTGATGAACACGCGGTCGAGCCCGCGCCCCTCGGCGGCGGACTTGATCGCCTTGAACACGGTCTTGATCACGCCCTCCCCGCCCACCAGGGCGTGGTAGCGGTCTTCGCCCCGGTCGCGGCTGGCCAGCACCTCGTTGGCGAAGTTGTCGTATTCGTCGATGAATAGGTAGAGACGGTGCGGGCTCTGCGACACGGCGGCGAGCACCGACTGGAACGAGCGGATTGCGTTGGTCGGATGAACCGCAATGCGGTGGGCAAGCCGGTCCTGAAAGCGAACGATGAAGGCCTCGATGCAGCCGTTGATGTGTTGATGCACGGCGGCGCGGATCGCGTCCAGGTCCTCGGTGGGCTCGATCTCGGAGAAGTTCCAGGTCATCACGAAGTAGTCGTTGCGCCCGGGCGTCGGCGCGCGGCCGATCTTCAGATGCCCGAACAGGGCATCGAACTGATCCGCCCGGTCGATCGCGTAGTAGTTCTCCAGCGTGGAGAGCCACAGCGACTTGCCGAAGCGGCGGGGGCGCAGCAGCAGGAGCTGGCGGCCGATGGACTCTATGGTCGCGATGCGGTCGGTGCGGTCGATGTAGACGGCGCCGTCCTCATGGATGGCGCGGAAGTCGGCGATGCCGTAGGGGAAGCGCAGCTGGCTCATGATGGATCTCCGAGGGCTTGGGCGCAGTATGGCCGACGCCGCCCGCGACTGGCCAGCACCTCGGCGGCGATGCCCGGTCATCGGATGGCTCCCAAACAACCGCGAGGCATGATGCGTTCGCGCAGATTTCGCTGGCGGGAGGGCGGCACGGCACAACCTGCTGGAGGCATCTCCGGGCCACCTCAAACCTCCGCCAGGTCCCCCTTCTCCTGCAGCCAGGCGCGCCGGTCGGCGGAGCGCTTCTTTGCCAGCAGCATGTCCATCAGCCGTGCGCTGGCGGCGGCATCGTCCACCGTTAGCTGCACCAGTCGGCGCGTATCCGGATGGATGGTGGTCTCGCGCAGCTGCTGCGGATTCATCTCGCCCAGGCCCTTGAAGCGCTGCACGCCGACCTTGCCCTTGAGCCGTTCGGCGCTGATGCGGTCGAGCACGCCTTGGCGCTCGGCGTCGTCGAGGGCGTAGAAGACCTGCTTGCCGACGTCGATGCGGTACAGCGGCGGCATGGCCACATAGACGTGCCCCTCGGCCACCAGCCGCGCGAAATGGCGCAGGAACAGGGCGCAGAGCAGGGTCGCGATATGGGCGCCGTCGGAGTCGGCATCGGCAAGGATGCAGACCTTGCCGAAGCGCAGTCGCGACAGGTCGTCGCTGCCCGGGTCCACGCCGATGGCGACGGCGATGTCGTGGACCTCCTGGGAGCCCAGCACCTCGGCCGGGTCCACCTCCCAGGTGTTCAGGATCTTGCCGCGCAGGGGCATGATGGCCTGGAACTCGCGGTCGCGGGCCTGCTTGGCGGAGCCGCCGGCGGAGTCGCCCTCCACCAGGAACAGCTCGCTGCGCTCGGGGTCGGTGCTGGTGCAGTCGGCCAGTTTGCCGGGTAGGGCCGGCCCCTGGGTGATCTTCTTGCGGGTGACCTTGCGGCCGGCGCGCAGCCGGGCCTGGGCGGCGCCGATGGCCAGTTCGGCGATGCGCTCGGCATCGCCGACGTGCTCGTTCAGCCACAGGCTGAAGGCGTCCTTGACCACACCGGAGACGAAGGCCGCGCATTCGCGCGACGACAGCCGCTCCTTGGTCTGGCCGGAGAACTGCGGATCAGCCAGCTTGACCGACAGGATCCATGCGGCCCGCGCCCAGACGTCCTCCGGCGCCAGCTTGACGCCGCGGGGCAGCAGGTTGCGCAGATCGCAGAACTCGCGCACGGCCTCGGTCAGGCCGGTGCGAAAGCCGTTGACATGGGTGCCGCCCTGCACGGTGGGGATCAGGTTGACATAGCTCTCGGTGACCAGCTCGCCGGCCTCCGGCAGCCAGACCACGGCCCAGGAGGCGGCCTCGTTGGTCGACTCGAGGTTGCCGACGAAGGGCGCATCGGGCAGCGTCGGCACCCCTTGCAGGGCCTGGGACAGGTAATCCTGAAGCCCCTCCTGATAACACCATTCATGCTCGGTGGCGCTCGCCTCGTCGCGCAGCGTCACCTTCAAGCCCGGACAGAGCACCGCCTTCGCACGCAGCAGGTGGAGCAGCGGGCGCAGGGCGAAGCGCGGGCTGTCGAAATAGCCCGGGTCCGGCCAAAAGCGCAGCCGGGTGCCGGTATTCTGGCGGCCGACGGTGCCGACCGGCGTCAGCTCCGCGCACTTGTCGCCGCCGGCGAACGACATCTGGTATTCCTTGCCGGCGCGCCGGACCCAGACCTCCAGCCGGCTGGACAGGGCATTGACCACCGAGACGCCGACACCGTGCAGACCACCGGCAAAGCGATAATTCCCGGCCGAGAACTTGCCGCCCGCGTGCAGCTTGGTCAGGATCACCTCGACCCCCGGCAGCCCCTGTTGTGGATGCACGTCCACCGGCATCCCGCGACCGTCGTCGGTCACCTCCAGGGAGCCGTCGGCAAACAGGATGACGTCGATACGCCCGGCATGACCTGCCAGGGCCTCGTCGACGCTGTTGTCGATGACCTCCTGCGCCAAGTGGTTCGGTCGGCTGGTATCCGTGTACATGCCCGGGCGCTTGCGCACGGGGTCGAGGCCGCTGAGGACCTCAATGGCGGAGGCATCGTAACTTGCATTCATCGACGGGGGTGCTGCTCCGTGGGGTCGCTGGCGGTCCTGGCGGCGCGCATTGACCGGAAAAACCGCGTACGTTACCGTAGCTGGCTCCGCAGGTTCAAATCAGATACTGATGACTGTTAAAGCCGCCAAGCCCACCAGACGCAAGTCGGCGACGCCGCCCGACCAGGCCCCGAGCCATCCCTCCACCGTCGACGATGCCGCCGGCTTCGAGGCGGCCATGCAGGAGCTGGAGACGCTGGTGGAGCGCCTGGAGAACGGCGACATCGCGCTCGATGAATCGCTGAACCTATTCGAGCGCGGCATCGGCCTGACCCGCGCCTGCCAGCAGGCGCTCGATCGCGCGGAGCAGAAGGTCCAGGTGCTGACCGCCGGGACCGGCCCCGAACCAAGCTCGACCAAGACGCCAGAGCAGACCGACCTACCGTTCTAAGCCTACCGTGACCGACACCCTAGAAACCTTCCTGACCGACTGCCGCGCCCGCGCCGAGACCCATCTGGAGCGACTGCTCCCGGCGGCAAACGCCTCCCCGGCACGGCTGCACGAGGCCATGCGCTACGCCGCCCTCGGCGGCGGCAAGCGCGTGCGCCCCACCCTCGCCTACGCCAGCGCCCGCGCCATCGGCGCCCCGCTGGAGCTGGTGGACACCGGCGCCTGCGCGGTGGAGCTGATCCACGCCTACTCCCTGGTCCACGACGACCTGCCGGCCATGGACGACGACGACCTGCGCCGCGGCCGCCCCACCTGCCACAAGGCCTTCGACGACGCCACCGCCATCCTCGCCGGCGATGCGCTGCAGACCCTGGCCTTTCAGATCCTGGCCGACGATGCGCACTTCCCCGGCGACGCCGCGGCGCGCACGCGCCTGATCGCCAACCTGGCCCGCGCCGCCGGCTGCCGCGGCATGGTCCGCGGCCAGATGCTGGACATCGAGTCCGAGGGCAAGGAGCTGGACGTGACCATGCTGGAGAATATCCACATCCACAAGACCGGCGCCCTGATCCGCGCCAGCGTCAATATGGCCCCGCTGGCGGTCGCTGATCCCGACCCGGACCAGGCCCGGGCGCTCGACCACTACGCCAAGTGCATCGGCCTCGCCTTCCAGATCCAGGACGATCTGCTCGATGTGGAGGGCGACACCGAGACCATCGGCAAGCAGAGCGGCGCCGACATTGACCACAACAAGGCCACCTACCCGTCGCTGATGGGCCTGGGCCCCGCCCACGAGGCCGCCGACAACCTGGTCGCCGACGCCCTGCAGAGCCTGGAAGGCTTCGGCGACGGCGCCGACCCGCTGCGCGGGATCGCCCGCTACATCGTCAGCCGCGATCGCTGAGCGGTCCGCGGGCCTTTACGGCCGATCGACCACCTTGAATTCGAACAGCCAGAGCCGGCGTGAAGTACCCACGCTTGGTCAGCACGTCGACCAGAAAGGCCGGCGTGCCGGTCTCGAACCACCAGGGCCGGAATAGGCGTTTCTTGAACAGCCGCAAGAGATCAAAGGGGTTGTAGACGGCCCCACCGAGCCAGTTGTAGCCGCACCAGGGCGCGGATCTCGGCACGACCCGGCCCCTCCAGCTCGAGTGCCGGAAAGACCTGAGTCCAGGTCCGCTTCGGTCTAGCACGGCCTCACAACGCGGTGATTCCGCGATGCGGCGTGCGAGGTCCAAAAACAGCGAATGCGCCGGGGGCGCGATAGGAAATAGTCGCCGGGGATGTCCACAACGAACCCGCGGGCAATAATCCGCCACGCAGTACGGGTTTACCCATTCCTCCCCGTTCCCGGATAATGCAGGATTGCCGGGACTCCGCAGCAGCCGAGCCCCCCACTGCGGCACAGGCGCGCGCCTGCGGCCGGCCAGAGAGGCCGCGCCGCCTACGCCCCCGACCGCGCATCGACGAGGAACCCCATTCGTGCCATCCGCACTGCCCCAAACCACCCCAACCGACGAGCGCTGCGACATTGCGGACGTCCAGTCCAGCGCCGACACCCGCCACATCGCCATCGACAAGGTCGGCATCAAGTCGATCCGCCACCCGGTGCGCATCAAGGACCGCAACGGCGCCGAGCAGCATACGGTGGCGACGTTCAGCATGTATGTCTTCCTACCGCACAACTTCAAAGGGACGCACATGTCCCGCTTCGTCGAGATCCTGAACGGCCATGAGCACGAGATCGGCGTCGCCACCTTCAAGGAGATGCTCACCGAGATGGCCGAGCGCCTGGAGTCCGAGGCCGGCCACATCGAGATGAACTTCCCGTTCTTCGTCAACAAAAAGGCCCCGGTCACCGGCGTCCCCAGCCTGCTCGACTACGACGTCACGCTCATCGGCGAGATCCGCGACGGCCGCCCGGAGCTGTCGGTACGCGTGGTGGTGCCGGTCACCAGCCTCTGCCCCTGCTCGAAGAAGATCGCCGACTACGGCGCCCACAACCAGCGCTCCCACGTCACCGTCGAGGTCCGCACCCACGGCTTTTTGTGGATCGAGGAGGTCATCGATCTGGTGGAGGCCGAGGCCTCCTGCGAGCTCTACGGTCTGCTCAAGCGCCCGGACGAGAAGTACGTCACCGAGCGCGCCTACGACAACCCCAAGTTCGTCGAGGACACCGTGCGCGACATCGCCGGCCGGCTCAATGCCGACGAGCGCGTCGCCGCCTACGTGGTGGAGTCCGAGAACTTCGAGTCCATCCACAACCACTCGGCCTATGCCATGATCGAGCGCGACAAGGAGGCCGAGGCGGCGCTTTGAGCCCGGCCGAGCGGCCGGCTACGGCGGTGCAGCCAACGCCACGCTGAACGGCGTCTCGGCGGCGGCATCGAAGCCCACCTGGACCCCGCCCACCCTCGGCGAGCCGGGGACCTCCAGCCGCCAGAGCCGCTCACCGCCCGGTCGTTGGAGCCAGGGCTGGTCGAAACGGTAGCCGTGAGTGTCGCCGTGGATGACCAGCACTGGGCCCGGGTAGTTTGCGAGCACCCACTCGAGGTCCTTGAGGATCGGCGCAAAACCCTTGGCGGGCGGCTCTTGCAGGAACATCGGATTGGCGTGGAAGGCGATCACCAGACCGGCGGCGGCGTCGCTGTTGGCCGCGGCGACGACCTGTTCGAGCAAGGCGCGGTTGGCGGCGGTGCGCGCGTTGAGCTCGGCGACGGCCGCCGGTGCCCGGGCGTCGGCGTTGTTGTTGCTGCCGACGACGTGGACCATGGCCAGCGCCAGATCGTCGATGCGCAGCCAGAGGTCTTCGGGATAGGCGGGGTCGGGCACCCGCGGATCGAGTCCGGCGTTGTGCAGCACGGCCGGGTCGGCAAAGAAGGTGCGGCGCAGGGCATCGAGGCGTTCGAGCGGGTCCATGGCGCCGGCCCTGCGCCGGTGACAGTCGGTCCACTCGTTGTCGCCCGGGGTGTAGAGGACCGGCCGGGGCTGGCGTTTGAACAGCTCGGCGACGGCGCTCATGCGGGCATCGGTGCAGGTCTGACCGCCGCCCTTGATGTCGCCGACGTGGATCAGGAAAGGCGCCGCGCTCGCGGCGTCGAGCAGGGCGCCGAGCCTGGCGAATTCATTGTCCGAGTAGGGCGCATCGCCGACGACGAAGAAGCGCGCCGCGTCGGCCGCCGCCCCACCCCCGAAGGGCGCAAGGCAGGCGAGCAAGAGCAGCAGCCCGGCAACCCGCCTCGACGCCGATAAACCCGCCCGCAAGCCCTCAAAGCACCGTCGGTTGAGTAGGCGCCGGCCGCGCTGTCGGGAAGGCGGTGGGGCACCAGGGCACCCGCGACGCGACAACGCGCCCATCAGTGCAGCCGCATGGGTCGCGCCCGCAGCTCGCTCAGCACGGCCTGAACCTCGACGATCTGCTTGGCGTCGTCGGACAGCTCGACGAAGCGTCCCAGGTCGTCCAGGGCCGCCGGTGCGTAGCCCAGCTCGCGATACAGCAGGCCGCGCTCGCGCCGTTCGTCGACCAGATCCGGCTCCAGCGTCAGCGCGGCGCTCAGCGCCTCCAGCAGGTTGGCCTGATCGCCGTGCTGGCGATAGACGCCGACAAGGTTGCGCAGCATCCGCAGCAGGATCTCGCGCTTGGTCGCCGGGCGCAGCAGCGACGGGTTGCTGCGGATGGTGAACACGCCGTCGCCGAACACCTCGGCGAGGCGACGGTCGAGCTCGTCCTCGGCCAGCGAGACCCCGCCGGCGTAGACATCGAGCATCAGCGCCGTCGCCCCGCGCCCGATGCGCACCAGGAAATGGGCCGGGAAGCCGACACCGAAGGCCGGCAGACCGAGCCGCCCCGCCACCTCGACGTAGATCAGGGCCAGTGAGATCGGGATGCCGAGGCGACGCTCGATGACCTGATCGACGAAGCTGTTGCGCGGGTCGTAGAAGTCTTCCTGATTGCCGGTGAAGCCAAGCTCGCCGAACAGAAACGCGTTCAGGGCCGAGACCTTGCCGAGTAGATCCTCGTCGTCGGGGATGCGGCACGCGGCATCCGCAGCCAGGTCATCGAGCCGCTGAAGGTAGGCCGTCGGCGACAGCTCGGGCTGGAACAGGCGACTGATCGCCAGCGCCCCGGTCGCGAGGTCGATCGCTTGGTCGGGCTGGGCGGCGAGGGCCGCTATCTGCTGTTGCGCAGTGGTCATGCGTTACCTCCGTCTGGGTTGATCGTCGCGCGCCGAGGGCGCGTGCTTAGGATAACTCCCCGCTATAATCGGCGGCACCCCTTTCCAGCCATGAGGCCCATCAGGATATGGCATCGAATCCCATTCGCGGCGCACGCTGCATGCTGCGCGGCATCTCCCTACTGACTGAGCCCGCGCTGCGCCCGTTCGTCATCGTGCCGGTATTGATCAACATCGTCGTCTTCACGGCGGCCATCTGGTACGCCGCCAGCCGCTTCGGCGATCTGATGGCGCGCTTGGAGGCGGCCGTCCCGGACTGGCTGCAGTGGATCGACTGGCTGCTCTGGCCGGTGTTCGTGCTGGCGCTGCTGATCATCGTCTTCTACGGCTTCTCGCTGCTGGCCAACCTGATCGCCTCTCCGTTCAACGGCGTGCTGGCCGAGAAGGCCGAGCAGCTGATCACCGGTCAGCCCGTGGCGGACGAGGTGGACTTCAAGCGCATGCTGCGCCAGTTGCCGACGACCCTACTCGACGAGATGCGCAAGCTGGTCTACGCGGCGCTGTGGATGCTGCCGTTCCTGGTCTTGGCCTTCGTCGTCCCCGTTGTCGGCCCGCTGATCTGGTTCCTGTTCACGGCCTGGATGCTGGCGGTGCAGTACAGCGACTTCCCGATGGGCAACCACGGCCTGCTGTTTGCCGAGATGCGCGCCCGGCTACGCCGACGACGGATGCTCAGCCTGGGCTTCGGCAGCGCCGCCGCGGGCCTGACGATGATCCCGATTGCGAACTTCATCGCCATGCCGGCGTCGGTGGTGGGTGCCACGGTGCTCTGGGTCGAGGACCTGCGGGACGTCAAGGCGGACGGCGACACCTGACCCGCCCGGCAGGCCAGGCCAGGCCAGGAGCCTGAACGACTTAGCGGTCCTAAGTCGGACAAGCTCCTAGAGCAGGCGCAGGTTGCCGAGGCCGCCATCGACGGCGATCACCTGTCCGGTCACCGATGGCGCGTCATCGAGCAGCCACAGCGCCGTCCGGGCGATCTCGTCGGGGTCGTTGATGCGCTTCAACGGGTGGCGCTCGGCGGCGGCCTTTCGCTTCTCGGCACTGCCGAGCAGCCGCGCCGCGAGTCGGGTGTCGGTCAGCGTCGGCGCGATCGCATTGACCCGAATCGACGGCGCCAGCTCGGCGGCCAGTGCGCGGGTCAGCCCCTCCACGGCACCCTTCGCCGCCGCCACCGAGGCATGAAACGGCATGCCGGTCTGGGCAGCCACGGTGCTGAACAGCACCACCGACGCCTGCGAGGCGCGCTGCAGTGCCGGCAGCGCGGCCTGAATAGCACGCACCGCGCCGATCAAATTCAGCTCCAGATCGTCGCGAAGCTCGTCGGCACGCAGGCGGGCAAAGGGCTTGAGCCGAATACTGCCCGGGCAGTAGACCAGCCCGTCGAGCCGCTCCGGCAGACCGGCGATGGGCAGGTCGTCGGCGGTGGCATCCCAGGCCAGGCTGCGCACGCCGGGCGTATCCACCGCCTGCTCCGGGTGGCGGCTGAGCTGCACCACCGCGTTGCCCCGATCCGAGAGCTGCCGGGTCACGGCCGCGCCGATGCCGGCGCTGCCGCCGATCACGAGATAGTCTTTCGCCATGTTGTGTTCCTCGGGCTTGCCGTCGCTGCGGGCGTTGGACACGGACCGGCCGTATCGCTGAGTCCACAAGGTATTGGCTGGACAGCCCTTATTCAAACTGGACGACGATCGTCGCGCAACTCCGCCAGGATGGCCTGGAAACGGGCCGGGTCACTGACAAACGCCGGGGCATCGACGGTGGGCGCCTGCGCATCCAACGCGGCCCAATCGGCGTCGCCGAGGACCGCCCGCGCAAGCGGGAAGGCCTCCTGGTCCTCTTGGCGCATGTGGCCGCGATGGGCGCCGAGGAGTTCGCGGCCCTGCTGCTCCACCTCGTCACGGCGCTGGACCTCCTCGTGGATGATGCCCTCCAGCGATTCGCGGAACCGCCGGTTGAGCTGATCCAACCCCTGATGCTGCTGGCGCAGCCGCACCAGCACGGGATAGTCCTGACCGCCGACCTCGACAATGCGATCGAACACCAACTCTTCGGCGGGATGGTGGACCTGATCGGCATAGTCGATGATGTACTCCAGCAGCTCGCACATCAGCTCGTAGTCCGGCTCGTCGCCGCGGTTGAAGCGGTTGAGCAGGGCCTCGAGCAGGTCGAGCACCGGACCGAGCCCGGCGTGCTCCCGCTCCAGGCGAGTCATCAGTATGCTCATGGGGTCTCCTCGTCTGTTTTGGGTGAAGGGGTAGTGACGGGTTCTGCCGAGCCCTGCGCGCGCCCCAGGTGCCGCAGCAGCCAGCGCCAGACCAGCCCCCGCGGGGGACTGCTGCCGTAGAGGACATAGCTCAGGGCATGGCTGTTCTGCAGCGTCCAACGCATGGACGAGCGCGCCGCGGGACGGCCGCAGAACAGCAGCCGGTCGCCGCTTCGCAGGTGCTCGCCATCGCCCGGCAGCAGTTTGCGACTGTTCTCGCGCCGGCGCATCAGGGCAATGGCGGCGAGCCGGCGGCCACGGTCGCGGGGATCGGCCAGCAGGTCGCCGACGGTGGCGTCGGCACCCTGATGGCGCAACCGCTCCAGGGCATAGGCGTCCTCGCCGTCGATGCAGACCTCCCAGACCTCGGGCACGCGCTCATGCTCCAGGGCGATGATCCGCGACAGCAGCGCGCAGGCCCAGCCGTCGTCCTCGTAGCGGGCGAGATGCGTGAACTCGGTGAGCAGCGGCGTGCTGATCAGCACGCGGATGCGGTTGGCGACGATGGAGCTGGGGTGCATGACGATGTCGGCGGCCACCGCCTTGAACAGCTCCTCGTTGTCCAGGTGGTTCTCGCGCACGACGCAGAACAGGTCCCGATTCAGCTGCCGCGCGGTCATGACGATCGACAGGTTGTTGGCATCGTCGTCGGTGCCCGCCACCAGGCCGACGGCGCGGCCGATGTCGGCCTGCACCAAGGTCTCGGCCTCGGTGCCGCGACCCTGCACCCAGCGCCCCGGCGGCGCGCCGGTGTGCTCCGGCCGCGCCTCGATGACGATCACCTCGACCTGTTGATCGCTCAGGTGCTGGGACAGCGCCTTGCCGAACCGGCCATAGCCGCAGACCACCCAGAGCCCCTCGCTCGGCGGGCGGACCGGGTCCTTCACCGGCTCGCCGTGCAGGCCGCTGAGCCAGTCCTGCAGCAACGTCAGCCCCGGCGAGCGCAGGGCCGATGCCAGGTGGGCGGCGAAGATGTCGAACGGATCGTAGATGTAGTCCGTGCCGAACGAGGCCATGTTCTTTTCGATGTCGTGGGAGTCGGCACGGCACACCACCGTTGCCCGCGCGTGCATCAGCTTGGCGGAGATGGCGATCTTCAGATTCGCCTCGTTCGACGAGGTCAGCGCCAGCACCCCGGCACAATGGCGGGCGCGCAACCCGCCGAGCAGCAGGTTGCGCGGCTGGCGGGCGTCCGCGCAGATCGCCGGCACGAACTCGCGCAGGTTATCCAGCCGCAGCAGGTTGATGCGATCGGTGTTTGCATCCACGACCACGGCGCGCTGGCCACGATCGGTCATCGCCCGCACCAGCCCGCTGCCGGTCTGGCCGTAGCCGCAGACCAGGTAGAACGGCTCGTTGATGCGCAGGACCCGGCGGCGAAAGCGCCGCTCGGCCATGGCCCGGCGCAGCGCCGGGTCCTGCAGCAGCGCGATCAGCGAGCCGATGGAGTACAGCCAGACGATGACCGTGGCGTAGATGCAGAAGGTCACCCACAGCCGCTGGGCATCGTTGAAGGCGTAGGGGATCTCGCCGAAACCGATGGTCGTGGACATGAAGCTGACGAAATAGAAGGCATGGAACAGATCCATTTGCCAGGGCTTGCCGTCGGCATCCACCCCGGGGATCAGGACCATGCCGAGGATCGCGACGCTGTAGGATGCGATCAGCGTCAGCAGCGGCGCGCGCATGCGCCGGAAGATGAGAAAGACGATGTTGTCCATGGGCCTGCCCTGCGTGGTTGCGGGTCAGCGCCGCAGCATCACCGTCTCGATGACCAGCAGGACCACCGACACCACGTTGGCGATCATCGCACCGCCGGAGAGGCTGACGATGCTGGCCATGATGCCCGGGGTCAGACCGGACTGCGAGACGTGCACGGCCATGGTCCAGAGGACCACGCCGGCGATCAGCTGCAGATCCGCCACCAGGCTGGTCGCCAACAGCACCGCGCCCATCTGCGTGCGGTCGCCGAGCTTGAGCACGGTGGCGATCAGATTGGCCACCACCACCGCCGCCAGTTCCCAGGCATGATGGTGCGCCGGATTGTCGATTTCACCGACGAAGAAGCCGAAGTTCAGCGTCAGCGCCAGCAGGATGAAGAAGCCGAAGACGACCTTCTCCGGGTTCATGGCAAACTCCAATGATGTCCGCACCGGGTGTTGGGCATGGGTACCATAACCCCAACGGCGCTATTGATGTCAGGCCAAGACGCAGCATGGCCGGCGTTCGCCAAGTGTAGCGCGCGGGGCCCGACGAGAGCATCGCCAATAGCCGACGGCGGCGACGCCGAGAGCGCCCGCCGCCGAAACGGTTGCATCTCCCGGCACACCGGGGACATGATCTCGGCATGCCACCCCAAACCGGCCCGATGCGCCCAACCGCCATGTCCATCTTCCGTCTGATCCTGCTCAAGCCATCGCACTACGACGACGACGGCTATGTCATCCAGTGGTGGCGCTCGGGCATCCCGTCGAACACCCTGGCAGCGCTCTACGGCATGGCCCGAGATGCCGCCGCGCGGCGCGTGCTGGGGGACGACGTCGAACTTCGCATCAGCGCGATCGACGAGAGCAATACACGCATCCGCAGCGACAAGCTGGCGCGGCAGATCGAGCGCGACGGGGGCGCCGGCATCGTCTGTCTGGTCGGCGTGCAGTCGAACCAGTTCCCGCGGGCCATGGACATCGCCCGGGGGCTGCGCGCGCGCGGCATCCAGGTCGGCATGGGCGGCTTCCACGTCAGCGGCACGCTGGCGATGCTGCCGCAGATCAGCCCCGAGGTGCAGCAGGCCATGGACCTGGGCATCTCCCTCTACGCCGGCGAGACCGAGGGGCGTTTCGACGAGTTTCTGCTCGACGCCAAGGCCGGGCGGCTCAAGCCGCTGTACAACTATCTCGACGACCTGCCGAGCATCGACGGCGTCGCACCCCCGTTCATGCCGCGGGAGTACGTCGAGCGCACCGTCGGCACCCTGAGCAGCTTCGACGCCGGTCGCGGTTGCCCGTTCGTCTGCAGCTTCTGCACCATCATCAATGTGCACGGGCGCAAGTCCCGCTTCCGCAGCCCCGACGACATCGAGCGCATCGTCCGCGACAACGCCGCCCAAGGCATCAAGCGTTTCTTCGTCACCGACGACAACTTTGCCCGCAACAAGAACTGGGAGGCGATCTTCGACCGCCTGATCGCATTGAAGCAGCGCGAGGGGCTTGGCGTGCATCTGACCCTTCAGGTCGACACCCAATGCCACCGCATCCCGCGCTTCATCGACAAGGCCGCCCGCGCCGGCACCAAGCGCATCTTCATGGGTCTGGAGAACATCAACCCGGACAACCTGGCCGCCGCCAACAAGCGGCAGAACAAGATCACCGAGTTTCGCAAGATGCTGCTGGCCTGGCGCGCCCATAAGGTGTTCATCGACAGCGGCTACATCCTCGGCTTCCCCGCCGACACCCCGGAGAGCATCCGCCGCGACATCGAGATCATCAAGCGCGAGCTGCCGCTGGACCGCATCCAGTTCTACTGCCTGACCCCGCTGCCGGGCTCCGCGGACCACCAGGCCATGCACGCGCGCGGCGAGTACATGGACCCGGATCTGAACAACTACGAGCTCAACCACGTCACCACCCATCACCCGCAGATGAGCGCCGAGCAATGGCACGGCATCTACCGCGAGGCCTGGCGGCGCTTCTATTCCGTGGAGCACATCAAGACCCTGATGCGCCGCGCCCGCGCCACCGGCCTCAGCACCGGCAAGGTCATGGGCTCGTGCATCATCGTCTATCTGTTCGGTGCCGTTGAAGGCATCCAGCCCCTGGAGGGCGGCCTGCTGCGCCGGCGCATCCGCCGCGATCGCCGCCCCGGCATGGCCATCGAGCATCCGCTGCTGTTCCACCCCAAGTACGCCATGCGTGGCCTGCGCGTGCTGTTCGAGGCCGTCCGGCTGTTGCTCCCGTTGGCCATCCTGCGCGCACGGCTCAAGCGCGACCCGAACGCAAAGCACTACATGGACCGGGCCCTGACCCCGGTCACCGACGCCGAGATGGACAACATGGAGATGTACAGCAACAGCGCCTCGGCCACCGCGGCGGTCGCGACCCACAGGCGCAAGCAGGCCGGGAACCATGGATCGTTGGCGCGAGACCTTTGAGGACGACCCCATCGGCGCGGAGGCCCTGTCCGACGAATGTCAGCGAGCTCCGACGCTGTGTGAGCCCACGGCGATGCTGATGTGCGCTACTTGAACAGGTAGTCGAGCACCCGGACCAGCCCGACAACGGCACCGACGGCGCTGATGATCCAGATGGTCTGGCGGTGCATGGCGCTCAGCAGCCGCGCCTCGACGGAACGGGTCTCCAAGCGCACCTGCTCGATGTCCTTGGTCAGCAGCATCCGCACCGTCTCGATATCCCTGCTCAGCTCGCCCTTGAGCGTCTCCATATCCCTGCCCAGCTCGCCCCTCAGCGTCTCCATATCCCTGCCCAGCTCGCCCCTCAGCGTCTCCATCTCCTTGCTCAGATCGCCCCTCAGCGTCTCGATCTCACGGCGCAGATTCAGCTCGGCGGACTGGATATCGCCGCGGATGCGCGCCAGCTCGGTCGCGGTATTCGCGCGCAGCAGCTCGATCTCCTTCTGCAGCCGCAGCTCGGTCTCGCGCAGATCGGCCTTGGTCGCCGCATGCTCGCGGGCGATGTAGCGCTGCTCCATGGCGTCGAAGGCATCGGCGATGGCCTGAAAGCGGGTCGACTCGTCGGTCGCTTGGTTGAGCTGCTCGTAGAGGTTCAGGGCGACGCTCATCGCTGGGGCTCGCTGGTGAAGGTCATGGCGCAATCATACCGCGCCGAGCGGACCTTGCGATGCGGCATCGCCGATGCGCCGTCACCGCGCGAGCGCCAGCAGCGCATCCAGGTCCAGGTTCGCCTCGCAATGGTCGGCCAGGTCGTCCAGCGCCTGCTCGATGCGGGCCTCGAAGTCCAGCGCCGCGGCCCGGGCGCCGACCTGTTTGAGCCAGTGGGCGCGGAAGGCGTCGCCGGTGAAGATGCCGTGCAGGTAGCCGCCCATGACGCGGCCGTCGGGGCTCATCGCGCCCTCGGGGCGGGTGCCGTCTTGGCCGTCGCCAAGGGTCAGCCAGGGGCGCTCCAGGCCGGGGCCGGTGGTGCGGCCCATGTGCATCTCGTAGCCCTGCACCGGGCAGCCGCTGACGGCATCGGTGCCGGTCAGCTCGATCAGGCGCTTGTGGCCGCCGATCTCGGTGTCGATGTCGAGCAGGCCCAGGCCCGGCGTCTCGCCGGCGGGGCCTTCGATGCCCTCGGGGTCGCGCACGACGCGGCCGAGCATCTGATAGCCGGCGCACAGGCCGACCACGCGCCCGCCGCGGCGCACGTGGGCGAGGATGTCGATGTCCCAGCCCTCGCGGCGCAGCACGTCGAGATCGGCGCGGGTGGCCTTGGAGCCGGGCAGGATCACCACGTCGGTGTCCGCCGGCAGGGCCTGGCCGGTGTGCAGCCAGCGCAGATTGACCGAGGGTTCGGCGGCCAGCGGGTCGAGATCGTCGAAGTTGGCGACGCGCGACAGGCGCGGCACGGCGATGTTCAGCGTGCCCTCCCCCGTCCAGGCCTGGTCCGCCGGGCGCTCCAGGGCCAGCGAGTCCTCGGCCGGCAGCCTGGATGCGCCCTCGAACCAGCGCAGCACGCCGAGGAAGGGCCAGCCGGTATGGTCGGTGATGGTCTCGCAGGCCGGCTCGAACAGGGAGAAGTCGCCGCGGAACTTGTTGACCAGATAGCCGACCACCCGGTCACGGTCGGCCTGGTCGAGCAGCAGCCAGGTGCCGACCAGGTGCGACATGGTGCCGCCCTTGTCCAGGTCGCCGAGCATGACCACCGGCACGTCGGCGCGCTCGGCGAAGTACATGTTGGTGATGTCGCACTGGCGCAGATAGATCTCGGCACCGCTGCCGGCCCCCTCCACCAGCACCAGGTCGGACTCGGCGCAGATGCGCTCGAAGCTGTCGAGGATGGCCGGCATCAGGCCCTGGCGCATCTCGTGATAGACCCGCGCCGGGCAGTTGCCCAGCGAGCGCCCGCGCAGCACCACCTGGGAGCCGACATTGGTCTGCGGCTTGAGCAGGACCGGGTTCATGTGGATCGACGGGGCCACACCGCAGGCGCGGGCCTGCAGGGCCTGGGCACGGCCGATCTCGCCGCGGGGCTGCTCGCCGTCGGCGTCCACCGGGGCATCGCTGTCGGCGGTGACGGCGGCGTTGTTGCTCATGTTCTGGGCCTTGAACGGCCGAACGACCAGCCCGCGCCGGGCATAGGCCCGGCACAGGCCGGCGACGACCATGCTCTTGCCGACGTCGGAGGCGGTGCCCTGGATCATTAGGGCGCGGGCGCGGCGGGGGCCGTGGTCGGCGAGCGGGGGGAGCGTCAGGTCGATGGTCGGGGCGGTGTCAGGCATCGGGTTTGAACGGACAGTCGGTGGAGGATGGCGTATCGGCAGGACCCGGCGGGGCTCGCCGCCGAGGTGTCAGGCGCGCATTGTCGCCGTTTGCCCGGCGTTGCGCACGGCGACGGCGGGCGCCATCTCCACCTGGGTCCGCCATCGACCAATCCGTAGCCTCAACGCCGCGCTGCCTTGACTTTAGCGGACGCCCTTGCCTAACGTCGGCGGTCTGAAACCTCCCTGGATCAACGACGATCCGGTGGCGACACCCCGGCCCATGAGCCACCGGCCCTACCCCACCACCGACTACCCCACCCTATGGATCAGATCCGCATCCGCGGCGCCCGCACCCACAATCTCAAGAACATCGACCTCGACCTGCCGCGCAACCGGCTGATCGTGCTCACCGGCCTGTCCGGCTCCGGCAAGTCGTCGCTGGCCTTCGACACCATCTATGCCGAGGGCCAGCGCCGCTATGTGGAGTCGTTGTCGGCCTATGCCCGGCAGTTCCTGTCGATGATGGACAAGCCCGACGTGGACGAGATCGCCGGGCTGTCGCCGGCCATCGCCATCGAGCAGAAGACCACCTCCCACAACCCCCGCTCCACCGTCGGCACCATCACCGAGGTGCATGATTATCTGCGCCTGCTCTATGCCCGCGTCGGCACGCCCCACTGCCCCGAGCACGGCGAGCCGCTGGAGGCGCAGACCGTGACCCAGATGGTCGATCAGGTCCTCGCCCTGCCCGAGGGTGAACGGCTGATGCTGCTGGCCCCGGTGGTGGACAAGCGCAAGGGTGAATACCAGCACCTGCTCGCCGAGCTGAACGCCCAGGGCTTCATCCGCGCGCGCATCGACGGCGATGTCTACGAGCTGGACGACCCGCCGGTACTCGACCTGCACAAGAAGCACGACATCGAGGTGGTGGTGGACCGGTTTCGGGTGCGACCGGACCTCCAGCTGCGCCTGGCCGAGTCCATCGAGACCGCCCTGGGCTTGAGCAGCGGCAACGTGCGCGTGGCCTGGATCGACGACCCCGCGCGCACCCCGCTGACCTTCTCGTCGCGCTACGCCTGCCCGGTCTGCGGCTGGAGCATCGTCGAGCTGGAGCCCAGGCTGTTCTCGTTCAACAACCCCGCCGGCGCCTGCCCGAGCTGCGACGGCCTCGGCATCGAGCCCTACTTCGACCCGGCCAAGGTCGTCGCCCAGCCCGAGGCGAGCCTGGCCGACGGCGCCATTCGCGGCTGGGACCGGCGCAACCGCTACGCGTTTCGCATGCTGGAGGCCCTGGCGGAGCACGCCGACTTCGATCTGGAGCGGCCTTGGCGGGAGTTGCCGGACGCGGCCCGATCGCTGGTGCTGTACGGCAGCGGTAGCGAGAAGCTCAAGCTGCGCCTGCCCCATGAGCGCGGCAGCGGCAAGCAGCGCACCTTCGAGGGCATCCTGCCCATGCTCCAGGCCCGCTACCGCGAGACCGACAGCACCGCGGTGCGCGAGGAGCTGGCCCGTTACCTGTCCAACCAGCCCTGCCCCGACTGCGGCGGCACCCGGCTGAACCAGGCCGCCCGCCATGTGCTGGTGGGCGGGCGCGACCTGGCCGCCGTCTCGGCCCTGCCGGTGGGCGAGTCCCTGCGCTGGTTTGCCGACACGCTTGCGCTGACCGGCAACCGCGCCGAGATCGGCGCCAAGATCATCCATGAGATCGCGGCGCGACTGCGTTTTCTGGTGGACGTCGGCCTGGACTACCTGACCCTGACGCGCAGCGCCGAGACCCTCTCCGGCGGCGAGGCCCAGCGCATTCGCCTGGCCAGCCAGATCGGCGCCGGTCTGGTGGGCGTCATGTACATCCTCGACGAGCCCTCCATCGGCCTGCACCAGCGCGACAACGCCCGGCTGCTCGGCACCCTGACCCGGCTGCGGGACCTGGGCAACACCGTCATCGTCGTCGAGCACGACGAAGAGGCCATCCGCACCGCCGACCATGTGGTTGACCTGGGGCCCGGCGCCGGTGCCCACGGCGGTGTCATCGTCGCCGCCGGCAACGCCGAGCAGATCGCCGCCGAGCCCGCGTCGCTGACCGGGCAGTACCTCTCGGGCGCGGCGCACATCCCGATTCCGGACGCGCGCCGCGCCGACCCCGGCCAGCGCAGCCTGCACATCCGGGGCGCCACCGGCAACAACCTGCGCGACATCGATGTGGCCATCCCCGTCGGCGCCTTCTGCGTGGTCACCGGCGTCTCCGGCTCCGGCAAGTCGACGCTGATCAACGACACCCTGCACCCGCTCGCGGCCAATCGGCTCAATGGGGCGTCCATGCGCCCTGCCCCGCACCGCGCCATGGACGGCCTGGAGCACTTCGACAAGGTGGTCGACATCGACCAGAGCCCCATCGGCCGCACCCCGCGCTCCAACCCGGCCACCTACACCGGGCTGTTCAACCCCATCCGCGAGCTGTTCGCCAACGTCCCCGAGGCGCGTTCGCGCGGCTACGGCCCCGGCCGCTTCAGCTTCAACGTCAAGGGCGGGCGCTGCGAGGCCTGCAAGGGCGACGGGCTGATCCGGGTGGAGATGCATTTTCTCCCGGACGTCTATGTGCAATGCGACGCCTGCCAGGGCCGGCGCTACAACCGCGAGACGCTGGAGATCCGCTACAAGGGCAAGACCATCGACCAGGTGCTGGACCTGACCGTCGACGACGCCCGCGAATTCTTCGCCCCGGTCCCGGTCCTGCGCCGCAAGCTCCAGACCCTGGTGGACGTGGGCCTGGGCTATGTCCACCTCGGCCAGAGCGCCACTACGCTCTCCGGCGGCGAGGCCCAGCGCATCAAGCTCAGCCGCGAACTCTCCAAGCGCGGCACCGGCCGCACCCTCTACATCCTCGACGAGCCCACCACCGGCCTGCACTTTCACGACGTCAAGCACCTGCTCGCCGTCCTGCACCGCTTCCGCGACCAGGGCAACACCGTCGTCGTCATCGAGCACAACCTGGATGTCATCAAGACCGCCGACTGGATCATCGACCTAGGGCCGGAGGGCGGCGACAAGGGCGGGCAGGTCATTGCCTGCGGCACACCGGAGCAGATCGCCGGCTGCGCCGAGTCCCATACCGGGCGGTTCTTGGCGCCGTTGCTGACGCGGGGGTGGTAGCGGCTGCGCGCTGCGACGGTGATCACCCCGGGCTCGCCAAGGACGCCCCGCGCGAACTCGCGGTGCTGCGCCTGTTCGGCCTGTTCGACCGCCCCGCCACAGCCGCGCTACTCGACGCCCTGCGCGCCCCGCCGCCGATCCCGGGGCTGACCGAGGCCCGTTGGAGCGCCGGCGTCCCGCCGGCACCTGGGACCGCCGGCGTCCCGCCGGCACCTGGGAGCGCCGGCGTCCCGCCGGCCCCTGGGAGCGCCGGCGTCCCGCCGGGACTGGGAGCGCCGGCGTCCCGCCGGCGACTGGGAGCGCCGGCGTCTCGCCGGCAACTGGGATGGCCGGCGTCTCGCCGGCCAAGACGCCCATCACCGCTCCAGCCATTCGATTTGCCCAACAGCTCTGGCGATCCACCAGCCACCCCAAGCCCCCCCGCCGGCGAAGCGCCGGCTGGAAGCCGGCCCTCCCAAACCGAGCCCATTGGAGATGCTCAATGGCGCATCGCGCTAAGCCGCCTGCACCAGCTACGCCTGATCGACCCGCCCGCCACCGACGGCAGCCGCGACGCCCACCCGCTGATCCGCGAGCACCTGGGCGCGATGCTGCGCGCGCAGGCCCCCGACGCCTGGCACGAGGGCCACCGACGGCTCTACGAACGGCTCAAGACCGACACCCCCCAGCGCCCGGGCGGGCTGCGCGGGCTCCAGCCCCTGTACTAGGCCGTCGCTCACGGCGGCCTGGCGGGGCCCGCGCCGAGGTCTATCGCGTCACTGCTCGATTTCGCCCTCGACCACCTCACCCTCGCCCGCTGCGCCCTCTACAGCGACCGCCTCCAGGGCCGCCCGCCCGGCCCCGAGGCCCAAGACCGGGCGGAGCGCGCCCTCGACCGCCTGCGCGCCTCAGGCCGAGACGACGAGCTCCCCCGCGGCCTCCTCACCCGCGCCGGCATCCGCCACGCCCCAGGCGACCCCGTCGGCGCCGACGCCGACCTGCGCGAGGCCGAGCGCATCGCCGAGCGCGGCGGCATGGCCCTGCAGCTGGCCGACCTCGCGCTGACCCGCACCCGCCTGTTCGCCGACCCCGAGGCCCTGACCCGCGCCCGCCGCCTGATCGACCTCCACGGCTACCGCCGCCGCCTGCCGGAACTCGCCGCCGCCGAGGCCGAGGTGCTTGGCCGCAAGCGGGAGCGGTGGATGCGGTTCGCTTATCCGCCCCAACCCGGCGCAGCCGGAAGCGGCACAAAGAACCTGCTCTAGGGCTGTGCTCGTTACCAGGCTCCGCGTGTCAACGCCGTCTTCGCCGCGCTGCGGCGCATCCGCGCCGACGCGGCATCCAGCCCATTGGGCGACGGACCGGCTGAGAGGCCGCGCCCCATGCTAGGCTTGCGGGCATTCCGGATCGCGGCGGCGGATCGGCGCAGCGACCGGGTAACGATTCAATAGCAACTGAGACACATGGGATGTCGGCAGCGCGACCAACGCACCCACGCACGCCCCAATGATCCATGCAATCGAGACCGAGAACGCCGACGACCATCTGCCGATCACCCTCGGCGGCAGGATCGTGCGTCTGGATGCGTGGATGGTCCTGATCAGCCGGCAGACGACGCGGATGCGCGGCCATCTGCGCGATGCCGGCTAGCTCGACGGCCGGCGCACCCATGTCCCCCGACCCGCAGACCCTCGCCGAACGGATCAAGGCCCGGGGCCTGGCGCTGGGCTTCCAGCAGGTCGGCATCGCCGACTGCGACCTCAGCGGGCCGGAGGCGCAGCTGCTGCAATGGCTGGACGCGGGCATGCACGGCGACATGGACTGGATGGCCCGCCACGGCACCAAGCGCAGCCGCCCGGGGTTGCTGGTGCCGGGCACGCTGAGTGTGATCTCGGTGCGGATGGACTATCTGCCGGAGCCGCGCGAGGCGGTGGTGGCGGCCCTGGCCGACCCGGAGCGGGCCCTGATCTCGCGCTACAGTCTGGGGCGGGACTATCACAAGGTCATGCGGCGGCGGCTGCAACGCCTCGCCGAGGGCATCGCCGCCGAGATCGGCCCGTTCGGCCACCGGGTCTTTGTCGACTCCGCCCCGGTGCTGGAGAAGCCGCTGGCGGTGAAGGCCGGCCTGGGTTGGATGGGCAAGCACACCAATCTGATCAATCCCCGGGCCGGCTCCTGGTTCTTCCTCGGCGAGATCTACTGCGACCTGCCGTTGCCGGCGGATGCGCCCGTCGCCGACCACTGCGGACGCTGCCAAGCCTGTATCGACGTCTGCCCCACCCGCGCCATCGTCGCCCCCTACCAGCTCGACGCCCGGCTGTGCATCTCATACCTGACCATCGAGCTGCCGGGGTCGATCCCGGTGGCGCTGCGGCCGCTGATCGGCAACCGCATCTACGGCTGCGACGACTGCCAACTGGTCTGCCCCTGGAACCGCTTCGCCAGGCTGACCCGAGAGCCGGACTTCGCCCCCCGCCACGGCCTGGACACGGCGACCCTGATCGCGCTGTTCGGCTGGGACGAGCCGACCTTCCTCAGCCGCACCGAAGGCACCGCCCTGCGCCGCATCGGCCACCGGCGCTGGCTGCGCAATCTGGCCGTGGCCCTCGGCAACGGCCACGCCTCAACCCAGGTCCGCGCCGCGCTCAGCGCCCGCCAGGACCACCCGGACCCGATGGTGCAGGAGCACGTCCGCTGGGCCTTGGATGTGCAGGATCCCGACTAGGCGAACGGTATCGGGACTTTCGTTCGCATCGATGCAACGCTATGGATCGGTTCAGAAACAAGCGGTGCAGACGCCCGTTCGCTGAGCCTTTGGATTGACCGTTTGGGGGTTGCGTCTGCACCACTTGTTTCTGAACCTTGACTATGGAGACCCGTGACCCGCGCTCAGGAGGCGTCGAGGAGGCGCTGGATGACGCAGCCGGCGAGGGTGAGGCCGAACAGGGCCGGGAGGTAGCTGATGGTGCCGTTGACGGCGCGGGGGCGGCCGCGGCTGGTGGGCTCGGGGGGCAGGGGCGGTTGCGGGGGCTCGTCGGACCAGACGGCGAGGACGCCCTCGGCGTAGCCACGGCGGCGCAGGCGGCGGCGGACCTCGCGGGCGAGGGGGCAGACTTGGGACTGCATCAGGTCGCTGACCTGGATGCGGGTGGGGTCGAGCCGGCCGCCGGCGCCCATGCTGCTGGCAATGGGCAGGCCGGCGTCGAGGGCGGCGGCGATGAGGGCGACCTTGCTGCTGAGGCTGTCGATGGCGTCGATGATCTGGTGGTAGCCGCCGTCGGTGATCAGGCCCGGCAGTTCGTCGGCGGCGAGAAAGCGGTCGATGACGGTGACCCGGCAGTCGGGGTTGATGTCGGCGATGCGCGCGGCCATAACAAAGGCCTTGTCTTGACCGACGGTGCTGTGCAGGGCGCAGAGCTGGCGGTTGAGGTTGGAGGGGGCCACCTGGTCGTGGTCGGCGATGCTGAGCCGACCGACGCCGGCGCGGGCCAGGGCCTCGGCGGCATAGGCGCCGACGCCGCCGAGCCCGGCGAGCAGCACATGGGCAACCCGCAGCCGGCGGATGCCGTGGTCGCCGATGAGGATGCGGCTGCGCTCCCAGAGCGGGCCCGCGGCGTCGTCCGCCATGGGGCCGCTCATGGTTGCGCCATCCAGGCCGCCAGGTCCGCCGGGGTCATGGCCTTGGCGTAGAGCCAGCCCTGGACCTCGAGACAGCCCTCCCGGCGCAGGAATGCGGCCTGGTCTTCGGTCTCGACGCCTTCGGCGAGGACCTGCAGCCCGAGGCTGTTGCCCATGGCGATGACGGCGCGGGCGATGGCGTCGTCGCTGGAGTTTAGGGTCAGGTTGTCGATGAAGCCCTTGTCGATCTTGAGCCGGTCGATGGGCAGGAGCTTGAGGTAGCGCACCGACGAGAAGCCGGCGCCGAAGTCGTCGATGGCCAGGGTGATGCCGAGCAGGTGCAGGGCGTTGAGGTTGTCGATCACCTGCTCGGCGCGGCGCATGAGCATGGATTCGGTGACCTCCAGCTCCAGGCGGTCCGCCTCGATGCCGGTGCGCAGCATGACGTCGGTCACCTCGCCGAGCAGATCCACGCGCTCGAGCTGCGGCATGGACAGGTTCACGGCGACCCGCGGCACCAGCAGACCGTCCGCATCCCAGGCCCCGATCTGCCGGCAGGCCTGCTCCAGCACCCAGGCGCCGAGCTGGTTGATCAAGCCCACCTCCTCGGCCAGCGGGATGAACCGCGCCGGCGAGACCTGGCCGAACTCCGGGTGGCGCCAGCGCAGCAGGGCCTCGACGCCATGCATGGTGCCGTCGGTCAGGCGCAGCTGCGGCTGGTAGACCAGGCTCAGCTCGTCGCGCTCTACGGCACCGCGCAGGGCGTTCTCCAACTTCAGCGCCTCCACGGCGCCGGCGGTCATGGAGGCGGTGAAGCTGCGCCAACAGTTGCGCCCCTCGGCCTTGCCCCGGTACATGGCCACGTCGGCGTTGGCCAATAGGCCTTCGGTCTCGATCCCGTCCACCGGATAGACGGCGATGCCGATGGTGGCGCCCACATGCAGCTCGCGACCCTGGACATGGAACGGCCGCGTCAGACCCCGCAGCAGCCGGCCGGCCAGGGCTTCGGCGGCGGCGACGTCGCGCGGCGCTTCCATGAGCACGACGAATTCGTCGCCGCCGACGCGGGCGATCTGCTGCCCCGGGCCGAGCATCCCCGCCAACGCCTCGGCGGCCTGTTTCAGCAGGGCATCGCCGACGCTGTGGCCCAAGGTGTCGTTGACGGTCTTGAAGCGGTCCAGGTCCAGAAACAGCAGGGCCATCAGCCCGCGGCGGCGGCGCGCCCGCTCGATCAGCTCGCCGAGACGCCGGCGCAACAGCGTGCGGTTCGGCAGCCCGGTGAGCGGGTCCTCGTGGGCCATCTTCAGGAGCTCGGCCTCGGCACGCCTGCGCCGGACCGAGCGCCAGACGTAGTCGCCGATGATCCGTGCGGTCTCGATGTCGCGCTCGGTATAGCTGACCGGCTTGTTGCCGACGCCCAACAGCACGGCAATCCGTGCACCGTCGAAGATCGGCACCGAGATGAAGCGGCTGAGCTCCGCATGCCCCGGCGGCAGCCGCTCGCCGGTGAAGGGTCCCCGGTAGTCGTCCACCACCACCGGGGCGCGCCGGCGGAAGGCATCGGCCCAGACGCCGGCCTCGCGGATCGGATAGTGGGTGGCGTGGGCGACCTCGCAATGGGCGCGGGTGCGCGCGGACCAGGTCACCAGCTCGATGGTCTCCTGGTCGGCGTTGATGAAGTGCAGGAAGCCGATGCTGCTCTCGGTCAGGCGCTCGATCTCGGAGATGGCGAAGGTGGTCAGCGCGAGTTCGTCGCCGCTGAAGGCGGCCAGCTCCACCTGCAGGCGCTTGCGCTCGGCACTGAGCCGCTGGTCGGTGATCTCGTGCAGGTTGCCGTACCAGATCACCGAGCCGTCGGCCAGGCGCTCCGGCGATGACTCGCCATGGACCCAGATGATGCCCTTGACGGGATGCATGACCCGGTACTCGTCGGACCACAGGCTCAGCGTCTCGGCCGAGCGCCGGATGCCGTCGGAGAGCCGCGCCAGGTCCTCGGGGTGCACAACATCAAACGCCGGCTGCGCCGTGTCGGCGAGCTGCTCGGGGGTGACGCCGTAGATATCCACGACGCCGGCGGTGGCGAAGGGAAAGCAGGCGTGCCCGTCGGGGTAACGTCGGAAGCTGTAGACGAAGCCGGGGACATGGCGCGCCAACTTGGCGAGCATCTCGCCGCCGGCCGGATCGGCCGAATCCACCTGCTGCGACGTTGACATGCTGCTACAAACCCCGTCTTGGTATTCGTCGCCGCGGTGGATACCGTGGCGCCGTTTCCTAATATAGCCGGTTTGCGGCGCAATCCGACACCCGGGCGTCGTCACCGCGGACAACCTTGATGCCAATCCTTCACCGAACCCGACACTGGGCCACCCCTGCCGACGCACGCCGCCGAGCCTCGGCCGGCCCGACCCCGGGCCCTCACCGATCCGCACCGACAAGACGGAACAGGACGCTCGTGGTGCCCTGCCTACTCGCGTTGGTCCTGGGCGGCTGTGCAACACCGACGCCGGTGCGGGTGGGCGGCGATCGACTGGGGCCCTACCTGACCGGCGATCAGGCGGTGATGGCCGATGGGGTCCGACTGCCGCTGCGGACCTGGCGACCCGCGCCCGCGCCCGGGGCCGGGGCCGGGGCCGGCGGGCGCGAGACGGTCCTGCTCGCGCTGCACGGGTTCAACAACTACAGCCAGGCATTCAGTGCCCTGGGCGAGGATCTGGCCGCCCACGGCGTCACCGTCTATGCCGTCGATCAGCGCGGCTTCGGCAGCGCGCCGTTGTCGGGGCGCTGGCATGGCGTCGCGCGCATGGCGGCGGACCTGCGCACCCTGCTCGAACTCCTGCGCGCCCGCCATCGCGATGCGCGGCTGATCGTTGCCGGCGAGAGCATGGGCGGTGCGGTGATCATGGTCGCCGCCGCCGACGGCGGGCTGCCGGCGGACGGCCTGGTGCTGATCGCCCCGGCGGTCTGGGCACGGGAGACCATGCCCTGGTACCAGCGCCTGGTGCTGGGCTGGACGGCGCGGGTCTGGCCGGGGCTGCAACTCACCGGCGAGGGTATCGAGCGCTGGCCGTCGGACAATGTGCCCATGCTGCGGGCCATGGGCCGGGACCCGCTGGTGATCAAGGCGACCCGGGTGGACGCGCTCTGGGGCGTGACCAATCTGATGGACGGGGCCCTCGCGGCGGCCCCATCGCTGCCGCAGCTACCGACGCTGCTGCTCTACGGCGAGCGCGACGAGATCATCCCCCAGCGGGCCTATTGCCGGCTGCGACGGGACCTGGCCGAGCAGCCGTCGCTGCGTCTGGCGCTCTATCGCGACGGCTGGCACATGCTGCCGCGGGACCTGCAGGGCGAGCGGGTGCGCGCCGATATCGCCGCCTGGGTCCGCGACCCGACGGCGGCGCTACCCTCCGGCGAGGAGACGGCGCTGGACGGGGCGCGGTTGCGGGGGTTTTGCGCCGGGCGCTGACCGCGACGGGCCGCGGCGACGCAGGGGCGGCAATTGACCTAGCGCAAGGCGTTGACGGCAACCATCAACGCCCGGACAGGGCCTGCTCCAGGCGCGCCCAGGCGCCCTCGTCGCCGGGCAGCCCGAGCCGCAGGGCCGACGGGTCATCGAAGCGGCGGGTGAGGATGCCGGCCTGGGCCAGGTGCTCATGCAGCCGGGCCGCCCGGGGCGTGGGCGCCCATTGAAACAGCGCCGTGCCGCCGGCGGGGGGCAGGCCGGCGTCGCGCATCAGTTGCGCCAGGCGCTCGCCGGCGGCGATCAGTCCGGGGCGGGTGGCGGCCTGCCAGGTCCGATCGGTCAGGGCCGCCGCGGCCACCTGCCGGGACGGGTTGGCGATGCACCAGGGACCGAGCCAGGCGGCCAGGTCGCGGATCAGCGCGGGCCAGGCCAACACGAAGCCGACCCGGGCCCCGGCCAGACCGAAGAACTTGCCGATGGAGCGCAGCAGGATCAGCCCCGGTCGCGGGCCGAGCGCGGCCAGGCTCTGCTCCGGGGTGGGGTCCATGAAGGCCTCGTCCACCACCAGCCAGCCGCCCTGCCCGGCCAGCCGTGCCTGCCAGGCCTGCAGCCGGTCCCGGCGGAAGCGCGCCCCGGTGGGATTGTTCGGGTGGATCAGCACCAGGACGTCGATGTCGCCCACCGCGGCATCGATCGCATCGCCGGCCAGCGGCCGCACCCGATGGCCGGCGACCTGCCAGGCCCTGGCGTGCTCGGCATAGCCCGGTGCGATCACGCCCACGCGGCAGGGTGGGCGCAGCCGCGGCAGCGCGGCGATGGCCGCCTGGGAGCCCGCCACCGGCAGCAGGCTGGCGGCGTCGTGCCCGCTGCCGGCGCCGTAGTAGTCGAGGGCGGCGCCGGTCAGCGTGTCTTCGTCCTCCGGCAGACGGCACCAGTCGCCCAGGCCCGGCGGCACCGGCCAGCCGCGGGGGTTGATACCCGTGGACAGGTCGAGCCAGTCGGAGACCGGGATGCGATAGCGCGCGGCGGCGGCCCGCAGGCGCCCGCCATGGGGCAGCAGGCCCGCCCCTGCGTCAGGCATCGGCAGCGGACTGCAGCACCCGGATGCCCCCCGCGAGCACGTCGCTGACCGGCGCGAGCTTGCGCCGCATCAGGCTGCCGAGGGTGGTCGGGTCCGGCAGCAGGGACCGGATCAGGCCGTAGCCCGGGCCTGAGAGCAACCGCATGGCGCTGATCTGCGCCGCCGCCCCCGGCAGCAGCCGACAGCAGTCGCGCACCGCCGCACCGTCGGCGGCCAGGTAGGCGTCGGCGTCGGCCTGCAGGGCCTGCAGGGCCAGGTCCGGGTCGCCATCGGGGCGTAGGTCGGCAAAGTAGTCGCGCAGGACATCGAAGGCGGCGGTGACCACCTCCTGGGTCGGCGGCTTGGCCAGCACGGCGGCCATGGTCTTGAGGAAGGTCTGGCCGGGCGCCCCGGCGACACGGACCAGCAGCCGAGCACAGGGGTTGCCGTCGGCGACGGCGCTGCTCAGCGCCGCCGCGACCGCCTCGGCATCGGCACGGGCCGCGACCTGCTGCGGCAGGTCGTCGGGCAGGGCCTGCAGGAAGCCCACCAGATAGGCCTGTTTGCGGCCGGACTTCTGCCACAGCTCCAGGCGCTGCTCGGCGTCGATCAGCCCCGGCTGGAGCACCAGCCGGACCGAGGCCATGATCGCCTCGGCCTCGGTCTCGAAGGGCAGATAGTCGATCAGGTAGGCGGCCAGCGTCGGCCCCATGGCGCCGGCGGCGATGGTCGGATTCTCCAGCATGCGCCGGGCATTGCCGGCGTCCTCCATGGCCCACCAGGCCCGCCGCGCCAACTCGTCGGTCAGGCCCGGCGAGCCGACCGCGGCGACCACGGCCTCGGGCTCACCGAGCATCAGCAGCTGCTCCAGACTCTCGTCGCGCATCTGGCCCATGCGCGTCCAGCGGCGCAGATAGACCGGGTAGCCGCCGGGCGAGCCCAGGACGTGGCCGGAGATCAGCTCCTTGACCGCGCGCAGATAGGTCTCCGGTCGGCCGACGGGGTTGAGCGTCACCTTGGCCTCGCCCTTGTCGGACAGGCCGTAGACGATCATCCGCGACTCGTCGATGCGGATCGCCTGGGGGCGGTTCGCCAACAGGACGTTGAGGCGGAAGCTGTCTTCGCTGCTGAGCTCCATGATGGTCGGCGGCCGCGGGGCCCGCTCAGGCGTCGGTCGGGGGCTTGTAGTTCGGGTCTTTGGGGTTCAGGAACACGAACTGATGCTGGCCGTCGTCGAGCGCCACGAAGTCCATCACGGTATCGTCGAGCAGCGGCACGGACTCGGGCGCCATGACGATGTCGACCCCTTCGGATTTGAAGCGGATGTCGTCCTCGGACGGTGCGTCGAAGCCCATGCGGTAGTCGAAGGCGCCGTCTTGGCCGCGGGCGGCGGCAAGCCGGAGACTCATGCCTTGGGTGCCGCCCTGCTCGGCGGCCTTGACGACCTGCTCGGCCGCCGCGGTGGTCAGTCTGAACATGCTGCTGATCCTGTCGCTGTCTTCAATGTCGTTGATCGGTCGGGCCGGGGGGCGTTGGTGTCCGCCCCGGTGTGCTGCGCTCGCCCCGAAACATCGTTGTCGTCATGGCAGTTTCCAACCGCCGGCCGCGGATCGCACCGCTTTCGGGGCATCCGCGCGTCGAGCCCGCGACCTCAGCGTGGGGCTTCTCCGGCCAACACGGCCTGGATATGCGCCACGAAGCGGCGCGTCCAGTCGATCCCGCCGACATCGCGCAGATGCGCGTAGCTGGCGAGCAGATTACCTTGCACCACGCCGTCGTGGCGACCGTCGATGCCGACCCCGCGCTGCACCTCGAAGCCGTAGACCCAGTCGGGATGGGGCTCGATGATCGCGGAATGATGGAACTCGTGGGCCGAGATCTCGCGCTCGAACGGCGTCAGCGACGGCCAGGGGAAGGTCTGGGTCTCGACCAGGCGCACATAGCCGCGTCCTTGGGGGCGATCATGCATGGCCACGTCGGCGTCGAGCACGCCGCACATGCGCGCGGTCTTGCCGCCCCAATGCAGGCGTTCGCTCAGGTACATGAGCCCGCCGCATTCGGCGTAGGCCGGCCCGCCGCCGATGATGAAGTCGGCGATGGACGCGCGCATGAACGCATTCTGCTCCAGCTCCTGCATCCGATATTCCGGGAAGCCGCCGCCGATGAACAGGGCATCGACCTCCGGCAGCATCGGGTCCCAGACCGGACTGAACGGCACCAGCTCGGCGCCGGCGCGCTGGAGCGCGAGCAGATCGTCCGGGTAGTAGAAGCCGAAGGCGTCGTCCCGGGCGATGCCGATGCGCACCGGCGAGCCCGCCACAAAGTCCGCCCCATCGGCGTCGTCCGGCTGGTCCCAGTCCGGCAGCGAGGCCGCCTGCGCCAGCTCGCCCACACGCTCGACGTCCACCGATGCGGCGACCACCGCGGCGATGCGGTCGATGGTCGTTTCCACGGCCAGGGCCTCGTTGCTGGGGATCAGGCCCAGGTGGCGCTCGGCGATGCTGATCTCGGGGGTCTTGGGCACGCAGCCCAGGACCGGGAGGTCGGTGTAGTGCTCCACGACGTTGCGCAGATTGGCCTCGTGGCGCGACCCGCCGACCTTGTTCAGGATCACGCCGGCCAGGTGGAGGTCCGGGTCGAAGGCCCGATAGCCGAGCAGCAGCGGGGCGACGCCGCGGGTCATCCCCTGCACGTCCACCACCAGCACCACCGGGGCGCCCAGCAGCTTGGCCAGCTCGGCGTTGCTGTTGCTCCCGCGCAGGTCGACGCTGTCGAACAATCCCACATTGCCCTCGATAAAGCCGATGTCGGCCTGCGCGCAGTGGCTCGCGAAGGCCTGGCGGATCTCATCGCGGGACATGGTGTGGTAGTCGAGATTGAAGCAGGGCCGTCCGGTGGACTGGCTCAGCCAGAGCGGGTCGATGTAGTCGGGCCCCTTCTTGAACGGCTGGACGCGCAGGCCCGCGCGCTGCAGCGAGCGCGTCAGGCCGATGCTGAGCGTGGTCTTGCCGGAGGAGCGGTGGGCGCCGGCGATGTACAGGTGGGGCATTGCTTAAGCGGGGCAAGTTGAGGAGGCCGAGGGCTTGGCCGACGGGCGGCCAAGTGTAGCACCGAGATGCCGTCGGGGCAGTGCGGTCAAGAGTGGCGTCGCCGCGGTGCCCCGCCCGCGGGCCGTCGCCGATCGCTCGCCCCCGGGGCCGCGCCCGGACGCTTCCGGCCGGAACCGCCGGGCTGCCGCGCCGGGGCCGCCAGGCCGGCCAGGGCACACAGCTCCACCAACTCGGTGTCGTCCAACTCGCGCCACTGGCGCGGCAGCGGTCGCGCACCGAGGATCACATTGCCGAAACGCACCCGCTTGAGCCGGCTGACCTCGCAGCCCACGGCCTCCCAAAGCCGGCGCACCTCGCGGTTGCGGCCTTCCCGGAGCAGCACATGGAACCATTGATTGGTGCCGCGACCGCCGGACTGGACGATCTCCTCGAAGCGCGCGGGCCCGTCGTCGAGCGCCACGCCGCGCACCAGACGCTGGAGCTGATCCGCGCTCACCTCGCCGTGGATGCGCACCGCATACTCGCGCTCGATGCCGCGGGAGGGATGCATCAGACGATTGGCCAGCTCGCCGTCGTTGGTGACCAACAGCAGCCCCGCGGTGTTCAGGTCGAGCCGACCGACGCTGATCCAGCGCCCGTCGCGGATACCCGGCAAGTGGCGAAAGATGGTCGGGCGCCCCTCGGGGTCGCTGCGGCTGACCACCTCCCCCTCGGGCTTGTGATAGACCAGCACCTGGCGGCGCGCGCGGGCGCTGCTGCGGCGCTTGATCGGCTGGCCATCGACGCTGACGCGATCGCTGGCGCCGACCCGATCGCCAAGCTGGGCGAGCCGGCCGTTGACCCGCACCCGCCCGTCGCGAATCCAGCCCTCGATCTCCCGACGCGAGCCGAGCCCGGCCTCCGCCAGGGACTTTTGCAGACGCACGGGCTCGCTGTCGCCGTGATCGGCCTCGGATCTAAATCTTCGCATGCTCATCACCTCCAGGTTCGGCGGACGGCGCCGAATCGATTGCGTCGGGCGGCCCGTCATCGACATCCGCCGGCCCGTCATTCGCCGCTGCAGTCACCACGACCTGCAGCCCGTTGTCGTCGGCGAGGGCCTGCGCATCTTCGGGCAGGCCCAGGGCACCGGCAAAGGCCGGATCGCGGATCTCGGCCAGCGGCGGCAGCTCGTCGAGGGCGCGCAGCCCGAAGTAGTCCAGGAACCGCCGCGTGGTCGCCAACAGCGCCGGTCGCCCCGGGACCTCGCGATGACCGACCACCCGCACCCATTCGCGCTCCACCAGCGTCTTGACGATGTTGCTGCTGACGGCCACGCCGCGGATCTCCTCGATCTCGCCGCGGGTGATGGGCTGGCGGTAGGCGATCAGCGCCAGGGTCTCCAGCAGCGCCCGGGAGTAGCGCGCCGGGCGCTCTTCCCAGAGCCGGGAGACCCAGGGGGCACAGGCCTGGCGCACCTGAATGCGCCAGCCGCCGGCCACCTCGATCAGCTCCATCCCGCGCCCCGCGTAGTCCTGCATCAGGGCCGCGATCGCCGCCTGCACATCGCCGCGCAGCGGGCGCTCCTCGTCGCCGAACAGCGCCAGGATGCGGTCCAGCGTCAGCGGGCCGCCGGCGGCCAACAGCGCACCCTCGACGATCTGCTTCAGCGGCGGCGCGCTCATCGCCGACGCTGAAGGGCATCGGCCAAGTCGCGGATATGCTGCGCGGCCTCGACACACTCATCCAGCGGCTGCACCAGGGCAATGCGCACGAAGCCCTGCCCCGGTAGCCCCCCGTCGTCACCGCCGCGCGAGAGAAAGGACCCCGGCAGCACGGTCACGTTGGCCCGCGCGTAGAGTTCGCGGGCGAAGGCCGCATCGTCCCCCGGCACCCGCAGCCACAGATAGAAGCCGGCATCGGGCCGACCCACGTCGAGCACCGGCGCAAGCACCCGCAGCACGGCCTCGAAACGTTGGCGGTAGCGGCATCGATTCTCGATCACATGCGCCTCGTCACCCCAGGCGGCCAGGCTCGCGTGCTGGTGCTGCAAGGGCATGGCGCAGCCGTGGTAGGTGCGATAGGCCAAGAAGCGTTCGATGATACGGGCATCGCCGGCGACAAAGCCGGAGCGAAGCCCCGGGGCATTGGAGCGCTTCGACAGGCTGTGAAAGACGACGCAGTTGCGGAAATCCTCCCGTCCGAGACTCGCCGCCGCCTGCAGCAGCCCCGGCGGCGGATTCAACTCGTCGGGGTAGATCTCCGAGTAGCATTCGTCGCCGGCGATGACAAAGTCGTGCTCGATGGCCAGCGCCACCAGCTCGCGCAGCGTCGCCAGGTCCACCACCGCGCCGGTGGGGTTGCCCGGCGAGCACAGATACAGCAGCCGGCAGCGCCGCCAGGTCGCGTCATCCACCGCCGAGAAATCCGGGATCAACCCGGTCTCCGGCGTGCACGGCAGGAAGCCGGGCTCGGCGCCGGCGAGCAGGGCCGCGCCCTCGTAGATCTGGTAGAACGGGTTCGGCATCAGCACCAGCGGCGAGTCCGCCGGGTCGATCACCGCCTGGGCGAACGCGAACAGCGCCTCCCGCGTGCCGTTGACCGGCAGGATGTGCCGCTCCGGGTCCAAGGCCGCTGCCGGCAGCCCGAAGCGCCGCGTCAGCCAGGCGGCGATCTGCCCGCGCAGGGGCGCCATGCCGCGGGTGGTCGGATAGGACGCGAGGCCGTGCAGATGGGCCATCAGCGCCTCGCGGATCAAGGCCGGCGTCGCATCCTGCGGCTCGCCGATGGACAGGACGATGGCCGGTCGGTCGGCCGGTGGCTCGACCCCCTGCTTCAGGGCCGCGAGCTTCTCAAACGGATAGGGCTGGAGCAGGTCCAGATTAGGGTTCATCATGCGGTACGTCGATGGCGCCGCGCCCTCGGGCGCAAACCTCACAGTATAAGCGCCGGACAGGGCCAATGGGTGCGCCGGTGGGCGTTGGCGGGACGGGCCTTGATCATCGCTCCGGCTACTCTGCTCAACGCTCAGCTGTCGTTCGGCCGGTTTTGGCCGGAACGATTGTCAATGTCTGCTTGTGTGCAACAATGGTAGGTATGGGTCATATCCCCTAAGCAGGGGATGTGCCGCTCCCCTCGGGCGCTCACCCGTCCACAGCACCTCGGGCCTCTGCCGGATCGAGCATCACGGCACCCAAGCACCGGTCGGGATCGGCCCGAAATCTAAAAGTGTCACCCCCAAGTGCCCGTTTCAACATCAGACGCGCGAGCAGGTCCGTCGAGACCGGAGACAACCCCCTTGATCAAGCCGCGCCCCCTCGCACCCCCGTATATCGTCGGCATCGGCTCATCCGCCGGCGGCCTCGAGGCCCTGAAGCTGTTCATCAGCAACATCCCCGCCGACACCCGGCTGGCCTATCTGATCGCCCAGCACATGTCGCCGCAGCACCGCGCCATGCTGACGGAGCTGCTCGCCAAGCAGACCAGCATCCCTGTCGATGTGGCCGTGGACGACCTGCCGGTGGAGGCCGGCCACATCTACGTCTGTCCGCCGAACGCCGACCTCTGCGTGCATGACGACCGGCTGCGCCTGACCAAGCCGTCCCAGGCGATCGGCCCCAAGCCCTGCATCGATACCCTGTTCAACAGCTTGGCCGGGCAACGCGGCGAGCGCTGTGCGGGTGTGGTGCTCTCGGGCACGGGCTCCGACGGTGCGCACGGCAGCCGGGCGATCCGCACCAAGGGCGGCCTGACCATCGCGCAGGACCCCAAGACCGCCCAATACGGGGCCATGCCCCAGGCGGCAATCGCCTTGGGCGGCGCCGAGCTGATCATGGCCCCGGAGGACATCGGTCATCAGATCAATGCCTTACTCGAGTCGCCGCGGGCGCCTGGCGCGCCCATGCAGCGGGTCAGCAGCATCTCGGAAGGCCCCCTCGACGACATCATCAACGGCATCTGGCAACGCCAGCAGCTGGATTTCTCCAAGTACAAGGACTCCACCATTGCCCGGCAGCTCGACCGTCGCCTGGCGACCCTCCAGCTCGACGACCTGAAGGCCTACGCCGCCTTCGTGCGCGAGCGCCCGGAGGAACTCGACGCCTTGGCGAAGAGTTTTCTGATCTCGGTCACCGCCTTCTTCCGCGACGGCGAGGCGTTCGACGCCATCCGCGAGGCGATTGACGTCATCGTCGCCGGCAAGGAGCGGGGCGACCCGATCCGCATCTGGGTACCGGGCGTCGGCACCGGCGAGGAGGCCTACAGCCTCGCCATCCTGGTCAACGAGGCCATCCGCGGCGACGTCAAGCGCAACCCGGTGCAGATCTTTGCCACCGATGTCGACGTCGATGCCATCGCCCATGCCCGCAAAGGCGTCTACCCCGAGACCCTGCTGGAGGCCATGAAACCGGGGCGTATTGCGCGCTACTTCACGGCCACCGCGAACGGCTACCAGATCGACCGTCGCATCCACGAGATGGTGATTTTTGCCCGCCAGGATCTCACCCGGGACCCGCCCTTCCTGCGCCTGGACCTGATCTCCTGCCGCAACGTGATGATCTATTTCAAGCCCGAGCTTCAGCAGCACCTGTTTCAGGTCTTCCACTATGCCCTCAATCCGGGCGGGCGGCTGTTCCTCGGCAGTTCCGAGGTCATCGGCGGTGCCACCAACCTGTTCAAGCAGGCGCATAAGGCACGCATCTTCCTGCGCAACGACCTGGTGCCGCCACCGACCCCGAGGCTGACCCATTTGCACAGTCGGATCAGCGTCTTGAATCCGCTGCAGCCGGTCGCCAAGCCACCGCCCGATCCCAAGCTGCTGCTGCGCGAGCAGCTCGCCCGCGCCTATGCACCACCGAGTGTGCTGCTGGACGCCGACAACAAGCTGGTGGAGCTGTTCGGACCGACGCAACCCTATTTCCAGCTCTGCGAGGGCGGCGCGCAGCTCGACGTACTGCGCCTGATCCGCCCGGACCTGCGCACCGAGCTGCGCGCCCTGATCCATCGCGTGCGCCAGGGCGGCGTCGCAAGCGCCAGCGGCCAGGAGCGCTTTGCGGACGGCGCCGATACGGGCATGCGCATCACCGTCGCCCAGCTCTCGCAGGAGGAGGGCGGGTCGGAGGCCCTGCGGCTGAGCTTCGAGTCCGTCGAGCGCAAGACGGGCAGGCGGCGCCCGCTCGAGCACGCGCCCGACCAGATCGACGACGGCGAGATGGAAGACCGGCTCGGCATGCTCCAGGACGAACTCACCAGCACCCGCGAGCACCTGCAGACGGTGATCGAGGAGCTGGAGACCTCGAACGAGGAGTTGCTGTCCTTGAACGAGGAGATGCAAGCCTCCGGCGAGGAGCTGCAGGCCTCCAACGAGGAGCTGGCCACCGCCAACGAGGAGCTGCAGGCCACCAACGAAGAACTCTCGACGGTCAACGACGAACTCCAGGACAAGACCCAAGAGGTGGTCAGCACCCTGGAGGATCTGGAGAACATCCAGGACGCCGCCTCGGTGGCCATCGTCGTGCTGGACAGGGACCTGCTCATCTCCCGCTTCAATGCCCGCGCCGTGCGCCAGATCGGCCTCACGGAGGGAGACATCGGGCACAACCTGACGGCCCTGCCGATCCGGCTGCCGCAGAGCGGTATCCAGTCGCGGCTGCGCAAGGCCATCGACGGCACGACGATCGAACCCTTCGAACTCGACCTCGGCGACGGCGTCTGCCAGATCGATATCCGCCCGTACCTGGACAAAGAGGGCAACATCAAGGGTGCCGTGCTGAGCATGGCCGACATCACCGAGCTGAAGAACCGGGAGCTGGCCCTGCGCGAGGCCAACCGGCTGTTTGAGACCTTCGCCGCCGCCAACCAGGCGGTCATCTGGGTCCAGGAGCCCGGCTTCGGCCCCATGCGATACGTCAACCCGGCCTTCCGCCAGCTCTACGGCCTGGACCCGCAGATGCTGTTGCGCGACCCGGAGTATCTGTTCAAGGTCATGCACGAGGCCGATGCCGAGGCGCTGCGCCAGGCCCACCAGCACACCACCGACGCGCCTTGGTCGGTCCTGACGCGCATCATCCACCCCAAGGACGGCGCCATTCATTGGCTGCGTACCCGGGCCTTTCCGATCCAGGAGGGCGGGCGGCTGCGCTATCTGGTGGGCTTCACCTTCGATGTGACGGCGGATCTGGAACAGGGCGCCGGCGATGTGGACCTGTGCCGGCTGTTCGAGTTGCTGGTGGACACCGGCACCGACGGCATTGTCGGCTTCGACGCCGATGCCCGTGTGCTGTTTGCCAACGGGGCGGTACAGCCGCTGCTGGCGCTGGAGGACGAGACGCTGGTCGGGAAACCCGCCGAGGCGGTGCTGCGGGGCGACGAGGCGGAGCTGCTGGTCAAGCTCATCGGCCTGCCGCAACGCCAGCGCCGCACCCTCAAGCGTAGCCTGACCGCGGCCGCCGGCGGCCAGCGCCGGCCCCGGGAGGTCATCCTCTCCACGGAACCCATCGCGCTCGGCGGCCGGGCCGCCGCCATCGCGATCTTCCGCAACCCGACCGCCGAGCGCGGCATGTTGCGGCAGCTGCAGATCGCCGATAGCGTCTTCCGCACCACCCGGGACGGGGTCATGGTGCTGGATGACGAGACCCGCATCATCTTCGTCAATCCGGCGCTGGAGCGTATCCTCAGACGCGACGAGGCAACCCTGATGGGCGGCGTGCCCGAGATCTTTCCGGCCCGGGCCGCCCGCTCCGCCTTCAATGCCGACATCTGGCAGGCACTGGAGCGGGATGGGCGCTGGTCCGGCGAGGTCCGCGCGCGGGTGGGCGACGGCGACTTCGTTGTGCTGGAGACCGAGGTCAGCGTGCTGGAACGGGCGAATCTCGACGATCTCGGCCACTACATGGTGGTGGTCACGGACATCACGCAGCGCCACGCCTTCGAGGAGATCATCTACCACCAGGCCAACTTCGATGCCCTCACGGGGCTGCCCAACCGGGTGCTGCTGGGGGAGCGTTTTGAACTGGAGCTGCGACATGCCCGCCGTGAGGAGCATGGCGTCACGCTGATGTTCATCGATCTGGACCGTTTCAAAGAGGTCAACGACTCCCTCGGACACGAGGCGGGCGACGCGCTGCTGGTGACCGTGGCCGAGCGGATCAAGGGCCTGGTGCGCGCATCCGATACCCTAAGCCGTTTCGGCGGCGACGAATTCGTGCTCCTGCTGCCCGGTTATCAACGCACCCAGGCCCCGGAGCTCACCGCGCGGGCCGTACTGGAGGCCCTCGAGCAACCCATGGAGATCAAGGGGCAAACCCTGTTCGTCTCCGCCTCCATCGGCATCGCCGTGTTTCCCCAGGACGGCACCGAGCCCTCCGAGCTGTTGCGCAACGCCGATGCGGCCATGTATCAGGCCAAGACGGCCGGCCGACACGGCTTCGCCTTCTTCCGTCCGAGCATGAACGCCGGGGCGATGGATCGGGTCCGTTTGGAGGCGGAACTGCGCCTTGCGCTGGCCAACGGCGAGCTGTGCGTTCACTATCAGCCCATCGTGGTGACCCAAACCGGTCTCCCCTGCGGCCTGGAGGCGCTGGTGCGTTGGCGCCATCCCGAACGCGGGTTGCTCGCACCGGGCACCTTCATCCCCTATGCGGAGGAGTCCGGCCTCATCGAGCCCATCACCCGGGTGGTGCTGGCCGACGCCCGCGCGCGTCTGGCCAACTGGCGCCGGCGCATCGATGCAGCGCTGGAGGTCACGGTCAATATGAGCCCTCAGCTGTTGCGCCAGATCCCGCTCGCGCAGCTGTTCGGCGATGAGGATGACCCGGACCTGAACGGCCTGGTCATCGAGGTCACCGAGTCCTTGTTCACGGATGTGGGCAACGCCCGGGTTGCGGGCAACCTGAGCTGGCTTGCCGCGCGTGGCGCTTGCATCGCGCTGGACGACTTCGGCACCGGCTATTCGTCGTTGGCCTCGGTCCGCGACTTGGCCGTCGATGTGATCAAGATCGATCGCAGCTTGGTCGCCGATGCCCCGGATGATCCGCGCGACGCCGCCCTGGTGCAGGCCGGCATCGCCATGGCCCACGGCCTCGGTGCGTTGGTCGTCGCCGAGGGGGTGGAGACCGAGCGCCAGTCGCAGACCATGCACCGGCTCGGCGCCGACCGACTGCAGGGCTTCCTGTTCGCCAGGCCCATACCGCCGGAGCAGGCGGATGCCTATCTGGTCGACTGCCTGACAAGCAGTGCCGAGGCAGGGACATGAGCACCGCGACCCCTCCCCGGCAGACCCGGGCACGCCGGGCGCTGATTGCGATCCTGCTGCTCTGCGGCGGTCTACTCGGTGGTTGCGATGCACCGCGCCAAGAGGCCCCGCCCCCGCAGGCCCCGGCGCTGAGGCTCGGGGTCTCCACCTCCATACTCGCCGCCCCGGTGCGCATCGCCGTAGCACGCGACCTGTTGGCGGCGCACGGCCTCGACGCCGAGGTGACCTTCTACTCCAGCGGCAAGGCCGCGCTGGCCGACCTGCTCGCCGGACGCATCGATGTGAGCACCACGGCGGACGCGCCGATCATGCGGGCGGGGATGGAGGATGCGGATTTGGTCGTCCTTGCCACCTTCATCTACTCCAATGCCCACGGCAAGATCCTCGCCCGGCGCAGCCGCGGCATCGAGACGGTGCCGGATCTCAGCGGCAAGCGCATGGGCCGGACCGCGGCAACCACGGCGGACTTCTTCCAACAGGTGTTCCTGATCCAGGCCGGCATCGACCTGGACACGGTGGAGACGGTGGATATCCCCACCGACCGCCTGCTGGAGGCCCTGCAGGCGGGCCAGGTGGACGCCATCGCCACCTGGGAGCCCCAAGTCCATCGCGGCGCCAGCCTGCTGGGGGAGGATGCGGTGGTGTTTTCCACCACCGAGGGCCTGCGCCAGACCTTTAACCTGGTGACCCGTCCCGCCTTGGTGGAACAACGCCCCGAGGACCTGCGGCGCCTGCTGCGCGCCGTCGCCGACGCGGTGGCCTATGCCAACCGCCAGCCGGCGCAGGCGCAGGTACTGGTGGCCGAGTCCCTGGGGCTGCCGCTGGAGCTCGTCGAGGACACCTGGGACGATTACGTCTTCAAGCTGTTTCTGGACCAAGGGCTGCTGCTGACGTTGGAGGCCGAGGCGCGCTGGTACCTGCGCGACAGCGGGGCGCCGGAGCAGCCGCTGCCCGACTTCCTGCGTTTCATCGACCCGTCGCTGTTGCGCCAGGTGGCGCCCGGCAGCGTCACGCTGATCCACTAGGCGTCCGCCTGCCATGCGCATCGGCCAGCGACTCGCCCTGCAGACCTCGGTGGTGTTCCTGGTATCGGCCTGCACCATGCTGATGCTTGCATGGTTCGCGCAACGCAACGCGGACGACCACGCGGCCGGTGCTGTCCTGCGCGATGCCGACCAGGCGCTCAGCGCCATGCAGGTGCTGGGCTACGAGATGCGCTACTGGCATTTCGAGCGTGCGCATCACCAATGGCGGATCGAACGCGAGGCGCTGCTGGAGGGCCTTGCGGGGTTCCAGCCCGCCGACCGCGACGAACGGGCCATGCGGGAGAACCTCATTCGGCAGGGTGACGATCTGCTGCCAAGGCTGGTGGAGGCGCTGCGCAACAGTCGCTCCCGCGACGTGCCCCACGCCGAGGACCTGGTGGATATCCAGCTGCGCCGCCTGCTGACGACGCAGGCCATCATGGCCAATGATGTCCATCGGTTGCTGGCCGGCAACAGCCGGCGCATGCGCATGCAGGACCATCGCAGCAACCGCTTCATGCAGGCGATGCTGGTCTTGTTCATCCTGGTCTCGGCGGCGTCCGGCTGGCGGCTCTATGTGGCTGCGGTACGGCCCTTGCTGAGCCTGCGCCGGACCACGGCGCAGCTTGCCCAAGGCGACCTGGGCGCCCGCAGCAGCGTGCGCTCCAACGACGAGTTCGGCGAGCTGGCAAGGGGGTTAGATCAGATGGCCGAGGCCCTGCAGACGACGCTGGCCTCGCGCGCGGAGTTGGAGCGGGAGATCAGGGCACGACGGGCGCTGGCGAGAAACCGCGAAGCGGCGTTGGCGGAGCTCCAGCGTTCGAACGCCGAGCTGGACGCCTTTGCCTACGTCGCCTCCCACGACCTACAGGAGCCGCTGCGGGTGGTGAGCAGCTTCCTGCAGCTCATCGAGCGTCGCTACGGCGATCAGCTCGATGCCAAGGGACGGCGCTGGATCGCATTCGCCGTGGACGGTGCCCAGCGCATGTACGGCCTGATCGACGACCTGCTGAGCTATTCCCGCGTCACCACCCGCGCGCGGCCCTTCGTCGACGTGGACCTCGAGGTCCTGATGGGACAGGTGCGCAACGACCTGGCGGAGACCATCGCCGCCGCCGGGGCCGAGCTCCAGCTCGGGCCGCTGCCGACGATCCACGCGGATGTCTCGCAGCTGCGCCAGCTCCTGCAGAACCTGGTGGCCAACGCGGTCAAGTTCGCCCAGCCGGGACGCGCGCCCCGCATCTGCGTCCGCGCCGAGCCCATCAATCTCGAGCGGCCCGGCGCGCACACCCCGGCGTGGCGCATCTGCGTCGAGGATAATGGCATCGGCATCGAGCCCGCGTATCATGAGCGGATATTCCAAGTGTTTCAGCGCCTGCACACGCGCGAGGAGTATCCGGGGACCGGCATCGGGCTTGCGATCTGCAAGAAGATCGCCGAGCGTCACGGCGGGACCATCCACTTGCGTTCCACACCGGGCGAGGGCTCCTGCTTTTGCGTCGACCTGCCACCCGAGCCGCCGCGGCCGGCCCTCCCCCCTTCACCTCAGCGATCGGATTGAGCTTGCGATGAGAAACAACGGTCTAACCCGGCAACCGATCGAGATCCTGCTGGTCGAGGACAGCATCGCCGATGCCGAGCTGACGAGCGAACTGTTGGCCGAAGCGCAGACCCCGAACCGGGTACATCGGGTCGACGACGGGGTCGCCGCGCTGCACCGACTGCGCGGGGTCGAACCGTTCCGCCCCGACCTGATCATCCTGGACCTCAACCTACCGCGCATGAAGGGTCTGGAGCTGCTCGCGGCCCTCAAACAGGACGCGCAGCTCAGGGCGATTCCGGTGGTGGTGCTGACCATGTCTCGCGCCGAGAGCGACGTCCAGGCGGCCTATGCGCAGCAGGCCGCCGCCTTCATCACCAAACCGGTCGGTCTGGAGCAGTTTGCTCAGGTGGTCCGTGCAATCGATGCGTTTTGGCTCGGCGTTGTGCGGCTGCGCCAGCGCGATGATTGAGGAGAACCCGCCGATGAGCAAACAGAGCAGCACCGACCTGGACCCGCAGACAAAACGGCAGGACAGGCCCGCGCGCATCCACCATGTCCTGCACGTGGAAGACAACGCCGCCGACGCCGCGCTGGCGGAGGCCATGCTGGCCGACAGCGGCAGCGAACGCTTCCGCATCGAGACCGTCAAGCGGCTCGCCGACGCCAAGGCGCGGCTCACAGCCGAACCGCACCCGGCGATCGACTGCATCCTGCTGGACCTGGGACTGCCGGACAGTGAGCACCTGGATACGCTGCGCAGCATCCTCGAGGTCAGCGGCGACATCCCGATTGTGGTGCTCACGGTGCAGGACGACGAACCCCTCGGGCGCGACGCCGTCGGTGCCGGCGCCGAGGACTACCTGAGCAAGCTCCAGCTCGTCACCCCCGATCTGCTCCAGCGCACGGTGCGCTACGCCATCGAGCGCAGTAAGCGCGAGCGCGCTCGGCGGCGTCCCCCAACCCCGGACATGGAGGCCCTCGACGCCCTGCAGGGGGCCGTGCTGATCGCGGGCAAAACGGTGGCAAAGCCGTCGTTGCGCGCCAGCGAGCCGGAGCTGTTCTCGCAACTGGTCGAGCAGTACCGGGGGCTGCTCCGACCGACCGACGTCGGCGCCACCGCGCAGCCCATCGAAGACGCCTTCGGCCCCCAGGCGAACCGAATCCTCGAGCGCCTGGTGGAAAGCGAAGCCTCCCCCGCCGACCTCATCGACCTGCACAGCGCAGCCTTGCACAAACACATCCCCGCCGACCCCAAGGATGCCGTCACCGCGAGTGACTGGAGCCGCGCCCTCGCGCTGACGATGATGGCGCGGCTCGCGATCCTATACCGCGATCGGGATTGACCCCCGGCGTCGGCCCATGATCGCACCCAACCGCATGCTTGCGTGCCTCTTCCAGGTCGTAGTCCGCCTGGAGCCATCGGCGTTGTGATGCTGTGGCATCTCTTATGCAGCTGGCGTTGGCCCCGCACCAGCCGTCGCCGAACGACACCGATGCCTATCGCGGCGATCCCCTCGCGACCTCGGCGCTGCACGAAACCGACTTCGTGCCCGTGAAGCCACGCTGCGACCTGCTGCTGTCCGCGAAGCAGCTCGACGGCCAACGCTGCCTGACGCTGGTCTCGCGCGCCCAAATCCCCCTGCGACGACGGATAGGATATCCAACCGCATCTGGGCAGCCGTATGCGCCACGGCGAGGCAGTGTCCGGACTGCGGGTATGACTTCCTGGTCGCCTTCTCAAGGCTTGCGGGCGCGGGCGTCGCGCAACGCCCGGCGGATGGCGGAGACCGCGGCGCATGATCGCGCCCGCACGCGGACCGCCCGCCTGGGACGATGCTCCCGAGCCGATGCCGGACTGGGATCTCTTCCAACAGCCCGACCCGGACTTCGAGCCCCTGTCAGACTAGGATCAGCGCATGGCGTAGTAGCCGCCGTCTCTCTCAGGAGACGGTGCAGCCCCACGCGTGTTCCGGCGCCCGCTGCACCGCAGACGCGACCCCCCGCACCCCACAACGCCCGTGCCTGCACCGCCCCCGACGCTCGTCAGCCCCGCTGTTCGGCGTTGACTCACGGTGATTTTTTATCGTACGTGCAATTTTTTCGGGCTTGCCCCGCTTTTCGCCTGCATTTTTCACGTACGGTACTTTTTGTAGCCATCAACCATTCAAGCTGCTATTTTTTACCGTACGGTAGCTTCTTGGATACAAGGCCATGACCGACGACAACATCGCCTACGGCACGGTTCAGACCGCCGAAGACATCGGTCGCCTGGCGCGCGCCCATCGCAAGCAGCGACACCTGACGCTGGAGACGGTCTCCGGGCTCGGCAACCTGAGCACGCGCTTTCTGTCCGAGTTCGAACGCGGCAAGGAGACGGCCGAGATCGGCAAGGTGCTGAAGGCGCTGCGCACCCTGGGGCTGGATGTCATCATCCAGCCGCGCGGGCGATCAGTGCCGAGCGGCGGTCGCGGCACGAACGGTGACGACGCCCCGTGAGCCAGCCAGATACCCTTAATCTCTGGCACGAGCAGCAGCTGGTGGGTCAGCTCTGGCGCAATCCGGCCGGGGCCATCGGCTTTCGCTACGATCCTGCATGGATCACCGGCGGGGGCTTCGCCGTATCGCGCTCCCTGCCGCTGGCGGTTGGCGAATTCGCTCCAGAGGCAGGCATCAGCCATCGCTTCTTTGCCAACCTGCTGCCCGAGGCGGCGGTACGCGAACACATCGTCCGCGACCTCAAGCTGCCGAATACGGATTTCGACCTGCTGCGCGCCATCGGTGGCGAATGCGCAGGCGCCCTGTCGATCCTGCCCCAGGATCGGCAGCCGTCGGCCCGGCGGCAGTACCGTCCGCTGACGGAACAGGACCTGGCCAACCTCGCGGCGCGGCGTGGTCGCATCGATGCGGCCTGGCCGGCGGACGAGCGCCCGCGGCTGTCGCTCGCCGGCGCTCAGGATAAATGCCCGGTGCTGATGCGCAACGATCAATACTTCCTGTCGCAAGGTGAAGCCCCCTCCAGCCACATCCTGAAGTTCGAACTGGCGGACTACCGTCATCTGCCTGCCTACGAAACCTTCACCACGCGACTCGCGGCTGCCATCGGCTTGCCGGTAGTGAACCTCACCCTGCACTCGATCGGTCGGACGCGTTACGCGCAAATCGCCCGCTATGACCGTGTGCCGGATGACCAAGGCGAACCGCGGCGGCTGCATCAGGAGGATTTCTGCCAGGCCCTCGGTTACGGACATGACAACAAATACCAGGAACACGGCGGGCCGTCCTTCGCCCAGTGTTACCGCCTGGTGCAGGACGCCTCCAGCGAACCGGCCATCGATACGCAACACCTGCTGCGCTGGCAGGTCTTCAACGTGCTGGCGGGCAACTCGGACGGTCACGCCAAGAACCTCGCCCTGCTGCATCTGGGCGATGGCGCGACCCGTCTGGCGCCGTTCTATGATCTCGTCTGCACCCGGGCCATCGCGCGCATTGATATCCATCTCGCCTTCGAGGTCGGCGGCGAGCGCAATCCCAGCCTGATCACACCAGGCCACTGGGAGGCGCTTGCCAGGCAATGTGATGTGCGACCGCAATTTCTGCGTCATCTGGTCCAACAGACCGCGGCTACTTTGATGGGGAGGCTCGGCCAGGTGCGCGAAGCATTCGAGGCCGACTACGGAGCCTATCCAGCGCTGCAACGCATCGAACAGGTCGTCACCAAACAGTGCCAGCGGATCACCAAGCGCTGAGATCGCGTGTAAAATCCCCCCGCAGCGCGGCTGATATCAGCCACGGCAGTCATCAAGGACCCTCCGCCCGCGCCCGTCTTGCGCAGATCATCGGAGGCTGAACGGTAACCAGACCGTGACAGAGCGTCAAACGCCCTTCCCCTGGGGCATCCACCTCGGCGACTGGCACCAGAGCGACGACAGCATCCCGCTGTGCCTGCCCAGCCGCGACGGCGGCTTTTGCTGCCTGTACGACGACGCCAGCGAGGCGCTCGCCTGCAACCTCATCGAGAACATCGCGCTGAAGCTGTTCGAGGTGCTCCCCGACGGCGCGCTGAGCCTCGACCTGTTCGACTACAGCCACCGCAAGCGCTTCATGCACCTCGCCGCGCTGGAGCCCATCGACGGCTACCGGGTCGCCTACAACGGCAACGCGGCGGCCAGCCGTTTCAACGCCTGCGAGCAGACCGCGCTGCACCGCCACCCTTCGAATACCTCAACGAGACAACAAAGACCGCATCGTCCAGACGCTGCTCACCCGCCGCCAACGCAACGACGGCGACACCGCCGCGGATTTCCTCAGCGTGCCCATCGGCACCACCGCCGACGGCCAGACCAAGGTCCACTTCCGCCTCGGCGAGCGCAGCGGCAACTACCACGCCTTCCTCACCGGCGTCGCCGGTTCCGGCAAGACCACCCTGCTCAACACCCTCATCGCCGGCATCGCCAAGCGCTACCACGCCGGCCAGGTCCGGCTCCATCTGATGGACTACAAGGAAGGCGTCGAATGTCAGGTCTTCCAGGACCACCCCAACTGCAAGCAGATCTACCTAGACAATCAGGACTTCGCCGCCTCTGTAGCCCTGCTGGAGCAGCTCGTCGCCACCATCGCCGAGCGCGGCGAGCGCTTCCGCGCCGCCGCCGTCAAGGACATCGACCACCATAACGCCGCCCACCCCGAGGCGGCCCTGCCCCGGCTCATCCTCATCATCGCCGAGGTCCACCGCCTG
>CALOBA010000081.1:0-175607 GCA_942491465.1 uncultured Gammaproteobacteria bacterium
TGCTGCCGGGGCCACGCACCGCTGGAGCGGCGACGGACCCGTCACGACGCTGGAGCGTCGTGACGATCAGGGATGCTCGACAATGGGGCTTGGCCGCGCTAGGTTGGCGCCTTACCGAGATCTTACCGAGGTGCCTGATGCAAACCACAAGATTGTCGTCCAAGGGCCAGGTCGTGCTGCCGAAGGCGATCCGAGACGCCCACGGCTGGTCGCCCGGCACCGAGTTGCTGATCGAGGACGGGCCGAACGGCGTGCTGTTGCGGCCCCGCCCCCGGGTGGCGCAGAGCGATCTCGATGCCGTTGCCGGCTGCCTGCGCACGGATGCGGCACCGGCGCGCACGTTGGAGGAGATGGACGCGGCCGTCGCCGCCGAGGTGGGCCGGCGCCATGATCGCGGTCGATACTAACGTCCTGGTCCGGTTCTTGACCTGGGACGACCCGGAGCAGGCGGCGCAGGCCAAGGCCCTGCTCGGCGGCCAAGATGTCTTCGCCCCCAAGACCGTGCTGCTGGAAACCGAATGGGTGCTGCGAAGCCTGTACGGGCTGAGCGCATCGCAGATCGCCGCTGCGCTGCGCGGTGTCGTTGGTCTGCCCCGGCTGCATTGCGAAGACCCGGACGCCGTGGTCATGGCGCTCGGCTATTTCGAGCAAGGTCTGGATTTTGCCGACGCGCTGCATCTGTCGAGCGCTCGCGCTACCCTTAAGTTCGCGACCTTCGATCAACGTTTCCGCAAGCGCGACCAAGGCATCTGCCCCAGCGAGATCGCCGCCGTGGCGGACTTGGTGAACAACCCATCATCGGACCCATGACACCGCGCCCGCAGTGATGCGCGACACCCGACCCCGACCACCCGAGAGAGCCACCGATGACCATCCATCCCCAGTTCCTCACCGACGCCGACGGCAAGCCCCTGTCGGTCCTGCTGCCGATCGAAGAGTACCGGACGCTCTTGAGCTGCGCGGAAGACAACGAGGATATTCAGGCAGCCGAATCGGCATTGAGAAAGATCAATTCCGGAGAAGAACGGCCGCTGACCCTGCGTGAGCTGGACGAGTACTTGGCCGATGACCTGGACCGTTGAAGTCAGCCGCGACGCCGCCCGACAATTGCGACGCTTGGACCGCACCGCGCAGACCCGTATCCGTCGGTTCATGGGCGAACGGCTGGCAACGGATGAAGACCCGCGCCGGATCGAAGCCGCCCTGCAAGGATCGCTCGCGGGACTCTGGCGCTACCGCATCGGAGATTACCGTCTGATCTGCCGGATTGAGGACGCCGGGGTGCTTGCGCTGACCATGGTCACCGCCGGATGCTGATCGGACGCCCAATCCTGCGGCTGACGGCGTGCTGCGGGTGCAGCCGGACACCGACTGCGGGGGGCCCGTAGAACCGATCGGTCACTTGGCGAGCCGCAAGCGTTCAGGTGCCATATCCGCGATTATCTCTTGCTGCTCGCTGCCACCTTGCCCAAAGCGAACTCAATTCCTTGCGTCATCGACGGCGTGCTGCGGTGTGTGCAGCCGAGACACCGTATCCCTGACCACGACCGGGGCCTTCCGTGGAGTGAAGCACAATGATGTATTTCTCCGGACAACGCTTGACGGGGCGGCGCTTTGCTGGCCAGGACTTGAGTGGCGTTCTGTTTTCAGGTGCCGATCTACGTGGGGTCTCGTTTCGCCGAGCAGACCTGAGCGCGGCCGATCTGCGGCAAGCACGTCTTGGGCGCGGTGGTATCCGATTATGGCCGTATCACTTGTATGAACTGAAGGGCCTTGATCATCGTTCCGGCCAGTAGGGTGGACGAACGATAGCGAAGTCCACCGGTCTCTGCGCCGCCGCTGGAGCTGATCGACCATCTCGCGGCGCTGATCCCGCCGCCCCGGCGGCATCGCCATCGCGGCGCGCTCGCGCCCAACGCGCCGCTGCGCGCCACTGCCATCGCCTTCGGCCGTGAGATGACGGAGGCAACAGACTCACCGACCGCGGCCGGTTCGCCGCCTCCAACGCCGGCCTCCAATGCCCGCTCCCCGGCGCGTTATCTCTGGGTCTCGCTGCCCTGATGGGATCAGGCCCCGGCTGTTCGAGTCGCTGCCCCTGGTCTGTCCCTGCGCAGACATGCGCCTGATTGCATTCATCACCGAGGCCGCGCCCGTCGAGCAGATCCTCACCCACATCGGTGAGCCACCGCGCCCGCCCCCGATCTCGCCCGCCCGCGGACCGCCCGCCTAGGACGATGCTCCCGAGCCGATGCCGGACTGGGACCTCCTCCAACAGCCCGAGCCCGACTTCGAGTTCGATCAGCGCATCGCCTGGTAGCCGCCGTCTCCTGCGGGAGGCGGTGCCGAGCGCCTTCGTCTCGCCGCCGTCCGATTGGATTTCCTATCCGCGGAGTTGGATATCCGCAACATCAAGCAACGCTGAATTCCGCGGCTCACCCTCGTTTCCAAGTGATTGTAAAAAATACGAAATCCGACTAAGTCAGTGCCATTCAGGCTAGACCCCAGGATTGATGTTACGCCCGGTATGCGAGCCCAGCGGACCCGCAATCGAAAGTATCTGCCCCGCGATCGAAACGTTGCCGACCGAAGATGGCGCACAATGGCACTGGATGCCACAAACACCCGGAAAAACCCAGCACAATGAGATCCCTCCCTGTGAGACGCGCCAAGATTTCCCCCAAGATTCTGCGGTCGCTCTTGGTCGCGACCCTGCTGCCGCTTCCCATGGTCTCCGGTGCCGCACTGGACTACTCTCTGCCCACCGCCACCGAGAAGGAGATCGGCTTTTTCGGTCGCTGCGACGACTGCGTCGGCACCGTCGGCGATGGTCAATATCAGGATGTCACCGGTCTGCTGAAGCTACAGAACTTCCAGGCCGACACCGCGATGGACCTGAGCAATTTCGTCTCGTTCAGCTACAGCGGCTCCAGTATCCTGGAGCCCTTCACGGTGACCCACAGCGAGCTATCCTCGTCCGATGCGCCAATGTTCTCGGGCACCTTCACCGCCGCCGGGAGTGGCCACAGCTGGCGTCTTCTTCCGAGAGTTCTCGGTCACGCAGCTCAAACCCGGCCATCCGTTCACCAACGATTGCTCCCCAGTCTGCGGCTTCTATCTTGAAACAGACGGAAGCTGGGGCATAGGTGCTGCCGACGTCGGCGACGGGGCCAGTTTCGGCCCGGCGGAGACCCCGTTACCGCCGACCCTGGCCCTGTTCGGGATCGCGCTGGCAGGGCTGGGACTGTCGCGCAGGAGGGGGCCCAAGGTTTCCCGGCGCTGAATATGCTCATCCCACCAGCGTGCATTTGAGACTGAGGTTGCCAGCGTCGGCCCTGGTGTTCTCGTGGGCCCTATTGTTTTTGCTCGGGTGCGGAGCCGTCGCCGAGGCAGAGCCATCCCTCGACCTGGAACTGACACCGGAGGAAGTGGCCTGGATTCGGACCAGGCCGGAGATTCGCGTCGGACGGGTGGGACAATGGCCGCCCTACGATTTCATTGAAGACGGCGAATCCACGGGCTTGTCCATCGAGTACATCGAGTTGCTGGCGAATGCGGTCGGTGTGCCCTTGCGCTTCGTCGACGACAGCTTCCCCAATCTCATCGCGCGTTTCAAGCGCGGCGAAATCGATGTCATGCCCTCGTTCTTCAAGAATGAACAGCGAGAAGCCTATACGCTGTTCTCCAGTTCCTATCACACCCTGACAGTTGCCATTCTCAGGCGCAAGAAAGAGCCCTTACCCGAAGGTCGAGACGGGTCCTACCATCCGGTTGGTATTCAGGCCGGCAGTGGTCTGATTCCGTTGATCCGCAGGTCGAACCCGGAGTACAGGCTGGTCGAGTTTGAAAACTCCAGAGATATGATCGTCGCCTTGGCGACCGACCGACTGGAAGGAGTGGTCGGTAATCTGGCGCATTATTATTTTCTTTCGCGGGACTATGAGATCTTCGATCTTGAGGTTGAGCGTTATATCGATATCCCCGCCGACGGTCGCGGCTATACCGAGCTGCATTTCGGCGTCAGGAAGGACTGGCCAATATTCCACGGAATTCTGGAAAAGGCCATGCAGCGCAACCCCGTCGACGAGCTCGAAGAAAAATGGATGGATACGCGAATCCTCCATCCCATCGACTGGGACCCCATTGTCAAGGCCGCGCTGGCGATGGCCGCCCTGTTGCTCTTTCTCCTCTGGCACAACCGAGGGCTGCAATCCATGGTCGCCGCCAGAACCCGGGAGTTGGTCGCACTCAATACCTCCCTGGAAGGGCAGGTGGCGGCCAGAACCGCCGACCTGCGGAGCGCCTTGGACGATCTCACAGTCGCCAAGGACCGGGCCGAGCAGGCCAACGCGGCCAAGAACCGCTTCTTGGCCAAAATGAGCCACGAGCTTCGCTCGCCCCTGAACGCCATTCTCGGCTTCTCGCAGATCATGCAGGATGCCCCCCAGACCCCGCCGCAGCAACGCCGGCAGGCCGGTGCAATTCATCGTAACGGCGGCCATCTGCTCGCGCTGATCAACGACGTGCTCGACCTAGCGCAACTGGAGGCCGAGCGCATGGAGCTCCATCCCGAGGCCGTCGAACCCGGTGCCTTCGTCGATGAGGTCATGGAGACCCTGAGGCCCGAGGCCGAGCGCAAGGGGCTCGGTCTGCACTACAGACCGGCCGCCGGGCTTCCCGCATGGACCAGTGTCGACCCGATTCGGCTGCGTCAGGTCCTGATCAACCCCCTGACCAATGCCCTGAAATTCACCGAAAGAGGCCAAGTCTGCCTGACCCTGGAGCATGCGCAGGGCCGGCTCCGAATCGAGATCCAAGACACCGGTCCCGGCATCCCGGAAGACGCCCGAGCGGAGGTCTTCGAACCCTTTACCCAATTGGGCTCGAGCACCCACCGAGCAACGGGCAGCGGGCTCGGGCTAGCCATCACACGGGAGATCCTGACGCGCATGGGCGGTCGCATTGCGCTGGACAGCGGCATGTCAGGGGGGACTCGGGTGCGCCTGGAGATCCCCGCCCCGGTGTTGGCGCAGGCACCGGAACAAGGGCCAGAAAGGGGGCTCGTCGCCAGCCGCATCCTTGGCTACCGTCGCGGTGCCGATGATCGGCCGCTGCGCCTGCTTATCGTCGATGACATCGACGACAACCGGGCCCTGTTGCGACAGATGCTCGCCCCCTTGGGCTTCGCCATCGATGAGGCGCAGAGCGGTGAAGCGGGGCTGCGATTGGCGCAGCATCGGCGCCCCGATCTGGTCCTGATGGACCTCCGGCTCGCAGACCTGGACGGCCTGGCGGTGGCTCGACGCATGCATCAGCTGCCGGGGCTCCGTAGCCTGCCCATCCTCATCGTTTCGGCGTCGGCCTCGGAGCAGCACCGTCGCGATGCGCGCGAGGCCGGTTGCATTGGACTGCTGGCTAAACCCGTGGACCGCAACACCCTTCTGCGCGTCCTAGGTGCCAGCCTGGATCTCGTCTGGCGCTACGACGATGCCGTTACCGAGCTGCCCGAACAAAGCGCAGGGCGGGCGCTAGAGCACGCGGAGCGAGCGCTGCTTGCCGTGATGGTCGATAACGGCGAGGTCGATCGAATCCTTGCCCACCTGGAGGCCCTCACCCAGTCGAAGGACTGCCCCGAAGAGGCTTGGGAACTGCTGGCCCTGGTCCAGGATCTGGAGATAGACGAGTTGGAGCGACGGCTCACGCAGGCGCAGCCACCCCGAACCGACTGATGCCGAACGCACGGAATTCTGTGCAAAAATCCCCTGCGGCTCCAAAACTCCAGAATTCGTAGGTCGTATTCGCGATATCGTGGTCCAATAACCAGCGGGCGCGTATCGCCGGGTTAGGCTGCGCCAACCCGACCTGCACCGAAGTCCTTCACCGTCGCAGAGCGCTAATCGCCATGTTGTACCCCATCCAGAGACAACAGCCCGCCGACCGGTCTGCATTTGCCCCGGGAGAAGGTATCCAATAGTGTCCGTCTCGGGCCAACGTCCAGACAGCGAGCCCCAACGCCAGCGCGTCCTGCTCGTCGATGACGAGCCAGCCGTCGCTAAGATCGTCTGGAGCGCCCTGGCGGATTACGGCCTCGAACTCATCCTCGCCACCGGCGGAGACAGGGCGCTGCGGCTGGCTAGGCGAGCCACCCCGGACCTGATTCTGCTGGATCTGCGCATGCCCGGCATGGACGGCCTGGAGGTCTGCCGCCGGCTCAAGTCCGACCCGGCGACCGACGCCATCCCCGTCATCTTCTTCAGCGGCTGCGACGCCCTGGACGAGAAGCTCGAGGCGTTCCGGCTCGGCGCCCTCGATTACATCACCAAGCCCGTGGATCAGCGTGAACTGCTGGCCCGGGTCATACTGCAGCTGGGCCAGCGCATGCGCCTGGAATGCCTGCAGCGACGCCTGGAGATCGGGGAGCTGCGGGCCGCAACGGCAGCGGGTCCGGCGGCCGATGCCAGCGAGGCCGAGCCGCCCGCAAGCCCGTCAGCCGAACACACCCTGCCCAAGGAACGGGTGCGCAGGCTCAGGCAGGCTCGCGAACAGCTCGAAACCTGCCTCAGCACCACACCGACCCTCGATGACTTGGCCAATCTGGTCGGCCTCAGCCGCAAGCGACTCTCCACGGACTTCCAGACCCTGTACGGCATGACCGTCTTCGAATGGCTGCGCGAACAGCGCATGCGCCGCGCCGCCGAGCTGCTGTTGACCACCGACCTGCCGGTGGCCGTGATCGCCGACCGGGTCGGCATGGGCAGTGCCGCCTACTTCGCCACCGCCTTCAAGCAGCGCTTCGCGCTCACGCCCCGCCAGTTCCGCCTCTCGGCGACCTTGGCCTAAGGCGATTTCTGTCAATCGCCTAAGCCGGACAGCCGCGTTCGTTCGGTTCGGCGTCGGCCCCGGCCCCGCGATCGAAAGCATCCGGCCCGTGATCGAAACACACCCTCCTGAAACGCTGAAATAATTCCGCCGGCGTCAGACTCTGAAACCCGCCTGGATGAGACCGCAAGCCGCGGGGCTTCGATGTCGACCTCAGATCAACTCACCCACGGTTCCGCTCCAAAGAGGAAAACGCTCATGACCCGACTGCCCAAGACACTACGCTGCCTCATCGCCGTGCCCGCTCTGCTCCTGGCCTGGCATTCCTCGCACGCGGCCCTGGTCACCTACGACGCCGGAAATCAGCTGCAGTCCATTACCGATCTGACCATCACCACCTATGGGGACTTTGACGTCACCTTCAGCTCTCAGTCCTTCGACAGCATCTGGGGCGGGATAGCATCTCCTTCGCCCGAACCCGAGTTTTGGGGTAACAACCAGGGAGCCATCGACGCCAGGGGTGCGATGCAAGCGGCAGTGGCTGCATCTCTGCCAGCCGGTAACCCCAGTTTGCAGTACGTCTTCCTGCCGCGCGGAACGGCTTTCGGGTTTGTTGATGTCACTGCCTTCAGCTATGACTCGACCCAAACGATCACAGGAGGGACCGGCTTGGTGTCCGCCAGCAACTCACCTCCGCAGTACGAAAGCGCCCGGCAGGGTGTCTGGGCCATCGTTGCTCCCGCCGGTGGGACTGTGCCGACACCCTCGACCTTGTTACTGGCCGCGCCCTTGCTCGGCGCTCTAATCACCGCCCGGCGGCGTCGGAAAACCTCCCTCTCTTGATCGCACCGGCGCTTCAGCACTGAGGTGGTGGCCCGCGGCGCTCCCGCGCCGCGCCTTCAGCACTGTATCGCCCGTCCGTTCGGTGATCTTCCGGGCACGGCAGAAGCTGCGTGACAAGGCGTGGAAATGATTCTGCTGGAAACCAACACTCGACTCCGAGCAGTGCTACCGGCCTAGTGCGACAGGCCCCTCATCAAGGCAGACGGCCCGCCCCCAGACGGCCGCTCATCACCGACATCGTCCGGAGGAGTTTCCATGCCGATCCCGCTTGCAGAGCACGATCCGCTTCGTCATGCCGTATCCGACAAGGTTCCGACCGATTCAACCGATAGGGCAGCCCTGTGCCGCATGCGACGCCTGCTGGGCGTCGGAGTCGCGATTGGTTTCGCCTTGTTACTCCAAGGCTGCGATGACGAACTACACGCCGTTCAATGCATCGATCCGTCCACGGACGCTGTCAGCGACGACTTTCGGTGCAAGGGCATCGAGATGTTCGACGACGCCGATCGGTACATACAGAGCAACGCCCCCGTGGCCATCGACGCGGAGGGCGGCAAACGCTTCTACGGTCGCCTCAATATCCTTGTCACGCCGCCCGATGGGTATCGCATCCAGGGCTATTGGGTGTCCTCGCGATCCGACTTGGCCAGGGCCGCGCTGAGCGATGGGTCGCATCCAGACTTCGGCGTTGTGCGCTCGGCGGCCGAGATGACGGCCCTGCAGTTTAGCTTCGTCAGCGCGGCCCAAGACCAGGCCGATGGCGACTTAGGCCTGGTCACCAGCGCTCACGATGTCCGGGTCGTGTTCGAGGCTTTGGCCCAGAGCGAGCTGACGGTCCGCAGCCCCTTCGCCGATGCAGGCTATGCGTTCGAGGTCTTCCTGACGCCTCCCGGGGGTAGCGAGTCTCTGCTCGGCAGCAGCAGCGCGGACATGCCGCTGACGGTCACGGTTGCACCGGGCAGCGAGGTCCGCGTCGCCAACCTGGCCGCGGGCGCAGAGGGCCGCTTCAACTATCGGATCAGCGGGGCAGGCAGCCTCGAATCGGAGCAGATCAGCGGGCCGGAGCTGGTGCTGCAACTACCGAGCGGCGCCGGATCGGTCACGCGCATCAGCGCCAGCCCCGCGGTGCCGCTGCGCTTGCAATGCATTGCGGCGCCGGACTGCAGGGCGCAGGTGAAACACGCGACGCTCCAGAATGGCCGGGACACTAGCCTGACGGTGTGCCGGGCGGCCGCCGGGCGCATGGGCAGCCGCACCCTGTACCTGCACCCAACCCGCGAGACCTTCAGCTCCGGCACCTTCCGCCTAACCGCTGGCGCGGACCTCGTCGGTATCGGCGGCTGTGATGCGATCACTGCGCTGGACGGAGGCACGGCCTGTGACATTGACCTGGAGACCCTGCTGTCGGGCAATCACCTGGTACAGGCCTGGTACAGGCAACCGCCGCCCATCCCGCCGAGCCCACGGCTGCAATAGGAGCGAACCCATGAGCATCGATCGCCAGAGCGGCTCCCCTCATTGCAACGGGTCCGCGGATAAGCGCCTGACCATCGCGGCTCGCCGACAAAGCCGCACCTCGACCTTTTTGCTCGCGGCCGCGGGGCTCTTGGCCTACAGCGCGGCGTGCGCCGACCTGAGGCTCCACCTGACCCTGGACGACGCCGATGTTTCGTCCGGCAACGGCGGCGTGATCAACAACGCCCCGTCCGCCGGGTTCCATTGCGATTGGAATCATGTCCCGCAGACCGTCCTCCCCGGGACCACTCACAGCGGCTTGGGGCAGATCGCCGAGGCAAAGCTCGCGGGTAACGACCAGGCCTTCATCGGCTGCGGCGATGTGGCGGATGTGGGTTCCGGCGCGATCACGATCTCGGCTTGGTTCAAGGCCAACGTCGACTACGCGGACAACGCCATCGGCAAATACGGCATCTACGGTTCACATTTGTCCTACGACGAATGGGTCATCCAGCTGGGCCGCGACGAGGTGATGCTGTACATCAATAATGCAGTCGGCGTGAACGACGACCGCCAAGATCTCGGCTTGTATCGTGCCCTGACACCCGACGATGAATGGCACCACATCGCCGTGGTCATTGATGCTGCGTCGGGCCAGGTCCGCGCACTGTTCGACGGCCTGAGCTCCGGGGCCTCGGGCAACGAGAACGGCTGGACGCTCTTGGGCAACGGCCTCCCGTCCGGCTGGACCCTTGACAACCCCTTTCCACTGTCCCTCGGCGGCTACCCCGGCGACGCCTATGCAACGCCGCCGACGCCTTTCTGGAAGTACTACCCCTTCGACGGCTTCCTGGACGACCTAGCGATCTTCGACGAGGCATTGGACGACGATACGCTGCAACAGATCTTCAGCGACGGGCAGGCCGGGCTGAATGCGCTGGAATCAACCACCGGCGGTGGCGGCGGTGACCCGGGCCCGGCCCTGACCGACGAGGAGGTGCTGGCCCTGATCGCGGACGAGCTTTCCAGCGCCATTGGAGTCGAAGCCGGCGAGATTCAGCCGGTCGTGGTTCCGACCACCGGCGCCTATTCCAGCTGGGCCAGTGTGAGCGCCGGCCCGGCCACGGTCGCGGGCGTGCCCTTGAGTCTGATCGAGTCCGATGGCCAGCGCATACGCGCTCACAGCCTGACGCTGGATGCCGACGGCTCCGCACGGCTCCAGCGCCAGGACTGGAACAACGGCGACGGCGATTGGCAGAGTGCTGGCCCTCAGACCATCGGCCAACGGGTTTTCGGCTGCACCCGTGGCGTGACGGTTGCGGCAGGGCAGACCGGCTGTTCGAATTGCATGGTAGCGGTCGGCAATCTCACCCTGGCAGCCGCAGACGACCCGATCAGCGCCACCGGGAACCAAACGGCTTGGGACGGCCAAGTGCACCTGCTGGTGCAACTGGCCGACGATGCGATCGAGTTCCATGTCGACGGTCAGCTGGTAGCCAGCAGCACCCTGCTGCGTTCCGAAGGGATGGTGTCCAGCTTCATTGCCTCGGACCTCGACCGGAGTTTCGGGGCGAGGCTCCTCGCCGACGTCGGGGATAGCCCCTTGCATGCCATCGCCGACGATCTAACCATCGCCGAGATGCCCCTGGATACGGCGGCCATCGCCGCACTCATCAGCAGCTCCCGGCCGGGCTTGTTGGACATCGACGGGGACGGGCTGGAAAACGACGCGGACAACTGCCCAGAGGTGGAGAACGCGGACCAGATCGACACCGACGGCGATGGCCTGGGCGATGCTTGCGATCCGGATCAGGATGACGACGGAGTCCCAGGCCCGTCGGACAACTGTCCACTCATCGCCAACGCGGACCAATCGGACCTGGATGCGAACGCTATCGGCGACGCTTGCGAACAACTGCTGGCGGCGATGCCGGGATCGGTATCGGTCCGATTGGATGCGGGCGCGCAGTTCGCCCGCTACATTGAGCTGCGCAACTTCGGCGGCCTGCCGCTGGAGATCACCCGTGTCTACGAGTCCGCCGATGACTGCGCGAGCGAGTCAGATCTGGCCTGGGTCAGCGCCGCTTACCCTGCGGCAACCAGCCTGCCAGCCTCGGCGACCAGCAGCCTGCAACTGATGTTGGATGCGACCGGCATCAGTGGTACCGAACAAGCTTGGCTATGCATCGCGAGCACGGACGCAGACCATCCCCTGGTCAGGGTCGCACTGGCGATGGAGGTCAACGTGGCCAACCCCTGTGCGGGCGCGGACTTCGACGACAGCGGCACCATCGACACGCCGGACGCTGAGGCGCTGTTTGGCCACTACGGCCAATCGGTCGCCGCCGGCACTAGCGGCGATGCCGATGGCGATGGGGACGTGGACGGGGCGGACTACGGCATCCTTGCGGCTTGCTGGGGCACCAGCCTGTAAGCGCTGCGCCGAGGCATCGGTATTAGCCTTTGTGGTGGGTCCGCTTCGCTTGACCCACCCTACAACCCCGGCGCGGCCTAGATTCACTGAGAAATTTGGCGCCGAGCACGCAACTCCTTTCCAAACCAAACCAAACCAAGCCGCGCCCGCTTCCGGATGCGGCAGTTATTCCGCCTACAACCGTCCTCGCACGAGGGGATCGTCCATGCATACTCAACGTTTTCGCAGCCTCCTTGTCGGTGCCCTCCTGGCCTTAGGTGCAACTCAGGCGCAAGCAACCTTTAGGCTGAGCGCAGAGATTCAAAATCAGACCTCCAGCATCTTGGAACTTGCGATCCTGCTGGACGCAACCGACGGCGATGCAATCGTGGGCTTCGGACTGGACCTGACCTTTAACTCCAGCCTGGTCAGCGTCACCGGGGGGGGCGTCGATGCGCAGTTCGACGCTTCGGCGTCGAGCATGGATCTGTCCACTCCGGGGACCGCCCGCCTGCTTGGCCTGCAAAACTTGCCCGCCACCAACCTGAGCGGAACCGGCATCGCTCTGGGCCTGGTGGATTTCAGCATCATCGGTACGGGCACCGCGGTGTTCGACTTCGCCTTTCCAAACTACAACCCGCCGGCGTTGCAACAGGGTCTCTTCCCGCCCTCATTCGGCCAACCCGTATTGCCGGACCTCAGCGTCCCGACCAGTACCGAGGTGACGGCAGCAACGGCGCCTTCCACTGCATTCCTGCTGGCCCCGGCATTGATACTGCTGTGGCGTTCAGCGCGGCGATTCCCCGCGCCTGGGCGCTCGCTCTCGACGTTCGACAGCGACGGCAGATGTCGAAGCCCGGTGCGGCATGACGGAGTAACGTTCGGGTTCAGCGCCGTCTCGGTGTCGCGGTGACGGCCGACCCATTTGTACAGTTCGAACCAGCGTGGCGGTTGATATCCTTCTGCTGCCGGGGATGGTCTTCAGACGCCCGCACGATGTCCAGACCGGTTTTGCGGGGATACCTCAGGGTCTGTATCACCCGCGGCCGCGTCAGAAGAAGGTCAGAGCAATCGAATAAGGCGCCGAGCAGACCGGCGACCCAAAGGGGCAGTGTTGGAGGTGCGGGGACCGCTGCCGGACTGGGACCTCATCAAACAGCCCGAGCCCGACGTGGAGTTTGATCAGAAGTCGTAGCGCAGTGTCCCGCCGAGGATCGCAAGCATGTTGGTGTCGTAGTCGCCGCGGACGGTCACGCGCTGGGCTGTCTGTTCGAGCGCTGCGTTGCCGGTGAACGCGAGGGTGGCGCCGAGCGAGAAGGCCAGATTCTCCTTGTGCTTCCAGGCATAGGAGGCCGAGAGCTTCCACTGCTCGTCCACCGGGAAGTCGAGGGTGCGGTATTTGTCTGTGACGGGCGAGCTCTCGTAGGAGACGCCAACGGACACGAAGGCCTTCGGACTCAATACCCGGACGGCAGCAACACCCGCATGCCAAGTGTCGTCCCAGTTCCTGTCCGAGACGATGACCCGATCATCTCGGAAGCCGAGCTCGTTGTCGCTGAACTTGGACCACTCCTGCCAGCCGGTCTCGTCGAGATAGCGGGCGATGATGTCGCCCAGGGCGGCGAAGTCGCCGCTCGGGTATCAACACCGCCGCCCGGCCGGCGGCCGGGCGGCGGCAGGCGGGTCGTCGTTGTGGACTATTTCTCGGTGCTCTCGGCGGCGGCGGCCGGTGCCGCGACCGCCGGATAGCCGTACAGCGGCGCGCCCCAGCCGTAGGGGCTATAGCCGTAGTGCGGCACGCCCCAGTAAGGTGCGTAGCCGTAGCCGTAGGGGCCGCCACCCCAGCCGGACCAGGGACCACCCCAACCGGACCAGGGGCCGCCGCCCCACCCGGGACCCCAGCCGCCCCAGCCCGGCCCGGAGAAGGGCCACCAGAAGGCATTGGCGGAGAACGAGGCCAGCGCGGTGGATGCGGCCACGGTGGCGGCGAGCAGGAACGATCTCGTCTTCGTCATGTCAGGCTCCGAAACATCGTTTGATTTAACGGATCGTGCCGACGGTGGCGTCGACACGAGATCAAGCGTAGTTTCCTGGTAATTATCCGGGTTTGACCAAGATCAACTTAGAAGCAAATTCGAATTTGCTTACAGAGCCCCCAATAGTGACCCCCAGCCCCGCGCCCCATCGTCGACGCGCAAACGCTGCCCAACGCTGGCAGCGCCGCCTGCGCCGCTTCCGTTCTGCCCGAGACCTGCTGACCTTCGCCGGTATCGGTCTTGGGCTCATGCTGATCGGCCTGCCGCTGCGCCTGTTCGGGGTCCGCCGCACCGCAAACCGACTGGCGGTGCTCAGTCAAGGTTCAGAAACAAGTGGTGCAGACGCAACCACGCAATGGCCAATCAAAAGGTTCAGCGAGCGGGCGTCTGCGCCACGTGTTTCTGAACCGATCCTCAGGGGCCCCGCAAGCCGCCCTGCGGATGTGCGCGACACCCGGCTGCAACGCGCCGAACGGCTCGCGGCCGACTGCGACGCCTGGCTGCGGCGGCTGCGCCCGGTCAATCCCTGCCTGCGCCGCTCCCTGTTGCTGCTGGCGCTGCTGCGCCGCGACGGCATCGCCGCCACGCTGGTCATCGGCATCCGTACCGACCGTCCGCCCCGCCCCGAACAGGCCGCCCTCGCCCACGCCTGGCTCGAGCTGGACGGACGACCGATCCTGGAGCGGGTCGATCCGCTGCTGCTTCATCGGCCGAGCGTGCGCTATCCGAACTCGCAGCAGGACAGCCTTTGTCCATGACCAGAATACCTGACGAACAAACTTTGTCTGGATATTTTTCCGCGTCCTTGTTGAAAAGCCGCTAGACGACCAAATCTTGTTCACCGAGCAGGCCAGTCCCCAACCTAGCCTGCCCTAGTAACAGCCAATCCGTTATCGAGAGGTCAACACCATGAGCTTCCGACTGAGCACCCTGATCACCGCCAGCATCCTGAGTCTCGCCCTCGCCAACACCGGAACCGCGGTTGCCGGAGACGGCAAGAGCTGCGGCGGCAAGAAAGAGGACGGCACCTCCGCCGCCGTCGAGCGCCCCACCACCCGCCTGATCTCGGCCCGTCTGCAGCTCGACCACATCGCCTAAGACATCGGCCGGCGCCCCAATCCGGGCGTCAAAAGAGAAGCCCCGAGCATCTACCGATGTTCGGGGCTTTTTTCATGCAGCTGAGCTATTTGGCGTTTTCCGGCAGTTGCTCCGCCGGCCCTCTACTCCTCAACAAGGTCAACCGGAGGTCGCGGCCTCGGCTATCCCGACGACGGTCAATCAAACCTCATCCCCCAGTCCGCGACTCCGGGATGCAGAGGCCGTCCGCACAACGCCGCCGCAGGCGCCAGTCCGCAAACCGCCCGTAGGCCCAATCCAATGGTCTCGTGAGTCGCAGCCCGCTGACCAGCGCCGCCAGCCGCCGGTACCAGGGCAATCGTCGCCAAATGGCCACGAAGGCCTCGACGCCGGTGCGCATGCGACCATCCGGTTCGCGCACATGGATACGGCGCATGGCGGTCCCCAGATCCAGCCCCACCGCCTCCAGGGCCGCCTCATCGCGGGTGATGTCGACCCATTCGATCGCCGAGTGCCGATCAACGCGACGATAGTGGGCAATCTCCCGCCGGCACAGCGAACAGCCGCCGTCGTAGTACGCCGTTAGTCGGTTCATTAGGTGAAATCCTCACGTCAAGACAGGATATCGCCCGAACAGCAGCGCTGCACGTGCGATCGGTATCGGTATGTCGACAAGTTGGGCAACCAGCGCAACGCTCTCAACCCTCGCCCGGCACTTCAATCGAACGTCGGACCCGACGACGATAAATCTTGTCGGACAACCACGGACGACGAGGCGAAGCGCGAAGTCGGCCCTAAGGCAAGACGACGAAAACGCACTTGACGCCAGGCCGGCACCAAGCGACTTTGCCCCCCGACGCACCACTGAACCCGACCCATCCATCTCCACCAGATAGCCGCCATGTTCAAGCCACCCTACCCCAACCGAATCCGAACGCTGCCGACCGTCCTCGTACTCGCCCTGCTGCTGATCACCGGCTGCAGCGGCGTCCGCGTGGGCTACAACTCGGCAGACTTCTTGATCGAGCACTACGCCGACGGCTATCTATCCCTGGACAGCGCGCAGATGGCCCGCTGGGCGCCCACCCTGGATACGGCGCTGGCCCGGCATCGCGAGCAGGAACTGCCCTACCTCGCCGCCTTCTTCGAATCGGCCATGCGCGACGCCCGCAAGGGCTTTCGCCGCGCCGACATGGATTGCCTGTGGCGGCAGTTCGAGACCATCTACAAGCGCCACTTCCGCCTCGCCGCCGAGACCGCGGCGCCGCTGCTCGCCTCGCTGGACCGCGAGCAGATCAGCGCCCTGGAGCGCGAATTCGCCGAGGAGGCCGCAGACGATGCCAACACCGACGACCCGGCCCGCATCGCCCGGCGCGCGCGCAAGCGCGCCGAACGTTACGAGGGCAACATGCGCTGGTGGGTCGGCGAGCTGAGCGCGCAGCAGCGGCGCATCGTCGCCGACGTGACCCGCTCCATGCCGGACAGCGCCGGCGCCTGGTACGACTACCGCAACCACAAGCGCGAGCAGCTCGTCGCCCTGCTGCGCCGCGGCGCCGACGCGGGCCGCATCGAGCGCTTCCTCACCGACTGGCTGGTGGACTACAAGGACATGCCGGCAGACCTTAAACGTGCCCGCCCGGAGCTTCGCCGCAGCTTCGCCGATTTGATCGTCCGCCTCGACGCCAGCTTCAGCGCCGCGCAGCGCGAGCGGCTCATCCAGCGCCTGACCCGCCTGCGCGACGACTTCAAGGCGCTGCAGCGCTCTCGCCCGGCAAAACTGGCGCCGGTGGACTGCTGACGTCAGCAACCAACCGGGTTGGGTCGATCGGCCAATTGGTCAAGCGGACCCCTTCGGCGGCACCGGCACCACCAGCACCGGCTTGCGGCAGCGGCGCATGACGCGCTGGGCGGTGTCGCCCATGAGGCTGCCCTTGAGGCGACCGTGGCCGTGCTTGCTGATGACCACCAGGTCGTAGTCGCCTTCGTGGGCCTTGGTGACAATACACTCCACCGGGTCGCCGATATCCATGGCGATGTCGTAGGTGACGAACGGCTGATCGCGCTCGGCCAGGGCCTGCTGGCAGAGTTCGTCGACGTTGTCGCGGATGGCCACATCCCGCCGACGGCGCTTGAGCAGGGTCTGGCGGGCCTCCTCCAGCCCCTGGTTGCGCAGATCCTCCCAGACCGCCTCGCTGATGTAGCCGACCAGGAACTTTTCGAAATCGTGGGTCTCGATGACGTGGTAGACGGTCAGCTCGGCGTTGTGGATGTTGGCCAGCGAGGCCGCGTGCGGAAAGGCGTGCCGACCGCTCTCGGAGAGGTCGGTGGCATACAGGATGCGCCGGTAGCTGATCCGGGGCAGATCGGTGTCTGGACTCATGCGGTATCCCTTTTTTTACTTTGGAAGTATTTGAACCAGTAGCCGCTCAGCAGATACGAATAGGCCCAGGTGCCGAAGAAGATCAGCACGAAGGTGATGGCGATGTCCCTGGGGCTGCCGTCGAGGGAGAAGCCGGGGACATAGCCGAACAGGAACGGGCCCAGGTACAGGAACTTGGCGAACTTGAACGCGGTGAAGGCGGTCAACCACATGTTCGCCTTGGCGATGGTGGCGCCGGCGAAGGCGGCGATGCAGACCGGCGGGGTGATGTTGGAGTCCTGGGACAGCCAGTAGACGATCATGTGGGCGGCGATGGGGTTGACGCCGAGCTCGGTCAGGGCCGGCACGGCGACCACGGCGGTGATCAGGTAGGCGGCGGTGACCGGCACACCCATGCCGAGCACCAGCGAGGCGAGCGCGATCAGCAGGATGGTGAGCCACAGCTTGCCTTCCGCCAGCTCGATGACGATGTCGGCGAAGGTCAGGATCAGGCCGCTGTAGGTGAGTACGCCGATGATGATGCCGATGACGCCGACGGTGGCGCCGATCTTCAGGCTGGCGATGGTGCCGGCTCGGGAGGCGACGACGAAGCGGCCCATCTCGGCGGCGATGTCGGCCCCGCGGCGGCGGCGCCAGGCGAGCACGCCGCCGGCGAGGATCAGACCGTAGACCAGCGGCAGGTTCTCGGCCACGGCCCGGGTCAGCTCGTCGAGGGCGCGCCCGGCGTCGGCGAACAGCCCGGCCAACCAGCCCGCCGGCGCCGTGACCAGCACCCGCTGCAGGGTCTCGCCGCTGCCGCCGGCGGCCCAGTCGAGCCCGGCGACCAGCCAGGCCAGCGCAAGCACGAACAACATGGCGATGGCCAGCGTCAGGTCGATGCTTGTCCGCAGCAGCTTGTGGCTGACCAGGATGCAGGTGGCGAGCCCCAGGATGGCCGCGTAGCCCGGCGAGTAGCCCCAGAGCATGAAGGCGGTGATGACCACCAGCGGGGTGATGAACAGCCACTCCTCCTTGAAGATGGACAGCGCGCTGCGCTCGGAGCGCTCGCCGCGGATGTTGAAGCGCTTGGCCTCGTAGTGGACCATCATGAATACGCTGAAGAAGTACATGATGGCCGGGAACAGGGCCACCAGCATGATGTGCGAGTACGGCAACCCGGTCAGCTCGGCCATGATGAAGCCGCCGGCGCCCATGATCGGGGGCATGAACATGCCGCCGATGGAGGCGGCCGGCTCGATGCCGCCGGCCACGTGGGGCCGGAATCCGGCGCGCTTCATCATCGGGATGGTGAACGAGCCGGTGGAGACGGTGTTGGCGATGGCGCTACCGGAGATCGATCCGAACAGTCCGCTGGCGATGACCGAGACCTTGGCCGGGCCGCCGATGCGGTGGCCGACGGCGGCCAGCGGGAAGTCGATGAAGAAGCGCTGCGCCCCGCTCGCCTCCAGAAAGGCCCCGAAGATCACGAACAGGATGATGTAGGTGGCCAGTACATTGGCCATGATCCCGAAGATGCCGTCGCTCTTGTAGAAGATGCTGGTGCACAGGCTCGGGAAGGTATCGCCGGCGTGGGAGATCAGCTCCGGCATGACATCGCCGTAGACGCCGTAGAGCAGCATCAGCGCGCCGATGACGACGAAGACGTTGCCGACCACGCGGCGCGCCAGCTCGATGCCGATGAGCACACCGACCACGGCGATGCCCTGGTCCAGCGTGGTCTCCGCCCCGGCGCGGTAGGCGATGACCTCGAAGTTGGCGATCCAATAACCGACGCAGACGATGGAGGCGGCGATCAGCAGATAGTCCCAGACGCGGCCCACCAGCGTTGGCGTGCGGTAGAGCAGCAGCACCAGCACATAGGTGATGAGCACATAGACGCCGCGGTGATACTGGGTTGCCGCCGGCTCCAACACCGCGGAATAACCGTAGAACAGCACCAGCACCAGCGCCAGCAGGTCAAAGATGCGCTGCTCGATCTTGGTCAGCTTCTCGAACATGGGTTGATCCCCGTTTGGCCCCGGCCTTGTCGACGGGCGACCGAGAGCGCCCGTTGCATCAGCGCCAAGGTGCTGTGGTCGGCGGCGTTGGCTGCGTCGAAATCGAAATCGGGATCGCTATCGCTATCGCTATCCAAGGACAGCTCGGGATCAAAATCGATCCCGATCCCGATCCCGATCCCGATCCCGATCCCGAAAGGCTATCTGACTATCGGCCCGCGGCCTCAGTCGATCAGCCCCTTCTCGCGCCAGAACCGCTCGGCCCCCGGGTGCATGGGCGTGACGATGCCGTTGACGCCGGTCTCCAGACCCATCTCCTTAAAGGTGCTCTTCTGCCCGACCATGTACGTAAGGCCTTCCTCGGTATAGATCCTGGAGAGCATGTCGTAGACCACGTCGGCGGAGACATCGGCGTTGGCGACCCACAACGCGGAGTCCTGGAACGAGGGCACGTCCGCATCGACGCCCTTGTAGGTGCCGGCCGGGATGCTGAGCTGCGAGAAGTAGGGGTAGGTCTCGAAGAAGCCGCTGTCGATGGCATCCTGGCGCAGGTCCACCAGGGCGATGTCGTTGGTCTGGGCGGCCATGATGACGGCGCCGCTCGGGAAGGCGGTGAACAGCCAGAAGGCGTCGAGCTGCTTGTTGCCAAAGGCCGCCGCGGCGTCGTTGTAGCCCATGGCGTTGCGCTCGATCTTGTCCCAGATACCCAGATGGGTGAAGAACAGCTCGCAGTTGGCGAAGGCGCCGGAGCCGGCGTTGCCGACGCCGACCTTCTTGCCCTCCAGATCCATGGCGCTGTCGATGCCGGCGTCCTTGCGCACCACCAGCTGGGCCGGGGCGCCGTACAGGTAGGCCACGGCGAGGACGTTCTCGTACTTGTTCGGGTCGTTCTTCAGCTTGCCCTCGCGGCCCAGATAGACGTGTCCCGAGTAGACCACGCCGAAGTCGGAGCGGCCGGTATTGACCCGGCGCAGGTTCTCCACCGAGCCGGCGGAGGACTGGGCCTTGACGCTGTAGGCCTCGGAGTCCTTGATCGGGTCGTAGGTCTGGATGGCGTTGGCGACGACCTGGAAGGTGCCGCCGGCGGGGCCGCCGCCGAAGACCAGGCGCTCCTTGGCGGACGCAACACTCGGCACGGCCAACGCACAGGCCAGGGCGGTTGCGAGGGCGAGCAGCAGCGGACGGCGTTTCGATTGCATGATTCTCGACTCCAAAGTGGGTTGGTTCGGTTTTTTCACAGCGTCGGAGCGCAGCCCGCGGGCCATGTTCCCGATGCGTCGGGGGCGGGCACCTGCAGGTCGCGCGCTTGGACATTAGCTCAATTACGGTGCGATTACCAAGCCGCCGGCCGGGAATCTCCGCCGATCCGTGCACCAGCCGGTGGAAATCGCCTACACTCGCAGCCGAGCCAGCGACCTCGGAGCGCCCAGATTTGGTACCCGACAGCACCATCGCCGACCAGCTCGCCCAGGGCGTAGCGATCTACGAGGCGATCGACGACGACAACGACTTCCTGCTCCGCTACCTGAACCCGGCCGGAGCGGCAATGACCCACTGCGATGCCGAGGCGGTGCGCGGGCGGCGTCTGTCGGATCTGTTCCCGGGCGCGCAGGGCCTGGGCATGATCGATGCCCTGCGCCGGACCCGGCGCACCGGCCAGTCCCTGCACCTGAAGACCAACCTCTACAGCGACGCCGCGCTCAAGCTCTGGGTCGAGAACCGGCTCTCGCGCCTCGACTCGGGCCTGGTGATGGCGGTGTTCGAGGACCGCTCGGAGCTGGTGCAGCTGCGCCAGGTCAGCGCGGACACCGAGGCGCGCTACCGCCGGCTGTTCGAGAACAGCCTGGTGGGCATCTTCACCGTCTCCAAGGACCGCTACATCACGGACATGAACCAGCGCGCCTGCGAGATCTTCGGCTTCCGCTACCCCGAGGACGCCGTCGACCGCTCCATCGAGCTGGTCCATATCGACCGCGAGAGCTACCAGCGCTTCGGCCAGGAGGTGTTCGCGCGCATCGCCGGCGACGGCATCCTGCAGCTCGAATACCAGCTCAAGCGCCGCAACGGCGAGACGTTCTGGGCCGAGCTCTCGGGCAAGCCGATCAACGGTCGCGACCGCGAGGAAGGGGTCATCTGGATCATCAACGACATCGCCGACGCCAAGGCCGCCCGCGAGGCCCTGCGCGAGAGCGAGGAGCGCTTCAAGCTCGCCGTCGCCGGTGCCAACGACGGCCTCTGGGACTGGAAGATCCCCACCGACGAGATCTATTTCTCCCCGCGCTGGAAGGCGCTGCTCGGCTATGCCGACGACGAGATCCCGAACCGTTTCGACGAATGGCACCGCCGGCTCCACCCCGACGACCGGCCCGCCGTCGAGGCCGCCATCGACGCCCACCTGCACGGCGAGACGCCGCAGCTGTCCAGCGAATTTCGCATGCGCTGCAAGGACGGCAGCTGGCGCTGGATCCTGGCCCGCGCCCAGTGCGTGCGCGACGCCGACGGCCGACCGCTGCGCATGGCCGGCTCCCACACCGACATCGACGACCGCAAGCGCGCCGAGCAGGCCATCGACGACAGCCGCCGCCGCCTGGCCGCCGTGTTCGAGACGGTCCAGACCGGCATCGTGCTCATCGACCTCGACGCCAAGCAGGTGGTGCAGGCCAACACACCGGCCACCACCATGCTCGGCCTAGGCCGCGGCGAACTGATCGGCCAGCCGTGCTGGGAGCGCCTGTGCAGCACGCCGCAATCCTGCCCCTTTGCCGAGGACCTCAAGCCGATCATCAACCGCGAGGCCCTGTTCACCCACAGCGACGGCCGTCGCTTCCCGGTCCTGAAGAGCGTAGTCCCGCTCGACCACGGCGAGCAGCGGCTGGTGTTGGAGAGTTTCGTCGACATCTCCCGACAGAAGGAGGACGAGCGGGCGCTGATGGAGGCCAGGGACGCAGCCCAGCAGGCGGCGCGGGCCAAGAGCGAATTCCTGGCAAAGATGAGCCATGAGATCCTCACGCCGATGAACTCCATCATCAGCATGACCCGCTTCACCCTGGAGACGGAGCTGACCGACGAGCAGCGCGAGAACCTGGAGATCGTCGAAATCTCCGCCGCCGCCCTGCTGCAGCTGATCAAAGACATCTTCGACTTCTCGCGCATCGAATCCGGTCGCCTGGAGCTTGCGCCCACCGACTTCGCCCTGGAGCCTCTGCTCGCCGACGTGGTCGAGTCCTTCGGGCTGCGCCCCGCCGAGAAGGGTATCGCGCTGACGACGCTCGCCGGCAACGCCGTGCCGGAGCATGTCCGCGCCGACCGTGCCAGCCTGCGCAAGGTCCTGGTGAATCTGGTGGGCAACGCAGTCAAGTTCACCGATCGCGGCGAGGTCCAGGTCCGGGTGGACGCCGAGCCCGGCACCGATGGCGGCCAGGCACAACTGCGGTTTCAGGTCACCGACACCGGCATCGGCGTCCCGCCGGCGCAGGTCGAGCGCATCTTCCAAGCCTTCCACCAGGGCGACAACAGCGATGCGCGCCGCTACGGCGGCACCGGCCTGGGCCTGAGCATCTGCCGGCAGTTGATCGAGGCGATGGACGGGGAGATCGGCCTGGAGGACCGCCCCGAGGGCGGCAGCCGGTTCTGGTTCCGCATCCCCCTCAAGTCGGTGGACCAGGCACCGAGCCCGGCGCCGCCGGCCGCCGCCGAGGCCCTGCTCACCGCCCCGGGCCAGACCGAGGCGCTCGGCCGCGGGCAGCCGCCGCCGATGACCCCCCTGTCAACCCTGGAGGCGGATCCCCTGGCGGGCCTGCGGGTGCTGCTGGTGGAAGACAAGCCGTTCAATCAGGTCGTCGCCGAGCGCCACCTGATCGGCCGCCACATCCGCGTCGACATCGCCAACAACGGCGCCGAGGGCGTCGCCGCCATCGAGCGCGGGCGCTTCGACCTGGTCCTGATGGACGTGCAGATGCCGATCATGGACGGCTACGAGGCCACCCGGCGCATCCGCACCCTGGAGGCCGCGGCCGACCCTCCCCGGCACACGCCGATCATCGCCATGACCGCCCATGTCATGCCCGAGGACCGGGAGCGCTGCCTGGCCGCCGGCATGGACGACTACGTCAGCAAGCCCATCCACCGCGACGGCCTGTTCACCACCATCGCCCGCTGGGCCGGGGTCGAGGACGCGGCGCTGCCGCCGCTCCCGGTCCCGCTCCCGGCAGCCAGCGCCGACGTCGAGGCGACCGCCGCCGCAGCCCCACCCGACGACTCCCCGCAGCGCGCCGTCACCGCCGCCCTGGAGCGCCTGCGCGACCTGTTCGGCGACGACGAGACGCTGCCCGAGATCATCGAGATCTTCCTCGAAGACGCGCCGAAGTCCATGGACATGCTGACCACCGCCGTGCAGGGCGGCGACGCCGAGGCCATCGCCATCGCCGCCCACGGGCTCAAGGGCATGCTGCGCAACTTCGGCCTCGATGCCCTCGGCGACCTGTTCCAGCGCCTGGAGCAACGGGCCCGCGCCGGGGAAACCGCCGCCGCCGCCAGCCTGCTGGCCGATGCCGAGCAGGGGCTCGGCGCCATCTATCCGCTCCTGCAGGACCACCGCTCGGAGCCATCCGCATGAAGATCCTCATCGTCGACGACGAGCGCATGAGCCGCCGCATGCTCAAGGCCGCGCTCCGGCAGGCCGGCCACGAGGTGGTGGAGGCCGAAAACGGCCTCGACGCCCTCGCCGTCATCGCCGAGCAGTCGATCCGCTTCGTCATCACCGACTGGATGATGCCCCGGCTCGACGGCGTGGCGCTGACCCAGCGGCTGCGCGCCAATGCCGACGCCCCGTTCGTCTACGTCATCCTGGTCACCGCCAAGGAGAACACCGCCGAGCTGATCGAGGCCATGAACGCCGGCGCCGACGACTTCATCCGCAAGCCCTTCGACCAGGGCGAACTGGCGGTGCGGGTACGCGCCGGGGTGCGCATCCTTGAGCTCACCGAGCGCCTGGAACGCCAGGCCATGACCGACCCGCTGACCGGACTGCTGAACCGCCGCGGCCTGGAGCATGCCATCGAGATACAAGGCCTCGCCCAGCTCGGCCTCGGCTTCATCGTCGGCGACCTTGACCACTTCAAGCTGGTCAACGACCGCCACGGCCACGCCGCCGGCGACCTGGTGCTGCGCAAGACCGGCGCGCTGCTGCGCGAGCTGTTCGAGCCCCAGGGCCTGGTCGCCCGGGTCGGCGGCGAGGAGTTTTGGGTACTGCTGCGCGGCTGCGACCAGGCCGCCCTGGAGCGTCGCACCGAGAACGCCCGCCGCTCCATCGAATGCACCCCCTTTGCCGTCGGCAACGGCCAGCCGCTGCACCTGTCCATGAGCTTCGGCTGCACCCAAGTCGACGCGATCGGCGACCGCGACGACCGCGACGACCGCGAAGTAGAACGGCTGTTCCGTATCGCCGATGGCGCGCTCTACCACGCCAAGGAAAACGGGCGAAACCGCGTCAGCTTCGCTGCGCCCAGCGATCGCCCGGAGCCGGATGACGGACCTGATCGCCCCCCGGTCTTCCCCCCAGGACCTTGAGCCCCAAGGTGCCGCGCCCAAGCTTCGGTCACCGGCCCCAATCCGGTGCGCAGCCGATGCTTCAAGGTTGACAGCGGCACGTCCCGGTCTCAGTCCAAGCCCAACAGTCCACCTAGGAGCCCTACGCCATGCTCATCGGCATCATCCTCATCGGTCTCGTTCTGCTGCTGCTCGGCCTGGCGGTCATCGCCCGGCCGGATCGCCTGCGCCACTGGCTACATCGATTCCTTCAGGCGAGCTGGCTGCCGCTGCTGAGCCTGCTGCGCATCGTCATCGGCGGCGTCCTCGTCATCTGGTCCGGTGAGACCCATGCGCCGGCCCTGGTGATGGCCTTCGGGCTGTTGCTGATGGTCGCCGGCGTGCTGTTGCCGGTGCTCGGCGAGGCCCGGGTCGAGGCCATGGCGCATTGGTGGCTGCGCCGGGATAACCGCTGGATGCGCGGCTGGGGTATCGCGGTGGCCTTGATCGGCGCATCAATCGCCTGGGCCGGCCTCTAGCCTTCAATGAGATCAAGCTGTGTAACTACGTCGGCCAACGGGGTTGAAGACGCGGTGCCTTCGGCTCCCTTTGCGCGGCGAAGATCTTGTGACGGGCGCCGACCGCTGCGCCGAAGTTCGGGTAGCCCGTAACCTTCACTCGGGCATCCCGACGCGATCCTCGTAAGCCCGAATCGCCCCCTCGACCGCGGCCTCCGGCGCGGCCTCGACGCAATGGAGTCTGATCAGTGCCCGCGCCTCGCGCTCGGCCTGCTCGGAGGCATCGGCGAACAGCACCAGCTCGTTGAGCGCCGTGTCGCCATCCGCCGTGCAACCGACATTCAGCCAGGCCTGAAACGGGTAGTAGGCACCATCACCTTGGCGCTGCGGAAACCGCGGCTTGCCCTCGTCGTTGACCTTTTGAATCACGCGCAAGGCGCGCCCATCGGCGCGGTTGACGACACTAAGGATCGGATTACCGTCCGGCACCGCATCGGCCAGCACGGACCAGCCGCCGAGGGCTTTGCCGGCCACCTCCCGGAACAGCTCGGCCCAATACAGCTCCAGCATCAGGAACGACATGGGCTCCTGGCGAAAATCAAGACCAGGCGGACCGCCAGCGAGCGCCGGGGACATGGTTGCATAACCGGCCATCTCTCGCAAAGGGCTTACTGAAACCAAGGTTGCCGACCGATTCGACAACCATGGACGCGGTTGGAAAATCGAAGAGCGCGCGTTGCCCATCCAGCGGGATCGAAGCCGCTCGCTTAACCACCATGGATCGAGCGCACTCTGTCTACCCGAACGTCAGCCACCCCGACAGCTTTACCGAGCACCAGATCCACCGTGCGCTTGTTGGCGATTCTTAGGCCCCGCCGAGACGCTCGTGCACCCATTGAGAAACGAGCTCGTTTTCGGAGACGTGAGCTTGCCGCGCCCTGGACTTCAGGGTACTCACATCACGGGCGGAAAGACGCACCTGAAATTGGTTTCCTTTCTGAAACACAGGGCTTCTCGCCAACGCTGCAAATCAGCCGCGCGAGGTACGAGCGTCGGCTGGATTTGCCTTGTTAGCTGTGGCATCGTACAGACTGCCGGACGCGTATTTGTGGAGGATGCTGGCAACAAAAATCTGGTAAGGAATACCAGCCTCAAGCGCCCTTCTCTGAAGCGTAGACAAGTCGCGCTCCGACATCCTTATCTGGATCTCCTTCTCACGCTCGACTGTCGTGGCGGCTGCTTGTTCCAGGAATTTCTTGCGTGCAGGGGACATCTCTGAGCCGAATTCTCCTGCGTCATACGCGTCCAAGATTTCCTGCTCTTCTTTGTTAAGATGGTCACTGGTCATTTTTATCTCCGAGATATTGTTTAGTCGCTTTTCGGCTTGGTATCACGGTTTTAAGGAAGATTTCTTGATCATTCTCTACATAAGGGACCAAATATGCATACCCTCCGACGGCTACAACCAAAACTCGTTGGTGGGAATATTTCACTGTGTTCGGATGTGCCATGTCATCTAATAATCCACCCGAGCGTAAGCAAAAGACAATATCCTCGAACGAAATGCCTCGGTTTTCGATGATTTCGCGGTTCTTCTCTGGGTTCCAGTTAACAGGCTTCATGTTTAGAGTCGTGGCGCTTACTTATATCTCTTAGCGTCAGCGCAGCGCGACTATGGATCGGTTCAGAAACAAGTGGTACAGACGCCCGCTCGCTGAGACTTTTTACTCGATGTTTCGTGGGTGCGTCTGCACCACTTGTTTCTGAACCTTGACTATAAGCTAACGTCAAGGCTGGCTCGCCGCCCGTTGCCGCGCCGGAAGCGAAGCGACGGCGCGGCAACGGGCGGTCGGGCCGAGCCGCTTGTTGGCGCTTTTCACGCGGCGCGCAGGCTTCTGGCATGGGGAATCTCGTGAGCGCCAAACGGCCTGAGCTGACGTGACTCCAGTTCCAGAACTGCGGCTGTTTGACCATCTAACGTGACAAACTCTACCTCATAAGCCTTTCCTTCGCCATGAACGTAAATGACAGCTCCGATGTCTCCTGGTTCTAGTCCATGCTCGGGGACAGCTTCTGTCAGAATGACTCTGTCGTGCTCTTTTATCATTTCGTCTAGCTACGATGCTGGATATGCAGTAATAAGTCGAGGACGTTGCTCGCCTTCGGCAATCATCCATATTGTTTTGACTGAAGGCGTTATACCATTCGGCGCGCAAATCGGTGCTATGACCACGTATTTCGTCCCGTATTTTCCTTGAGTAGCGACGGAAAACTCGTGCTCGTTGGCTTGCTGGATCAGCGCAGAGGCTAGTGCTCTCCATTGATCACGCTCGAATCCCCACCGAAGAAAGAATTTCGCTTTTGATTCGCCCTCGGGATGAACAACAGAAAGCAAGTAGTCCGATACTTTGCTTTTTGGAACCTGGGCGTTTTGGCAATTGGGAATCTTCACTCGGAATCTTCACTCGGTAAATTTCTGCTGATCTAAATGCTCTTACCCGTGAAATTCAGTTTTGATCCTCCCGGACGTCCAGCGATTGTCTGCGGCTAACTCTTTGGGATGCGACTTGCACCGGGTTCTGCGAGCGCCAACGTCAAGGCTGGCCCGCCGCCCGTTGCCGCGCCGGAGCGAAGCGACGGCGCGGCAACGGGCGGTCGGGCCGAGGCCCTTGTTGGGCGACTATTCGGCCCGTCGAGTTAATGGTGATCTGTCCCAATCTTGCTCCACTTCTTCAAGCAGCCTTTTCTTCACGATCGACTCGCAGCATCTCCTCAACATCAAGATGCATATCAAGGTCCGACCACTCAATCATGGTATTCCTCGCAATGAGCTTCTTGTTCGCCTTTTGCAGTTCTGTTGCGGAGAGTAACGTTGGATACCACGCCAACGGCGTTGAAATAATTCGCCCATCGTCCAACTCCACATGAAGATAAGAAGCATCTAGCGTGACGCGTTTGCAAGTTAGCATGTTTAGGCCCCCAGGATTTCGTTCCACTTCTGGATTAAATACTCTCGGTTGTCTTTGACAACCTGAATCACGGCCTTAAGCTCATTCGCCTTTAAATAAGAACGAACAACTCGTAGCGTTTCAATTTCAATCTTTGCAAAGTCATCATCGCCCTTGAAGACGTGGACGTGCTTAGGCTCGTGATCATTGGTCGGTATGATAACTTTAAACCCGCATTGTCCAGATAAATCTTTTAAAACAGGCATAGTCGTGACTTAACGGACGCAGTTAATGTTCTCAAACTTGGTTTGCCAGCAGAATTGGCCAACGAGCGCGCCATATACGCCGAGGCTCGTCGGCTACCCCTAAGTACAGCCCGTTGTCGGGCGCCGGGCCTAAGCCAAGACTCAGGCGAATATTTCCACGATTAATTCAAAAAAATGGCTCTGACCCTGAGGTGCCAGGCGACTATTTCTATTTTTCATTAAAAAGGGCTCTGACCCTTGAGGTATCCCCACAAAATTCCGTTTCGGATCAACGTTCAACAAACACCAGCGACGCCGCGGGGGCGGGCTCAGCGCTGTATCAGGCTTCGCTTCAGGATTCCTCGTACTAACCCGTTGTTTTTGCGCCCTCGAGGAGCAAAAAAGGGATACCCGACCCCTTTTTCTGACCCCTTTTTCCTTCTCGCGTTGCTCGGAAAGTCTTTTCCGTACCGAACCGTTGCCGAGGCTCTGACGAAACTTTTCTGCGCTGGATGATGCAACGAATTGACGATGAGCGTGCGAGGCTTTAGCCGTCCTTGAGCACCTTGTTGATAGGAAAGTGTCCTCCGATTGAACAGAAGGCCCGCGCTTTCGATGCCCCGCACGCTTGGGCCGCGCGATTTTCAAGAAACGCACGTTTAGAAGGCGGTCAATGTTATGAAGCAAGCTGGTCCACCGTCTGATCCGACGAGGAGAACTTCAGTGCAAGCGTGATTGAACGTGGCGCGCGAGATCGCTCTTGATCGCGCGAAAGGACGCGTCTAGCGAACTAATAAGCATGTTAACCGTCGCGCGCCGCACTGAGACTGCCCGGTCGAAGACAGGAGCCGACCGGCGCGCGTCGGTTAACTGTAGTTGAACTGACCGAGCCCGCGGGGTAGTCGCCGGGCGTGCAGGCCAGCTCCGGGACAAGTATAGGGGATTGTATCGCGGGAGGGGCTCGCCGCGGAGGGGCAGGCGGGCGTTTTGCGCTCGCTGTTGCGGCGGGAGCGAGCGTTTTTCGGGGCCGAAACGGGCCTCATGGTCGGTTCGATGGTCGGCGCTGAGGGGAGAAAGGGGGCGAATACCGACAGCGGGGCAAGCGCGCCCGTCGGGCCGCGCACGCAGATCGGCGCGGCCCGCCTTACGGAGCCTGCTCGGTGTTGCGGACGATCAGTAATGCACATCAGCCTCCATCAAGGCGGCTGTGGCCGCGCATCGGCGCTCGTGCAGGCAGCGTCGAGACCGCGTGCATGCGCCCGCGCCGGCACTTCGGGCAGGGCAGGGTCATCTCTGCCGGTGCACCGTCTTCGTCGTCGCCGGCATCATCCGGCGGCGCGGCGGCGAGCGCGCTGCGGATCTGCGCCAGGCAGCGTTTGCGGCAGCGGTTGGCCAGGAAGCCGAAATGGCGCACGCGCATGAACCCCGCCGGCAGCACATGGAGCAGAAACCGCCTCAGCAGCTCTGCGGCATCGAGGGTCATGACCTTGTGCCTGCCCTCGTCGCGATAATCCTTGTAGGCCAAGCGCACGCGCTCGCCGTCGAAGCCGAGCAGACGCCCGTCGGTGATGGCGGTGCGGTGGCTGTAGCGCCCGAGGTAGTCGACCACCGTCTCGGCGCCGCCGAAGCAGGGTCTGGCGTCGACCACCCAGTCTTTGCGCATCAGCCGATCGAGCACCGCATCGACCTCGCCCGCGGCGATGCGCTCGAGCTTGCCGGCACCGGCCGCGGCGCGCAGGCGGCTGACCAGGCCGCCGCGCACATGCCGGGCCAGCGCACGCACCGGAAACAGCATGGTGCTGCGCGCCGCATGCCAGCTGCCGTCGGCGCCGATGGCGCCGCCGGGGATGAGACAATGCAGGTGCACATGACGGGTGAGGGTCTGGCCCCAGGTGTGCAGCACCGCGGTCATGCCGAGGCGTCCGTCGAGGCGCTTGGGATCGGCGGCGAAGGTCGACAGGGTCGACCAGACCGCCTCGAACAGCAGGGCGTAGAGCAGCCGGTCGTGCAGCGACACCCACGCGTTGAGCTCATGCGGCAGGGTGAAGACCACATGGTAGTAGGTCACCGGCAACACCGCCTCGCGCTGGCGATCGCACCACTGCTCGGAGGCACTGCGCTGGCAGCGCGGACAGTGACGGTCGCGACAGGCATGGTAGAGGTGCTGATGGTGGCCGCAGGCATCGCACACCCAATCGAAGCCGCCCAAGGCGGCGGTGCGGCAGTCGCCGATGTGGGCGCAGACCTGCCATTGGCGCGGCGAGAGCCGATGGGTCTGCGCGTAATCGTTCAGACAGCGATGGATCACCACTTGCAACGATGCGTGCTCAGCCATTGGCCTGTCCCAAGCGGGCGATGAGGTCGAGCTCGCCTTCGCCCTCGCGATAGCTCGGCACCCAGTGGATGTAGCGCAGCGTCGTCTGCAGACTCGCATGTCCCATCAGCCGTTGCAGGCGATGGACCGCCAGACCGGCTTCGAGCTGATGGGTGGCGAAGGCGTGGCGCAGGGCATGGATGCCGCCGCTCTTGCTGATGCCCGCTGCCGCCTTCGAGCGCTTGAACACGCGCTGTATGGCCGTCGGGCTCAAGGCGTCTCCCCGGCGCTGGCCGGGGAACAGGTAGCCGCGTGGGCGCAAGTGGCGCCAATACACGCGCAATTGCGAGAGCAGGGTCGGCGAGAGCGGCACCAGCCGGTCCTTGCCGCCTTTGCCCTGCTCGACGCGCAGCAGCGAGCGCTCGCCGTCGATGTCGCTCACCCGCACCGCGACCAGTTCCGACAGGCGCAGCCCGCAGCCGTAGCACAGCAGCAGCATGGTGCGGTAGCGCAGGTCCGTGCAGGCGCCGATGATGCGCGCGACCTCGCCACGGGTGAGCAGCTCCGGGATCTTCTGCGGCTTCTTCGGCAGCGTCACCTCCAACGCCAATGCCGGCCAGTCGAGCACCTTGAGATAGAGAAAGCGGATGCCGTTGTAGGCCAGCCGCACGCTCGCCGGCGCGAGCTTGCGCTCAAGCACCAGGTGCATGAAGTAGCGCTGAAGGTCCGCCGCCGCCAGCGTGTCCGGCGAGCGACGGGTGAATTTCGCCAAGTCCCGCACCGCGGCCAGGTAGCTCTCGTGGGTGCGCGGCGAATAGCCGTGCATGGTCAACGTCTCGATCATCTTCGCGCGCAACGGTGTCATCGCTCGATGCCTCTTGCAAACGACCCGAATCGGGCCGTCTTGAAGTGTGGACGATGGCGAAGATGCTGCCGGCGGGCGGGCCTTGAGGAAAGGAGACCGGCGTCAGTGACCGGGCGTGTCCGTTCGCCGGCATGCAAAAGGGGCGGGGTGTATGGAACTGAGCTGGGAAGCCCCCGCGAAGCGGGTCAGTTCAACTACAATTCGACGGCCCAATGGGTCGATAAGGCCGCCACCGGTGGCGTAGAAAACCAGAAAACCCCTGGCATGTCAACGGGTTTGGGGTGTTTGCTTCCGTACACGCTAGGTGGGTTATGCGCCCGAACGGCTTCCTAAAGCAGATATGGAAGCCATTTGGCCGGCCTAAACGGGCAGTAAACAGAGGGCCGACGATGGTTTTCAATGAGTTTTCAAAGCGCTACGCGCGTGTTCTCACATGCCGCCTTAGGCGTTATCCAAGCTGGCGATTCGCCGGAATATAATGGCATGATCCGGACCTCGGCTCCGATACGGCTTGTAGCCCCGTGAACGGTTACGGATTGCTCAACCACCGCGCGGTTTAGGATCAGCCATTTCCGAGCCGCCGGCTGCGCTTGCTCGGCTTTTGATCGATCAACCCCGCGGGCTCGTCTTGCGCCACCAGCGGCACCGCCGACAGTTCCCTGAGACGCAGCCGCTTCTCCTGGCGCCCACGCATGTTGTAACCCAGGGCCGCGCCGCCGGCGACGGAGACGGTCAGCAGCCCCAGGGTTACCGCTTGGGCCAGCATCATCGCCACGCCTAGGCCGAGGACGCCGCCCACGGCGGCACCGGTCTTCAGCTGCGCCCCGCCGAGACCGCGGCGGCGCTTGGCCTCGATCTTGGCCTTGTCGCGCTCGGCCTGCAGGCGGATCTTCTCGCGCTCGCGCGAGTGGCGCTTCTGCACCCGGGAGATGGCCTGATCGCGGATGCTGTCGGCGATGGACTCGAACCAGAGCGTCACCAGCAGGCCGAGGGTGCCGCCGAGGGCGGCGAACAGCAGGCCGGTGACGTTGAGGTCGGTCTGCAGGGCAATGTAGGTGCCGAGGGCCGTGGTGACCTGCAGCAGCAGGATGCCGATGAGGAACTTGAAGAGACTGGTGATGCGCAGCGTGATCATGCCGGTTTCGAGGGGCGGCTCAACCGCCCGTCTTGGTCTCCCGTGGTTGGTTGGCGTCATCGGCGGTGCCGACGACCTGCCGGCGACCGAGCAGAAACACCCAGTCGCCGGCCGTCGGCGGCGGGTTGTCGTCGGCGAGGATCGGGTCCGGGAACAGGGCCATCAGCCGGGTGCGGATCGGCTGCAGGCTCTCGGGCACGCCCACCTGCCCTGCCGGGATGGCGCGGTCAAAGGCGTCCACCACGGAGTACATGTACTCGGGGCCGACGGCGCTGAGGTCCACCACCAGCCGCGGCGCCGAGCCCTCGCTCGGGATCAGCCGCGGTTCCAGGCTGGAGACCAGGAACGGACCGGGGCGGGTCAACAGGCGCCGCGCCAGCTCACGCTGCCCGCGGCCCTCCAGATAGACGGCGTAGGCCTTGCGCCCGTTGGCCGACAACTCCGGACCGGTCTGCTCGAGCAGGCTCTCGCCGACGTGGGCCGCATGCACCGGGACCAGGAAGCTGTGCGCCTGCGCGCGGGGGATCGCGTCGACGCCGTCGGACGCCAGCACATAGGTCTCGATGACCCGCAGCAACTCGCGGTAGGTCTCCAGATTGGGCGCGCCGCCGTCGTCGAAGCCGGCGCCGAACAAGATGTAGGTGTAGATGCCGTAGCCGGGGTCCGAGGCGCCGTACAGCTGCGACAGGCTTGCCGCCTGCTGAACCTCGGCGCTGCTGCCGTCCACCGGGAAGTAGGCCATGGCGTAGTAGCGCGCGCTCGGGCGGGACGCCGTGCGGGTGCCGCCGGCCGGGTCGAGGTCGCGCTCCAGGCCGGTGGATGCCGCCGCCTCGACGATACCCTCCACGCCCGGCCCCATCAGGAATAGGGTGCGATCCACCACCGGCGCGACCACGCGGTCGCCGCCTTGTTCCACCATCTCGCGGACGATCGCGCCCAGACCGGAGCAATCACCGCGGATAAGCGCCTCGGTCGCATCGTCCGGCGAGACCCCGGCGGCGTACAGCTCGGTCACCATCAGCCGGAGCTGGTCCCGCCGCGACGTGCCGCTCGGCGCCTCTTGGCAGCGCAGGCGCACCTGTCGATTCAGCAGGGACGGATCATTGGCGGCGAAGGCCGGCGCTGCATCGGCCCCGTCGTCGCTCGGCACCGACTGCACCAGGTCCTTGGTGGATTGCCAATCGGGCGCGGCGCTGGGTACCGGCGCCGGCGACCCGACACCATCGGCAGCGGCCTCGGGCGCCGACCCCCGACGCTCGCCCGGCAGCAGGCCGCAGGCACACAGCAGCAGGGTGAGGCTGAGCAGCGCTAGCATTCGGCAAATCATGAGCGGCGTGGGGTCTCCATCGGCAGCGGGGCGCGTGCGGCGGGCGTCGGGGTCGATGATGATAGCGGATTACAGCCGGGGCATTCAGGGCAGATTGTCCCCTGCCGGGCCCACCTAACCGCCAAGATGCCAGGGACGCCAAGGGTCCCGGCTTGAAGCCCGCGCCGGGCGAATGATCTTAGACGTTCCAGTGGGGGCTCCACCGGAGCCCCAAAAAGGTGCAGAAATCTGCCGAGTCCCGGTTGAACAGGGGTGCTCGCGGACGCAGGAACTAGGCGCGGGGGGATGTCCCCGCCTGCGGCGGACCAATCGCAGCCCTTGCGCTCCACCGAAGCGGGTGCCGACGTCGCCCGGTTCCGACCTTGATTGCCCCTGCCAGGTTCAACCTACGCACTGCCAGATGACGATAACCACTGATAAGCCCTTCGCCCCGGCCTGCGAAGAGAACAAAGACCCGATCCTGACCGTGATCGCCCCGCTGTTCCGCAATTGCCGGACCCTGTTGGAGATCGGCAGCGGCACCGGGCAGCATGCGGTCTATTTCGCCGGCCATCTGCCCGCACTGCGCTGGCAGACCAGCGATCGGCCCGAGCACCTGCCCGGCATCCGCCTGTGGCTGGCTGAGGCCGGTCGAGACAACCTGCCGGACCCGGTGGCGCTGGATGTGGTCGGGGACTGGCCGGAGGGACCATTCGATGCGGTGTTCAGCGCCAACACGGCGCACATCCTGTCCGAGCCCGGGGTTGCGGCCATGTTTCGCGGCGTCGGCCGGGTGCTGCGGCCCGGCGGGCGGTTCGCCCTCTACGGCCCGTTCAGCGACGGCGGTCGGCACACCAGCGAGAGCAACCGCGAGTTCGACTACTGGCTGCGCCTGCACGACCCCGACAGCGGCGTGCGCGACCTCGACTGGCTCCGGCCCATCGCCGCCGAGGCCGGCTTGGCGTTGGAGGACGATCGCCCCATGCCCGTCAACAACCGCACGCTGATCTGGCGGAGGAGCGAAGCGACATGACCATCGACGACCCGACGCTGGCCCGTGCCCGCGCCGCCTGGACCTTCCGCGGCCAGCAGCGCCCACCGTTCGCCGTCACCCCCAAGCCGGGGCAGGAATCGGTCTGGGACTACCCGCGACCACCCGCCCTGGCACCCGCCGACGCACTGGTGGAGATCTACGCCGGTGAACGGCTGCTGATCCGTACCCGCGACGTGATTCGGGTGCTGGAGACCGGCAGCCCGCCGAGCATCTACCTGCCGCTGGCGGCCCTGAGCGACGGTTGCCTGAGGCCGTCGCCCCAGCGCTCGTTCTGCGAGTGGAAGGGGCCGGCGCGCTATTTTCATGTCGACGGCAGCGACGGGCTGATCGACAACGCCATCTGGACCTACCCGACCCCCATGGCCGGCGCCGAGGTCCTGGCCGATCGCTTCGCCTGCTACCCGTCGAAGCTGCGCTGCGTCCTCGACGGCGAGCAGGTCCAGCCCCAGGCCGGTGGCTTCTACGGCGGCTGGATCACCAGCCGCATCGTCGGCCCTTGGAAGGGCGAGCCCGGCACCGGGCACTGGTAGCCCCGGCAGCAATGGCCCCCAAGCGTCACCCCGTCACCCCGGCCGTGCGCGCACTGCGCGCCGCCGGCGTCGCCTTCGAGCCCCGGCTCTACGACTACGACAGCGGCGGCACCGCCGAGGTCGCCGCCGCCCTGGGCATCGACGAGCATCAGGTCATCAAGACCCTGATCCTGCAGGACCACCAAGGGCGACCGCTGATCATGCTGATGCACGGCGATCGCCAGGTCGCCACCGGCACCCTGGCCCGCGCCATGGGCGTCAAGGCGCTGGCGCCCTGCGACCCGAAGATCGCCGAGCGCCACACCGGTTATCGGGTGGGCGGCACCTCACCGTTCGGCACCCGCGGCGACCTGCCGGTGTACTGCGAGCGCAGCGTCGGCGCCCTGCGCCGGCTCTACATCAACGGCGGCAAGCGCGGCTTCATCGTCGGCCTGGAGACCGGCGAGCTGCTGCGGGTCCTGGAGCCGGTGCTGGTGGAGGCGGCGCAGCCGGGACACTAGCGCTGTGCCGCGAAAATTCCGAGACCGCCCGCAGCTGTGGGAGCGATTTGCAATCGCGACCGCCGCGACGCGGAAGTCGCGACTGCAAGTCGCTCCCACAGCGCCAATTGGGCATGCCGGCGGTCTTGGGACTTCCGCCGCAGTGCACTAACGCACGGCTAAGCAGACGCCGACACTCAAGCGAAGACAATCGTCTTGTTGCCGTGCACCAGCACCCGGTCCTCCAGGTGGTAGCGCAGCCCCCGGGCCAGGACCATCTTCTCCACGTCCTTGCCGAGCCGGACCATGTCCTCGACGCTGTTGTGATGGCCGACGCGGACCACGTCCTGCTCGATGATCGGCCCCGCATCCAGGTCCGCCGTGACGTAGTGGCAGGTGGCCCCGATCAGCTTTACCCCCCGCGCCGAGGCCTGATGGTAGGGCTTGGCGCCGACGAAGGACGGCAGGAAACTGTGGTGGATGTTGATGATCCGCCCCGGATACTGGGCGCAGATGGACGCCGGCAGGATCTGCATGTAGCGCGCCAGCACCACCAGGTCCGCCTCGGCCTCGGCCAGCGCCTGCTCCACCGCCGCGAAGTGGGCCGCCTTATCGGCCGGGTCCACCGGGAAGTGGCAGTAGCGCAGCCCGTGCCAGTCCACATAGCTTTGCAGCGCGTCGTGGTTGGACAGCACGCAGGGGATATCGCAGTCCAGCTCGCCGCTGCGCCAGCGATAGAGCAGGTCCGACAGGCAATGCTCCTGGCGGCTCACCATCAGCACCACGCGCTTGCGCACCCCGGTATCGGCCACCCGCCACTGCATGTGGAAGCGCTCGGCGATGGGTGTAAACAGCGCCTGCAGCCGTTGCAGATCAAACGGCAACGACGCGGCGCGCACCACATAGCGCATAAAGAACCACTGGCTGCCGGGGTCCGTGTAATGATGCGCCTCGGTGATCCAGCCCTGGTGCGAGGCGATGAAGTCACTGACGGCGGCAACGATGCCCACCTGGTCCGGGCAAGCGATCACGAGGCGAAAAGCACGTTCCACGAAGGTCCTCCGAGAAGGGATCGAGACATGGGCCGGCACCGGCGGTGCCGATCGACGGACGCGGCGTCGCGCACTGCTGGACGCCTGGTCTGGCGATCGTACAACATTGCAGCCACCGGTCCGCAGGCGCTTGGACCTTGGCCATAGATTGAAGAAGACAGAATCCATTCATCCATGTTGCGTATCCCCTTCATCAAGCCGCCGGACGTCAAGCTCGTCTCGCTGAGCCCGGAGCGGTTCCGCGGTCGCGGGCAGCGCCTGCGGATCGGGCTTCGGGTGCAAAATCCGAACCTCCTGCCGTTGCCGGTGCCGTCCATGACCTTCCAGCTGTGGCTGGAGGAGCGGTTCGTGGCCTCGGGCGAGGGCGAGCTGCACCAGCGCGTCCCCGCCCGCGGCAGCGCCGACCTGGAGGTCCTGGTGGACAGCGCCGCCCGCGACCTGCTGCGCCTGCTGCCCACCCTCGCGCGCAAGCGCCAGCCCTGGCACTACCGGTTGGAAGGCGCCGTCGCCTTACCGGCGCAGCTAAAGCTCCCGTACCGTCACGCGGGCAGGATCGACCTCGCCGGCATGCTGCGGCTGATCAGGTCGCTGCGCTAGCCTGCCGCTGTGCCGTCCATGTCACGCAGGACGCCGTCGCGCCAATGACGGCCTGACCCATGCCCGACCATCCCCAGGCCAGCGCTGAGCCGGCAACGGTTGCAACCGCGGGCAGCCACCGGATCGACGCCTTGCTTGACCAGTCCCTGCTGCTCGATCTGGAGACCGGGCTGGACGGCACCCTGCACAAGATCGGCGCGCTGCGGGCCGGGGGCGAATTCCGTCGCGAGGGGCCCTTCGACCTCGGCCAGGCGCTGGCGGCGCTGACCGACTTCGCCGCTGATGCCCCCTATGTGATCGGCCACAACCTGCTCGGCCATGATCTGCCGACGCTGCGTGCCCTGGCCCCGGCGCTGGCACTGCTGCGCCGACCCATCGTGGATACCCTCTACCTCTCCCCGCTGGCCTTCCCGCAGAACCCCTATCACCGGCTAGTGAAGGACTACCGGCTGGTGCGCGACAGCGCTGCCGACCCGGTGGCCGACTGTCGGCTGGCGGCGCAGATCCTGCGCGAGCAGTTCGCCGAGCTGGCCCGGCGGGCGGGGGGCGGCGAGGCGGATCTGATCGCCGTCTACCGCTTCTGCTTCCAGGGCGCGACCCTGCTCGACGGCAACGCCACCGGCGGCGACGGCATCGCCGCGGTGTTCGCGCTGCTGGCGCCCGGGCTGCCGAGCGTCACCCGGGTGCGCGATACGCTGCTTGCGCGCTGGCAGGGCCGCGCCTGCACCACGACCGCACCGCGGCTGATCCTGGCGCACCTGAAGACCCCGGACCTGCGCCCTGCCCTGGCCTATGCCGCCGCCTGGCTGACGGTGGCCGGCGGCAACTCCGTGCTGCCGCCCTGGGTGCGCCACCGCTTCCCGGCGACGCGCACGCTGCTTGATGCGCTGCGCGAGGTCCCCTGCGGCGCCCCGGACTGCGCCTGGTGCCGCGAGGCGCACGACCCAAACCGCCAGCTCAAGCGCTGGTTCAACTTCGACGCCTTTCGCCCCCAGCCGGCCACCGACGACGGCGCGAGCCTGCAACAGGCCGTGGTCAGCGACGGCATCGCCGCCCGCGCGCTGCTCGCCATCCTGCCCACCGGCGGCGGCAAGTCGCTGTGCTTCCAGTTGCCGGGGCTGGTGCGCTATCTGCGCCGCGGCACGCTGACGGTGGTCATCTCGCCGTTGCAGGCGCTGATGAAGGACCAGGTGGACAACCTGGTGCGCAAGACCGGCGCCACCTGCACTGCGGCCATCTACGGCATGCTGACCCCGCCGGAGCGCGGCGATGTGATGGAGCGGGTACGCCTGGGGGACATCGCCATCCTCTACCTGTCACCGGAGCAGCTGCGCAACCGCTCGGTGGCGGACATGCTTGCCAGCCGCGAGATCGGCTGCTGGGTGTTCGACGAGGCCCACTGCCTGTCCAAGTGGGGCCACGACTTCCGCCCGGACTATCTCTACGCCAGCCGCTTCATCCGCACGCTGGCCGAGCGCCAGCGCCTGCCCGTGCCGCCGGTGGCCTGCTTCACGGCCACCGCCAAGCTTGACGTCACCGCCGAGGTCCTGACCCACTTCCGCGACGAGCTGGGCATCGACATGCGCCTGTTCGAGGGTGGCGTGGAGCGCGACAACCTCGGCTTCGAGGTCCAGCTCGCCGGCAAGCACGAGAAGGATGCGCGCATCCACGCCATCCTCGGCGAGCACCTGGGCGAGCCGAGCACCCCGAGCGGCGCCGCCATCGTCTACGCCTCGCGGCGCAAGCGTACCGAGGCGCTGGCCGATCGACTGCAGCGCGAGGGCTGGGCCGTGGCCGCCTTCCATGCCGGGCTTGAGGCCCCGGAGAAGCGGCGCATCCAGGACGCCTTCGTCGACGGCGAGCTGACGATCATCTGCGCCACCAATGCGTTTGGGATGGGGGTGGACAAGGAGGACGTGCGCCTGGTGATCCACGCCGACATCCCGGCCTCCCTGGAGAACTACATCCAGGAGGCCGGCCGTGCCGGGCGCGACCGCCGCCCGGCGTTGTGCGTGCTGCTCTACGACCAGCAGGACATCGAGGGGCAGTTCGGCATGGAGGCCCTGTCCCAGCTCAGCCAGCGCGACATCGCCGAGATCCTGAAGGGGCTGAAGCGCGCCAAGCCCGGCCAGGACGGTGCCGTCGTCGTCACCTCCGGCGACCTGCTGCGCGACGAGGACCTGCGCCTGGGCTTCGACACCGAGGCCCGCGACGCCGACACCCGCGTGCGCATCGCCATCTCCTGGCTGGAACGCGCCGGGCTGGTGCGCCGCGACGAGAATCGCACCGGCGTCTTCCAGGGCCGGCCGGTGGTGCCGGACCTGTCCGCGGCCGAGCGCCGGATCGCCGGCCTGAACCTATCGGCGGCCCAGCGCGCACGCTGGCTCGCGATCCTGGAGGAGCTGCTCAACGCCGAGCCGGACGCGGGTCTCACCGCCGACGACCTGGCCCGTCTCCCCGCCTGCAAAGGGCAACCGGGGGCCAATTGGGACAAGGGCCAGACCCCGGCCCAGCGCGTCCTGCGCACCCTGCACGACATGGCCCGCGCCGGCCTGATCGACCAGGGTCCGCAGCTCACGGCCTTTGTTCGCCACAAGGTCAAGCGCAGCTCGACGTCGATCCTGGAGCGCGTCTCCAGCCTGGAACGGGTCATGCTCGCCGCCCTGCGCGAGGAGGCCCCGGACGCCGGCGGCGGCGACTGGCAGCAGCTGTCGCTGCGCCGGCTCAACCAGCGCCTGCTCGACCAGGAGCATGACAGCAACCCGGAGACCCTGCGCGCCCTGCTCAAGGGCCTGGCCCTGGACGGCCAAGGGCTCGCCGGCGCCCGCGGCAGCCTGGACCTGCGCCAAACCGACCGCGATCACTATCGCGTGCGCCTGCATCGCGACTGGCCGGCGCTCACCGCCACCGCCGAGCGCCGCCAAGCCGTGGCCCAGCTGGTGCTGAAGACCCTGCTCGCCAAGCTGCCGGCGGACGCCCCCGCCGGCGCCGACCTGCTGCTGCGCTTCGGTGTGGATGAGCTGACCCGCGCCATCGCCGCCGATCTGGTCCTCGGCGGCCAGGTCACCGATCCCCTCGCCGCCGTCCACCGCGGGCTGCTGTTCCTGCACGAGCACGGCGCCATCATCCTGCACCAAGGGCTCGCCGTGTTCCGCTCGGCCATGACCGTGCAGGTGCTGCCCGAGGCCAAGGGCCGGCGCTACAGCAAGGCCCAGTACCAGCCGCTGGCCCAGCACTACGGCGAGCGGGTGTTCCAGATCCACGTCATGGACCGCTACGCCCGGCTCGGCGCCGAACAGATCCGCCAGGCCCTGACCCTGGTGGCCGGCTACTTCAGCCTCGGCAAGGAGGCGTTCGTGCGGCGCTGGTTCGGCGACCAGCGCCAGATGCTCACCCGCGCCACCACCGCCGAGTCCTTCGCCCGCATCGTCGATGACCTCAAGAACCCGGAGCAGATCGAGATCGTCGCCGCCCCCGAGGACGGCAACCGGCTGGTGCTGGCCGGCCCCGGCGCCGGCAAGACCCGGGTCATCGTGCACCGCTGCGCCTACCTGCTGCGGGTGCTGCGGGTGCCGTCGCAGCGCATCCTGGTGCTCTGCTTCAACCGCGGCGCGGCGCTGACCCTGCGCCGGCGGCTGGCGGCCCTGGTGGGCGACGAGGCCCGCCACGTGAGCGTACAGACCTACCACGGCTTCGCCATGCGACTCACCGGCCACTCCTATGCCGAGCGCCTCGCCGACGCCGAGCGCCAGGCACCGGACTTCGACGCCGTGCTCACCGAGGCCGTCGCGCTGCTGGAGGGCCGGGTGGACCTGCCGGGCATCGAGCCCGACGCCGCCCGCGAGCGCCTGCTCGCCGGCTACCGCCACATCCTGGTGGACGAGTACCAGGACATCGACGCCGACCAATACCGCCTGGTCAGCGGCCATCGCCGGGCGCACCCTGGGCCAGGACGGCGACGACGCCCGGCTCACCCTGCTCGCCGTGGGCGACGACGACCAGAACATCTACGCCTTCCGCGGCGCCAGCGTCGCATTCATCCGCCGCTTCCAAGACGACTACCGGGCCGAGCGGCACTATCTGGTGGAGAACTACCGCTCAAGCGCCCACATCATCGCCGCCGCCAATGCCCTGATCGGCCACAACGGCGAGCGGATGAAGACCGACCACCCCATCCGCATCGACCGCCACCGCGCCGCCCAGCCCCCCGGCGGGCGCTGGGCGCGGCTCGACGGCCACGCCCGCGGCCGGGTGCTGGTGCTGGGCGTCGCCGACCCGGCCCAGCAGGCCGCCGCCATCGTCGCACGCCTGCAGCGGCTCAAGGACCTCGGCGACCACCCCTGGCAGGCCTTCGCGGTCCTCGCCCGCCGCCACCATGGGCTGGAGCCGATCCGCGCCCTCTGCGAGCACGTCGGCATCCCGGTGCGCCTGAGCGGCGACCTGCCGCCGCTGCACCGCATCCGCGAGCTGCACGCCTTCCTCGCCGCCCTCAAGACCCGGGGCCGCGCGCTGCTGCGCCCGGATCAGCTCGTCGCGCTGCTGCCGGCGCACCCGACCCCCTGGCGCGCCCTGCTCGCCGAACTCATCGACGACTGGCGCGCCGAACTCGGCGGCACCCCGAGCGCAGACCCGGGGCAGACCGGCGCAGGGCCTGCGCCAACAGCGCCCCTGCCGTCACCCGAGACGACCGCCGCCACCGACGCCCTCGCCGTCCCCGCCGCCGAGATCGCCGAATTCTGCTGGGAGACCCTGGCCGAGCAGCGCCGCGAGCGCAGCGTCGGCGACGGCTGCCTGCTCGCCACCCTGCACGCCGCCAAGGGCCTGGAATTCCCCCATGTGCTCATCGCCGACGGCGGCTGGACCCGACCCGGCGCGGACACCGCCGCCACCGAAGACGAGCGCCGCACCTTCTACGTCGGCATGACCCGCGCCCGCGAGACCCTGACCCTCTTGGAGATCGCCGGCGGCGGCCACCCGCACCTGCCGCTGCTGCAACCCGACGCGCCCCGGCGCCCCGAAGCCGACGACGCCCGCCGCCCGGCCAAGCCCGTAGCGGATGCCTGGCTGCTGCGCGACGCGCCGCTCATGGAGCCACCCCCCGCCCACATCATCGGCCGCCGCTACCATCAGCTCACCCCCGCCGACCTCGACCTCGGCTACGCCGGCCGCCAGCCCCCGCAGGCCCCCATCCACCGCCACCTCGCCGCCCTCCAGGCCGGCGACCCCCTCGGCTGGCACAGCGCAGCCAACCATCTGCTGCTGACCGACCCGGAGGGTCACCCGATCGCCCGCTTGTCCAAGCGTGCCGCCGGCGAATGGCTGCCCCGCGCCGCGCACATCGAGTCCATCCGCATCCTCGCCCTACTCCAGCGCGAACGCGCCCAGACCGACCCGGAATGGGCCAACAGCCTGCGCTGCGATGCCTGGGAGGTCCCCATGGTCGAGATCCGCTGGCGCCCCGGCGGGTCCAGTTAGTCAAGGTTCAGAAACAAGTGGTGCAGACGCAACGACGAAACGGCCAATCCAAAGGCTCAGCGAGCGGGCGTCTGCACCACTTGTTTTTGAATCGATCCTTAGCGGAGCCGGAGTGAATTCACACCCGACAGGGCACGACAGGACGGCCTGCGCGGTGGCCGTGGGCGTCGGCTGCCAGCGCGGCGTGTCGCTGGAGACCCTGGCGGCCTGCGTCGACGCGGCCTTGGGCCGGCTCGGGGGGCCGAGGGTGCATGTGCTCGCCAGTGCCGAGCACAAGCGCGATGAGGCGGCGCTTAAGGCCCTGGCGAGCCAGCGTGGCTGGCCGTTGCGGCTCTATCGCGCCGAGGCGCTGGCGGGCATCCCGGTCGCCACGCCGTCGGCGACGGTGCAAACCCGCGCCGGCAGCGCCTCCGTGGCCGAGGCCGCGGCGATGCTGGCGGCCGGCACCGGCCTGGACGGGCTGTTGCTCGCGAAACAGTCCCATCGCGGTGCCGACGGCAAGCATGCGACCGTGGCCATCGCCCGCCTGCCCTAGGCACCACCGGGGTCAGATCATTGCGGCTGCCGCCACTGGCCGCGTTAGAATTGACGCACCGCAGCAAAACCGACCCCAGCCCCCATGTCCGCACCCTCAAATCAGCCCGAGCAGTCCCCCCAGCGCATCCGCGAGATCCCCTACAACTACACCTCGTTCTCCGACCGCGAGATCGTCATCCGCTTCCTGGGCGCGGCCAACTGGCAGCTGATCGATGCCCTGCGCGGGTCGCGTCGCACCGGGCGCTCGGCGCGGATGCTGTTCGAGGTGCTGGGCGACATGTGGGTGGTCACCCGCAACCCCTATCTGCAAGACGACCTGATCGCCGATGCCCGCCGCCGCGGACAGATGATCAGCGGCCTGCACCAGCGCCTGGACCGCTTCGAGGGACGCCTGAACGACAACGCCCGCGCGGCGACGCTGCTGGCCGAGGCGCGCGCCGCCGTGGACCGCTTCGATGCCGAGCTGGACGCGCAGAAGGCCCTGCGCCGACGCCTGCACAAGCGTCTGGCCGGCATCACCCGCCGCGACAACATCGACTTCGGCGGCCTGGCCCGGGTCTCCCACGCCACCGATGCCACGGACTGGCGCGTGGAGCTGCCCTTCGTCGTCATCTGCCCCGACCAGGAGGCCGAGGTCGCACCCATCGTCGCCGCCTGCATCGACCTGGGCCTGCCCATCATCCCCCGCGGCGGCGGCACCGGCTACACCGGCTCGGCGGTGCCGCTGGATGCCCGCACCGCCGTCATCAACACCGAGAAGCTGGACCAACTCTCCGGCGTCGAGCACCTGCGACTGCCGGGGCTGGACCAGGCCGTCCCGACCGTCCACTGCGGCGCCGGCGTGGTCACCCGCCGGGTCGCCGAGCTGGCCGATGCCAATCAGCTCGCCTTCGCCGTGGACCCCACCTCCCAGGACGCCTCCTGCATCGGCGGCAACGTCGCCATGAACGCCGGCGGCAAGAAGGCCGTGCTCTGGGGCACGGCGCTGGACAACCTGGCAAGCTGGCGCATGGTCACGCCGGACGCGGATTGGCTGACGGTGGAGCGCCTGGGGCACAACCTGGGCAAGATCCACGACGCCGATACGGTAAGCTTCCGCGTCTCGCGCTACGCCGCCGACGGCACCACGCCCAAGGGCACGCCCGAGACCCTGACCATGCCCGGCAGCGCCTTCCGCAAGCTCGGCCTGGGTAAGGACGTCACCGACAAGTACCTGCGCGGCCTGCCCGGGGTGCAGAAGGAGGGCTGCGACGGCCTGATCACCTCGGCCAGATTCATCCTGCACCGGATGCCGGATCATGTGCGCACCGTCTGCCTGGAGTTCTTCGGCACCGACCTCGACCGCGCCGTGCCGGCCATCGTCGAGATCAAGGACCATGTGGACGCCCACCCGGCGGTGCAGATCGCCGGCCTGGAGCACCTCGACGAGCGCTACGTGCGCGCCGTGGGCTACTCCACCAAGGCCAACCGCCGGGAGCTGCCGAAGATGGTGCTGCTCGCGGATCTGGTGGGCGACGACGAGGCCGCGGTGACCGCCGTCGCCGATGCGGTGATCGGCCTGGCACAGGCCCGCGACGGCGAGGGCTTCATCGCCACCAGCCCCGACGCCCGCCGCCGCTTCTGGCTCGACCGCGCCCGCACCGCGGCCATCTCGCGCCACACCAACGCCTTCAAGATCAACGAAGACGTGGTCATCCCGCTGCATCGCCTCGCCGACTACAGCCGCGGCATCGAGCGCATCAACATCGAGCAGTCCATCCGCAACAAGGACGCCATCATGACCGCGGTGCTCGACTACCTGGCCGGCCCGGTGCCCGAGGCCCGGCTCGCCGGCGACTACGACACCTCCGCGGAGGCCGCCGACATCCTGGACAACAAGCGTGCCGCCGCCCGCGAGCAGGTCCAGGCCACCCGCGAGCGCTGGCGCCGGATCCTCGCCCACCTCGACGCCCCGGCGGGGGACCATGGCGATCTGCTCGCCCCCGACGAGCGCGCGGGTATCCGCCCCGATGACCGGCTGCTGGACCTGATGCTGCGCCGGGACCTGCGCCAGAGCTACCGCTCCGAGGTCGGCGAGCGCTTGGGCGAGCTGTTCTCCGGCCACGAGCTGGCCGGGGTGCGCGAGCGCCTGGCCGAGATCCACGCACGGGTCCGCGACGAGCGGCTGTTTGTCGCCCTGCATATGCACGCCGGCGACGGCAACGTGCACAGCAACATCCCGGTGCATTCGTCGAACTACGAGATGCTGCGCGAGGCCGACCGGGTGGTGGATCGGATCATGGCGCTGGCCGGGTCCCTCGGCGGCGTCATCTCCGGCGAGCACGGGATCGGCATCACCAAGCTCAAGTATCTGGAGGCGGAGAAGGCCGAGGCGTTTACCGCCTACAAGGCCCAGGTGGACCCCGAGAGCCGCTTCAATCCCGGCAAGCTCGTGGTCGGCGGGATGCGGATTGGTGATGCATCGGCGGCGGATGGCCGACACAAGTCGGCCCACCCGAGCGCCTACACGCCGTCGCTGCGGTTGGTGGCCCAGGAGGCGATCCTGCTGGAGGAGACCGAGCTCGGCGCGCTCAACGACGACGTCAAGCACTGCCTGCGCTGCGGCAAGTGCAAGAGCGAGTGCATGACCCATGTGCCGCGGGCCAACCTGCTCTACTCGCCGCGCAACAAGATCCTCGGCACCGGCCTGATCATCGAGGCCTTCATGTACGAGGACCAGACCCGCCGCGGCCTCTCCGAGCGCCACTTCGCCGAGATGAACGATGTGGCCGACCACTGCACCATCTGCCACAAGTGCCTGCCGCCCTGCCCGGTCAACATCGACTACGGTGACGTGACCATGCGCATGCGCCGCATCCTCATCGACCGCGGCAAGAAGCGCGCGAGCCCCGGCGCCGCCGCCGCCATGACCCTGCTCGACAGTCACGGCCCGCGCACCATCCGGGCGCTGCGCACCGTGCTGGCCGGCTGGGGCTTCAAGGGCCTGAACACCGCCCACGCCGTCGCCAAGACCCTGAAGCTCACCCAGCGCCCCACCCGCCACCCCGGCAGCAGCACCGGCAAGCCCAACCCGGTCCACCAGGCCGTGGCGCTGGTCAGCCGCCCGGTGCGGGTCGACCTGCCCCGGCGCACCTACCGGCAGGTGCTCGGGCTGGAGGACAGCACCCAGATCCCGCTGCTGCGCGACCCCGCCACCAGCGACGACGCCGAGGCCGTGTTCTACTTCCCCGGCTGCGGCTCCGAGCGGCTGTTCTCCGACATCGGCCTGGCCACCATCGCCATGCTCTGCGCCCAAAAGGTGCAGACCGTGCTGCCGCCGGGCTACCTCTGCTGCGGCTACCCCCAGCGCGCCGCCGGCCGCGACGCCGCCGGGCAGCGCATCACCATGGACAACCGGGTGCTCTTCCACCGGGTCGCCAACACGCTGAATTACCTCGACATCAACACCGTCATCGTCTCCTGCGGCACCTGCATGGACCAGCTCATGCAGTACCAGTTCGAGCGCATCTTCCCCGGCTGCCGGCTGCTCGACATCCACGAGTACCTGATGGAGCGCGGCGCCGGCCTGGACCAGGCCGCCGAGGGCGTGCGCTACCTCTACCACGACCCCTGCCACACCCCGATGAAGACCCACGAGCCCGGCCGCGTCGCCAGCCGCCTGATGGGCGAGACGGTCCAGCCCTCCCCGCGCTGCTGCGGCGAGGCCGGCACCCTGGGCACCGCCCGCCCGGACATCGCCAACCAAGTCCGCCACCGCAAGCACGAAGAACTCACCCGCGGCATCCGCGCCCTCACCGGCCAGGACCGGGCCGAACCCGGCCAAGTCAAGCTGCTCACCAGCTGCCCCGCCTGCCAGCAGGGCCTGTCCAAATACAGCGACGAGACCGGGCTGGCCGTCGACTACATCGTCGTCGAACTCGCCCGCCGCCGCCTGGGCGCGGACTGGCAGCAGCAATTCATCGACCGCATCGAGGCCGGCGGCATCGAGCGGCTGCTGCTCTGACGCACACACCCCGCACACATCGCGTTCCCAGGCTCCACGTCACTGCCATCAACTCAACGCGCGATGGGAACGCTTTGTGGGAGCGGCTTCCAGCCGCGACTCGGCTCGCGCGGCGACCGTCGCGGCTGGAAGCCGCTCCCACGGCTTAACTTAACGGCATTGCTGCTCGGCCGGGCGGCGCAGGATGTCGGTCATGGTGAGTTACCTGTGGCGATGGAGGCGGCTCTGTCGTGGATCAGGGCGGCCTTTGCAGCAATGTTGGACTCTGGGTTTGGGACGGAGCGCGTGGTTCCGGTGGGGATATTCCTCCACGGCGGCGAGCGTCCCGCGTCGCTGACCTTGGGCGGAGACAGCTATCAGTTCCTCAGCTTCCGGTACCTGGCCTGCACGCTCAACGCCCTACCATGGCAGGACTGGCGCGACAGCGACAACCTGGTCGCGCGGCTCAACCTGCCGAACATGCGCTACCGGCGCGACGAGCGTATCCATGTCTACGCTCGCGCGGTGCGGGGGCTCATGGAACTGGAGCCCGATCCGGAAAAGCGGCTCAAGTATGCGGATTTCATCGATATCTATGCCGGTCTGACCGAGGGCAAGTATGAGGCAGGAGGGCGGACTGTTCCGCAATCCCGTCCGGAACTGCGCTTCGCCAGAACGGAGAATGTTGCAATGCAAGACTTGAACATCCCCCGCGCATTCTGCCAAGGCGAAAAACAGCAGTTAGGGATGTGTGTTGCGGTGAGCCTTATCTCGGGCAAGCGTTAACGGCGGTCGGGATCGGTCAGCAGGGCCTTGAGCCGCTCAACCTCTGCTAGGGCCGCTTCCTTCTCGGCGCGTTCGCATTCCTTTTCGGCCCGGATTTGCTCCTTTTCGGCGCGCTCGCGCTCCTTCTCTGCCCGCTCTTGCTCCTTCTCAGCGCGCTCGCGTGCGCGCTCGGCCTCGATGGTCTGGATGTAGCGCGCGGTGCTCTTCTGCTGGCGCACGTAGTTTTGCCGCGCCTGATAGGCGTGATAGGCACGGTCTTTTTCGGAAAACTGTTTCACGGTGGTCATAACTTGTCTCATCTCCGGGGTCTGCATTAGTCAGGGTCGGACCAAGATACCCCACTGATTTATATACCTATCTCGGCCATGCAGAGCTGTGCTCAGCGCTTAGATGCCCACTTACGGCGGCGGAAAACCACTTTTAGCCCGCTTTGGATTCTCGTAGTTCCAACAGATCCGCCGGCTCAACGCCAAACTGCGGCCTTCGCTCTCGCGCGGGGCGGAGTTTGGCGCGGGCTGTCGTTAACCTGCAGCCCGCGCGCGGCCGGGATCGGCGCCGCCGCGGGCTGCTGCACCATCGGCTAAAAGGTCGGGCAGAGGGTCCCGGCGAGGTAGCGCAGCAGGGCCTCGTAGCGCGGTGAGGTGGTCTGCTCGACGGATTCAAGCACGCCCCAGGCGCCGTAGCGGCCGGGATATTCGATGTCGTTGAAGTTGACGAACAGGCCGCCGCCCTGCTCGGCCCAGGCGGCCAGGTAGGCGTCGTAGAGTTCGCCCATGCGGGCGTCGCTATTGGCCGCCGTGAACAGGTCGACGGCGCTGTCGGGCAGGGTGCCGAAGGTGTCGGCCAGATGCTGGCCGCCCTCGTAGGCGACGAGGTCGAGGCCGCGTGCGTCGGCCAGTGCGCGATGGGTGGCGATCTCGTCGGCCACTTGGTCGATGACGCCGACGCCGGGGCTGTTGCCGAGCACCCCGCCCTGCTCCAGTTCGGTGAACAGGGTGTCCAGGCCACCATCGGCCTGGTCGGTCCAGCCGATGACCTGGTCGCGGACCGCGCTCGCGGCCAGATACCAGCCGAAATAGGGCGCGATGGCTACGGCGTCGATGCCGTGGTCGGTGCAGGGACCCTCCGCCCAGAGCGGGCAGTCCAGCGACTGCCGGGCCACCCAGTTGTTGGCGCTTTGGCCGCCGATGACGCATCGCACCCGGTCGGCGTCAGCGCCGAAGCGCGCCTTGACGATGTCGCAGATCTCGGCGCTGCGCTTGCCGTACCAGTTCAGCAGCAGCGTGAAATCGTCGGTGTCGGCGTCGGGCCAGGTCGCGCGGGCCGCGGCCAGGGCGTCGTCGCGCTGGGGCATGATCTGGTTCCAGACCTCGTTGGAGAGCTCGAAGTAGACGCGCTGGCGGGTACCGACAGCGGCCAGCACCTGCGCGGCCATGGCGTCGACACCGGCATCGTCGAGGGCGTGGGGCACATTCAGCCAGAGGTCGGCGCCGGTCTCGGCGGCCAGGGCGAGCATGACCTCCATGGGCACACCGTCGGTGGTCCAGCGCGCATCGTCGACCTGGGGCCGCTGGCTCCAGTCGGTGATGCTGATCTCGTTGGTGCGCATCCAGGCCATGAAGCGCAGCACCTCGAACGGGCGGATGCGATCGATGAAGTCCGGGTTGAACAGGGCGGGCTCGGTGCCCTCATCCATGGCCTGCACCACCGCCTCGGGCAGGATGCGGATGTTGCGCAGGTAGTCGCCGGTGCCGTTCGGGTCGGTGGCGGTGATGATCAGGGTCATGCCCTGGTTGTCGTCGTGGTTGATCTCGATCAACTCACGACCGGGGGTCGATTCGGCATCGATGCGCCCGGCGCCGAGGCCGTATTCGATGCTGCCGGTGCCGTCGTAGAGGACGTGGTAGCGACCGCCGGGGAAACCGGGGTAGAAGGCCCAGTAGGCGGTCGCTCGGGTGAAGGTCGGCGCGTCCGCAGGCGCGGGCAGCGCGCGCACCCAGCCCTGGTCGTCGAGGTCGAGCAGGTCGGCCTCGCCGGTGTCCCACTGACCGGTGCAGCCGGGGTCCGGGTCGTCGCCGTAGTAGCTGCACTGGGTGACCCAGCTGCGCGAGGACTTGAACAGGTCCACGAACGGGACCTGGGAGGACCAGTCGTTGACGTCGGTCAGATTGGTGCCGAGGCGTGCGCGACCGAGGCCGTCCGGGCCCAGGTAGGCCAGCAGTGCGTCGTATTTGGGCGCTTCGGTCTGGGTGACGGTCTCCAGCGCGCCCCAGCTGCCGGTGCGATCGGCGGCGGCGATGTCCGCGCCATGCATCAGCAGCCCGCCGTGGAGGTAGGTCCAGTAGGTGAGCCAGACGTCGTAGAGCATCCCCATACGCGGGTCGCGGTTCGCCTGCGTGAACAGCTCGACGATGGCGTTGTTCCATTGGACGCCCCAGATGCCCGCCAGGTCCTGGCCGCCGCCATAGCCGAGCAGGGTCATGCCTTCGGCGCAGGCCAGGGCGGCATGGATCTCCATGCGCGTGCGCACCTGCTCCAGGGCCCCGTCCACGGGCGCCGATGCGGAGCCGGGCAGACTGCCGCCGAACACCAGCTCGTTGAACAGGGCCTCCAGCCCGCCATCGGCCTGGGCGGTCCAGCCCTCGACGGTCGCCGCGTGTTCGGGGCGGCCGAGATAGTCGCCGAACCGCGGGGCGATGGCCAGGGCGTCCAGGCCATGGTCTCGGCACGGGCCTTGGCTCCACAGGCTGCAGGCCAGCGCGGCGGCGCCGACGCCGACGTTCTCGGCCTGGGAGGCGACGACGCAGGTGACGCGATCGGCCTGCTCGCCGAAGGCCTGCTTCCAGATGCCGCAGATCTCGGCGCTGCGCCGGCCGTACCAGTTGATGGCCTTGATGAAGCCGCTTGCGGAGACGCTCGGCCAGGCGGCCTGGCCCTGCTGTTCCAGCCAGGCGTAGGCGGGGCCGCCGGACTGCCAGACCTCGGTGCTGTATTCCAGGTAGATCGGCAGCGTGGCGTCGAGCTGGTCGCGCACCAGCTCGGCCATCTGCAGGACATAGTCGTCGTCGGCCTGGTGGGGGACGTTCAGCCAGGGCGCGGCGGTGATCCGGTTGGCCAGGGCAACGGCCTGCTCCAGGGGCACGCCGCCGGGGCCGGTGTAGCGCGCATCATCCGGCAGCGGCCGGTCCGCCCAGCTCACCAACTCGGCGTTGCCGCTGCGCAGCCAGTCGGTGAAGCGCAGGGCCTGGAAGGGCTCGGTGCGGGCGATGAAGTCCGGGCTGAAGGTCCCGGCGCTGGCCAGCACCTCGTCCTGCTCGCGCACCAGACGCAGGTTGCGCAGGTAGTCGCCGCTGCCCTCGGGGTCGGTGCTGAGGAGCTGGATGTGGATCGGGCCGCTGGTGGGATCGATCTCCAGCAGGTCGCGACCGGGCTCGGAGGCGTCGTCGATGCGCCGCGCGGCCAGCCGGTAGGCGATCTCGCCGCTGCCGTCGTAGAGCATCAGGTAGCGCCCGGCCGGGACGTCCGCGCCGACGTCGATCAGGGTACCGACGGCCGAGTAGCCGGGCTCCTCGGGGGCCGGCAGCGAGACGACCCAGCCCCGCGCGTCCAGGTCGAGCCGATCGGCCTCGCCGGTGTCCCAGCTCCAGCCGCAGTCCGGGTCGGCCACGCATTGGGTGATCCAGGGCCGCGACTGCTTGAACAGGTCGATGAAGGGCCGCTGGGGCGAGGCATCGGTGACGGACGCCAGGTTGGTACCGAGCAGCGGGTCGGCGGCCAGGGTCCAGCCGCTGCACAGGAAGGTGCCGCTCAGCGCAAGGGTGGTTGCCAGCCGTTGAATCAAGACTCGCCGTGTCGATGTCATCACCTGAACTCCCGCCCTTGCGTTGATTGCGCCTTGTCAATTGTGGTCTACCCCAAGGAGACTAGGCGACGCGACCAGGCCAGGCAAGCTTCTACATCTTTTTTACATCAGATATGTGATGGGGTGCGCGGATTGGTGGGCCCCCGGGCGAGGATGTCGCCCCAGCGGAGGGCGCGGCCCCGAACAACCGGTCTTTCGCGCCGGCAGTCGGAGCACGAGCAGCGCGCCCCCGAAGGACGGACTGCATCTATATAGCACACTGCTTGTCAAGAACCGGCGGCCGGGGACTGGGGGATGGGTATAATCCGCTGCCATGGCCCATGATGCCCTGACCCTCTGCCACGAGTGCGACCTGCTGCAGCGCAACCCGGTGCTGCCGCCGGGCGGTGCATCGCGCTGCGTGCGCTGCGGCTGCCCGCTGCACCGCGACCTCCCGAACAGCCTGGACAAGACGCTGGCGCTGACGCTGGCCGGGCTGGTGCTGTTCATCATCGCCAACAGCTTCCCGTTCCTGTCGTTTGAGATGCAGGGGCTGGAGACCCAGACCACGCTGTTCACCGGCGTTAAGGACCTGTACCTGCAGGGCAAGGGGGAGGTGGCCGCGGTGGTGCTGTTCACCAGCATCCTGGCCCCCGGGCTGCAACTGCTGTTGTTGCTGCTGGTGGTGCTGCCGCTGCGGCTGGGGCGGGTGCCGCCGGCGCTGCCGCGGCTGTTTCGCTGGTTTCAGCAGCTACTGCCCTGGGGCATGATGGATGTGTTCATGCTCGGCATCCTGGTCTCGGTGGTGAAGCTGCTGGATATGGCGACCATCGTTCCCGGCACGGCCCTGTTCGCCTTCGTGATACTGATCTTCGTGCTTGCCGGCGCCCAGACCGCGCTGGACCCGGATCGGGTCTGGGAACGGGTGAGGGTGCCGCCCGAGGCGCGCCGACCACCGCGGGCCGGCGAGCGGATGCTCGGCTGCGGCGTCTGCGAACTGGCGGTGCCGGAGCATGCCGCCGCCGGCACCGCCGCCGCACCGCACTGCCCCCGCTGCGGCCACCGACTGCATCGGCGCAAGCCCATGAGCCTGCAGCGGACCTGGGCGCTGGTGCTGACGGCCGTGATCTTCTACGTGCCGGCCAATCTGTTCCCGATCATGACCGTGACCTCCCTGGGCAAGTCGCAGTCGGACACCATCCTCAGCGGCGTGATCTTCCTGCTCCACCACGGCATGTGGCCGCTGGCGGCCGTGGTGTTTATCGCCAGCATCTTCGTGCCGCTGCTGAAACTGCTGATCCTGATCCTGCTGCTGCTGTCGGTGCAGCTGAAGAGCCGTTGGCGCCCGCGCGAGCGCACCCGGCTGTACCGCATCACCGAGGCCATCGGCCGCTGGTCCATGGTCGATGTCTACGTGGTCACCATCCTGGTGGCCCTGGTACACCTGGGCAACCTGGCCAGCATCCGCGCCGAGAGCGGGGCCGTGTTCTTCTGCGCCGTCGTCATCATCACCATGTTCGCCGCCGCCGCCTTCGATCCGCGACTGATCTGGGATCAGCTCGCGGCGCAGGCGCCCGCGCCCCCCAGCCCCGAGGAACCCGCCCATGCCGTCGCCTGAGACCGGGAGCACCACCAACACCGACGGCGCGCAGATCCCGCACGCCGAGCTTATCCGCAGCAATCGCCTCTCGCTGGTCTGGTTGCTGCCGGTGCTGGCGCTGGCCATCGGCGGCTGGCTGGCCTGGAAGACCTTGTCCGAGCGCGGGCCGATCATCCGCATCCAGTTCGACAGCGCCTCCGGCATCGAGAAGGGCCGCACCAAGGTCAAGCTCAAGGATGTGGTCATCGGTCAGGTCACCGACATCAGCCTCACCAAGGACCTGGAACATGTCGACGTCACCGCGGAGCTGAACCAGGGCACGCGGGAATTCCTGAGCGAGAACACCCGCTTCTGGATCGCCCGGCCGCGGGTCACGGCCTCCGGCGTCTCGGGCCTGGAGACCCTGCTGTCGGGGCCATTCGTCGCCATCGACCCGCAGCCCGGCAAGCGCGCGCCGCGGGAGTTCATCGGCCTGTCCAAACCGCCGGCCGTCACCGGCTCCGAAAAGGGCACGCGGTTCGGCATCCAGGCACCGTCACTGGGATCGCTGAACATCGGCTCGCCGGTCTACTATCGGCGCATTCAGGTCGGCCGGGTCATCGGCTATGAACTGGCAAACGACAGCAGCGGCGTGAACATCGATATCTTTGTCGAGTCCCCCCACGACCGGCGCATCCACGCGCAGACGCGGTTCTGGAACGCCAGCGGCATCGACTTCAGCCTCAGTGCCGACGGCATCAAGGTGGATACCGACTCGCTGGTAGCGGTCATGATCGGCGGCGTCGCCTTCGGCAACTTCGGCCGCTCCGGCTCGGCACCGCCGGCGGACTATCGCTTCCACCTGCTCCGCAACCTCAAGCAGGCGCGCACGCGCGACGAGCAGCCCGAGGACAAGCATGCCTTCTATATGGTCTTCGCCAGCTCGGTGCGTGGCTTGAGCGTCGGCGCGCCGCTGCTGCTGCGCGGCATCGAGATCGGCCAGGTGACCGATATCCAACTGCTCTTCGACCCCAGCGTCCCCGCGTTCGAGATCCCGGTGCGCATCGAGGCCGACATCAACAAGATCGGCATCGACGACAAGGCCCAGGCGTTCATCGACGAGCACGGTTCGATACTCGAGGAACTGGTCCGCAAGGGCCTGCGCGGCCAGCTCAAGCCCGGCAGCCTGATCACCGGCCAGCTCTACATCGAGCTCGACATCCACCCGGACGCGCCGCCGGCCAGCGTCGTCGAGTACAACGGGCTGCCGCTGATCCCGACCATCGGCGGTGGGCTGGAGGCGCTGACGGCCAAGGTCGACAAGGTGCTGGCGGCGGTGGCCAAGATCCCGTTCGACGAGATCGGCAACAATCTCAACGGCACCCTGGCCGGCGCCCGCGCCATCGTCGACTCGCCGGATCTGCGCCGGGCCATCAGCGGCCTGTCCGACACCCTGAGCCAGCTCGATCAGGTGGTCGGCGAGGTCGACCGGCGCATCGTCCCCGAGCTGTCGGACACCCTGCGCCAGGCCAGCACCGCGCTGGCGTCTGCCGATGCGATGATCGCCCCCGAGGCGCCGCTCAACGTCGAGTTGGACAAGACCCTTCGCGGCCTCAGCGCCGCCGCCCGCTCCATTCGGCTGCTGGCGGATTATCTGGAGCGGCACCCCGAGGCGTTGCTGCAGGGGAAAGGGGGCGGGCGATGAGCCATGATCAGGGCTAGCGGCCGCAACCGCCTTTGCCGGTGTAGCGTGGGCACGCGCGGCGCGAGCACCGATACCCTATAGCGATACCGATACCAATTCAGCGTAAAGATCGATGCCAAGATGATTCAAGCCATCCCCCCGCACTTGCTCCGGCTGGTTGCCGCAACGCTCCTGTTGCTGCTGCTCAGCGCCTGCGCCAGCTCGCCGCCGTCGAGCTTCTACACCCTAAGCCCGCTGCCGGCATCCGAGGGTCTCGGCGCCGACATCCGCGGCGGCGGCCTCGCCCTGGGCATCGGCCCGGTGACCTTCCCGGAGTTCCTCGACCGGCCCCAGATCGTCGCCCGCGACAGCGCCAACCGCCTGGCACTAAACGAGTTTCACCGCTGGGGCGGCACCGTGCAAGACGACTTCCTGCGCGTCTGGGGCGAGAACCTGGGCTACCTGCTGGGCACCAGCCGGGTGCTGGCGGCACCGTCGGAGGTGCGGGTACCGCTGGACTTCCGCATCGCCGCCGAGGTCCTGGCCTTCGAGGGCACCCCCGGCGACGAGGCCTTGCTGCGGGTGCGCTGGGCCGTGCTCGACAGCTATCTGGAGCGCACGCTGGTCTCCCGTGAGGGCAACTACCGCTGCCCGATTACGGCCAGCGCGCCGGCACCGGCCCGAGGTGCCGCTCAAGTCTTCGGCAACAGCGCCCCGAGCCCCGACTTCCAGGGCGTGGTCGCCGCGCTGAGCAAATGCCTCGGCGACTTCAGCCGCGACGTGGCCGAGGTGGTCCGCAGCCTGCCCCGGCCGCTGCCCGACGTCACCCCGGCGGCACGCTGAGTCTCGGTCTCGAGGCGCGCGGGCTGAGCAGCCCCGTCGTCGATCGCGGCCCCGGACCACTCCCACAACAGGGCCCATCGATGTCCGAGCACGAATTCCCGTTCGATCCCGGCTACGGCTACGACCTGGCCAGCCTGCTGCGCATCGTCCCGCCGCCGGAGCCCGAGGGCTTTGCCGCGACCTGGCGGGCGCGTTACGCCGCGGCCCTCAAGGTCGATCCGGCGCCGCAACTCGGCTGTACCCGCAGCAACCACCACGGGCTGATGGTCCGCGACCTGGCCTACTGCTCGACCGATGATTTTCCCATCGGCGGCTGGCTGCTGTTGCCGCCGCGGCCACCGCGGATGGCCTTGATCTGCGGCCATGGCTACGGCGGCATCGACGCACCGAGCTTCCCGCTGCCCCACGACGACGCGGTCTATCTCATCCCCTGCTTCCGCGGCCTCTGCCGCAGCGCCCGCGCGCCCATCTCCACCGAGCCCTGGTGGCACGTCCTGCACGACCTGGACAAGCCCGACCGCTACATCCTGCGCGGCTGTGTCGAAGACCTTTGGACCGGCGTCAGCGCCCTACTCTGCCTGTTCCCCTGGCTGGCCGGACGCGTCGGTTATATGGGCATCAGCTTCGGCGGCGGCATCGGCGCCCTGGCCCTGCCCTGGGAGCGGCGCATCGCCCGCGCCCACTTAAACGTCCCCACCTTCGGCCACCACCCCCTGCGCCAGACCCTGCCCACCATCGGCAGCGGCGCATCGGTGCAGCGCTTCGTCACCAACCACCCCCAAACCGCCGAGACCCTGCGCGGCTACGACGCCGCCATCGCCGCCGGCCACATCCACCAGCCCATGCACCTGGCCCTGGCCCTGCGCGACCCGGTGGTGCCGCCGCCGGGCCAGTTCGCCATCCACAACGCCATCCCCGGGGAAAAGCAGCTCGCCATACTCCCCGCCGGCCACCTCCCCTACGCCAACCAGGACGATCGCGAGCAGCAGCTGCTCGCCGAGCTGACCGAGTTCTTCGCCCCCCTCGCCGACGGTGGTGCACCGGTGTCAGCCGGCGGGTAGCCCCTGGAGCGCCGCGCCGAGGCCCTCGGGCTGTTGATCTTGCAAACCGCCATGGCGGACTTCGGTCAGTTCCACTACAGTCAGGCGACGCGCGCCTGTCAACCGCGGCGCCCGTGGCCGGCTCGGCGTGCGGCGCGCGCCGGTCGGCATGCTCATGCGTTATGGTTTCGAGCATCATGGCGCAAGGTCCAAATCACCCCTTTCACCAGAGTGAAATCCAGTGAACCGATACTTGACGATCTTGATCGCGGGACTTGCCATCTCCTTCGCCGGGGTGGGAGCCTGCAGGGCTGGCCTCATTGTGACTTGGACCGATACGGGTTCCAATCTGAATCTATCCATCAACCTATGAACGACCACGTCATCGCACTGGCCGGCATCGTCCTGCACATGACGATACAGGCGGCGTTGATCGTGCGCGTGCTGCTGCGCCCGCACCGCGACCCGTCCTCCCGCATCGCCTGGGTGTCGGTCGTCGCGGCGCTGCCGGTGCTGGGCATCATCGCCTACCTGCTGTTCGGCGAGGTCAATCTCGGCCGCCGCCGAGTGGCGCGCACCCGCGCCGTGCTGGCGCAGATGCCGCAGGCGCAGTCCGCCCCGGGCAGCACTGCGGCGGCGCTCGTCCCCGAGATCCCGGAACAGCACCGCCACCTGTTCCGGGTGGGTGAGTCCATCAGCGGCTTCGCGCCCATCGGCGGCAACCAGGCCCGGCTCATGGCCGACTCCAACGCGACCATCGACGCCATGGTGGCCGACATCGACGCCGCCACCGACCACGTCCACCTGCTGTTCTACATCTGGCTGCCGGACCACAACGGCTGCCGGGTTGCCGCGGCCCTGAGCCGCGCCGCTGCCCGCGGCGTCACCTGCCGGGCCATGGCGGACGACCTGGGCTCGCGGCTGATGATCCACTCCGAGCACTGGCGGAACATGGCCGACGCCGGCGTGCACCTCGCCCGGGCGCTGCGCATCGGCAACCCGCTGCTGCGCATGCTGCGCGGGCGCATCGACCTCAGAAACCACCGCAAGATCGTCGTCATCGACGACAGCATCACCTACTGCGGCAGCCAGAATTGCGCCGACCCGGAGTTCCGCATCAAGGCCAAATACGCCCCCTGGGTGGACGCCGTGATGCGCTTCGAGGGCCCCATCGCCCGCCAGAACCAGCACCTATTCGCCGGCGACTGGATGGCGCATGTGGACGACAATATCGACGCCCTACTGCGCCGACCGCTGCCGACGCCCGCTCCGGGGCTTGCGCCCGGCGTCCCCGCACAGGCCGTCGGCACCGGCCCCACGGTGCGCTTCTCGGCGATGCCGGAGCTGTTCGAGACCCTGATGTACAGCGCCCGCCGGGAGCTGATCATCACCACGCCCTACTACGTCCCGGACGACGCCCTGCAAGCGGCGCTCTGCGCCAGCGCCCGCCGCGGCGTGGAGACCACCATCGTCTTCCCGGCGCGCAACGACAGCCGGGTCGTCGCCGCCGCCAGCCGCAGCTACTACGCGGACCTGCTGGCCGCCGGCGTGCGCATTTTCGAGTACGTCGGCGGCCTGCTGCACACCAAGTCCCTGACCCTCGACGGCGAGGTCACCCTGATCGGTTCCGCCAACATGGACCGGCGCAGCTTCGACCTCAACTACGAGAACAACATCCTCTTCTACGACCCGGCGCTCACCACCGACGTGCGCCGGCGCCAGCAGGCCTATCTCGCGCACGCCCGGCCCGTCACCGCCACCGACGTGGCCGGCTGGAGCTGGCGCCGCCGGCTCTGGAACAACACCGTGGCGGTGCTGGGGCCGGTGCTCTGAGACCGCTGTAGGCGTTGGCGCCGCGGCAGCTCGAAAGTCCCGATACCGTTCGCCGTCCGCGGCGAAACCCTGTCGCCCTGGAGGGCGACCCTCCCGGGAGCCCCAATGCCATTAGTGGGAGCGGCTTCCAGCCGCGACTCGGCTCGCGCGGCGACCGTCGCGGCTGGAAGCCGCTCCCACGGCTTAACTTAACGGCATTGCCGGGAGCCCCCGGCCACTGCGTCCGATGCGGTCCACGGCGGGAGCGTCGGCGAGGGAGCGCCGACCCGGGGGTGTCGGCCTCCAGGCCGACACGGATCAGCGCGCTGAGGTGAGGTGAGGCGAGGTCGGGAGCAGAATCGATCTATCAAAGCACCGTCCACTCGGCAAAGGTCGCCGCCTGGCCGGTCCGGCGCCCCTGCGCATCGCTTAGGTTCCAGACGGTCGCCCGCTCGATCATGAAGCGGCGGCCCGACGAAGAGACGCGAACACCCCGATAGTCGTCGATGAAGCCATGCTCGGACACCGCCGCCAGCAGACGTGCGCGCGCTTCGCGACTCAACGGCTCGGCGGAAAACCGCGACGGCAAGGCCGTGATCTTCGCCCAAGTCATCTCGAACAACCGCTGGGCCGTGAGATTGGCGTAGTTGAAAATCGGATCACGCTCCGTGCCATGGGAGAGCACCACGAAGGGTGCCCGATACAAGGTCTCGGCCTGCGACTGGCCCGAGTCGGCGACGATCAGATCCGCCCCCGTCAAACGCTGATAACAGGCGCAGAGCATCGCGACATGCTCGGCGAGAAAGGCATTGGCGGGAGAGGGCTCGGACGGCATGGCGCAATGGTCGTCAATCAGGGGCTCGACTCCCGGCCTTTTCTGGCCGAAGGGCGAGGAACGGGTTTGGCTTCGATAGGGTGATGGGGTTTTAAACCGAGGAAATCCACCTGGCGTTCGAGGGTGGATCAGCCCTGCGCTGAGGGCAAGACTGGCGCATCACCGGGTGCTCGGATCACCGAGTTCCAGGCGAACCAGCGCGCCACCCAAGGGGGCGCGAGCGATCTCGACACGGCCACCGTAGGCGCTGCTGATCTCGCGCACCACGGCGAGCCCGATGCCGTGCCCCGGCGCGGTCTCGTCCGCCCGTGCACCGCGGCGCAGCAGCTGCTGCGCCGCCTGCGCGTCGATGCCGGGGCCATCGTCTTCCACTTCGATGCGCAGCCCGGCCGCTGCGCCGTGGGCGGAGATCCGCACCCGCGCGCGGCACCACTTGAAGGCGTTGTCGAGGAGATTGCCCAGCAGTTCCATCAGGTCCGCCTCGGCGCCGCGAAACATCAGCGCAGCCTCGATGTCGAGTTGGGTGGCGACGGACTTATCCCGATACACCTTGCCCAGGGTGGCCAAGATGCGCTCGGTGGTGACTCGCAGCGGCACCGACGGCGCCAATTGGCCGCCGCCGGCCGCGCCGGCTCGCGCACGCTGGAGCTGATACTCGACGATATCGCCCATGCGCGCGAGTTGCTCTCCGATCAAGGCCGCACCCCGCAGCTCGGCACCGGATTCCTGCACGGCGCCCTGCATCACCGCCAGCGGCGTCTTCAGGCTGTGGGCCAGGTCTCCGAGGGCGTTGTCCAGCCGTCGCTGGCGGGCGTATTCGTGCGTCAACAGGGCATTCAGGTTGTCTGTCAGCGCGCGCAGTTCGCTCGGGTAGTGACCGCGAATGCGGCCCTGGCGGCCGGACTCCACCTGCGCAACCTCTGCCGCCACCCGGCGCAGCGGCGTCAGCCCCCAGCGCAGGGCGAGCACCAAGGCCGCGAGCATCAACAGGCCCATGAAGCCGAGCCATCGCCACAGGCTGCCGCGAAAGCCGGCGACCTCGCTCTGCAGTGCGCTCAGATCCTCGGCAACCGTGAAGGTGTAGGGCCGCGGCGTTGGCCCCATCGCCCAACTGACGCCGAAGGCGGCCACCATAAAGCCCGGGCCATCACTGGCGTCATCAGCCGGTTCGGAGAAGCGGCGCTCGCCGGGCGGGAGGCCCACGCTGGCGGGCTGACTGCTGCCGATGGCCGACGCCGACTGCCACACCGGCTCGCCGGCAGCGTCGAAGATGCGCGCGGAGAGACCCGAGCCCGGTAGGCTCAGCCGCGACTCGGCCAACGCCGACGGCATCAGCAGTTGGCCGTCCTCGACCTCGGCGGCGGCCATCAGCAAGTAGAGCTGGGCGAGCATCCGCTCCTCCAGCGCGGAGCGGGCGGCGTCGGCAAAGGCGCGTTCCAGCGCCAGACTGGTGAGTAGGATGAACAGGGCCAAGACCAGGGCGGCAGCGAGCAGCAAGCGGGCGCTCAGGGACCTCATCGCGGGTCTGTATCGGGGGTGGGCGCAGCGGCGGCGGGGTCCGTTGTGGTCGGCTCGTCGGGGGGCGCGGCCGCTGGGGCTGACGCCGATGCGTCGCTTATCGCATCGGCCAGGGTCAAGCGGTAGCCCCTACCGCGCAGCGTCTCGATCGGGCGCAGGCTGCCGTCCGGGTCCAGCTTGCGGCGCAGGCGCCCCACGAGCACCTCCAGCACGTTGCTGTCGCGCTCTTGGTCATGCGGATACAGCCGGTCGGCGAGTTCCGGCTTGGACAACACCCGCCCGCGCGCCGTCGCGAGCTGCTCCAGCAAGCGGTATTCATAGGTCGTGAGGTCCACCCTGCGCTGCCGCATGGTGGCGCGCTGTGCGGTGAGGTCCAGACACAGCGGCCCCAGGGTCAGCTCCCGACCGGCGGCACCCGCGGCCCGCCGCAGCAAGGCGCGCAGTCGCGCCACCAACTCCTCCGGCTGAAACGGCTTGGCCAGATAGTCGTCCGCGCCCGCTTCCAGGCCTTCAACCTTGTCCTGCCAGCGATCGCGGGCGGTGAGGATCAGTATCGGCAGCAGGCTGCCGCCGGCGCGCAACGCGCGGATGATCGCGAGGCCCGACAAGGAGGGCAGCCCCAGATCCACCACCGCGGCGTCCTGCGGGAACTCCTGCGCCAGGTACAGTCCCTCGCGACCGTCACCGCTGCCGTGCGTTGCAAAGCCCTCGCGGGTCAGCCCCTCGACGAGTTGCCGACGCAGGTCGGGATCATCCTCGATGACCAGAATGCGCATGTCGTGCCCGTGAGTTCATTTTCCGGGCACAAAGACCTGGCGCACCTCGCCACCGGGCGTCAGCACCTTGACCCGGTAGCCGCCGTCGCGGGGGGTCACCGCCAGCACGCGCCCGCCGGTCTTGCCGCGCGCGATCTCCCCCGCCTGGGCCGCCGTCAGCCCCTGGCGACCGCCGCGATCCTTGCCAGCGCCGCGCTCCGCCGAGACATCGCACACCACGGCGAAGGACAACAGCAGCGCGAGCAGCAATTGGGCGAGTGGCATGGTCCAGTGTCCCCCAGCGGAGTTGGTGGCAGATTCGGCGGCAGCCCCCGATTCTACAACACCGCCGGAGCCGCATCGGCATCAACGCCTATGGCCGTTGAGAATGATGGTCAAGATGCCACCGGCTCCATGCCGAACGACGGGTCGACCGCGATAGACCACCCTGGGCGCCCGGTGGCCCCTGTCCTTGTGCCCCCTGTGATGCCGCCCCCTTCGATGTTCGCGGTCGTGGTGCCCGTGGCCGCGGTGGCCATGGTCGTCGCGGTCGCTGTGTTGTCCCCCGTGCCGGCCGCCATCGGCATGGGCAACGCCGGGCAACAACAGCGGGCTGAGCGCCAGCGCGAGCGTGAAAAACAACAAAGCAGGCTTGGTCTTCATGGATCGATCTCCCGATGGTTGCGCACCGGGCAACAGATTCCCGGCGTGGCAGCCATGATGGGAGAACGACGCTGAACGGGAGCTGAACCAGCAGGTGTCTTGGGCTTCCAACCGAGCTGCTGGTCCGAGAAGACCGCGCGACCGCGTTATCGAGATCCTGCTCGATTTGGTCGAGAGGCCGTTCACGGAGCAGCCGGAGGCTCGAACATTGCTCGACGAGATCGACCGGTCTCATCAAGGCCAACAGCGATGACGCGTCAGCCGTCCCGCCAATGCGCAGGCGGCACCTGCTCCTTTAATGCGGCGGCCAGGCCTTGCATATCGCCATAGCCTTCGAGCCGGATACCGCGGTTGTCGGTGCGCTGGACCTGGATGTGGCCAATGCCCTTGCGGTTGCGATAGACGCTGACCGCCGCGATGTCCGCAAGGGACAGTTCACTGACCTGGGAGCCGGTGAGAAAACGGAGACCGCCGCCGCCCACCTCCAGACGATGGGTGCGGGCAAGGCGCAGATAGCGCCGATGCCGCAGATAGCCGATGACATTCGCGAGGACGATGAATCCAATCACGGACCAGAGCAACACCGCGTTGTAGGTACCGGGTTGCGTGAGATGCCCCCAGCCAACCAGCAACGCCAGCAACAGGCCAAGCACGGCACCTGCGATCACATTGCGCGTGCGCCCTTGCAGGCTCTCGGTGCCAATGGTGAAGTTGGATGGGGGTGCTGATTCAGTCATTGGGGGCGGGGTCTCATAGTTGCTCGGCGCGCACGCGCAAGACCATGCGCTCATCCGCCTTATCGACGACGAAACGGTAGCCCTCGTCTTCGATGGCATCGCCGGTTTGAGCGATGCGGCGCAGCCGCGCGGTGACGAATCCACCGATGGTGTGGGCCTCGGTCACCGATAGCTTGATGTGCAAGACGTCGTTGATCTCGGACAAGGGCGTGCGCCCGCTCATCCGAAATGCGGTTTCGCCATCGGCCTCGATGAAGTACTGGCGTTTGGATTGATACTCGTCGAAGTCGTAGCCGACATCGATATCGCCGACCACCTCTTCGAAGACGTCCTCCATGGTCAGTATACCGACGCTTGAGCCGAACTCGTCGATGACGATGCCCATGTGGTCGGGTCTCGCCTGCAGCAGCGGCAGGGTCTGGTCGATGGTCTGCTGCGGGCTGAGATAGAGCGGCGGTTGGATGAAATCCGTCATGGGTCGCTCCTCGATCTGCTGGTCCAGCAGATCCCAGGTGCTCAGCGTCAGGACGCCCTTCAGATTGGTGATGTTGCCGCGGTAGACCGGCAGCCGGTTGAAGCCATCCTTCATCACCAGACGGACCGCGTCGGCCGTGTTGCGCATCTCGCTGATACCGACCACATCGGCCAGCGGGATCATGGCCTGCCCGACCGTGGTGTCGGCAAAGCGAATGATGCGCCGGATGCTGTGCCGGTCGACCTTGCCGGTGGCGGCGCTGGGCTCGCTGTCGTCGAGCAACACGCGCAACTCCTCGCGGGTGATGAACAGGTTCTGGCGCTTGGATGTGCCGCCTACCAGCCGGGTCGCGAAGCGCGCGATCCGGCTGAAGACGAAGATGACCGGGTAGAAGGCGTAGGAGAAGAACTGCAGCACCGGACTGACGATGCGCGCCAGCGAATCGGCCTTTTGCTGGAACACGCTCTTCGGCACCACCTCGCCAAAGATCAGCAAGAAGGGCGTCATGATCAGCACCGAGATCAGGTCGCCGATATCGCCGAACAGATCGATGCAGATCAGCGCGCCCAGGGTCGAGATGGTGACCGTCGCCAGGTTGGTGCCGACCAGCGTGGTACCCAGGATCACGTCCGGGGTGCGGAACATCTTCAGCAACAGCTTTGCGCTGCGATCACCCTGCTTGGCCTGATGACGCAGCTTCAGCTTGTCCGAGTTGACGATGGCGATCTCCGAGCCGGAGAAAAACCCCTTCAAGGCCAGAAACAGCACGATCACCAGGAGTTCGACGAACCAGTCCATCAGGCATGCCCCCCTTTATCCTCGGCGGAACTGTCGTCGGCCACGGCGGCGCCTGCTTCGGCCTCGGCCCCTGCTTCGACCTCGGCCTCGGCCTTGGCCTTGGCGCGTCGCTTGCGTTTCTGTTTGCGTTTGCGCTTGGCCCGCTCCTTCGCGGTCTCCGCCTTGTGCGATGCCTCTTTGGCTGGCACCACGCCAATCAGACCCGAGGCGTCCTCGGCGCCGTCGCTACCATCGATCTCGGATGTCGATACGGCCACCTTAGAGACCTCAAGGCGACTGATGCGCAATCCGTCGATGCCGAGGACGTGGAAGTGGTAGCCCTCATAGTCCACCGCCTCGCCGACCTGCGGCAGACGCCCGAAGAGTCGGAACGCCAGACCGCCCACCGTGGTCATCACCGGGTCTTCGATGTCGATGTTGGTCAGGCTGTAGAAATCCAGCAGGCGCATCCAGCCGGGCACGATGTGTCCATGATCGGTGCGCTCGTACTCCTCGCTGCCCCGGATCGTGGCGGTCAGTTCGCCAAAGATGAACGCCAGCACGTCTTTCATGGTGACGATGCCGACCAGCTCGCCGAACTCCCCGAGCACAATGGCGGAGCGGGTGGCGCGTTTCTGAAAAAAGTGAAACAGCTCATCGACCTTAACCGTCGGCGGGACGAAATGCGCCGGGCGCAGGATGGCATCCACGCCCAACGCTTCGAGATCGGCGCCACCGCGGACCAGCCGCAATACGTCCTCGGAATGGAAAAAGCCGATGACGTTGTCCCAATGCCCGGAGTAGACCGGCACGCGCGGATGGCGATAGCGGCGAAAGGTCTCGATCAGCTCGGGTAGCGGCCGGTCGGCGTCGAGCAGACAAAGCCGCGGACCGGGCGTCATGATGTGGGAGACATCGGTCTGGGAGGCCTCCAGCAGGTTGTCGATGAGCACCCGCTCGGAGGCGTCGATGATGCCGGTCGCCTCGCCCTCCTCCAACAGCGTCTTCAACTCATCCGGTTGCAGGATGTTCTCGCGTCCGACGTTCTCGCCGACCAGCCAGGTCGTGACGCGGTCGGCGACCTGCCGGACCGCCTCACGCAGCGGCGTGACGATGTAGATCCAGCGCGGCAGGATGCGCGCGCTGACCTGCTGCGTGAAGCCCAGCGGATGATTGACGGCGATGGTCTTGGGCGTGACCTCGCCGATCAGCAGCAGCAACGGCACCATCACCAGGATGTTGACCCAGCCGGCATCCGCACCGTAGAGGATCAGCAGGATCCCCGCCATGTTGGCGGAAGAGGCGATGTTGACCAACTCGTTGCCGCAGAGGATGGAGATGATCAGCCGGCGCGGCTCGTCGAGCATGGCGTGAATGCTCTCGGAGTGCGGATCGCGCCGATGGCGGAGCTGTTGCAAGTCGATCCGGCTCAGCGAGAACAGCGCGGTCTCGGAACCGGAGAAGACCGCGGAACTCACCAGCAGCACGACCTGCAGGATGCCGCGGACAAGCAGTTCGATGTTCCAGGTATCGGCTTCCATCGCAACGCTCCCCCCGCGCCGGTAATGTTCAAACTCCTTAGATTAACTCTTTTCTGCGTCTTTGTTACAGCTTTATGACTTGGCACCATTAAGGAACCTAGGCCAGACCCGCCGCGACGGGTTTCGCGGTCTCCCCCGGCTCAGGCTCAGACCGACTTCAGTCGCCCGAGTCTGCGCCGACGCGCGGTGCGGCAGGGACCCTGGTCTTGGTGATCAGATACACGTCCTGTTCCGAGACCTCGGCGTGCACGGCCAGAAAGTTGGGCTGGGCAATGGTGTTGACGTCAGAATCCTGGCCTGGATAGCTGCCCGCCGAGATCAGATACGGGATTCAGCGGCGGGGCGAAAGCGCACGAATTCCAGGCCCTCGCAAGACCCTAGGCGAGGATGCCACACTCGAGGTCGCGGCGGACCTCCCCCTCCACGGAGGCCGGCACGCACGGCCCGTCCCAGTCGGGTTGAGGGCGCAGCCGATCGCCCCCGGCACCGGCGGCGGCAAGGGACAGAAGTCAACTGTCGCTGATATCATCTCGCCTCGTCTGCGGTCGGCGCCGCAGCATCGTTACAGTCAGCCGAACTCGGAGTCGGAATGCAATGCTACGCCATAAGGCCACCCGCTACCTGCTGGTCGGCATCGCCAACGCCGTTACCGGACTGTCCGTCATCTACGGGCTGAAGTTCTTCTTCGACGTCGGGGATGTTGCCGCCAATGCAGCGGGATACACGATCGGCGTGATCCAGAGTTTCGTCTTGAACAGGGCGTGGACGCTTCGGTCCAACGCTTCGGAGCACTGCCAATCTCTGGGAGCCTGGTCAACCCCCGTCCGCGGAGTACTCGTCGCCGACTTTCGGGTCGCCATGGGTGATTGCATGAACCTGCCCGGCATGCCGGAGATCGAGCAGTTCCACCCGATGGTACCTCGCTATCTCCGCGCCATCGATACCTAGTTCGGCACCGCGGATCTGGCTCGCGAAGGCCAGCAGAAAGCTCGGCTTCCACTCGGCAACGATTCGTCGTCGCGATGTCGGCTCGATGTCGCGGGCAAACAGGTCAACAAGTGCGTGTTGGCCGTCGCTGTCGATGATGAACGGGCTGGGATGCAGCAAGCCGATGACGCGCCCTTCGATGCTCGCCAGACCCCAGGACATACCGATGGGAGCGAGCACCAGTGAATCTGCATCCATTCGCTCGTCGGCCCAACGGAAAAGCCCGAGCCACCGGGTGCGCTCATCGCTGTGCTGCACCTGCGCGAATGGCATTGGCGGTCGCAGTTTGTAGGCAGTGATCGCGACCGAGCCCAGCGCCGACAACAGCAGGGCGAGAAAGATGCCGCGGAACCACAGCGGCTGGCTATTGAACCCCGATCTTCCGCCGCTAAAGCGCCCCGCCTCGACCTGTTGCAGAATCCATGTCGCCAATGCGAGATGGGCGAAGATGCCCGCGAAAAACAATGCCCGATGCCCGAAGGGTACCGGAGTCCATGCATGGGTCAGGTAGATCGCGGCAAAAAAAACAAAGCCGATGAAAAACGGCGTATACAATCGACGTCCGGCAAAGCGGATGGCGAACAGCACGCCGAGCAATGCCGGGCCGTAAGAGATCAGCACATCCGGCGCATCGTAAAAGGGATGATTCCGACCGGCGACTCGCGGGCGAAACCGCTCGATGCCCGCGGTCGTGTTGGCGATGGCGCCGGGATTTTCGAGGGCATCAATCCCGGCAGCTGTGTCCTTAATCGCCGAAATGCGCAGCGGTGTCTCGCCGAAGACCAGATCGAAGGTCGAAAAATAGGGCCACAACTCGGTGAGGGCCACCGCGCCTGCGCCGCTGGCCAGCAGCGCGAGAGCCGGAAGCAGGCGACCGCCGGTTACGGCGATGGCGCCGACGCCCACCGCGCAGAACAAGGCTGTCGGCAGGTGAGAGACCGTTGCCAGCCAGAACAGGACTGTAAAGGCGCCCAGATAGGCCACCATCGTGCCGCGGCTTTCGGCTCGCAAGAACAGCACCACGGTCGTCCAAATCCAAAGACTGAGGCCGAAGACGAAAAGAGAGGGGAATCCGGCCACCATCGGCAGAGCGACCAGCGCGGTCGAGTTGCTCCAGACAAATCCCTTGCCCCAGAGCAGGAACAGCGCGGTGATCAAGACGACGCCGGCCCACCTTGAGCGAAAGTAGACGCGAGCGAAGACGATTAGCCCGCCGAGTACGACGGCGAGGTTGAAAAAGCCCATGGCGATCAGGAGTCGGGGGCCGTCGAGCCCGGCATCGGAAAACATTGCCGCGGCGGCGACATAGGACGGAATAAACCGCGCAGAGGTACCCTCAATGCCGAAATGGGGCATGAGCGGATGCCGCCAGTCGGCGAGCAACATGCGCAGCGCGGATGCATGCTCCCAACCGTCCGAAAACAGGAATGCAAAGGTGGTCTGCACGGCGAGGGCGTCGTACAGCAGCACGCCGAACAGGAGTGCGATCAGGCCGATCAGGGGCCAGGTCGGTTGCAGCGCCGACTGGGTGGTTGCACTAGGCGTCTTCATAGCGGGAAGGTTCATTGCACGACCATGTCGCCAGCGGATGTTTCGTAGATGATGGGATCGGCCGGTGTCTTGCCGGACCGCGGAAACGTTACAACAAGAGCTCACCCTCGTTCGCATTCCCGTCTACCGGTGGTGTCAGCGACATCAGGAGCGCCGCGTAGAATCCGCCCCAGCGCCCAGCATAGTGGTGGCCAATGCGATAGGTCGCCCACAGGAGCAGCAGCAGGCATGCGCAGACCGTTGCCACGGCGACCGCGTGGCTGACACCGAACTTGGACCCTGACAACGGGCGGACGCCGGCGGGTCGGCGACTGAAGGCGGAAGCATCGACCGGTTTGCGGTGGATGGTTCTCGGGAGGGGAGGACGTGTACGGGCTACTGATTCGGTTGGCAACCGAAACACGCGGCCTTTGCGGCGCGTATCCTAACACGCTGAAATGCAGGTCGGGTCGGCCAAACGCCGGGGCATCTCCTGCGCCGATATTCGGGCGACCGAAGTAGTAGCCCCGGGCATGACCGCATCCGAGCCGCTGGAGCAGATTGGCCTGGGCCTTGGTCTCCACGCCCTCGGCGATGGACCATTGCCGCATGAGCGCTAGGCTCAATTGCTGGACCAAGTCCCTCGGCAATCGCCGTCGCAGGTCCAAGATCCTCGGCCGGTCAGTCTGCCGTCTCTGGTGCGGGTGGAGCCGGACCAGGAGCACGCGCCGGCTTGCCCGCCGCTGGCCTTGAAGGCGCCATCGACGCCGACGCTGCCGGCCATGCTGCCGGAGTCGGAGCCGGTGTAGCTGCCGCTGAGGCCGCCGGATGCATTGACGGTGGCGCGGAAACTGCCGCTGACGCTGACGCGCTTGCTGTCTTCGAAATAGCCCGCGCAACGTCCCGACCATCGACCCGAGAAGCCCATTGCCCCGGTGACGCGTCACGTTGTAGGGTCCGGTTCGGGCCAATCAGCTGCATGGATGATTTCAGCATCATGGATCTCCGGACCGTCATCGGCTTGGCGCCAAAGGGTGACCAGCCCCACGTCCGACCAAGGGGAGTAATGCAAGACCAGGGCTTGGGCCTCGGACAGAGAACAGACGAACGGCACCGCGCTCGCGAACAGATAGCGCCAGCCCTGCCCGATGGATTCGGTGACGGGTGAAAAGGTCTCCTCCGCCAAGGGGGTCATGAAGACGACGAAGGCCTCGCGGGCGTTGTCCTGGCCCAGTTGGGAACGGTCTCGCTACTTCCGCAGCAGTGCACTAACCCGACGCGGGGGTTGCCACCGGCAGCCGATCGAGCATCCCCTCCAAGGCCGCATTGATCGCGGCATAGTCGGCCGCGGTCGCCGCACGCATGCGCGCGGCATCCTGGACATAGGTAGCGGGCACGATCTCATCCGCGCAGTGGGTGCAGATCGCATCCACGCTCTCCGGCGTCGACTCCAGGTGGAACTGCAGGCCGAGCACGCGCCCATCGAACAGGAACGCCTGCTGGGCGCAGCCGTCGCTCTCGGCCAGGTGCACCGCCCCCGGTGGCAGCTCGAAGGTGTCGCCATGCCAGTGGAAGACCGTCAGCTGCGGCGGCAGCGGCGCGGTGAGTTCGGCCTCCCGACCCGCCGCGCTCAGGCGCACCGGCAGCCAGCCGATCTCCTTGAGCGGATTGCGGTAGACCCTCGCCCCCAGGACCTCGGCGATGAATTGCGCCCCCAGGCAGATGCCGACGACCGAGCGCCCCGCCGCGATGGCATCGGCGATGCAATCCTTCTCCGGGCGCATCCAGCTGTAGGTCGCCTCATCGCCGACCCCCATGGGGCCGCCCATGACCACGAGCCGATCGAAGGCGTCGGCATGGGGCAAGGCGTCGCCGGCATACAGGTGGCTGATCTGCAGCGCGTGGCCGCGGGACCGGGCCCAGTGCGCGATGCGCGCCGGACCTTCAAAGGGGACATGTTGCAGGACACTGATCCGCATGGGGCTCCTCGGGGGTTTTTGGGCTAGGGAGATGCTGAGTAATTCAGCGTTTCCCTAAGGGCTTGCCGTCGCTGTAGCGGCGTTGTACCGCAAAGCCGGCGCGGGATAAAGTCGCGCAATGCCGGCTTTGCTGCCCGTAGAATGCATCCATCCCCAAGCAAGCACCAACGAGCCCCCGCCATGCTGGACCAGATCAAGACGTTCTTTGCCGCCTTCGCCCACCCCGACGGCCAGGTCGACACCGCCGACCGCGAGCATCGGCTGCAGCTCGCCGTCGGCGCCCTGCTGCTGGAGATGGCGCGGATGGACGGCGACACCGAGGCCGACGAGATCGTCGCCGTCGAGCACGCGGTGCGCGATGAGCTGGGGCTCAGCACCCAGGAGGTGGCCGAGTTGCTGCGCCTGGCCGAGGCCCAGCGCAGCAAGGCCACGGACTATTTCCAGTTCACGTCGCTGATCAACAGCGAATACAGCGTCGACGAAAAGGTGGCCCTGATCGAGCGTCTGTGGCGGGTGGCCTACGCCGACCGCACCCTCTGCCGCTACGAGGAGCACCTGGTGCGTAAACTCGCAGACCTGTTGTATGTGCCCCATAGCCGATTCGTTGCCGCCCGGCAGCGCGCGGCCGATGCGGTCGAACAGGCGCAGGCTTAGATGGCCATCATCGAGGGCTTTCGTGTCACCAACTTCCGCCCTCTGAAAGACGTTTCGATGGGCCGACTCTCCGGTGGCAAGAGCCGCCCGTTGACACCGCTCACGGTCGTGATCGGCAAGAACGGATCGGGCAAGAGCTCACTGTTCGATGCCTTTGGGTTCGTTGCAGATTGTCTTGCCACCGACGTCGAAACGGCCTGCGACATGAAGCAGCGCGGGGGCTACGAACGGCTCTTAACTAAAGGAGAACAGGGGCCAATGCGCTTCGAGGTCTTCTATCGAGAGGCGCCAAACGAGCGGCCAATCTCCTACGAGCTGTCCGTCGCTCTCGACAAGGCCGGGCGCCCGTATGTCGAGTCGGAGGTACTTAAGCAGGCGCGCAAGGGAACGACTCGGGGGAGGCTGTTTCCTTTCCTACGCTTGAACAGCGGCAAAGGTACGGTATGGTCGGGCGAGGATGCACTGGAAGGCACTGACGAGGAGGGCAAAGCGCGCTCTGATGTCGAGCTCACAGACCGCCGCCAATTGGGTATCGCTACTCTGGGGACGCTGATGGAGCATCCCCGCATCAAGCGCTTCCGAGATTTCCTGAAGGGTTGGTATCTGTCTTATTTCTATCCCGATGCCGCTCGCGGTCTTCCCAGTGCTGGCCCGCAACGGCATCTGAATATCCATGGCGACAACATCGGCAATGTCGTGCAGTTCATGGAGCGTGAGCATAAGGCTAGGTTCAGTTCGATCTTGCAGCGCATAGCAACCAAGATCCCCGGTATCGTCAAGATCGATACCGATGTCACGCAAGACAAACGGGTGCTCTTGCGCTTCAACGATGGGGCCTTCCAAGATCCGTTCTTCGCTCAGCAGATGTCGGACGGAACGCTGAAGATCTTTGCTTATCTCCTGCTGTTGGAGGATCCGGAGCCTCCGCCGTTCATCTGTATCGAGGAGCCGGAGAATGGTCTCTACCATAAGTTGTTGAAGGCGCTCGCCCAAGAGTTTCGAGCGCATGCCACAGGTAGAAAAGGCGCACCGCAGATCTTCGTGACAACTCACCAGCCCTATCTCGTCGACGCACTAACGCCCGATGAGGTCTGGATACTTCAGAAAGGCGCCGATGGCTTTTCCACCATCCAGCGGGCTTCGGAGTTGGAGGATGTGAGAAACCTCGTCGCTGAGGGGCTGCCGCTGGGCGGTCTCTGGTACAGCGACTATCTCGACGCGAGGTAAGGATGCACATCGAGATCCTTATCGAAGACAGCTCGGGCAAACGCCTGCTCGATTGCCTGCTGCCCCGGATTCTTGGCGAGCAAGGCCAACCGCATACGTGGCGACTCCTTTCCTACAAGGGGATCAGCCGCATCCCGGCCGGTCTGAAGGCATCCTCGGACCCGGCCAAGCGCATGCTGCTGGATCAACTGCCGCGGATACTGAGGGGCTATGGCAAGACTCCGGGAATCGACGCCGTTGTTGTCGTGCTGGACTCTGATCGTCGCGACTGCGTCGCTTTTCTGACCGAGTTGAGAACACTGGTCAACGAACTGGACCAGGCACCACAGACGCTTTTTCGCTTAGCAATCGAGGAGATAGAAGCATGGTACCTGGGCGACCGCGCGGCTCTGCTCAAGGCTTACCCGAGGGCCAAGCAGCGTGCGCTTGAAAGCTATGTTCAGGACGGCGTTTGCGGCACTTGGGAGGTGCTCGCCGACGCCATCCACCCTGGTGGCGCTGTTGCGATCAAGAAGGCCGGTTGGCCGCTCCCGGGGCAACTCAAGCATGAATGGGCAGAGAAGATCGGACCGGGGATGGACATCGAGCACAACGCGTCGCCGAGTTTCTGCAAGCTGCGTGACGGTCTGCGACGATTGATCGGGGAGATCGCATAAGGACGCCATCATCCCAGGCCGACTGGGGCCCCCTATCGGGCCTCGCTCATGGCCAGGTAGCGCTTGCCGCTGTCCGGGTCGGAGGTGATGCCTTCCATTTTCCGGGATGTTGACTGAGCGATCGGCAGCCGCTGGCCGTCGCAGCGCGCCCCGCCGCTGCTCGGTTTCCGCCCGCGTTTCGCGGTAGGATGCCCCGCCCGGCATCCGTCGCCCCCCATTTGCCCGCCTGCAGGAACCCGCGCAGATGACCCAGCCCAGCCCCGCCCCCTCCCCTTCTACGCGCGCCCGCTCCCCGTCCAGTCCGTCGGAAGATCCGCAGCGCTGGTCCCGCGGCTTGGCCGCGCTGCGCGATCGGCGCGTGGTGGCCATGCTGTTCCTCGGCTTCTCGGCCGGCATCCCCCTGCTGCTGATCTTCTCGTCGCTGTCGCTGTGGCTGCGCGAGGCCGGGGTCGAGCGCGGGGCCGTGACCTTCTTCAGCTGGGCGGCACTGGGGTTCTCATTCAAGTTCGTCTGGGCACCATTGGTGGACCGGCTGCCGCTGCCCTGGCTGACGCGGCGCTACGGGCGCCGCCGCGGCTGGCTGCTGCTGGCGCAGATCGCCATCATCAGCGCCATCGTGCTGATGTCGTCGGTGGACCCGGCCCAGGGCCAGGAGGCGCTGGTGCGGATGGCGGTGGCCGCGGTCATGCTCGGCTTCTCGGCGGCGACCCAGGACATCTGCATCGACGCCTACCGCATCGAGTCGGCGCCGCCCGCCATGCAGGGCATGCTCTCGGCGGCCTATATCGCCGGTTATCGCGTCGGCATGGTCACCAGCGGCGCCGGGGCGCTGTTCCTGGCCTCAGTGTTCCTGTCCTCGGCGGACAACTATTCCTACGCCGCCTGGAGCCTGACCTATACGTTGATGGCCGGGACCATGCTGGTCGGCGTGACCACCACGCTGTTGGTGCCGGAGCCCACCACCAACCGGGCCGCGGCCTACAATCATGCCCCGTGGGAGTACGCGCGGCTGGTGCTGGTCTTCCTGTGCGCGGCGGCGGCCTTTGTCGGCACCTTCTTCGCCACCGGTGGGCCGTTCGGCGCGGCCAAAGCAGCACTCGGCGGCGGTGCGCTGGCGGGGCTGCTGGCGGAGGCCCTGCGGCTGGCCCTGGCCATCGCGGCCGCGGTGACGGTCGGGCGCGTGCTGGTCGGTCTGGGTGCCGTCGACCGGCGCATGGCCCGAGAGACCTGGGTCGCCCCCGTGCTGGACTTCTTCAAGCGCTACGGCCCGGCCACGGCCCTGCTGCTGCTGGCCCTGATCGGGCTATACCGCATCTCCGACATCGTGCTCGGCGTGATCGCCAACGTCTTCTACCTGGACATGGGCTTCAGCAAGCCCGAGATCGCCCGCGCCGTGAACACCTTCGGCGTGTTGGTCAGCATCGCCGGCGGCTTCATGGGCGGACTGATGGCGACGCGCTTCGGCGTCATGCGCATCCTGATGCTCGGCGCGCTGCTGTCGGCGGCAACCAACCTGGCCTTTGTCGGGCTGGCCTACGCCGGACACAACGTCGGGCTGATGTACCTGACCGTGTTCGCGGACAATCTGGCCGCCGGACTGGCCAGCGCCGCCTTCGTCGCCTTCCTGTCGAGCCTGACCAACGTCGCGTTCACGGCCGTGCAGTACGCCATCTTCAGCTCGCTGATGACCTTGCTGCCGAAGACCCTGGGCGGCTATTCCGGCAGCATCGTCGAGGGCATCGGCTACCCCGGATTCTTCATGTTCACGACGCTGATCGGGCTGCCGGTGCTGCTGCTGGTCTGGCTGGCCGGGCGGCGGCTGGCGGTGCGCGCTTCAGGCTCGGGCTAAGGATCGGTTCAAAAACAAGTGGTGCAGACGCCCGCTCGCGGAGCCTTTGGATTGGCCGTTTCGTGGTTGCGTCTACACCACTTGTTTCTGAACCTTGACTAAGCAACCGCGATGCCTTGGTCGCCGTTGGGAAAGACCGCGAGGACGCGGAGAGCTCGGCAGAGCCGTCCGCGGCCGATGGATGCGCTCCAACGGCGCGCGCGGCCCTAGCAGTCTCGCGCGTATCGGCGGCCACCCTGCTCGGCATAAATATTGCTTAAAGCATGGATAAGCCGACCACTCCCAGGCGCTTGAGACTGACTGAGTATGCTCCGAGCAACGAACCGCACAGGCCCAGAGACAGGGAGAAATCGCCGAGAGGACGGCAAGTCCTTGTTTTCCAGACGCGCGCTCTGCGCTTTCTCTGCGTTTTCGCGCCTCGGCGGTGAGATGATTGCATACTTGATCCGTCTCGTTTGCCGGGGGATTGTCACCGATCCGACAGCCTTTTGACCCGCGAGAGACCATGTCCGACAACCTCAATGAGCTCGCTGCCGGCGTCGCCGACGGCACCATCGTCCCCTACCTCGGCGCCGACGCGCTGGCCGGCGTCGTCGATCTCGACAACGGCGAGCCGATACCGGTGGACAGCGACAGCCTGATCCTGGCCATGAACAACGGCCGCCCGATGTCGAAGCGACTGATGTGGGAGTTCCCCCGGGCCGCCATGGACGTCGAGCTCAAGCGCGGGCGCACCGCCGTGACCCGCTTCCTCAACCAGCTCTACGGCCAGCGCCGCTGGGGCCGCGCGCCGATCCACGACTGGCTCAAGGCCGTCGCACCGCCCTACGTCATCGACATCAACCGCGACACCCAACTGCAAGCAAGCTACGCCGAGCGCCGGCACACGCTGATCCGCGGCATCGCCCGCACCGGCGGCACCGACTACCGCTTCCGGCTGCACCATTGGGACGGCAGCGCCTACCAAGAGATCGACCAGCAGGCCGTGGACCCGACCCTGCCGATCCTGTTCAAGCCCATGGGCTCGCCGCTGCCGGACGCCACCTACATCGCCTCCGACGCCGACTTCGTCGACTACCTGACCGAACTGATGGGGGGCTTCGGCGTGCCGGCCTTCGTCAAGGAATACCGTAAGCAGAAGCAATACCTGCTCCTTGGCCTGCGCCTGACCCGCGATACCGAGCGCATGGTCCTGTCCGATCTCATCTACGCCGCCGGCACCCCGTCCGGCTGGGCACTGATCCCGGAGCCGACGGAGAAGGAGCGGCGCTTCTGCGCCACCAAGGGCATCGAGATCATCGAGGCCGATATCCCCGACCTGCTGGCGGCGGTGGGCGGGTGATACGCATACCGCGGCGCTCCAGTCCTCCAAACCAGGTCCGAAGATAGCCGCCAAGGGTCACCGGCTCAGGCCTTCGCTCAGTCGGTGATCGCATCATCTACATCCGAGGCCCTGGCGATCTTGGCGCCTTGGCGGCGCACTGCCGAATCCCGGATCAAGCCCGCCAGCCCAGCTGCGCCGAGATGGCCTCGCCGGCCTCGCGCAGGTCCGCGACCCACTCCAGCCGGCGCCGCTCGATGGGTGCCGAGACCGACAGCCCGGCGCTGACGTTGCCGGTGCTGTCGTAGAGCAGCACGCCGATGCAGCCGACGCCGAGTTCCGCCTCCTCATCGTCGAGGGCATAGCCCCGGGCCAGCGCTGTCTCGCAGACGTCGATCAGCCGCGGCAGGGCGCTGATGGTGTTGCGGGTATAGGCCGGCAGATTGGTGCGGCGCGCGTAGGCGCGGATGCCGTCCTCGCCGCCGGCGCCGAGCATCAGCTTGCCGACGGCGGTGACATGCAACGGGGCACGGGCGCCGACCAGCTGCTGGACGTGGACCATGCGGTTCGGCGTGGACTTCTCGATGTAGACCACCTCATCGCCCTCGCGGATGGTGAGATTGACCGACTCCCCCAGGCGGTCGCGCAGTGCATCCATGATCGGCCGGGCGATGGCACGCACATCGACGTTGCCGTGCAGCCGCACGCCGAGCTGCAGCAGCCGAAGTCCGAGGCGGTAGTGACCGGCGGCGTCCTTTTCGACGAAATGGTTGTGGATGAGCGCAGCGAGGATGCGATGGGCGGTCGATGCATGCAGCCCGGTCTCGGCGGCAAGCACCTTCAGGCTGACGGCCTCCGGGTAGCGGGCGATGGCGTCGAGCAAGGCCGCGGCGCGGTCGATGACTTGGATCTGGGAACCGGCGGGATCTTTGGGCATGGCGCGGGGAGGTTCGGGTTGTCTTCTTGTCCGGTGCGCGGATCTGCGCTCAGCCCCCGTGGACGAGCCGCATGGAGAGATCGACGGCGGCGACGCCCTTGGTGAGGTCGCCCACGGAGATGGCATCGACGCCGGTCTCGGCGACGGTGCGCAGGCGATCGAAGGTGATGCCGCCGGAGGCCTCCAGCGCGGCGCGCCCGGCGGTGACGGCGACGGCGCGGCGCAGATCCGCCAGGCCCATGTTGTCGAGCAGGACGCGCTCGGCGCCGGCCTCCAGGGCCTGTTGCAGTTCGTCGATGGATTCGACCTCGACCTCGACCCAGTCGCCGGCACCGTGCGCGCGGGCAGCGGCGACGGCGGCGGCGATGGAGCCGGCGGCGAGGATGTGGTTTTCCTTGATGAGCACGGCGTCGAACAGGCCCATGCGGTGATTGTGGCAGCCGCCGCAGCGCACGGCGTATTTCTGCTCCAGGCGCAGGCCGGGCAGGGTCTTGCGGGTGTCGAGGATGCGCACGCCGAGCCCGGCGACGGCATCGGCGTAGCGCCGCGCGCGGCTGGCGGTGCCGGACAGGGTCTGCAGGTAGTTGAGCGCGGTGCGCTCGCCGGTGAGCAGCGCCCGCAGGGGGCCGTGCAGCCGGCACAGGGTCTGGCCGGGGGCGATGCGCTCGCCGTCGGCGGCGAGCCAGTCGATGGCCACATCCGGGTCGAGGGCGCGGAAGATGGCGTCGACCCAGGGTTGGCCGCAGAGCACGGCGGCCTCGCGAGAGACGATATCGGCGGCGGCGCGGTCCTCGGCCGGCAGCAGGGCGGCGGTGAGATCGCCGGGACCGACGTCTTCGATCAAGGCGGCTTGGATATGCTTCTCGATCAGATGGATGGGCGGCGGGGCGACGGCGGGCGCCTCGGCCGAGGGAACGACGGGGTCGGGATGGGCCATGGGGGCTCCTGGGCTTGGTCGGTCGGGTCAGGTCGGGGTGTTGAGGGCGAACGATGCCGCAGCGGGCGGCGGTTTGCCACGACGATGATCAGTCGCGCATCCGCGCGCGTCGCACGGCCTCCAGGGCACGGCTGACCAGCGGCATTGCGGGCTCGCCGAGCCGCGTGAGCAGGCCCTGCTCGTGCAGGCTGCAGAACGCGTCGACGCTCAGATCGTGCAGTGCCTGTCCGTTGCGGTCGACCAGCAGCAGGGCTTCGCCGTCATCGCTGCGCCAGGCGAGCTTGGCACGGACGGCATCGCCGCCGTTGCGCCGGATGAGCAGCCAGGCGCCGATCGGCGGGATGCATGCCTCGCGGCGGCCATCGGCGGAGGTCCAGGCCGCCGGCGTCACCGACGGCGCCCGGGTGCGGACCTGGCCCCAGCCCGATCCGCGCAGCACGGCGCCGTGGATGATCTCAAGCTCCTTGAGCCAGCGCGTGATCAGCAGCTGGTCGGTGACGACCTCGGCGAGGGTGACGCGCAGCGACCGCAGCAGCTCGGGGATGCGCCGCAGCAGCGCCCGCCGCTCGGCGGTATCGCGCTTCGGGCGGATGCTCCAGAGCAGCCCATCGAGCAGCGCCAGGCCGTCGTGCCAGGCGGTGCCGCTGTGGCCGTCGCGCAGGTAGGCATCGGTGAGGGCCGGGGCGATGCCGTGCTCGATGAGTTCGGCGACGCTCACCGGGAGCCGGGCGCGTCCGTCCAGGCGCGCCTCGACAACGGCGGCGGCCTCGGCCCGTGCCAGCTCCCGGCGGCGCTGCTCGACGCGCTGCCGAACCACGCGGGCCTCGGCCGCTTGGGCGTCGGCGTTGTCCGCGCACATGGCCAGCCGCAGCTCGTCGTCGAGCACCGCGAACAACGCGCGCCCGCCGTCGGCCGCGGTGACCACCCGCTCGATGACCCGCCGAATCCGCTCGTGGAACGTCCCCTCGCCGCGGGCATCGTCGTCGTTCCAACCGCGGCTGGCCTCGCCGATGCGATCGAGCAGGCGGCGCGCGGGATGTGCCGGATCATCGCACCAGTCCGGGTCCACCAGCGCCTGCTTGACATAGGGAACCTGCAGCTGCCCGACCTGGACCTTGATGGGATGCGGCAGCTCGGGACCGGCAAGGATCTGCTCAAACAGCAGGACCACCAGGTCCATGGTGTCCGCCGGATCACGCCGTTGCCGCGGCATCAGCGGGCCCAGGTCGGAGCGCGTCGATCCGTTGCCGCGGTCGTTGCGCTCACCGCCATAGGGCCGATCGCCGCTGGCGCTTTCCGGTTGCGGGGTCGGATGCGACGGCAAGGCGCGGGCAGCGTCGCCGCGCAACGGGGAATGGGCGACCGAGGGAGGCTCCAAGGCGACCGGGAGCGTTGCCTGGCACACCGCGACGCCGCGGACCTCGGCAAGACAGCCGGTATACAGGTCGCGCAGGTGGTTCATCACCTGCTCGTCGAAGACCCGGTAGCAGGCCAGCCGGGGCACCGGACCGCAGTCGGTCAGCGCGCGGAGCGCATCGGCGAAGGCCTGACACAGGGACGCCGGGCCCATCGGCAGGTCCCCAATGGACAGATCCTCGCGGCCAACCAGCGGCACCAACGCCGATACCAGCGCGCCGAGCTCGACCCGATAGCGCGATTGCGCCTGCGCGATCAAGCAGGCCAAGGCCTGCGACTCGTCCGCATCCACCGCAACCCCCAAGGCCAGCTCATCGCCGCAGGAGACGACGGGCGTATTCAGGCCGATGGTGTGGCCGGCATCGCGGAACAGATCGAGGGTCATCTGCAGGTTGCGCAGGACATGCCGCTGCAGGGCGTCGCCACACCCGCGAAGCTCCCGCTGCAGGTGGAAGCAGCCCGCACAATGCCGGTCGCTTGCGGCCTGGTCCGCGAGCTGATAGAGGACCTCGTCGATGCGTTGCAGCGTCGACACCAGCAGCGGCGCGAGTGCTTGGCAGAGCAGGGGACCACAGCGGTCGAGTACGGCCCCTAGCTGCTCCCGATGTCCGAGCGGGGGTGAAGGGCCGGATATCCGGGTGCGGGTGATCATGCTCGGTGCGCGTTGTTGAGTGCTCGATGGGGCGCCCGCGGGGCCGCTTTGATGGATTGGACGAGACACGCGCACCGCCGAGTGGGTTGCCGTTGACGGAGGGTCGCCTGCGCATGCAGGCGTGGTCCGGCAATCGCACCACTGTCGGGGGCCCGATAGCGTTATCATAGACAAGATGCAAACGGCGGCACAGATCAGAGCCCAAACATCCGGCGACCCCGTCCATCGGCGCGGTCCCCTTCATGCACCCAAGGCTCACCGCCCGTGCTGACGCTGCTGCGCCAGGGCCTCGGCTCGCTGCTGGACAGTCTGCGCGACCTCGCCCCCATCGTTGCCGTGGTCGCCTTCTTCGAGCTGGTGGTGCTCAATCAGCCGATCCCGAACCTGGCCGATCTGCTGATCGGCACGCTGATGGTGGTCATCGGCCTGACGCTGTTCGTGCAGGGGCTCAAGCTCGGTCTGTTTCCGATCGGCGAATCCATGGCCTGGGATTTCGCCCGCAAGGGCAGCCTGCTGTGGCTGCTGGCGTTCGCCTTCGCGCTCGGCTTCGGCACCACCGTTGCCGAACCGGCGCTGATCGCGGTGGCCGAAGAGGCCGCCGAGGTGGCCGCCGTCGGGGAGATGATCGAAGACTCCGAGACGGCGCGCGAGGGTTATGCCAACGGGCTGCGCTATACGGTGGCGCTATCGGTGGGGCTGGCGCTGGTGATCGGCGTGCTGCGCATCCTGCGCGGCTGGCCGATCCAGTATCTGATCATCGGCGGCTACGTCGGCGTGGTCGTCATGACCGCCTTGGCACCGCGGGAGATCATCGGCATCGCCTACGATTCCGGCGGCGTGACCACATCGACCATCACCGTGCCGCTGGTGACCGCCCTCGGCGTCGGCCTGGCCTCGAGCATCGAGGGGCGCAACCCGATGATCGACGGCTTCGGACTGATCGCCTTTGCGTCGCTGACGCCGATGATGTTCGTCATGGGCTACGGTATCCTGCTGTGATCGAGGCGGTCTGCACCAGCATCGACAGCGTTGTCCCGATCTGCGCCACCGTCGACGACGTGCTGCCGATCATCGGCATCCTGGTGGGGTTCCAGGTATTGGTCCTGCGCCGGCGCATCCCCAACCTGCGCCGGGTGCTGCTCGGATTCGTGCTCGTGCTGATCGGACTGGCGTTCTTTATCGAGGGGCTGGAGCGGGCGCTGTTCCCGCTGGGCAAGCTGATGGCGGCGCAGCTTACGGCACCGGAATTTCTCGGCCTGGAGGCGACCGCCGGGGCGGCGGCGTCGGCCGCGGATTGGCACGCCTACCTGTGGGTCTATCTGTTCGCATTCGCGATCGGCTTCGCAACCACCATCGCCGAGCCGTCGCTGATCGCCGTTGCCATCAAGGCCCACGAGGTCTCCGCCGGCGCGGTGGCCATCTGGGGGCTGCGCATCGCGGTGGCCATCGGCGTGGCCATCGGCATCACCTTGGGTACCTATCGCATCATCAGCGGCACGCCGCTGCACTACTACATCATCACCGGCTATGTCTTCGTCGTCATCCAGACCCTGTTTGCCCCGAAAAGCATCATCGCCCTGGCCTACGATTCCGGCGGCGTCACCACATCGACGGTCACCGTACCCCTGGTGGCGGCCCTGGGTCTGGGGCTGTCGAGCAGCATCCCCGGACGCAACCCGCTGCTCGACGGCTTCGGCCTGATCGCCTTCGCCAGCCTGTTCCCGATGATCACCGTCATGGGCTATGCCCAGCTCGGTACCTGGTATGCCGGCCGACGACGCCGGCGCCCATCGCCCCCCCGAGAGGATTGATCCATGCACTTCAAGCTCATCATCGCACTGATCGAGCGCAACGAGACCGAAGCGGTCCTGGAGGCGGCACGCACCGCCGGCGCCACCGGCTCCACGGTCATCAGTCAGGCCCGTGGCGAGGGCGGGGAGAAGCAAAAGACCTTCTTCGGCCTGAACCTCGAGACCCCCCGCGACGCCGTGCTGCTGTTGGTCGAAGAGCACCTGAGCCGCAGCATCCTGGAGACCATCGCCAAGACCGGACGGTTCGAGGAGGAGCCCGGCAGCGGCATCGCCTTTCAGGTCGATGTGGAAGACGCGGTCGGCATCAATCACCAAATCCGTATGCTGACCGAAAAGGTCAAGCAGGAGATCTGAGCATGAGCGAGCACGCAGTGGTGCGGGTCCGCGATGTCATGAAGGCCCACTTTGACACCGTTGACGGGATGTGCACGGTCGCGCAGGCCCTGGAGCGGATGCTGCATGTGGACACCAAGTCGCTGGTCGTCAAGAAGCGCCACGACGACGACGAGTATGGGCTGGTGCTGATCTCCGACATCGCCCGGCACGTGCTGGCCCGGGACCGCTCGCCGGAGCGGGTCAACATCTACGAGATCATGTCCAAACCCCTGTTGAGCGTGAATCCGGACATGGATATCCGCTACTGCGCCCGGCTGTTCAATCGCTTCGACCTGTCCCGCGCCCCCGTGGTCGAAGACGGCGAGGTCATCGGCATCGTCAGCCTCACGGATCTGGTCATCAAAGGGATGCTGGAACGGCGACCCCGCCCGTGATCAACCCACCATCGGCCCAGCCGCCGGCACCGCCGCCAGGTCCAACGACCGAGCCCGGCGCCCCGGGGCGCCTCGTCGGCGCGCGCTGGGTCCCGTCCCCGCATCAGGATGCCCGCCCGCAAGGCATGCCCATCGACCTGCTGGTCATCCACGGCATCAGTCTGCCGCCGGGCAGCTTCGGCGGCCCCTGGATCGAGCAGCTGTTCACCGGCACGCTCGTGGGCGACGGCCATCCCGATCTAGCTGAGGTGGCCGGAGCGCGGGTATCGGCCCATCTGCTGATCCGCCGCGATGGCGAGCTGCTGCAGTTCGTCGACCTCGCGCGCCGGGCATGGCATGCAGGTCCGTCCCGATTCGGCGAGCGCACCGCCTGCAACGACTTCTCCATCGGCATCGAACTGGAGGGGACCGACCAGATCCCCTACACCGACGCGCAGTACCGGCGCCTGGGCACCGTCACCGCCGAAATCATGGCCTGCTGGCCGGCGATCACACCGGAGCGCATCGTCGGCCACAGCGATATCGCACCCGGGCGCAAGACCGATCCCGGCCCCGCCTTCGATTGGCGGCGCTATCGCGGACTGCTCGCGGCCACGCCACCGCACTGAGCCCAAACGACCCCGCGGACGAACCGATGCACAATCCTGCATGCCGCCGGCAGCCCGGCGTACCGACCAGCGGGCGTATACTCCCACCCCTTCACTAAACGACACCCGATCACTCTAGGAGCACGCAAATGGCAACGCCCTCGATCAACAAGGTCGTGCTCGCCTATTCCGGCGGCCTCGACACCTCGGTCATCCTCAAATGGCTGCAGGACCACTACGACTGCGAGGTCGTCACCTTTACCGCCGACATCGGCCAAGGCGAGGAAGTGGAACCGGCCCGCACCAAGGCCCAAGCCGCCGGCGTCAAGGAGATCTTCATCGAGGATCTGCGCGAGGAGTTCGTGCGCGATTTCGTCTACCCGATGTTCCGCGCAAACGCGATCTACGAGGGCGAGTACCTGCTCGGCACCTCCATCGCCCGGCCGCTGATTGCAAAACGCCTGGTCGAGATCGCCGCCGAGACCGGTGCCGACGCCATCTCCCATGGCGCCACCGGCAAGGGCAACGACCAGGTCCGCTTCGAGCTCGGCGCCTACGCCCTGAATCCGGACATTCAGATCATCGCCCCCTGGCGCGAATGGGACCTGCTCTCGCGCGAGAAGCTGCTCGACTACGCCGAGGCCAACGGCATCCCGGTGGAGATGAAGCGCGACGGGACCAAGTCGCCATACTCCATGGACGCAAACCTGCTGCACATCTCCTACGAGGGCTATGATCTGGAAGATCCCTGGTGCGAGCCGTCGGCATCGATGTGGCGCTGGACTGCGGCGCCGGAGCAGGCCCCCGACGCGCCGGCGGAGATTGTCGTCGGCTTCGAGCAGGGCGACATCATCAGCATCGACGGCCAGCCCATGAGCCCGGCCGAGGTCCTCGCGGAGCTCAACCGCATCGGCGGCATCCACGGTGTCGGCCGGGCCGACATCGTCGAAAACCGCTACGTCGGCATGAAGTCCCGCGGCTGCTACGAGACCCCGGGCGGAACCATCATGCTCAAGGCACACCGGGCGATGGAGTCGCTGACCCTCGACCGCGAGGCGGCGCACCTGAAGGACGAACTGATGCCGCGCTACGCCGAGCTGATCTACAACGGCTATTGGTTCAGCCCGGAGCGCACCATGCTGCAAGCCGCCATCGATCAGACCCAGCAGGTCGTCAACGGCACCGTCCGCCTGAAGCTGTACAAGGGCAACGTCATGGTGGTCGGTCGCAAATCCGACACCGACAGCCTGTTCGACACCAGCATTGCCACCTTCGAGGACGATGCCGGCGCCTACGACCAGGGCGATGCCACCGGCTTCATTCGACTCAATGCGCTGCGCCTGCGCGTTGCCGGACGGCGCCGCGGTTGATGTCCCAAACGCCCCGCGCGCGAGCCCGATAACCGAGGGCTTCGCGGTCGGGACGGTGGCAGAGCGCAAAACGAGGGTTTAGACTGCCCGCCCAAGCATCCACCCTGCGCGCCTTGCCCGCCCGCTGCCGATGCCCACCCGCCACCCGACCGGACCGGATGGCGTCCCACGAACCAACAAGACCGCTGAGGAGCACATCACCATGTCGGAGCACAAAGTCTACGAAGTCCCCGCCGGGATCGCGGCCCAGGCCCACATCGACGACGAAACCTATCAGAGCATGTATCAACGCTCCGTCGATGATCCCGAGGGTTTCTGGGCCGAGCAAGCCGACACATTCGTCACTTGGGACAAGAAATGGGACCGCGTGATGGACTACGACTACGGGCCGGACAACGTCCAGATCCGCTGGTTCGACGGCGGCAAGCTCAACGTCACCACCAACTGCCTGGATCGGCACCTGAGCACGCGCGGCGACCAGGTGGCCATCATCTGGGAGAGCGACAACCCGAATGAGGACCGCAAGGTCACTTATCGCGAGCTGCATGCCGATGTCTGCAAGCTGGGCAACGTCCTCAAGGCCCGCGGCGTGGCCAAGGGTGATCGGGTCTGCATCTACATGCCCATGATCCCCGAGGCCGCGGTGGCCATGCTGGCCTGTGCGCGTATCGGCGCGGTTCACTCGATAGTGTTCGGGGGCTTCTCGCCGGACTCGCTGCGCGACCGCATCCAGGACTCCGACTGCCGCGTGCTGCTCACCGCCGACGAAGGCGTCCGCGGCGGGCGCGCGGTGGCGCTGAAGAAGAACGCCGACAAGGCGGTCGAGGAGTGCCCGAACGTTCACACCTGCCTGGTGGTGCGCCGCACCGGCAACGATGTGGCCTGGGACAGCGAGCGCGATGTCTGGTACCACGAGGCCATGGCCGAGGCCTCGGCCGAGTGCCCGCCCGAGCCCATGGACGCCGAAGACCCGCTGTTCATCCTCTATACCTCCGGCTCCACCGGCAAGCCCAAGGGTGTACTGCACACCACCGGCGGCTATCTGGTCTTCGCCGCCATGACCCATAAGTACACCTTCGACTACCAGGAAGGCGAGGTCTACTGGTGCACGGCCGACGTCGGCTGGGTCACGGGCCATACCTACATCGTCTACGGACCGCTGGCCAACGGCGCCATCTCGCTGATGTTCGAGGGCATCCCGAACTACCCGGACATGTCCCGCTTCTGGCAGGTCATCGACAAACACAAGGTCAATATCTTCTACACCGCACCGACGGCGATCCGCGCGCTGATGCGTGCCGGCGAGGAGCCGGTGAAGCAGACCTCGCGCGCGTCGCTGCGTATCTTGGGCTCGGTCGGCGAGCCGATCAATCCCGAGGCTTGGGAGTGGTACTACCGTGTCGTCGGCGACACGCGATGCCCCATCGTCGACACCTGGTGGCAGACCGAGACCGGCGGACACCTGATCACGCCGCTGCCCGGCGCCACGCCGCTGAAGCCCGGTTCGGCCACCCGCCCGTTCTTCGGTGTGGTGCCCGCCCTGGTGGACGCCGCCGAAGGCACCATCATCGATGGCGAGGGCGAAGGGGCCCTGGTCATCACCCGTCCCTGGCCCGGTCAGATGCGCACGGTCTACGGCGATCATCAGCGCTTCATCGACACCTACTTCAAACAGTATCCCGGCTACTACTTCAGCGGTGACGGTGCCCGCCGAGACGCGGACGGCTACTATTGGATCACCGGCCGCATCGACGACGTGTTGAATGTGTCCGGCCATCGCATGGGCACGGCCGAGATCGAGTCGGCCCTGGTGCTGCACGATGCCGTCGCCGAGGCCGCCGTAGTCGGCTATCCGCACGATATCAAGGGCCAAGGCATCTACGCCTATGTCACCCTGATGGCGGGCGTTGAGCCCAGCGACGAACTGAAGAAGGACTTGGTCAAGATGGTCCGCACCGAGATCGGTCCCATTGCGACGGTCGACCTCATCCAGTGGGCACCCGGTCTGCCAAAGACGCGCTCGGGCAAGATCATGCGCCGCATCCTGCGCAAGATCGCCGCCAACGAGGTCAGCACCCTAGGCGATACGTCCACGCTGGCGGACCCGGGCGTTGTCGACGACCTGATCACGAACCGCGCGAATCAGTAGATCGCGCAACACCCCCGGCGAGCGGTCGCGCCCGCCGGGGCATCGCATGCAGCCGGGCTCCGTGCGACCCGGCGAGGTTCCAAGCCGACATTGAACCGCGCGGCACCGATAACGTCGAACCTCCAGCGTTCGGCCTCTCGCTGAATTGAGGACCGTACGCCCGATCGCGCGCCGCACGAGGCATCCAGTCATCCACGCTTGCCGAGGTTCGGCGAGCCGAATTTTCCCAGGGAAGACCCGACCGCTCGACCTTCGTCCAATTGGTCAGCTGAAGATCGATTCCATTCATTGAGGTTTGCAATTTGTATTCCGTCGCCAAAGTCGGCGTTTATGTCGACGCAGAGAACATTCGATACAACGGTGGCTACCAGATGCGCTACGACGTCCTGCGTCGCTTTGCCGCCCGAGAGAACGGGACGCTGCAGCGTCTGAACACCTATCTCGCGTTTGATGCCGAGCGTGCCCGAGAAGATATCGAGTACGCAAAGAAGTCCCGTTCGTACCAACAGATGGTCAGGGACTTCGGCTGGAAGGTGACCATGAAGTACGTCCGCCACTACACCGACGAGAACGGCAACGTCTCGACCAAGGCCAACGCCGACCTGGACATGGCGGTGGATGCCATGCTTCAGGCCGGCAAGCTCGATCAGGTAACCCTGGTCACCGGCGACGGGGATTTCCTTCAGGTCGTCACCGCCCTGCAGAATCTCGGCTGCCGGGTCGATCTCATCGGCTTCAAGAACGTCTCCCGCCAACTGCAGCAGTCGGTCGACGCGTTCTGGTCCGGCTTCGTGATACCGGACCTGCTGCCGATCGCCTACGAGCCCCGCAATGATTGGGGCAAGCCCGGCTCCTGCGTGCGCGGTGTGTGTACAAAGTGGTTTCCCGAAAAGGGCTACGGATTCCTGCGCTTTATTGACAGGATCGCACCCGAACTCTGGATCACCGACGCTCGGGAGCCCGATTCACCCTATGTCAGCGTCTTCTGCCACGCCAACGAGGTGGCGGACGATGTCAGCGAAGACCTGCTGATGAATCGCGAGACGATCTTCGAGTTTTATCTTGCCGAGAGCGAGCAGAAGGATAATGGATTGGTGGCAAGCAATGTCCGACTCGCGTTTGGCGTCAATCGCTGACCCTGCGACGATTACTGCAACAAGGACTCGGAGATTGATCTATATTGGCGCAATAGCGCTTTGACCTGGTGCATCGATGGCAACCGAACAAGAGATGAACCCCGCCGGCCTGGCACGGCGCCTGGTCCGCGACAAGCTGATCTCGGAACAACAAGCAAAGGCGGCCCACGCCGATGCGACGCGTCGGCGGGTCCCGTTCGTCCAGCACTTGGTCGACGAGAAGATCCTCGACAGCAGAAGGATCGCTATTGCGGCCTCGCAGGAGTTCGGCGTCCCCCTGCTTGATCTCGACGCGATCGACCTGCTCGATATCCCCTTCACCATCGTCGACGAGAAGCTGATCCGCAAACATCGGGCGCTGCCGATTCATCGTCGCGGCGGACGCCTGTTCCTGGCCATCTCCGATCCCACCAACGTGCAGGCGCTGGACGAGATCCGTTTCGCCACCGGTCTGTCAACGGACGCCATTCTGGTCGAGCAGGACAAGCTCACCCGGGCCATCGATCAGGTGATCGAGGCGCAGGACACGACGATGACGGACCTGATGGACACGGACCTCGACAACCTGGATGTCGCCGGGGAAGAGGACGACAAGCCCAACGAGGACGATCTCAACGTCGACGACGCGCCGGTGGTCCGCTACGTGAACAAGATCTTGGTGGACGCCATCGGCGCCGAGGCATCGGATATCCATTTCGAGCCCTACGAGAAGCGCTTTCGTATTCGCTTCCGCGAAGACGGCATCCTACACGAGGTTGCCAGCCCGCCGCTGAACATCTCGTCGCGCTTGGTCGCGCGCCTCAAGGTCATGTCACGCATGAACATCGCCGAGCGGCGGGTGCCCCAGGACGGACGCATCAAGCTCAAGCTCAGCCGGACACGCGATATCGATTTCCGTGTCAATACCCTGCCTACGCTGTACGGCGAGAAGGTGGTGTTGCGAATCCTGGATTCCAGTGCGGCTCAGGTCGGTGTTGACCAACTCGGCATGGAGGAGCGGCAGAAAAAAGACTTTCTAGAGTGTATCAATAAGCCCTACGGGATGATTCTTGTCACCGGACCCACCGGCTCGGGCAAGACAGTTTCGCTCTACTCGGCGTTGAATATACTCAACAGGGAGGAGGTCAATATCTCAACGGTGGAAGACCCCGTCGAGATCCAGGTGCTCGGCATCAATCAGGTCAATCTGAACCCGAAGACCGGCCTGACCTTCGCCGCCGCCCTGCGTGCCTTCCTGCGCCAGGACCCGGATATCGTCATGGTCGGCGAGATTCGCGATCTGGAGACCGCCGAGATCGCCGTCAAGGCCGCGCAGACCGGCCACATGGTACTGTCCACGCTGCATACGAACGATGCCCCGCAGTCACTGACCCGCCTTGCCAACATGGGTGTCCCGCCGTTCAATATCGCATCATCGGTGCTGCTGATCATGGCACAGCGGCTGGCGCGCCGCCTCTGCAACCACTGCCGACAGCCGGCGGAACTGCCGCGGGAGGCCCTGCTGGAAGAGGGCTTTACCGACGCCGACATCGAAAGCGGATTGACTATCTACAAGCCCGTCGGCTGCGAGCGCTGCAACGACGGCTACAAGGGACGCGTCGGCATCTTCCAGGTCATTCGCGTCTCCGAGGAGATGGGACGGCTGATCATGGAAGGCGGAAATGCCATCCAGCTCGCGGACCAGGCCGAGCGCGAAGGCTACGATGATCTGCGCAGGTCCGGCCTGCGCAAGGTCAAGGCGGGCTTGACCAGCCTCTCCGAACTCAACCGCGTGACGAAGGATTAGCCGATATGGCACTTGCAGCCGCACAACGAAAGAAGGCCAAGCCGAAGGCGGCGGACAAGGCCTACGTCTTCGCCTGGGAGGGCGTCGATCGGCGCGGCGGCAAGGTCAAAGGCGAGTTCCGCGCATCCAGCATCACCATGGTGCGTGCCGATCTGCGCCGCCAGGGCGTCAACCCGACCAAGGTCCGAAAAAAGGCCCAGCCGCTGCTCAGCGGCAAGAAGAAGATCACCAGCACGGACATCACCATCTTCTCCCGCCAGCTGTCAACCATGATGGCCGCCGGCGTCCCGCTGGTGCAGTCGTTCGACATCGTTGGCCGCGGTCATCAGAACCCGTCGATGCAGGATCTGATCCTTGCCATCAAGAGCGACATCGAGAGCGGAACAGCCATGGCGGAGGCCCTCGGCAAGCATCCGCTTTATTTCGACGACCTCGTCTGCAATCTGGTCGCCGCCGGCGAACAGGCCGGTGTCCTCGACGTCCTGCTGGACAAGATCGCGACCTACAAAGAGAAGACCGAGTCGATCAAGGGCAAGATCAAGAAGGCCCTGTTCTACCCCGCCGCGGTGATCATCGTCGCCGTTCTGGTAACGGTCGTCATCCTGCTATTCGTCATCCCGCAGTTCAAGGAGCTGTTCAGCAGCTTCGGTGCCGACCTGCCGGCCTTCACCCTACTCGTCATCCATCTGTCCGATGTGCTGCAAAAGTGGTGGTACCTGTTCGGACTCGGCGTTGGCGGTGTCGTCTACGGCATCGGACAGCTATTCCAGCGATCCCGCGCCTTCCGCAATGGCATCGATCGCGTCGTGCTTAAGTTACCGATCATCGGACCGATCATGAACAAGGCCGCGGTCGCCCGCTTCGCACGCACGCTCTCGACCATGTTTGCCGCCGGCGTCCCGCTGGTCGAAGCACTGGACTCCGTCGCCGGGGCCACGGGCAACATCGTCTACACCGATGCGGTGCGCAAGATGCGCGAAGAGGTCGCCACCGGCCAAAGTCTGCAGCTGAGCATGCGCCAACGTTCGCTGTTTCCGCATATGGTGATTCAGATGACCTCCATCGGCGAAGAATCCGGCGCCCTGGACGAAATGCTGGCCAAGGTCGCAGACTTCTACGAAGAGGAGGTCGACAACGCCGTGGATGCCCTGAGCAGCCTGCTTGAGCCGCTGATCATGGTCGTCATCGGCGGGCTGGTCGGCAGCCTGGTGGTCGCCATGTACCTGCCGATCTTCAAGCTCGCCGCCGTCGTCTGATCCACAGCCCCGTCGCTTAGTCAAGGTTCAGAAACAAGTGGTGCAGACGCAACCACGAAATGGCCAATCAAAAGGTTCAGCGAGCGGGCGTCTGCGCCACTTGTTTCTGAACCGATCCTTAGCTGCGACGAGGCTTCGATCGCGCTGGCATACCCGCCGTTCAACAAGAGCCGACAATCTGCCATGAACGCCATCGACCTGCTGATGCAGAGTCCGCCGCTGCTATATCTGGTCACCCTCTTGTTCGCACTCGCGGTGGGCAGCTTCCTGAACGTGGTCATCCTGCGCCTGCCGCGAATCATGGAGGCAGAATGGCGCGCGGAATGTGCCGAGCTGATGGGCCTCGACCCGCCTGACGATGGCGACGACAGTGGTCTCGGCCTCGCCTTCCCCGCATCGCACTGCCCGAAGTGCAGGCATCGACTGCGGTTCTGGGAAAATATCCCGCTGCTGAGCTGGGTGCTGCTGCGCGGGCACTGCCGTGCCTGCCATGCACCGATCTCGATCCGCTACCCGGTCATCGAGGCCACCACGGCCCTGTTGTCGCTCGTCGTCATCTGGCAGCTCGGCCCGACCGAACAGGGCATGGCCGCCTTGGTCCTGACTTGGGGGCTGATCGCGCTGGCCGTGATCGATGCCGACACCCAGTTGCTGCCGGACAGCATCACGCTGCCGTTGCTATGGCTCGGGCTTGCGCTGAGTCTGTTCCACGTCTTCGTCGACAGCGATCAGGCAATCATCGGCGCAGTCTGCGGTTATATGAGCCTCTGGCTGGTCTTCCATCTGTTCCGCCTGACCACCGGAAAAGAGGGCATGGGTCAGGGCGACTTCAAGCTGTTTGCGTTGTTCGGTGCCTGGCTCGGTTGGGGCGCGCTGCCGCAGATCATCCTGCTGTCGACGATACCGGGCGCCCTGTTCGGGATCGCCATGATCGTCAGCGGGCGACAACAGCGCGGCGCGGCGATTCCGTTCGGTCCTTTCCTGGCCATCGCCGGCTGGATCAGTCTGCTTTGGGGGGAGTCCATCACCGAGGCCTACCTGCGCTGGATAGGGCTATGAGCGATCCGAAGCCGCGCATCCTGCAACTGCACCAATAGCGCATCGGCGATCACAAATGGGTTTCACAGTCGCGTTAACAGGTGGGATCGGCAGCGGCAAATCCACGGTGGCGGACCTGTTCGAAGGTCATGGCGCCACCATCGTCGATTCAGACGTCATCTCACGGGAGCTGACGGCCCCCGGCGGAGCAGCCGTCGACGACATCGCCGCCGCACTCGGGGCGCAGGTCGTCGCCCCTGACGGGGGCCTCGATCGCGGCAGGGTCCGCAGCATGGTGTTCGCCGATCCCCACAAGCGCCGCAAACTGGAGGCGATCCTCCATCCTCCGATCCGCGAAGAGGTGCAGCGGCGTCGGCAAGCGGCCACCGGCCCCTACTGCATGCTCGTGATCCCGTTGTTGATCGAGACCGGACAGCAGTACCGCGCCGATCGGGTGCTCGTTGTCGACGTCTCCGAGACCACGCAGATCGAACGTGTCCGCCGCCGCAGCGGCCTGAGCGCTGATGAGGTGCGGAGGATCATCGCCAACCAGGCCACGCGCGCCGAGCGCCGCGGCGCGGCCGACGACCTGATCAACAACGACGGCGCACCAGACGCGCTGATTGCCCAAGTCGAGGCCCTGCACCGGCGCTATCAGTCGCTGGCGGGCTGAGGAGACGCCACCGCCCCAAGGCGGACACGCACGGAAAAACCGCCGAATCAGTTGGCCCCGTGAAGCCGATTCATCGCCGCCTGATACTCGCCCGTGACCAGCATCGGCAGCGCGGGATCGACGTCGTCGATGCCGCGTTCGATCGCGGCTTGATCGTCCTTGGAGGCCCGACCGAGCACGTAGCCGACAACCTGATGCTTGTTGCCCGGATGCCCGATCCCGATCCGTAACCGCCAAAAGTCGGAGGAGCCGAGGGCAGCGATCGTGTGCCGCATGCCGTTGTGACCGGCATGACCGCCCCCCCGTTTCAGGCGGACCCGGCCCGGCGGCAGATCGAGCTCATCGTAGGCCAGCAGGATCTGCTCAATGGGGATATCGAAATATCGGGCCACCGCGGCGACGGATTGGCCGCTGTGATTCATAAAAGTGGTGGGCTTCAACAGCCTGACATCGGCACCGTGCAGGCGAATGCGGCAGACCTGCCCGAAGAACTTGCCCTCGGTATGAAACGCCGCTCCCTGTTGATCAGCGATGCGCTCGACGAGCCAGAAGCCGGCATTGTGCCGAGTCGCCTCGTATTGCGCGCCGGGATTTCCGAGCCCGACGATGAGGCGGATACCGTCTTGGTCAGCGGCCACGTCAAACCTCCTCTTCCGGAAAAGATCCTCCGGTGGCGAAACGTCATCGAATCGAAAACTGTTCGACCACCGAGAGGATCAGACGCCGGGGGTATCAGTCTTCCTCGGCAGCCTCGCCTTCACCGCCCTCGTCGTCGCTCTCCAAGTCGCCGGCATGGGCGGCGTGGATCATGACGACCGGTGCCTCCGGATCGAGGGCGTGGGTGAGTTCAACCCCGTCGGGCAGCTTAAGCTCGGAGACATGGATGATGTCGCCGACGTCCATCGCACCCATATCAACCGAGATAAACTCGGGCAAATCGGCCGGCAGACAGCTGATCTCCACCTCGGTGACGTTGTGCGATACCTGTCCGCCCTGCTTCACACCAACGCTCGCCGCCTCATTCTCGAAATGCAGCGGCACGACCATCCGCAGCTTGTCACCACTGCTGACGCGGAGAAAGTCCACATGAAGAATGAAGGGCTTGGCGGGATGCCGCTGAAGGTCCTTGATCACCACCTTGGACGAGGCACCATCGATGTCGAGATCAAGCAGGCTCGAATAGAATGCCTCTTTGCCGAGCTGCTGGACGAGTTCGTTGTGCCTGAGGCTGATCGCCTTGGGCTCCTCATGCCCTCCGTAGACGATGCCGGGAACCATCCCCTGACGACGGAGGCGGCGGCTCGCACCCTTCCCTCGATCGTCTCGGGCCTGTGCCTTGACTTGCATGCTTTCGCTCATTGCAGGTTGTCTCTCCAGTGATTTCTCAATAAAAGACGCCGGCCCCCGCGACCAGGGTGCCGGCGCCACATTGGGCGGTCGCTCGGCGACCGCCTCGAATTGCAGTATCGCGCGCTAATCGATGAACAGCGAGCTGACCGATTCCTCGTTCGAGACCCGGCGCATGGTCTCCGCCAGCAGTTCGCCGATGCTGAGCTGGCGAATCTTCGCGCACTGCTCGGCGTCTTCGCGCAACGGTATGGTGTTTGTCACCACAAGATCATCAAGCTGGGAAGCGGTGATGTTCTCGATGGCCGGCCCCGACAGCACCGCATGGGTACAGTAGGCCTGGACCTTGGCGGCCCCGTGCTCCTTCAACGCCGCCGCGGCCTGGCACAGCGTTCCGGCGGTATCCACCAGGTCGTCGATCAACACGCAGCAGCGGTCGCGCACATCGCCGATGATATTCATCACCTTGGCCTCGTTGGCGCGTGGCCGGCGTTTGTCGATGATCGCAAGGTCTGCGTCATCAAGGCGCTTCGCCAAAGCCCGCGCCCGCACGACGCCGCCCACATCGGGCGACACAACCATCAGGCGCGGCTCTTTCTGACGCCAAATATCGCCGAGCAGGATGGGCGATGCGTAAACATTATCGACCGGGATATCGAAGAAGCCCTGAATCTGGTCCGCATGCAGATCCATCGTCAGCACACGATCGGCACCCGCAGAGCCGATCATCTTCGCCACCAAACGGGCCGTAATCGGCACCCGCGCAGAACGCGGTCGCCGGTCTTGACGCGCATAGCCAAAGTAGGGGATGACAGCAGTGATCCGCTTCGCCGAGGCCCATCTCAGGGCGTCGATCATGACCAACAGCTCAAGCAGGTGGTCATTGGTCGGGGCGCAGGTCGGTTGAACCACGAATACGTCCCGGCCGCGGACATTCTCCTGGATCTCGGTCATCACCTCACCGTCGCTGAATTGGCCAACGACGGCCTTTCCGAGCGGGATGCTGAGGTGGGCTGCAATCTCGGCGGAAAGCGCCGGGTTCGCATTTCCCGAGAAGACCATCATCTGGTTGGCTGGCACGACCATACCTCTTGGCTGGACACTCATGACGATGGCGGGAAGATGGCTGGGGCGCCAGGAATCGAACCTGGGAATGCTGGGATCAAAACCCAGTGCCTTACCTCTTGGCGACGCCCCAAAGAAAATCGTGAAAGATCATCCACCGCCCGAATGCACTCGGCAGCACCGACGATGGCGATCAGTCCAGCATGCCGGTCGCTGCAAACAGGGGTGAGCGATTCTTCCCTCTCGCAACGAAGGGGTTCCACTGCGACGGCGCCTCAGCCGCGACGGACTTCGCGGTCGCGCGCTCGTCATAGGCGGCGAAGAGACAGCTACCGGTTCCGGTTAGCTGCGCCGATCCCCGCACATTCAGCCACTCGAAGGCTTCACGGACGATGGGAAAGCGCTGAAGAACGACCGGGAGACAGTCGTTCCTGGAATCCCCCTCAAGAAAGCGCGCTATTGTGATCGGATCGGAATCCCGTGTCAATTCCGGATCGTTGAAGACGGTCGCCGTCGAGACGTGGCAGGGCGGTCTCAAGACGACGAACCAGGGTTCCGGCAACGACACCGGAGTCAGCCGCTCACCAACACCCTCCCCCCAGGCTGCGGTGCCGCGGACGAATACCGGCACATCGGCACCGAGTTCCAGACCGAGACTGGCCAGCCTGTCCTGATCCAGACGCAGGTCCCAGAGCTGATTCAACGCGACCAGCGTCGTCGCCGCATCCGAGCTGCCGCCACCGAGTCCGCCGCCCATGGGCAGCACCTTCTCGACGTCGATCTCGGCACCGACACGGCAGGCGGCGGTGCGCTGGAGGAGACGTGCCGCGCGAATCACCAGGTCCTCATCGGCCGGCACCTCGGCGGCACCTCGGGTGCGGATGATCGCTCCGTCGGCGCGGGGACGAATCCGGATGCGGTCGCAGCGGTCGATGAACTGGAAGATCGTCTGCAAACGATGGTAGCCATCCGCACGCCGCCCCAGCACTCGCAACATCAGGTTGAGCTTTGCCGGCGCCGGCCAGGCGCCGTCGGTGCCGATGCGCGGCGTCACTGGCCGGCCTCCGTGTGCGATACCCGATGACGACCCATGACCCGCAACAGGTATTCGTGCTCCGGCTCCTCGTCCATGGCCTTCTGCCAGACGCCTCTGGCTTCGTCCCTGCGACCCAGCGCCCAAAGCACCTCACCCAAGTGGGCGGCGATCTCGGCATCGAACACCATATCCAGCGCACGCCGCAAATAGGGCTCGGCCTGCTCGACGCGACCCATGCGATAGAGGACCCAGCCCATGCTGTCGAGGATTGCCGGCTCGTCCGGGCGCAACTGCAGCGCACGCTCGATGAACCGGTAGGCCTCCTGCAACCGATCGGTCCGATCCGCCAGGGTGTAGCCCAAGGCGTTCAAGGCATCGGGGTTGTCCGGGTCGGCGATCAAAAGGCGGCGAAGGTCGCGCTCGAGCACGTCGACCTGGCCAAGCTCGACGGCGTGCAGAGCCCGCGCATAGAGGAGGTCGCCGGAGTCCGGATAGCGCTCCAACGCGGTCGAATACACGTCAAGCGCCTCACGATCCAAATCCTGATCCCGAAGCAGCTCGGCCTCGATCATGAACAGCATCGCTTGATCGTCGGGCGACTGATCACGCAACCGTTGCAGGATCTCGCGCGCCCGCGCGACATCGCCCTGCGCGGCGTAGATCGCCGCCACCCGAACCTTCGCGTCGGCGGCATTGCGACCGCGAACCTGGCCGTACCATTGCAGTGCCTGCTCCGGATTGCCCGCCTCGTCCTCCAGCTGTCCGAGCAGAAATGCGGCGTCATTGCTCCGCTTTCCGAGTGCGCGCAGATGCGTCAGGCGCTCGCGCGCCACGGCAAGCTCGTCGCGCTGCAGCTGAAGCACCGCTGCGGCGAACAGGGCATCGGTCTGTTCCGGGTCGATCTGGAGCACCTCTTCGAACATCGCCAGCGCCTCGTCATCGGCACCGGCGTCCAGCAGCAGTCGAGCGTAGACCAGCCGCAGCTGTTGGGCAGCATCCGGCGTGGTCGCCTCAAGCGCTGCCTGCATGTGCAGGCGCGCCTCATCGAAACGCCCGGAATCGATCAACAGCTGACCGATCAGCAACTGAGGCCGCCCCCAATCGGGGCGCAGCTCGGCGGCGCGGCGAGCAGCGCCCAAGGCCGCTTCGGTGTCGTCCGCCGCCGCCGCGAGCGTCGCCAGGGCCAGCTGGGCGTCGGCATCGTCGACCTGATCGCTGACCAGCGCCCGCATCAACGCCAAGCGCTGCGCCGGATCATCGGCGCTGGTGACCAGCTGGGCGGCCGCCATATAGCCCGATTCGGGCCCGTCGGAGAGCTCGACGACCCGGCGCAGATGGACCAGGGCCGAATCCCGGTCGCCGGAGCGCACGGCCACGTAGGCGGCGAGCTGCCGGGCCTTCAGCGCATCCGGGGCCAACGCAATCCAGACGGCGGTGGCCCGCCGACCGGGCTCGGGGTCGTCGAGCGCGATCGCCGCACGCGCGGCAAGCTCCGCCAAGCGCGGGTCCTTCGACAGCCGGGCCGCGTAGAGATAGTGCGTGAAGGCCAGCCTGTAATCGCGGGCTCTGCTGGCCATCTCGCCGACCAGGATGCTGTAGAGCAGATCGCTGTCGAGTTCGTCGCGCGGCGGAACAGCGACAAGCTCGGAGGAAGGCGCCGTCGCGGACCCGCTCGCGTCCACCGAAGCATCGGCATCGGCAAGACCGGAAAGACCGGGCTCGGCATGCAGCGAGCCCGAGGCCAGCAGCAGGAGCCCGGACCACGACAATGCGGCAAGGCGGAAGACTCTCGACATGAGTGACTCGCAGATAAAATAGACTAGGTGGGGGCAGGCCCGGATCCGTTGCAACGTCGCGGCTCGCACGGCGCCATGCAGCGTCGGTTGACCGCCGTCAGCCGTGCCCAAGTTTTGAACGCAGTATACTAGCTCGGTTCCGGCATCTAAAATGGCGCCGATCGACAGCAACGCCAGATCCCGCACTAAAACCCGTTATGACTCTACTCGCGCTCGGTCTCAACCATAAAACGGCACCGGTCGACATCCGGGAACGCCTGACTTTCGGCCCCGATGTCATCGTCGGCGCGCTTCGCAGTCTGACCGAGCAGACCCCGGCTGCCGAGGCGGTCATCGTCTCGACCTGCAATCGCACCGAGATCTATTGCGCCGTCGAGACCTGCGACGCGGAGACGCCGGTGCGCGATTGGCTGGGGCGTTTCCAAGGCATCGACAGCCAATTGATCGCACCGCACCTCTATGTACACGTCGACCAGGCCGCCGTTCAGCACCTGCTGAAGGTCGCCAGCGGACTCGACTCGATGGTGCTTGGCGAGCCGCAGATCCTCGGTCAGGTGAAGTCGGCCTTCCAGACTGCTTGCGATGCGGCTTCGGCGGGACGCTTGCTCGGCCGACTCTTTCAGCACACCTTCTCGGTCGCCAAGCAGGTACGCACGGATACGGCCATCGGCAGCAGTCCGGTCTCGGTCGCGTTCGCGGCGGTCAGCCTGGCACGCCAGATCTTCAGCGATCTGTCCAAACAGACGGCACTGCTGATCGGTGCCGGCGAGACCATCGAGCTCGCCGCCCGTCACCTGCATCAGCACGGCGTCGGTCGCATCATCGTCGCCAACCGCACGGTCGAGCGCGCACACAGCGTCGCCGCTCAGTTCGAGGGTTTCGGCATCGGCCTGACCGAACTCAGCACACACCTACCCGAGGCCGACATCGTTGTCTCGTCCACGGCCAGCCCGCTGCCCGTCCTCGGCAAGGGTGCCGTGGAGAACGCGTTGAAGAAACGCCGCCACCGGCCGATGTTCATGGTCGATATCGCAGTCCCGCGCGACATCGAACCCGAGGTCGACCAACTCTCCGATGTCTATCTGTACACCGTCGACGACCTTCAGGGCGTGGTCGAAGAGGGGCTGCGCTCGCGTCACCGTGCCGCCGAGCAGGCGTTGGAGATCATCGATCTGCACACCGAGGAGTTCATGGCCTGGGTGCGCTCCCTCGATGCCGTCACCCTGATCCAGGACTACCGCCAGCGTGCGGAGTGCATCCGCGACGAGATGGTCGCAAGGGCGCAGCGCCATCTCGCCGCCGGCAAATCGCCGGAAGACGTGGTCTGCAAGCTCGCCCATACGCTGACCAACAAACTGCTGCATACGCCGAGTGTGCGCATGCGCCAAGCCGGGCGGGATGGTCAAGCGGACCTGCTGGAGGCCGCCAATGAACTCTTCGCGCTCGGCCAGGATGCCGAAGCCGGCGGCAAATGAGGCCTTCCATCCGGACCAAACTGGAGCGCCTGTCCGACCGGTTCGACGAGATCACGGCGCTGATGGCCGACCCGGACATCCAGGGAGACCAGAATCGCTTCCGGGCGCTCGGGCAGGAATACGCCCAGATCGAGCCCATCGTTGCCGCCTGGAACCACTATCACGCCCTTGATGATGACCTGGCCGCCGCGCAAGAGATGCTGAGCGACGGCGAGATGGCGGCCCTGGCCCGCGACGAGATCGCCAATGCCGAGGCCGCGCAGCAGGCACTGGAGCCCGAGCTGCTGCACCTGCTGCTGCCGCCGGACCCGAACGCCGAGCGCAACTGCTACCTGGAGGTACGCGCCGGCACCGGCGGCGCCGAGGCCGCGCTGTTCGCCGGTGATCTGCTGCGCATGTATCTGCGCTACGCCGACCATCGCGGCTGGCGCCACGAGACCATCAGTGCCAGCGACGGCGAGCACGGCGGCTTCAAGGAGGCGGTGATCCGCATCAGCGGCCGGGGTGTCTATTCAAGACTGCGCTTCGAGGCCGGCACCCATCGCGTCCAGCGCGTCCCGGAGACCGAATCCCAAGGTCGCGTCCACACCTCCGCCTGCACCGTCGCCATCCTGCCCGAGGTCGAGGCGGTGGAGGCGATCCCGATCGACAGCGGCGACCTGCGCGTGGATACCTATCGCGCCTCCGGCGCCGGTGGCCAGCATGTGAACAAGACCGATTCTGCGGTGCGCCTCACCCATCTGCCGAGCGGCATCGTCGTCGAATGTCAGGATGAGCGCTCACAGCACAAGAATCGCGCCCGCGCCATGGCGCTGTTGCAGGCGCGACTCCTCTCCCAAGCACAACAGGCGCAGACCGAGGCGGAAAGCCGCTCACGGCGCCTTCAGGTGGGCAGCGGCGACCGATCCGAGCGCATCCGCACCTACAACTTCCCACAAAACCGCCTCACCGACCACCGCGTCAACCTGACGCTGTACAAGCTCGATGAGATCATGATCGGCAACCTCGATCAGGTGATCGATCCGCTGCAGCTGGAGGATCAGGCCGACCAGCTCGCGGCGTTGACGGAGGAATAAGGCGACTGCAGCGCAGCAGCGACGGTCAACCGGACGTGGCGGCGAAACGGTTGGTCGCGGCCACTAGGGCAGCGGCGATGCCGGGCTCGAACGCGGCGTGACCGGCATTGGGGACGACCTGGAAGTCCGCCTCCGGCCAGGCACGGTGCAGCTCCCAAGCGGACCGCAGCGGGCAGATCAAGTCGTAGCGCCCGTGGATGATGACGCCGGGGATGTCGCGTAGCCGGCCGACGTCACGCAGGAGCTGATTCGGCGCCATAAACGCCTGGTTGACGAAGTAGTGGCACTCGATACGCGCCAGGCTCAACGCCAAGTGGTCGTCGGCGAAGGCGTCGCGCAGCTGGGGATCGGGAAGCAATGTTGCGCAGCGCGCCTCCCAGATCGACCAGGCCCGGGCCGCTTGACTCATGACGGCGGGGTCATCGCCGGTCAGTCGCAGATGATAGGCCTGCAGCAGGTCGTTGCGCTCGGGCTCGGGAATAGGCCCCAGGAAGGCTTCCCAATAGTCGGGAAACACCCAGCTGGCGCCTTGTTGATAGAACCAGTGGATCTCTTCGGGCCGGCACAGAAAGATGCCGCGCAAGACCAGCGCTCGGACCCGCTGCGGATGTGTCTCGGCGTAGGCAAGGGCCAGCGTCGAGCCCCAAGAGCCACCGCACACAAGCCAACGATCGATCCCCAACAGCTCGCGAATACGCTCAATGTCGGCAACCAAGTCGCCGGTGCTGTTGTGTTCAAGCCCGGCGTGGGGGGTCGACCGGCCACTGCCGCGCTGGTCGAACAGGATGATGCGGTAGCGCGCGGGGTCGAAGAATCGGCGATGCGACGGCCCGCAACCGGCACCAGGCCCGCCGTGGAGAAACAGCGCGGGCAAACCGTCCGGGTTGCCGCACTGCTCCACGTAGAGCTGGTGACCACCAGCAACCGGCAGACGGAGGACGGCGTAAGGCTCGATGGGAGGAAAGAGGATGTCTGTCACAGTCAATCACCGACGTTGAATAGCTTGAGCGATCGGGTAGGCGGATTCTGACAGGGATACGGCAAGATTACCCCTAAAATGCGAGCGGGTGTTACGACATACTTAGGGGCGTCGCCAGCAGGGAGCAGCCGACGGAACGCACTCTTGCCACTGGACGTGCAGATTTAGGGACCCCGCCAACCAAGCAAGGCGACAGCTCCGCGGCATGGATGCCCGGGGCTTCTTTCGTTCACTCCCCTCCCCCGCCCTTCGCCGATCCCGGGCGCTCATCGCCGAGGGCGCCATCGATTCAACGTATCGGCGGCGTCGCCAACAGCTCGGCAACCAGATCCAGCATCGCATCGGTGTCGAACTCGGACTTGGTGACGTAACGATCGGCCCCCGCCTCCAGGGTCTTGTCGCGGTCCTCCGGCCGATCCTTATAAGAAACGACGATGATCGGCAGCGACTTGAAGCGATCGAGCTCGCGCAGCGTCGTGATGAGCTCGATACCGTTCATCCTCGGCATGTCGATGTCGGTGATGAGCAGGTCGAATCGCCCGGCCTTGGCCTTGTTCAGACCGTCGACGCCGTTGACCGCCGTCGCCACCTGGTAGCCGGCCTGCTCGAGGAAATGCCGCTCCACCTCGCGAACGGTCACCGAGTCTTCGACAACGAGGATCTGCGACGCCTCGATCAGCTCCGGCTCGGCGACAGAGGCAGCACCGGCATCGAGCCGATCCAGACGACCGGAGCCCTCATCCATCCGCGCGAGCAAGTCGGAGACGTCGATGATGAGGGCGACACCGCCGTCGTCGAGCAGGGTCAGGCCCGAGATATCCTGGACCTTGCCGAGTCGCTCGTCGAGCGGCCGACTGACCATGTCCTGCTCGTCGATGACCTCGTCCACCAGCAGCCCATAGCGATGCCCCCCCTCGCCGAGCACCAGCAGGTGCTTGCGCCCGATGTCCTGATGCAGCGGCGCAAGGCCGAGTAGCTGGTGCAGCTCGTAGAGCATCAGCATCTCGTCGTCGAGGTGAACGGCGAGCCGCCCTTCGACCTCCCGCAGCCGGCCGCTGTCGATCCGGCGCACGCCGGCGACCTCCTGCATCGGGAAGGCATAGCGCTGCGCCCCGAACAAGCGATGACACCCGCCACGGACGAGGAGGCAGCGGGTCAACGACAGCATCAGCGGCACCTGAAGCTCGAAACAGGTGCCCTGATGGCGCTCGCTGTGCACACCGATATGGCCCCCGGAGGCGTCGATGGCATTCTTGACGATATCGAGCCCAAAGCCGCGGCCGCTGGTGCTGGAGACCTCGGAGGCGGTGGACAACCCCGGAAGGAACAGGAACTGCATCTGCTCCTCCAGCCCCATGGCGTCCCACAGCGTCGCCGTGGTGTGACCATGGGCAATGACGGTGGCGCGCAGGCGCTCCATATCAATCCCGGCACCGTCGTCAGCGACGCGGATGCGCATCATCGAGCCGAGCTGACGGGCCTCGATCACCATCAGGCCCACCTCGGACTTGCCCAGCCGGCGCCGCTCTTGCGCGTTCTCGATGCCATGCCCCAAGGCGTTGCGGACCAGGTGACGCAGCGGATCGCGCAACCGTTCGAGCACCGCACGGTCGATGCGGTTGTCGGCACCATCGATGCGCGGCTCGACGCGCTTGCCCAACTCGTGGGCCAGATCCCGGAGCATCCGCGGATAGTCGTCGAGCAGCTCGCTCAACGGAACCAGACGGGCCTGGGTGACCTCGTCGGACAGGTCGTCGGCCAGATTGCGCAGCCGCCCCTCCATGCGATCATGCACGCTGGTCAGGCCCTCAAGTCCCCCGCCGACGCCACCGAGCCGCTCAAGTGCCGCCCGCAGCCCTTCCTGCAATGCCTCACGGCCGACGCCGTCGGCTTGTATCTGCGCACCAAGACGCTGCAGCTGTTGCTGCACCTGACTGACCTCACGGACCAGCGCCCTGACCTGTCCGCGCTGCCCGGCCAGGGCAGCGACGGAGACCGTGAACTCGCCCGAGAGACGGTAGAGCCGGTCGAGCTGGGTGTAGGCGATACTCGCACGTTGGCGATGGCCGACATCACTGACCGGGCTCGTCGACGACGGGGTTGCCGAGACGGGGACATCATCACTGAGTCCGGGGATCGCGGCCTGCCCCTTGGTCCGCGGCAGGCCGCCGAGCCCGGCCGATGACTCGGCCGAGAGCTCGGACCCAGCGCTGCCGACTCCGTCATCACCTGTCTGCTCCCCGCCGTCGCTCCCGGACAACGGCGCGGCATCGTCGCCGACGGGCGCGGTGCCGGTGTGCGCACCAGGCCCTTGCTCGGATTCGAGGCGATCATCCTCTGACGCCGGCGCGATCGAAACCTCGCAGGGCCCCAACGGCAAGCCTTGCTGATAACGCGTCACCTGCTCGCGCAGCGGCTCGATGGACGGCGGCGCGAGATCCGCCGCCAGGGCCACTAAGGTGGCGTCGATCCAGTCCAACGCGCAAGCCGCCAGAGCATCGATGGGGGCCGGCAGCTGCGCGTCTTCGCGCAGCAGCGCCTCCAGCAGCCCCGCCGGCGCACGAACGTCGTCGCACCCGATCGCCCGCGCGGCCCCCTTGATCGTGTGAAAGACGCGACGCAGACCGTCGAGCTGCTCGCAGGGACCCGTGGCGTCCGGCTCCAGGGCCGCAATCAGCTCGCGGCCCTGGGCGAGGTGATCCGCCACCTCGGCACGGAAGATGGCGAGGATATCCAACTCGCCCGCGACGTCATCCTCGACCGGCCTGGCTGCGGCGTCGGCACCCGCGCTTGCCGCCAAAGGTATTTCGGTTGCCTGCATCGGCGCTGACTGGACAGCAGAGTCATCCGCTGCCGCTGCGACCTCGGCCGCGCTTGGCACCGGCGACGAGCGATTCATGTGGGCGTCGACGGCCCGCAGCAGCGGCTCCACAGACGGCAACGGCTGCTGCGAGACGCGCGCTTCAATACAACCTTTGAACAGGTCGACCGCCTGCAGGCTGAGATCGACGAGGTCGGGCGCGTAAGTCCCCTGCTCTTCGAGCAGATCGTGGTACACATCCTCAAGGCGATGGGCGACCTCCTTCTCCGCTTCGAATCCGATCGCCCGCGCAGCCCCTTTCAAGGTATGGAAGACCCGCATCAAGGCCTCGATCAGGGCTCGATCCGGCCCGGCGTCTTCGTCGCCCCGTTCCAGCTCCAATGCCAGACGAGTCGCCTCCTTGAGGTTGATCTCGACCTCTTCGCGGAAGATATCGAGCAGTTCGCTCATGTTCCCATCCCCGCCTCCGCCCCCTTCAGCTGCACCAGCTCGGCAGCATCGACAAGCCGCTCAAGGCGCACCTCCTGCACCAGCTGTCCATGCACGAGCCAAAGGTCGCCCAGGCAGTCCGCCGACGCCGCAGCGGCGCTGGGCCGATACCCGGCGGGGTCGAGGTGATGGATGCCACTGACCGCGTCGACGACGACACCGAAGTTCAGACCATTGCTGCTCACGCGGAGGATGCGGCTAGCAAGATGCCATTGACTCCGCCCCGGTGCAGCGAGCGCCAAACGTTCCGCCAGATCGACGATCGGCAACATCAGCCCGCGAAGGTTGAGTACTCCGAGCAAGTGGGCAGGCGCCTGCGGGATTCGCCGCAACAGCGCTGGCATCAGCACCTCGTCCAGCGTATCGAGCCGGACCAAAAACCTGGATCCGGCACAATCGAACATCAACACCTCGCCACTGGGGCCGGCCTGATTCTCGAGATGCGGTTGCTCGGGATTCACCGACATCTCCAGCCGCGTCCGCGGTCAGCACCTTCGATGGGCATCGCTTCAGACCTTGAACGCCGAGACTGCCGCGGACAGGGCCGTCGCCATCTCGTTCAGTTCCAAGGTGACCGAGCGGGTCTGCGTTGCCGCCTTCGAGACCATATTGGCGGATGACAGCATCTCCGTCGCCGTCGTCTGCACCATGCGCGAGGAGTCGGCTTGGGCGCGCACACTGTCGAGGATCATGCGCATCTGCTCCTGGATGCGCTCCATGGCGGCGTCGATGGCCGCAAAAGACTCCGTGGATTCACCGACCAGCCCGATCCCGTGGCGGATCTCTTCGCTGGACTTATTCATGGCCAGCGCCGAGGACTCGGTAGCGCGCTGGATGTCCCGCACCATCGCGCTGATATTGCCGGCAGAATCGATCGAGCGATCCGAGAGACGGCGAATTTCATGGGCCACAACGGAGAACCCTTTGCCCATCTCGCCCGCCTTGTTGGCCTCGATCGATGCATTCAACGACAACAGCGTGGTCTGATCCGCAACCATCGAGATGGTCGTGACCGCCTCGTTGATATCTTCCATCTTGTCGTTCAGCGACTGGATGCGCTCCGAGGTCTTGCGCGTGGAATTGCCGATCGCATCCATCGACGACATGATCTGGTTCGAGCGCTGGTTGGTATTGTTGACGATGCCGGCGATCTCGTCGACGCTACCGCCGGCCCCTTCCGATGAGGACACCAGCGTCGTCGCACTCTGGCTCATCTCATTCAACGACGACGAAAGCTGGTTGACGGCACTGGCCTGCTCCGATGCCGATGCGGCTTGCTCCGTGGCTGCGGCCTGGATCTCGTTGATCGACGAAGATAGCTGCACAGTGGCCCGCTGGATGCGCTGGACCAGCGACAGCAGATTCTCCCGCATATGGTTGAAGGATACCGCGAGCACACCGAGCTCATCGCGACTCGACACCTGAACGGGGGTACGCAGCTCACCGCGGGCGATCATCTGCGCCCCCGACATTAGCTGATCGATCGCGGTGGCGATCGGCCGCGGAACCGTAAACAGCACCAGCAGTCCGACCAGCGTGCCAAGCGCAACCGCAACGCCCAAGATCCATTGCGCGTGGGCACTGAAGGCGATCAGGTCTTCACTCTCGTGGTCGATGTCGCGCCACGCATCTTCGGAGAGATCCTTCGCCAAGCGCACAATCTGTGCGCCCACCTCGCGCAGGGCCTCCTTGTCCTCGATGATCCGCGCCTCCTCGCTCTCGGCGTTCGCGCCTTCGACCAGGCGCCGCTCGGCCCCGTCACTCAACAGCGTCGCAAAGGCGGAAATGGCCTTGCGGGTATCGCTGAGATCGCCCTTGAGGCGCGCGTCGGCGGCTTGGTCCCGGAGCAGGTCGAGTTGGGCCAAGGTCTCCGTCAACGACCCCACCGCCACCTTCGCGTAGCTGGGATCACGTCCGTCAAGGTAGGCATCGAGGCCCACCCGAGATAGCGTCAGCTCGCGCATCAGCGCCTGCAAACGCTCGCCTTGTTCCCGCTCGGCACCGACGGCCCGCGCCGCACCGACGGATGAAAGGCGCCGCTTCCAGTACGACGCCAACATCGCGTCGACTGCATCGACCGCCGCGGCCAGCGAATCCCGCAGCTTCGCAGCCAAGCGGTCGTCGGCGGCGCGCAGCTCGGCGACGCTGGCGCGGCCATCGGCCACCCGCTGCACCAGCCCCCCGAAGAGGGTCTCGTAGTTGGCGGCAGCTTCGGCAAGCTCCGCGTACTGCTCCTCGATCGACTCCCCTTCCGTGTGCATGATCCGGCTGCCGACCTCGTTGATCTCGTCGATCTGCTCTCGAAAGCGCTCGGACAACCGCGTTACCCGCGACAACGCGCCTTGATCCTCACTCAGGAGAAAATCGCGCTCTGCGTTGTAGATCTCTCCCACGGTGTTGCGAACGGAGTCCGCAAGTCTGGAGATCTCCGCATGGGTGCGCAGTTCGACGATCCCCTGGTTGGCCACGCCGTTCAGCGTCCACATCGAGACCGCCCCCAAGATCACGATGATCAGCGTCAACAGCCCAAAGCTCAGCGTCAGCTTATGCCGCAGGCTCATGCCGGAGAGCCGCGCTTCCCCCGTCCCCGCCAGCGCGGGCGACGGCGGGGCCGATCCCGAGCGCAGCCAAGCGCCATCGCCGGAGCGCTCTTCCACCCGTCCCGTCAGCCGGGCCCTGCTGGCCGCAAAAGGCTCTCCGCTTTGGATGCCGTCGGGCTCCGGAACGACAAAGCCATCCTGGTCACCGCTGTTGTCGGTTTGGAGCCCTTCGTCGGGCAATGCAGCCGTGTGCTTATCAGTGCTCATGGTATCGGGGGTCAGGATCTAGACCTAAAGACGGTCGAAGGCAGGAAAACGCACGGCACCGAGGGTGCCGAGCCAGACCAGCAAACGGTCGAGCGTTTTCCGACCAAACGAGGATGAGGGTTCAGGGTGACGTCGCGGGATGCGGGCTCTCAAAACACGTCTCTTTCTCCCGCCCGCAGCTCGGCGACGTCGAGCAGCGACAAGGCGCCGCCCTCGTGCTCGGATACGCCCGCGCGGCGCAGCGGTCCCGACGCCCCGCCCGACGTCGCCTGCAACTTAAACAAGTCCATGTCCAAGCGCTCGACGGCATCCACCCGATCGACGGGAAGCCCGGTTCGCCGACCGAGCCGATCGCGGACGACTAGGGTCCTGTTGTCGCCGCCGACCCGGTACTCCGTGTCGACGCCGAGGATGGCGGCCGTATCCAACAGTGGCAGCAACTCCCCCCGCAGATTCGCCAAGCCGAGCACCAGCGGGCTGACATGGGCCACCGCCGTGCCATTCTCGATGACGGCAACCTCGTCCAGATCGTCCAGCGCAACGGCGAACCGCTCGGCACCCAGCCGAAAGATGACACAAGTCTTTCCGGTCACATCAGAAGCCGTCAGCGACTCCTGCGCGTAAACCTCGGCCCACTGGCGCAGCATCGTCTCCGGATAGGCCGCACCGCCAGCGGACACCTCGCCGGGATTGCCGTTGTCGGGTAGAGTCGGGAGGTCATGCTCAGACATCACATGGTCACCTGCAAGCTGCTCAGGAGCGCACAATCTGCCAGTATAGTGCGCCCTGAGGCTCCGCGCAGCGCAGCCTTGACGCCAACCTCGGAGACCACAATGCAACTTCGCGACTCTACGTTGCTGAGCGACCGGGCCTACATCGACGGGCGCTGGTGCGATGCGGACAACGGCGATACCCTGGCGGTAACGGATCCGGCAGACGATCGTCAGATTGCCTCCGTACCGGCGTTGAGCCAAGCCGAGACCAGCCGAGCCATTGCCGCGGCCGCGGCCGCGCTTCCCGCGTGGGCGCGCCTTACTGCGGCGGAACGCGCCATCGTGCTGAAACGCTGGTACGACCTTATCCTGGCCAATCAGGAAGACTTGGCACGACTGATGACAGCCGAACAGGGGAAGCCGCTGGCCGAGGCCCGCGGCGAGATCGCCTACGGTGCATCCTTCGTCGAATGGTTCGCGGAAGAGGGCAAGCGCGTCTACGGCGACCTGATCCCGACCCACCAGCCCGGCAAGCGCATCCTGACCCTCAAACAGCCCATCGGCGTTTGCGCCGCCATCACGCCTTGGAACTTCCCGATGGCGATGATCACCCGCAAGGCCGCTGCGGCCCTTGCTGCCGGATGCACGATGATCGTCAAGCCCGCCGAATCGACACCGTTGTCCGCGCTGGCACTCGCCGTCCTCGCCGAGCGTGCAGGTCTGCCTGCCGGCGTTCTCAACGTGCTGACCGGAGAACCTGAAGCCATCGGTGCCGCCTTGACCGCCAGCCCGCTCGTGCGCAAACTCAGCTTCACCGGATCCACCGAAGTCGGCAAACTGTTGATGCGCCAATGCACCGACACCGTAAAGCGTATCTCCCTGGAGCTAGGCGGAAACGCGCCGTTCATCGTCTTCGATGATGCTGACTTGGAGGCCGCCGTCGAAGGCGCCCTTCAATCCAAGTACAGAAACAGCGGCCAAACCTGCGTCTGCGCGAATCGTCTGCTTATCCAATCCGGCATCCACGACGCCTTCGCTCAACGACTCTCAGAGCGTGTGGCGAGCCTAAGCGTCGGTCGGGGCACTGAGGAAGGGGTCGCTCAAGGGCCGTTGATCGACGACGCTGCAATGGCCAAGGTTGAAGGCCACATCGCCGATGCGGTCGCCGGCGGTGCCCGCGTCCTCACCGGAGGCCAACGTCACCAGCTCGCCGGCCGATTCTTCGAGCCCACCGTCCTCACCGATGTACTGCCGACGATGCGCGTCGCGCGCGAAGAAACCTTCGGCCCTGTCGCACCGCTACTAAGATTTCAGACTGAAGCCGAGGCGATCTCCATCGCCAACAGCACTGAATACGGTCTCGCCGCTTACCTGTACAGCAACGATCTGGCCCGTATCTGGCGTACCAGCGAAGCCCTGGAATTCGGCATGGTCGGCATCAACACCGGCATGATATCCAGCGCCATTGCCCCATTCGGCGGCATCAAGCAATCCGGCTTAGGCCGTGAAGGCTCCAAGTACGGGATCGACGAATATCTGGAAATCAAGTACCTGTGCATGCAGATCGGGACCTAGCGTTGCGCTGAGCCCTAGACCACGCAGCACCCACCCGGCTCCGCAGCCAAGACATGCCGCCCGCAACGAATCAGCGACCTTCTCCACAGGTCCGCCGGCAGGCTTCCACCGTTTCAAACACGGCTCCACCGCCACAGCCCCCTCCTGAGCGCCGTACGCAGGCCCCCGTTCGAAAATCGAAGACATAGCCTCCACCCTCGGCGCCCCCACTACATCCGGACTCAAGACGCCGTTCTACACAGGTGACCGGCAACAACTCCGCCTCCCCCGCCTTATCAGCAGCGCATCCGCCAAGAACCGCCAACGCCACCCCACCGAGACCAACCACTCCCGAGCGTCCCAAACGCAGGCCCCACAAACCTTTCAACGTCTGCCATGTCACGCAGAACGCCTCGACGGAAACCCCAATCTGCCCTTGACCTACCACCCCCGGCCCCCTGCTCTTCGCTCCGCCGCTCATGTCTATGCCGCCCGTTCTTCAGCGACGAGCCAGACTACCCTCCAAGGATCAAGCGATAGCCTGTTAGCCCGACCCTCCGGCAAGAAGACCTCCCCGGTTACCAAGTCCCGAATTCCTCCATCTCCGAACCCCAACCTAAGCCTCTTCGTCGCCACCGATACCCCTGACGCGGTCACATTAGCGACCACAGCAACCTCCTGCCCCCTATCCTGCGCCTCCCTCTTTACCCCGAACAAACCCACTGGCAGATTCAACACCCTTTGCCGGGACCGAGGATCGAAAGCCGACTGCCTCGCCCTCACCTCCAACCGCCGAACAAGTTCCTCAAATACGCCCCTTACCGGCTGGTCGTCCGGACCCGAAAAGATAGCTTCCAACTCGCTAAACGACCATTTTTTCCGGTTAATGCTCCGCGCTCTCCCCGTCATCTCCACGCCCCGCAAGTCGTTCTCCGATGCGAACAGACTGTTGAAATAAATAGCAGGAATTCCTTGCAAGCTAAGCATGACGGTCTGACTGCAAATGAAGCGCGCTACCGATTGCTCAACGTCACCCGGCACCGACAATGCACTGAACCAAGTCGTATTCAGCTCGTAGACCTTCGATTCTCCCCCGGTGCTGCTTCGACGTGAAGCCAACGCCCCCTTCGCTTCCATATCTGCGATCAGAGAATCGACTTCCGCCTCTGGCACCAAGCCCTCCAACGGACGCAGCCCAATCCCGTCATGAGATGCCGTGAAGTTCAGATAAGTACATCCCTCCGGTGGCTCTTCCAAACCCCTTGCCCATTCCTTGAGATATTTCGACTCTTGGCAATGTATCGCATGCAGCAGAAGCGGTGGAAGGCTAAACTGGTAAACCATATCGGCCTCGTCTCCTTCACCAAAATAGGAGACGTTCTCCTCGTGGGGAACATTGGTCTCCGTCAACAGCAACACCCCACTGGAGACCACGTCGACGACATCCCTCATCAACTTCACAACCTCATGCGTTTGCCACAGATGAATACAAGGCGACCCCAGCTCTTTCCACAAGTATCCAATAGCATCCAGCCTGATGACGCGCGCCCCGTTCTTGACGTAAAATAGCAACAGATCAAGAAACTCAAACAAAACATCGGGATTGGCAAAATTCAGATCGACCTGATCTTGACTAAACGTTGTCCACACGCGCCGCCGCCCATAGGGCGTATGGACCTCCCTAGTCAGTGAAGATGATCTTGGTCTGACCACCGCCCCAAGATCAACATCATCGTCCACTTCAATAAAATAGTCTCGCTCTGGCGCCATACCGATACAGTAGGATCTGAACCATCGGCTCGCACTTGACACATGATTCAGAACCAAGTCCACCATTAAACCTCGAGAGGACGCCAGATCCCTGATCTCCTCCCAGCTACCGAGTTCCGCCGCCACCTCGCGATAATCAACGACCGAGAACCCGTCATCCGAGCTAAAGGGAAAAAAGGGCAAGACATGGACGATAGACACCGCAGAGGACAAACGCCTTTCCAAAAATTCGCCCAGCGTCGCCAGCGGGGTGCCAACGCCATCGCTAACCATGTCCCCATAACAAATCAGAATCGCGTCTTTCTCGCTCCACTTACAATCCTCTCCTCCTTTTTTGGCAGTTTCCTCCAAACCATACCGACTGATCAACAACTCCAGACGCGCCATCAAGTTCGGCTGCCTCTCAACCCCGTAAAGACCGGAAATTCGGTCGCTAATCTGCTCTATCAGAGAGCGATCCAAAACCTGCATCGCGTTGCTACTCCGTCCAGTTGCGGATGTTGTTGATCAACGCTCGCAGGCTGTCGCGGAGCACCCGATAACTAAAAAACCTGCTAGCGACCTCATAGTTGTGGTCCACCATCTCAGAGCGAACTCGATCATCTTCAAGGACTCGCCGAGATTCATCCACCACCGCTCGATCTATAACCCCATCGATCGCAGGTATCCTAAATCCCTTTGGCTCAATATCCCGATGGTAGACCGAGTATCGGCCGATAACCAATGGCTTGCGGAAATAGATCGACTCCAGCAACGCATTACCGAAGCCTTCATAAAGACTCGGGAAGGTTATTAGATCCGCATGCGGATACAAATCGCTAAGCACGTAAACTTTTCTCCCGTCTTGATCCAACTGCCTCCTATCCGAAACCCGATCCCCAAATAGCTTTAACGCCACGCCTTCCTCACGCGCAAGATGCTCGATCTGTCGGCAGTATTCAACGCCCTCGTCTCCGCTATCATGAGAAATTACCAACTGGCATCTAGGCAATTTTAATCTTCGAACCAAATGAATCGCCGTCTCAATACCCTTCCGAGGAACAATTCGTGTAGGCTGCAGGATCAACCGGTCGCCATCAAGCAAACCCAACTCTCGGCGAACATCTTCCGCATAGTCATCGGCCTTACCGGGCGGATTTTCAAAATCAAAGACATTGGGTATTAGGATGCTTGGCAAACCCTTGCGCCACGCCAGTTCTTCCCGGGCGGCCTGGTTTATGACCACATGCTGCAGCCGCGGCACTCGCGGAGGAAACGACATCTCTAGGTAATCGTCAACCGCCGAAATTTGAAACCGCTGTCGCTCCCACTGAAAATCATGATGATGTGCGATCGCCGGCATCCCGGTTTCCAAAAGAAACTCTGTGATCGCTACCCCAAGAGGTATATGCATCGGGATGGTCAGCGCATTTTCCACCACCAGTATGTCGAGATCGAATTTTTCCCGAAAGTCGTACAAAGTCGATTTCAAGTATCTCGCCAACTCTTGAATCTGTCGGCTGACTTCCGGCGTCCTCGTAATCTGCCCCCACAACTGATCGTTTATCGCACGATTCGCAGGATGATCAAAAAATGCCTCGGGCACGCAAAGGCTGACACCGGCTTCTCGATCAAGAACTCCTGCATACCAGTGGCTAACATGACCGTCCCTCCACAGCACCTCCGCCCATTTCGCCGATTCCAAAGAGACGCCGTCGGTCCCAGCAAAGCGTGTTGAAACGAATCCAACGTTCTCAGGCTGCTTCATAACTTCGCCTACTCACCAACATCATAGTGAAGACACTCAGTAAAGGCACACCGACCCCTCCAGCCATACCCGCAATCCCAGTATCTATGGCGCAGTAGCCTGTTCACGGATGCGGCCAGTCCGCCATGTCTCATACTTTCAACTGAGTCGCCAGCCCGGCATCCTCGAAGCACTACAGGCGTCTCCACCAAGACATCATCCAACCAAAACCGCGAGCGAAAAAACTCCCACGAACCGGCTTACGCTCGCCGTCACCACGTTGGTCACGACCTTCATCCTCCACACCAAGCCTGCCAACGCCCTCAACCGCTTCCTCAACCGCAGAAAGCTCCTTTTGAACCACGACCCCTAGTCCGACCACCAGCGCGACCAAACAGTAGAAAAGATCAAAATACGCCAACCCGAGAAAAGCACCCGTTATCGCATATCCAAAAAGACTCACTTGAAACGACTCTGCAAGCAACTTCGCCCATTGCAAATCCTCTCGATCCTTGGTTTGTTTAGCAATTCGAACGCAGTGACGCCAAGTCGCCGCCATCAAACCCAAGAATAGCGCTAACCCCACAAATCCATGCTCCCCAAGAATCTCAAAATAGATACTGTGCGCATCGGTAGCGATACCATAGCTTGGGAGATAGATCGCGTACGTAGCCAGCCCAAACGCTTCAAAACCGCCGCCGATGAGCGGCCGATCTAATGCCAGGTAGAAGGCCATTTCCCATGCCCTCAGCCGCCCCATTGCCGAGGCATCGCTTTGGTAATCGGAAAGCGTGCTCATTCGGTCATACCATGACTCGGGCATCATAACCAATGCGATCGGAATCATAGCGATCGCAAACAGAATAAAGGGACCGCGATGCGAACTCCTCCAACCGAGAAACCCGACCATGGCCAAGACACCAAGCGCCGCCCCCCGCGACTGGGTTCCGAGTATAGCGACGAAGCAAAGAAAGACCGCTACGTACGCCCCGATCCGCGAATATCTATCTTCTCTCAGCTCGCCGAGACACCAGACCAAGGGAAGCACTACGACGAGTGCCAGCCCAATCTCGTTATTACCTCCAATAAAGCTCCCCGCCGGACCCCACACTCGGTACCCGCCTCCGGTCAAGATAGTGAAGACGCCACCCTTTATCCCGTACAATGCTAAAGAGCCTGCCGCAACCGCAGTGAGTGCAATCACTCTAGGTTTCCGATTCAAGACCAGGATTGCTGCGAACGTGGTCAGCATAATCTTCCAGACCTTATCCCACTGCCTCCATGCGAGCTCTGGATAAAATGCAAATATGGTTGTAACCAGCATCCACAACCAGAACAGCACCAATAACACAACGATGTCGTTTACCGGGAAGCGCTTCTTTTCCCGAGACACGAGCATCGATGAAAGCATCGCGAGCGCGATGACCTGGGCCAAGGGCAGCGAAGCAAGATTCCAGGAAAGCAGGTGCGGATTCATCAAGCTCATCCAATACCAGACGAGAACGCCAAAGAAGGGCTTGATGTAGATCAGCGGCACTGACCCAACTAAGATCGCCAACAGCAAGAGATCCCGAAGTCCCATGATTCACAATCCCAACAAAACAACTTCCCCTGACGCCCTGTACACGCTCAGAAGATATACGCCGCAACACGCTAAAACCCGCTCCTCCTGGCAACCCCTACCAAACATTCACTTTCCGTGACCGCCGGACCGCGCCCGCTGACTTGCCTGGTCCGCCACGGCGGAAGCGTAGATAGCCGGATACCGCTTAACAAGCTCCGGCCAGCCGCGGTCTTCAACAACAAACCTATGCGCCGCAGCACGCAACGCGGCCTGTTTATCCGGCTCCGCAATCAATGCCGTTACCGCATTGCAAATCGCTGAAACGCTGTCCGGTTCGAATAACTCTCCCGTAACTCCCTTCTCGATCAACTCGCGATGACCGCCCACGTCTGATGCAACTACCAAACAGCCCCTCTCCATCGCCTCCAATGGCTTCAGAGGGGTAACAAGCTCCGTAAGCCTCATCGACCGCCGGGGGAATAGTGCAATATCGATTTTCGAGTAGTAGTTCGGAATTTCAGACTTGGCCACCCGACCAGTGAACACCACATGCTCTCCAAGCCCAAGCTCAGAAGTCAACATCCGCAAACTAGTCTCCTCCGGTCCGCCGCCGACTAAGAGGAGCCGAATGCCGGGAGCGCCCCCTCGGAGGGCTGCGACGGCACGCACGGCCAGATCGAGACCTTCATAGCGATAAAATGAGCCAAGAAATCCAAGGACGGGACCTTCATCTTTTTCTATCCGAATTCTTCCCGATTGCTTCACCGACTCACAATCGTCAAGTCGTTGCACGCCGTTCGGTACGATACCCACCCTTTCAGCGGGAATACCTCTCCCGACGATTTCCCGGCGCAGCCCATCGCAAATACACACCACATGCCCGACTCTGCGGAAGACCCAGCTTTCCATCCATCGCGTCAGCCGATACCTCGCACTTCCCTCCCTTGTCGTACCATGGTCAACGGCGGCGTCCTCCCAAAATGCTCGACATTCGTAGACGACCGGCAGACCGGCGCGTTTTCCCGGCCAGCACGGCCGCAGCGCCAGCCAATGCCGGCGAATGCGCATGAATAAGATCTGGATTCTCTTTTGATATCACCTGTGCAAGCCGATTCGACAAGCGAACAACCTCAACGACGTGCCGCAGCACGGGCACTCGGTTCCACACAGTTTCGTCTTGTCCGGTGCGGTAGAAGTGAAGCTCATTGATGTTTTCTACCGAATCGTTCAGCGTGCCCTGCCTGTTCGAGGTCACATGAGCAGTCTCGATACCCATCTTTCGCTGTTCACGAAGTATCGCCAAGGTGCGAAAGACATATCCACTTTGCAGCGGAGCAGAGTGGTCGAGTACATGCAAAACTTTCATTCTTTCACCAAACACCTATACAGAGCCTGGAAGATGCGTTACGAACGCAGTCCACGCACGCCACACATGAGGACCAGCGCTTGCCGTTCGACTTTGCGACGACCATCGGTCCCTTGACTAATGTTGCCTGAGCACCGAGTCGGTCTCAGCCTCCCCCGGCTTCGTACCGTCGGCCACATCCGCCAGCACCTCGCCCCCGTCGCGCAAAAACAGTTCCAACTGCCCGCGTGCGGAATCGGGCTTGTCGGAATATGCAGCCGCGACCGCGAGAATCGCGCCCTGCGTTTGTTCCCGGCTTACCATTCGGACCCACAGTTCGAACATCTTCGCCAGGTACCGGTTCCTCGTTTCCAAGTTGCCAACCCGGTACCACGTCCAAACGACCAGCCGACGACCTCCTGCACCCGCAATTAGGTACTCGGACACCATGCCGGGGGCCAAGCCGACCGGCAACGAAACGGGTTGAGTCGCTAATGGCTCCCAGTCCTCAGAGCCTTCGCTGACCATCACGTTGTTACTCGTCACCATCTCCGCCGAACCAGCCCGATGAGGGAACACCCCGACATAGACGCTCACAACTTGCCCGCCTAATTCGTACATAGCAGTCGCCTCCCTAGCGGCACCACCCACCTCCGGCGACCAACCAAGCCCCTTACCGTTTATCCGCTGCCAAGGAGGGATCGAAGACGGCAACTCCAGTTCGGCTAACGGAACGCCTTCCTCCACAGTTTTCGTTGGAGCCAAAAGCACCCAGGGACTTAGGACAACGACAACCGCGATGGCGACCAGCGGGTAACGGAATGGCCCAATCGAAACGGCCCCGACTTGCCCAATAGAACTAGGGTCATCCACCCTTTCCTGCCCACCCGCGGGATCATCTCTCCATAACGAGCCGATCGCGAACATTAAGAAGATTACCAGCCCGAAAAAGAGCCAGCCGTAAACTAAGTGATCGACACCGGTGGCAAGCTTCATGTCGCTCAGATGCCCAATCAGAACGATCATAAAGGCGCGCAGCCCGTTGGCGAACACGGGCACGACAAACGCGAACACAACGAAAAGGGCCCGCTTATACCAACGGGTATAGGTTAAGTAGGCAAACAGTACACCCAGCGTAACTGAGGCAATGAGATAGCGGACACCGCTACACGCCTCCACGACGGACCACTTGCCAGTTGGGATCGTGAAAACGTTTCCTTCTCGATAAACGGGGATGCCAACAGCTTTCAACAGCCCGACGGTGAAATCCGCTGTAAAGTTGATCATCGGCTGCACTAACCCTTCACCCATCGGAACCGCGAAAAATAGGAACAGGGCTGGGAACGCAAGAACCCTGAACGCTCGGTTTCCGAAGCTGCTCCATACAAGCAGTACGACTAGGCCCACATAGGCTAAATGCTCTACTACCAAGGCATCGACAAGTCGCCCCGCTAGCCAAAGTAGTCCTAAAGGAACGACACCGAGAACCGCAATGAAACTCGGCTCCGGCATCACTCCAAAAAGCCTTGTTCTATTCTCCCATACAAGCCAAAGAGAAATCGGGAGGACTAGAAAACCATGCGCAAAGGTCTCCGAGCGTGCCCAAATGGCCACCAGCGACCCTAAGGTATCCCAAGTCAAGACCGTAACCGAGAGCCACGCTCCGAGAAACCAGGCAACTGCCCACATCCAGAGCCAACCTTTTCGGCCTAACGGAATTTCTGACATCAGGCGCACTCGACCATTCTTATTGACCACCCGTTAGCTCCTTCAACCGCAACGTGTTGGCCGAAACCAACGACAACAACAGGTCATCTGTTGTGTCAACGCAATGTCGCGCCCTGACGAACGACCTCGCCGCCACGCCCAGATTCGGCCATTTGTCACTCAACACCCCGCTAACACGGTCCGCGAAAGCCTCAACACTATCCGCAATCAAAAGGTCACGACAATCCACCGCCCCGATTCCTGTTGCAGCGACGCTCGTGACGACCATCGGCTTTGCCGCCGCCATCCCCTCCAAGACCTTATTTTGAACGCCCCGCCCAATCAACAACGGCGCAATCAGAACCTCGGCCGCGTTAAGGTAGGGTCGCACGTCATCCACCCGCCCCGTGACCGTTACGCCTCTTCGAGTCAGTCTGGTGATCCTTTTCGAGGGATTTGAGCCCACAATATATAGCGTCGCGTCCCGATGTATATCTTGGACGAGCGGCAAGACCTCATTGACGAACCAAAGGACCCCATCGACGTTAGCTTTATAGCTCATCACACCGACGAAAACGATCGCCCTGCCGGCCAAGCGAAAAGTGTCCGCCCCCACAGGAACTGGCGCAAAGTAGTCGAGATCAACCCCATTCCCGACCCAAACAGCCAGTCTGCTCGCTTCGCACTTTTTGGTGAAAAGGTCACGCTCTTCGCGAGAAATAAAGACGCTTATATCTGCTCGCTCGGCGGCCCGGCATTCCAACCTCCGCAGCAGTTCTCCTTCTCTGTGGTATAGCCCCTGCAACCAGCCTTTACATTGCGCGTACTGAAACCACTTTTCTGAATCTACGTCAACAAAGTCCACCACCAGCCGATTAGCGCGTCCCTTGACCTCATCTTCATATTGCGCCAGCGCGCCGGAGAACATCACAACGCAAGCGACACGCCCATCTTGGAGCTGAAGGTTAAGCCACTGCCTAACACGCCGATCCGAATACACCGACGCCGACAGTGATCGGCCCGTCATCATCGCCCATAATGCCCTGAGCCATCGTGTAGCTGCGCTCAAGCCGAGCAGCGACACGTCTATTCCCATCGCCGCGAGGTCTTGTCCAAAGCGAAAATCGTCGACATCATCGACGAACGCCATCAAGCGAACGTCAAACTCACCGACGAGTGCCCTTAGCCAGCGATATGAGCGAATCTTGTCGCCCTTGTTTGGCGGATAGGGAATGCGATGGGCCAAAAACAACACACGGGGCTTGTGATCAACATTTACGCCCTCGCTCGATAGCGTCATGAAACCATCTCGGCATACTCTATATACATGGGTTTAGGTCTCCAAAAGGCGCTGACATTGCCCCTAGGAAACGTAACGCTTGAGTTTAACCAACTCAAACGTCACAATCGGAAGGAAAGACCCAGGGAAATCCGGTTCTCCTCATACGATTGTAGCTGGGATTGCCCGAATCTCTCTGATCGCGCGATTTCAGCGTTGACGGATGCACGCCTACCTAAGCTCCTACTCAGCCTGAATGTCAGCCGATATTGATCAAAAGCAGTCCCGAATTGATCACTTCGCCAAACATCAACGCTCGAAGCCCCAGTCAGCTTACGGCTCAGTCTTCGGTTCACATTAACAGTCAACTGTAGATCCTCATTCTGTCCGCTTGCGCGCTCATACTCTCGCTTCGTCCAATACACCCAACCGCTGACTGACGTCCTCCTTCCGCTATAGCCGACACGCGCATTTAACCTGTAAGATAAAAAAGGATCGTTGCCAGACGATGAAATGGTCGGATTGACCGCAAGGACCTCCTGCGGGGCGTCTACGTTGATCTCCTCCCCGAACACATCCCGCCCGGGGATCACCTCCTGCTGCTCGATTTCCGTTGCCGACGTTTCGAGCCGAGTTTGCAGCCGACCGCTAAACGCCCATCGCTTATGCAGATGGGAAAAGCTCGCCTCTACCAAGGGGGCCATAATAGGCACGCCCCCCACCCAGTTCCATAGAGGTCCGCGCCGTCGGCGTCCAACGCCCCGTCAACAACCAACGAAGCCCGCGGGTCTCACCGGTGCTTGAGACGTAGGTGCCATCGTCGAAGCCGACCTGCGCGTTCAGCGAATACCTCGATCCAAATCGAGTAGCGTAATTGACCCTCAGACTTCCGACACCTTCGTCCGTGTCTACGTCGAAAATCCTTTGGCGCCAATCAATAGACCACGACGTCGACGCAAACGCCGGCCCGCTGACGATCCTGACGCGACTATCTCGCGTCGCTGTCCTGGTACCTTCATCCCCGCTAGTGGATGCCTCGAAAACGCTCCCGAGCCCCGGTTCAATTCGAAGGCTGGCGTATTGTCCGCTCAGCAACGGCAGCGTCAGGCTCGGCGTTACCCTTATCGAGGCGGTCTGCCGATATGCGTCGGGATTAGCAATGCCGTCAAAGCCCGCGCTGCCGATCGAGCTGGCTAAGACCTGGTTCGCCTTCGCGTCGATCGACAGCGCAAGATAGTCTGGAACCAGATCGAGCTTAGTTCTGGCGTCAAGTACATGGTATATGTTGTTCCGATCACCTGAATCGGGATACATCAATACGCTGGGTGCGTACCGAATGGATGCCGTCGCGCGACGACCAGTTCCAACTAGCGAGACAAATGGGAGTACCTGCAATACTGCACCTGAGCGCTCGAAGCCCGGCGGACTCAAATCGATATTGTCACTGAACAGGAGGCGCGAATACAATCCCCCCCCGCCCCGCCACTCCGCAGCCGAAATTAGGCTTGGCGTGACAACCAATATTACAATCATCGCAGCCCGCACCCACGGAAAGATCGCCGTAGATGCGAATCGAGCGGCGCTATTTTTCGCCATGCCGTCCTTGACCATCATCAGAGCCGTAGCCGTAGCCGTAGCCGTAGCCGTAGCCGTAGCCGTAGCCGTAGTAGTAACCGAGCTTTCCGGAAAAGACCGATGGCTTACACTGATTTAGCAGGGCATAGACGTTCTTGGTACGCCCGAGTTGGGCGATCGTCTCCTTGACCAGCCCTTGTGGAGTGTGTTCGTGCTCCACGACGACAATAATCTGCCCCATCAACCCCGCAAGAACGGGCGCCTCCGTTGTCGCCAGTACGGGGGGGGAATCAAACAGAACAATGCGGTCAGGATAGCGTGTCGCCACTTCGTGCAGAAAGCGTCGCATGTTTCCACTTGCGAGCAATTCCGTGGACTGCTTGTGCCTTTGCCCAGCCGGGAGGATCGAGAGCTTATCAACATCCGTCTTCAAAATGAGGTCGGACAGATTTGCACCAGAGTCCAAGTGCTCGATCAACCCTTCCCGGTCAGCCAGACCCAGCTTGCGGGATAGGCCCGGCTTTGCTACATCGCCATCAATCAACAGCACCCAACTGTCTAGCTCGAGGGTCATTGACACCGCGAGGTTCAGCGACACGAATGTCTTACCTTCCCCCTGCACCGAACTCGACACCATCACGAGGTTCGAGGGAATTCCCCCAACTTCTTGTCGTCGTTCGAAAGCCGAGGTCAGCAGTGGGCGCTTAATCATACGGAACTCCTCCGAGATCCGCCTTCCCTCAGCGGCCTCTCGCTTCCTAGAGCCGGGGCGGGGCAGGACCATTACCTCCAAAGAGTCTTCAATCTGAATGATGCCTGGCTCGCCTTCATGCGGCCCCGCAGTGTCCCCTAGCATATCCTGATGCTTGACATCCACAATTGGCTCGCCCTCGGACGCCGAGTCCTGAGTCGCAGTTGACGCCCTCCGCAAGCGACTAAAGAGCGACCTCCCCGCGTACTTTCGTCCCTCCTCGTGACTTGTTGAAACCATCGCAGTTTTACTCCTCTTAGCACGTATTGGAGGTCACGCTCATAGCGGAATTAGCGACCCGATATCCAAGGGCAGCAGGAACACCGCGATCACGACGCCATACCCCGAAAGTAGCGCGAGCAAGCCGCCGACGAAAAGCAGATCGACCAAACGTGCCCTTGCGCGGCGGCCCGCGGATGGTATCAGATTGATACTCCCGATTACCGGAACCCCCAAAGCCTCATTAAGCTGACGACGATCAAAAAAGACTGGGCGGAGCTGTGCCAGCAGAAATGCAAAACCAATGCCCACGAACGCACCTGCGCCGAGCACCATGGAGCTGAGCATTACCCGATTTGGCGCCGCTGGCTTTGTGGGCACCTTGGGCGGGTCGAGCGTCCGAAACTTTAAGGTGTCCACGTTTGTATCCACCTCTCTAGTTAGACGTGCTTGCTCAATTCGGACGAGTAACTGCTGGTGGTTTTTCTTCAAGATCGAGTAGTCACGATTCAACTGCACTTCTTCCGTTTCGACCTGCAAAACCTCATCGACTGCGACTTGAAACTGCTCCACTTTACCCCGTAACACCGTGACTCGCGTTTCTTGCGTCGCAAGTTCGGCTTCGGCGTCGGACAGGCGCAGACGCATTTCTTGATACAGCGGATTTTGCACCAGCGACTTGGCGATCGCTGAACCGTTCTGCGATTGCTCTTGCAGATATTGATCGCGCTCCTGATCCGCTTGGGCCTGCAAACGTTCAAGCGCCCGCTGCATCGCAGTGACTTCAGGATGCATCTCAGTGTAGCGGATGAGCATCTCATCGATCTTTGCCTTGAGCTCTTCCGCCTTTTGTGTGAGCGGCAACGTCACTTCGGTCACGGAATCATCGAGCCATGACTGAAATTCAGGGAGTTCCGACCCACGGCTTTCAAGGTATTCCATTTGCTGGCGAAGCTCATCGCGCCGGCTCCGGGCCAAAACGACCTCATCCTGCGCAGAGACTAAATCGTTTCTTGCCTGCTTCAAGCGGTCGTAGTAGTTGCCCTTTTCAGAAAGGAGGTCCAAATTGCGCATTTGGAAGTCCTTCAATTTCCGTTCCGACTCGATTAGCCTGCGCTCATAGTCTTTCACCTCGCGCGCGAGGAAGCGTTCTGCAGAATCCTGATCTTGGCGGGAGGAACCCAAGTTCGACTCGACGAATATCGTCAGCATCGACTGAACGACCCGTTTTGCCAACTCCGGGGACTGATCCGTGAATGATATGGAGTAGATGTTTGCCGCACTCCGGCTTAGACGTACGCGCTGCTTCAAGTCGGATATCAAAGCATCCATCTCGTCTGGCGTCTTCGCGCGCAAGTCCAAATCAGTCATCCGTGCAAGCTTCTCCATATTCTCGCGACCGAACAAGACTGCCGTCATCATGCGCACTCTTTGCGCCTCGTTTGTCTGAATTGCCAAGCCACGCAAGAGCGGCGTCAAAATCGATTCCGTATCGACGAATACACGCGCCTTCGCTTCGTATTCATCCGGCATAGAGGCAACAAATGCCCAGCCGATTGGAGATATCACTGAAGCGATAATGAGTGCGTACCAGCGGTATCTCCAAATACCGCTTAGGTAGAATAGGACTAGACGGATAATCTCTTGCATTATGCATTATGCCGGAGGGCAGAAAACTCAGAACCACGATTCAGGGATCAGCAAGATGTCACCGGGTCGCAGGTCGACGTTTGCAGTCAAATCGGCGTCTTCGACCAGATCGCGGAGGCGAACGGTGTATTTTTGCTGTTCGCCATCTTCGAAGCGGACCAAGACTGCCCGGTTTCCCGCGGCGTATTCGGTGATGCCCCCAACCTCGATCATTAGATCGAGCAGCGTCATTCCATCCACGTAGCGGAGCGACAAGGGCTCAGTTGCTTCGCCGAGGACCCGAATCTGCTCAGGATAAATGCCGACGAAGCCCTTGACGATCACCGTGACGAGGGGGTCACGGAGAAAAACAGATAGCGCCTCTTCGAGATCTCGGGCCAATTCCGTTGGCGTCTTACCCGCAGCTGGGATGTCCTCGAGAAGTGGAGCCGATATGTAGCCGTCGGGGCGAACGGGAACCGTCGTGCTCACCTCCGGATAGCGCCAGACAAAAAGGTCGACGGAGTCCCCAGGGCCGATCTTGTACTTGTAGGAGTACCGCATTTGATAGGTCGCTTCAGGTAGGCTCGGATAGCGCTTGGTGGAGCAACCTGATGTGCCGAACGCCACAGTGGTCATCGACGCGAGGAGCACAAGAATAAGTACGACCGTGCGTTGGAGCACTCCTTGCGGAGTCGGCCAGGGTTTTCTGTCTCTGTCTTCTGGATGCGCGCTAGTGCGCGGATGAGTAATCATTGCTGGTTGGGTTGCGGGTGCGGCAGCGGCAGATCGGGTGATGCGGTCGTTTGTAGCCGAGTGATTGTAGCGCGGAGGCGTTCGGCGAAAGCGGACATTTAATCCGGGCAAGTAGAGCGTGCAGCTTAGCCAAATTGGCGATTAGCAGCAGGAAGAAAATTGAGGAGCTCCCGCGTTGCCGTCAGTATGGTACGGCCCTGACCACCGAACTATTTTCTGTCATAGCCTAGAGTTCCAAACACGGCTTGAGCGATAACGAGTCTTGCATTTCAGGTTCTTCAGTGACGCCGTAAACAGGCTATCGGCAGCGGATACCGCCGCCAAACCGTTGGGCTGTCAGGACGCGGGGCGGCTTGGATGCTGCTCGCCCATAAGGCGGTCCAGCGTCTGCAATCCCACGACCTCGGCCCCCCAAAGCTGGCCGGAGCGCGATCGCGCGGGAGACTGTTCGTCACCGAGGCAGTCGACGATCAACCCCGCACCGGAAAAATCTTCGTCAACCGTGTAGACGCTCGGCGTAACCACAACGGACCCGATGCCGGCGGCGCGGGCTGACCTGAGGCCGTTGGCGGAATCTTCGATCGCAACGCAACGCTCAGGCGACAATCCTCATGCTCGACAGGACCAGTTCGTAGATATCGGGTGCCGGCTTCTTGGCAGGAACGATATCTCCGGCGGCAATCTCTTCGAACCAATCAACCAAGCCCGGCTCCGCCTTGACGGATCGCAGCAACGCCAGCACGTTTTCCGGCGTTGTGGTCGTGGCAATCGCCATGCGCACACCGGCAGCCCTGGTCGCCCTCAGCAGTCTCAGCACGCCTGGGCGCAGGCCAATGGCTCCGTTTTCGACGAGTCGCACATAATGTTCGGTCTTGCGCTGGTGCAGCCGCCGGACTAGCGTGTCGACATCCATGTCGTCGGGCAGGCGAGGATCCTGCTCAGCGATAAAGCGTCGAATACGCTCTTTGCCGCCGGTGACCGCGAGCAACCGGCCATAATGCGCCTCATCCCATACCCAGTCCAGGCCGAAGTCAGAGAACGCTTCGTTGAAGGCAACGCGATGGCCGTCGCGCTCGGTCTCTGCGAGCGTGCCATCGACATCAAAAATGATGGCTTCAAGTTTCCGGATCGTTGACATCTGAACTCCGTGGTCGCTAGGGCGACGAAGCGTAACACAACAGGCACCACTGACGGCCAGCGGCGGAGGGACGACGGGTCGGGTTCGCGCGACCGGACGCAGAAACGCGGGTTCCGGCCGTGCCGCGAACCGCAGCGCGACCGGCCGAAAGATGACGGTGATGTTGCCCAGAACTCCGCCTTCTGGTAAAGATGCGCCCCTTGTGCGAGCGCGCGTCCGAGATCTGCTTCGGACGCCCCACTTTTTCAACCACTTTCCCACTGTCCTTCAGGAGCTACCCGATGGCCGAGCCAACATCGCAAGGCGCATCCGCGTTCGGATTCGAGCCCTATGACGCAGCCGAGGATGAAGAGTATATGAGTCCTGGCCAAGAGGCGCACTTCGCGGCGATCCTTGCGGCTTGGAAACGCAGCTTGATGGAAGAGGTCGATCGCACGGTCCATCACATGCAGGACGAGGCGACCAACTTCCCCGATCCGAACGACCGTGCCACCCAGGAGTCGGAGTTCAGCCTGGAACTGCGTACCCGAGACCGTGAGCGCAAGCTGATCAAGAAGATCGACGAGGCGTTGGCGCGCTTGGACGAGCACGAGTACGGCTACTGCGAGGCCTGCGGCGTGGAGATCGGTGTTCGACGGCTGGAGGCGCGGCCAACGGCAACGCTGTGCATCGACTGCAAGACCTTGGACGAGATTCGTGAAAAGCAGCGCGGCTGATCGCTGATTCGCGTTCACCTTGAACGACAGCGCAGCCCATCAGGGTTGCCGCGGACGCTTCGCTCCCTCTCCGACCGGCCCCCTGCATTTCGGTTCCCTGGTGGCCGCTGTGGCCAGCTTTGCGCAAGCGCGCGCCCGTGGTGGCGACTGGCTCGTGCGCATGGAGGACCTGGATCGTAGCCGGGAGGTCCGGGGAGCAGCCGGCCGCATCCTGCGTGCTCTCGACGCATTCGGCCTGGCTTGGGACGGCGAGGTGATGTATCAGAGCACCAGATCCGACCGCTATGCGGAGCGACTCCACCAACTTCGGCAGCTCGGCCTGATCTACCCCTGCGCCTGCTCGCGCCGGCTGGCTGCAAGCGACGGTCGCCCCGGTCCCGACGGGCCGATCTACTCCGGTCGTTGCCGCGACGGTCTCCGGGATGGGCGCCAACCACGCAGTGAGCGGGTCAAGGTTGGACCCGAACCCATCGCCGTGGCGGACCGTATCCACGGCATCATCGAGCAGCGGCTCGACGACAGTGTCGGCGACTTCGTCGTTCGCCGCGCCGACGGCATACACGCCTACCAGCTCGCCGTTGTGGTTGACGATGCCGATCAGGGGATCGACCAGGTCGTCCGCGGCGCCGATCTGCTCATGTCCACCCCGCGCCAGGTCTACCTCCAACGCTGCCTCGGACTGCCCCGACCAAGCTACGCGCATGTCCCCCTCGCGGTCGATTCCACCGGACGCAAGCTGTCGAAGTCTCTGGCCGCGCTCCCCGTCGACCCGAAAGACCCGATTCCGGCCCTGCTGCGTGTCTGGCAGTTCCTCGGTCAGCGTCAACTGGAGTCCCGTCCGACCACGACGGAGGAATTCTGGGGGGCTGCGATCGCGCGCTGGCGGATCGCCGACGTGCCCCGTCGACGCACCATCGATATCTCCGGCGTCTGCGCGTCCCCTGCAACGCCTGATCGCATCGGCACCCGAGCTCGGATACAACGCATTTCATAAAGTAGTCATCTCAAGCCTCTACCCTTTAGCATTGGAACCACCACCAGCCTGCCGGAGGATAATGACCGTGACTGCAACCGCAAACTCCCGCCCAGCCCCCCTCAGCCCGGACCTGCTGACACGTATCGACGCGTACTGGCGCGCCTGCAACTACCTGTCCGCGGGCATGATCTACCTGCGCGACAACCCGCTGCTGCGCGAACCGTTGCAGGAGCATCACCTGAAGAAGCGCCTGCTCGGCCACTGGGGCGCCAGCCCCGGGCTGTCGTTCATGTACGTCCACCTCAACCGCATCATCACCGCCCACCAGCAGGAGATGATCTTCCTCGCCGGCCCCGGCCACGGCGCCCCGGGCGTGCTCTCGCCGGTGTATCTGGAAGGCACCTATTCGGAGGTCTACCCGAACAAGAGCGAGGACGCCGAGGGCATGCGCGCCTTCTTCAAGCAGTTCTCGTTCCCCGGCGGCATCGGCAGCCATTGCACACCGGAGACCCCGGGATCGATCCATGAGGGCGGCGAACTCGGCTACTCGATCTCCCATGCCTTCGGCGCCGCGTTCGACAACCCGGACCTGATGGTCGCCGTGGCCGTCGGCGACGGTGAGGCCGAGACCGGCCCGCTGGCCACCAGCTGGCACTCGGCCAAGTTCCTGAATCCCATCCGCGACGGCGCCGTGCTGCCGATCCTTCACCTCAACGGCTACAAGATCAACAACCCGACGCTGCTCTCGCGCATCCCCGGCGACGAGCTGGCCGATCTGTTCAAGGGCTACGGCTGGACCCCGCATTTCGTCGAGGGGGACGACCCCATGACCATGCACCAGCAGATGGCGGCAACCCTCGACGCCTGTTATACCGAGATCAAGTCGCTCCAGCAGCAGGCGCGCGACAGCGGTGAGGCGACGCGCTGCCATTGGCCGATGATCGTGCTGCGCACACCCAAGGGCTGGACCGGTCCGAAGGCGGTCGACGGCCACAAGGTCGAGGGCTTCTGGCGCGCCCACCAGGTGCCGCTCTCGGGCATGCACAACAACCCGCAACACCTCAAGCAGCTTGAAGACTGGATGCGCAGCTATCGCCCCGACGAGCTGTTCGACGAGCACGGCCGTTTGCTCGCGGAGCTGCGCGCCCTCTCGCCCACGGGCACGCTGCGCATGAGCGCCAACCCCCACGCCAACGGCGGCCTGCTGCGTCGGGCGCTGCGAATGCCGGACTTCCGCGACTACGCCATCCCGGTCGACCGCCCCGCCACCACCCGGCACATGAACACCAAGCCGACCGGTGCGCTGCTGCGCGACATCATGGCCCGGAACATGGACAACTTCCGTGTCTTCGGCCCGGACGAGAACACCTCCAACAAGCTCGACGCCGTCTACGAGGTCTCCAAAAAGCTCTGGCTCTGCGACTACCGCGACGAGGACGCCGACGGCGGCGAGCTCTCCCCCGACGGCCGGGTCATGGAGATGCTCTCGGAGCACACCCTGGAGGGCTGGTACGAGGGCTACGTGCTCACCGGTCGCCACGGCTTCTTCGCCACCTACGAGGCCTTCGTCCACGTCATCGACAGCATGTACAACCAGCACGCCAAGTGGCTGGCCATCTGCGAGGAGATCCCCTGGCGCGCACGGATCTCGTCGCTGACGCTGCTGATCACCTCCACGGTCTGGCGTCAGGACCACAACGGCTTTACCCACCAGGACCCGGGCTTCCTCGACGTGGTCGTCAACAAGAACCCGGAGGTCACCCGCATCTATCTGCCGCCGGACGTCAACAGTCTGCTCTCCACCGTCGATCACTGCCTGCAGAGCCGCGACGATATCAACGTCATCGTCGCCGACAAGCAGAACCACCTGCAGTACCTGGACATGGATGCCGCCATCAAGCACTGCACCAAGGGCATCGGCATCTGGGAATGGGCCAGCAACGACCAGGGCGACGAGCCCGATGCGGTGGTGGTCGGCTGCGGCGACATCCCCACCAAAGAGGCCCTGGCCGCCGTCGCCCTGCTCCGCGAGCACTTCGACGACATCCGCCTGCGCTTCATCAACGTCGTCGACCTGTTCAAGGTCCAGTCCGCCGGCGGCCACCCGCACTCCCTGAGCGACGCGGACTTCGACAGCCTGTTCACCAAGGACCGCCCGATCATCTTCAACTTTCACGGCTACCCCTGGCTGATCCATCGCCTGGCCTACCGCCGCACCAACCACCGCAACCTGCACGTGCGCGGCTACAAGGAGAAGGGCAACATCAACACCCCGCTGGAGCTGGCGATCAACAACGAGATCGACCGCTTCACGCTGGCCATGGACGTCATCAACCGCGTCCCGCGGCTGCAGGTGGCCGGCGCCCACGTCAAGGAGAAGCTCAAGGACATGCAGATCGAGTGCCGCAACTACGCCCACGAGCATGGCGTCGACAAGCCGGAGGTGGACGACTGGGTCTGGCCGTTCTGACCCGCAACGCCGGCGCATCACCGCAGCCGCCGGCCCCAGCCGCCGCCTATTCCCCGCCGAGGATGACCCATGAGCACCAACGGTCCCAAGACCTATGAGCATACCCGCACCGGCCTGTCCAAAGACGCGCTGAAGCGGGCCTATCTCGACAACCTGTTCTACGTCCAGGGGCGCTTCCGCGAGGTCGCCACCGACAACGACCTCTACATGGCCGCCGCCTTTACCATCCGCGACCGGCTGCTGGCGCGCTGGATCAAGTCGGCCCAGACCTACAAGGATCGGAACTCGCGCACCGTCGCCTATCTGTCGGCCGAGTTCCTGATGGGACCGCACCTGGCCAACAACATGATCAACCTCGGCATCACCGAGGCCGCCCGCGCGGCCGGCGAGGAGCTGGGACTGGACTTCGACAAGATCCTCGAGAGCGAAGAAGAGCCCGGCCTCGGCAACGGCGGCCTGGGCCGACTGGCGGCCTGCTACATGGACTCGCTGGCCACGCTGCAGATCCCCACCATCGGCTACGGCATCCGCTACGAGTTCGGCATCTTCGATCAGGTCATCGAAGACGGCTGGCAGGTGGAGCACGGCGACACCTGGCTCTTGAACGGCAACCCCTGGGAGATCCCGCGGCCGAAGATCCGCTTCCCCGTCGGCTTCGGCGGCCATACCGAGCACTATACCGACGAGCACGGCGAGCCCCACACCCGCTGGCACCCCAGCCTGGTGGTTGACGGCGTCTGCTACGACACCCCGATCCTGGGCTACGGCGTCGGCAACGTGAACCTGCTGCGGCTGTGGAAGAGCGAGGCCCCGGAGAGCTTCAACTTCCAATCCTTCAACGTCGGCGACTACTACGGCGCCGTCCATGCCAAGATCGACGCCGAGACCATCTCCAAGGTCCTCTACCCCAACGACGAGCCCGAGGCCGGCAAGGAGCTGCGGCTGAAGCAGCAGTACTTCTTCGTCTCCTGCTCGCTGCAGGACATGCTCCGGCTGGAGCTCGGCATCGCCGGCACCCTTGAGCGATTCGACAAGAAATTCGCCATCCAGCTCAACGACACCCATCCGGCGCTCGCCGTCGCCGAGCTGATGCGGCTGCTGATGGACACCCACGGCATGGCCTGGGAGCAGGCCTGGGAGATCACCGCCAACGCCTGCCACTTCACCAACCACACCTTGCTGCCCGAGGCCCTCGAGACCTGGCCGGTGCACCTGTTCCAAAAGCTGCTGCCGCGCCACCTGGAGATCATCTACGAGATCAACGGCCGCTTCCTCGACGAGGTCCGCACCCGCTTCCTCGGCGACGACGCCCGCGTCGCGCGCATGTCGCTGATCGACGAGAGCAACGGTCGGCGCGTGCGCATGGCCCACCTGGCCGCCGTGGGCAGCAAGGCCATCAACGGCGTCGCCGCCCTGCACACCGAGCTGCTGAAATCCACGGTCATGCGCGACTTCCATGACCTATGGCCGGAGAAGTTCCACAACGTCACCAACGGCGTCACGCCGCGCCGCTTCATGGTCGTCAGCAACCCGCGACTGGCGGCGCTGATCACCGAGACCTGCGGCGACGACCGCTGGGTGCGCAACCTGGAGTGCCTGACCGCGCTTGAGGCCCATGCCAACGACGCCGGCATGCAGGAGCAATGGCGCAAGGTCAAGGTCGCCGCCAAGCAGGACCTGGCCGACTGGCTCGCCCGGCGCACCGGCGTCAGGGCCGACCCCGAGAGCCTATTCGACATCCAGGCCAAGCGCTTCCACGAATACAAGCGCCAGCACCTGAACCTGCTGCGCATCATCTGGCTCTACGAGCAGATCAAGCAAAACCCGAACATCGAGGCCACCCCGCGCACCTGCATCTTCGGCGGCAAGGCCGCGCCGGGGTATATGCTCGCCAAGCTGATGATCAAGCTCATCAACGCCGTCGGCGAGGTCGTCAACAACGACCCGCAGGTCAACGGCCTGCTGCGGGTCATCTTCATGCCCGACTTCAACGTCAAGAACGGCCAGCGCCTCTACCCCGCCGCCGACCTCTCCGAGCAGATCTCCATGGCCGGCAAGGAGGCCTCCGGCACCGGCAACATGAAGTTCTCGATGAACGGCGCCCTCACCATCGGCACCCTGGACGGCGCCAATGTGGAGATCCGCGACGCCGTGGGCCACGACAACTTCTTCCTGTTCGGGCTCGATGCCCAACAGGTGCAGCAGCGCCAAGCCGCGGGTTACAACCCCTGGGACATCTACCAGTCCGACGAGCAGCTACGCTCGGCCATCGACCTGATCGACTCCGGCCTGTTCTCCCACGGCGACACCGAGCTGTTCAAGCCCATCACCGACAACCTCAAGTACCACGACCCGTTCCTGGTCCTGGCCGACTACGACGCCTACCTCAACTGCCAGCAACAGGCCGCCACCGCGTTCCGCACCAGCGCCCACTGGGACCGCATGTCGATCCTCAACGTCGCGCGCATCGGCGGCTTCTCGTCCGACCGCTCCATCCGCGACTACGCCGAGCGGATCTGGCAGATCGAGCCGGTACCGGTCGCTGTCGAGGCCACGGGCTAACGGCTGCACGACCATCGAAACCGGGTCGCGCCCGTGGTTTCGCCCCCCACCCCTCAACCGGAGAATCCCATGCGCAACATCCGCATCATCACCGCCATCGCCCTGCTCGCCATCGCCGCGGGCTGCACCCAAGAGACCCAAAACAAGTTCGGCCGCTCGCTGCAGAACTGGACCGGCGCCGACGGCGTGCTCGAGGTCTACGCCGGCGAACGCCTCGCCCAGCGCTTCATCAAGATCGACAAGCTCACCACCGCCGGCGCCACCGAGGGCGGCGGCAGCCGCCCCTACCGCTTCGGCTACGGCGTGCTCGACAAGAACCAAAACGGCGTCCAAGACAAGGACGAGCGCAAGGTCTACTTCGAGGTCAGCGACTACTCCACCAACTACGTCTTCTACGGTGATCCGGGGAGCTGACGGCCAACGGCGGGCGCCGCGGCACGGGCCGCGAAGGCGCGAAGATCAAGCCATCGAGCGCAAAGGCGGCGAAGTCCGCGGCATCCTGACTCCCATCTCGCCGCGCAGGCCACGCGCAAGGATCCGCAAGCGCGCTACGAGCATCAGTTTTGTCGAACGCCTTGGGGGCGGCGAGTGCTCCATGCCCGGAGGCTGGATGAGGTGTTTCACGACGAGGCTTGAGCCCGTCATGCAGCGGCGCCGAGACGCCCTACTCCGGCACCTCCGCCGGCTTGCCGCCCAGCTTCCCTTTGACCTTCTCGCGCACCCCCTGCACGACGTAGTACATCACCGGGATCAGTAGAGTGCCGACGACGGTGGCGGCGAGCATGCCGCCGAACACCGCGGTGCCGAGGGCGACGCGGGAGCCGGCGCCGGCGCCGGTGGCGACCACCAGCGGGATGATGCCGAGCAGGAACGACAGCGCCGTCATCATCACCGCGCGGAAGCGCAGCCGGGCGGCCTTGACGGCGGCGTCGTAGATGCTCAGACCCTCGGTCTCGCGCTGTTCCTTGGCGAATTCGACGATCAGGATGGCGTTCTTGGCGGCGAGCCCGATCAGCATCACCAGACCGATCTGGGTGTAGAGGTTGACGTCCAGGCCGGCGATGCCGGTGAGCCCGAGGGCGCCGAAGACGGCCACCGGGACGGCCAAGAGCACGGCCATCGGGATGGACCAGCTCTCGTACTGGGCGACCAGGAACAGGTACACGAACAGCAGGGCCAGGCCAAAGATGATCGGCGCCTGACCGGCGGCCTTGATCTCCTGGTAGCTCATGCTGGTCCACTCGAAGCCGAAGCCCGACGGCAGGGTCTCGTTGGCGGTCTCCTCCATCGCGGCGATGGCCTGGCCGGAGCTGAAGCCGGGGGCTGGGCCGCCGGAGATGTCGGCGGAGCGGAATAGGTTGTAGCGCGGGACGATCTGCGGGCCGGTCTGGGACTCGACCTCGGCGAGCGTGGCCATGGGCACCATGTCCCCGGCCTTGCTGCGCACGAACAGCCGCAGGACATCGCTCGGGTTGTCGCGGAACGCGCTCTCGGCCTGGGCCATGACCCGCCAGGTGCGGCCGAACTTATTGAAGTCGTTGATATACGTCGACCCGAGCTGGGCCTGCAGCGTCGAGAAGACCTCGCTCATGGGGATGCCCAGCGTCTGCACCTTGTCGCGATTGACCTCCAGGTAGAGCATGGGCACGTCGGCGCGGAAGGTGCTGTAGGCGCTGCCGATGGCGGCATGCGCGTTGGCGGCGACGATGAAGCCGCGCATGACCGAGGCAAACTCCTGGATGTCGCCGCCGGTCTTGTCCTGCAGCACGAACGAGAAGCCGCCGGAACTGCCGAGCCCCGGGATGGCCGGGGGCACGAACGGGATGACGTTGGCGTCGCTGGTCTTGGCGGCGATCTGCTCGGTCTGGCCGACGATGCTGCGCAGTGAAAGCTCCGGCGCCTCGCGCTCGGACCAGGGGGCCAGTACCGGGATGATGAGCGCGCTGTTGGAGCCGAAGGCGCTGTTCAACAGCGAAAAGCCGGCCACCGAGATGACGTCGGTCACGCCCGGGATCTCCAACAGCTGCTGTTCCAGGCGATCGAGCGCGGTCTCGGTGCGGGTGAGCGACGCCGCATCGGGCAGCTGCAGCTCGATGTAGAAGTAGCCCTGGTCCTCCTCGGGCAGGAAGCCGCTGGGCAGGTTGCCGAACATCCAGACCGTGCCGCCGATGAGTCCGGCGTAGCAGACCACGATCAGCGCCGCGCGCTTGACGGTGGTCTTCACCGCGGCCGTGTAGCCGTCGGTCAGCCGGCCGAACAGCCGGTTGAACCAGCCGAGCCATTTGACGGGCTCTTGGCCCGGTTTGAGCAGCACCGAGCATAGGGCCGGGCTCAGGGTCAGGGCGTTGATGGACGAGATGGCCACCGCGACCGAGATGGTGACGGCGAACTGCTGATAGATCTGACCGGTGATGCCGGGCATGAAGCCCACCGGCACGAACACCGCGAGCAGCACCAGCGTGGTGGCGATGACGGCACCGCCCACCTGGTCCATGGCCTTGGCGGTGGCCGCCTTCGGATCGAGCCCCTCCTCCTCCATCAGCCGCTGCACGTTCTCGACCACGATGATGGCATCGTCGACGACGATGCCGATGGCCAGGATCAACGCGAACAGGACGATGGTGTTGAGCGTGAAGCCGAGCACGGACAGGATGGCGAAGGTGCCGATCAGCGAGACCGGGATGGCGATGCCCGGGATCAGGGTCGAGCGCCAGTCGCCCAGGAAGATGAAGACCACCAGGATGACCAGTCCGACGGCGATGAAGAGGGTCTCCTGCACCTCGGCGATGGACGCATCGATGAAGTTGGTGGTGTCGTAGAGGATGGCGAAGTCGACGTCGTCCGGGAAGCGCTGGGCGAGGTCCGCCAGCGCGGCCTTGACCGCATCGGCGGTGTCCAGCGCGTTGGCATCCGGGGTCTGGTAGACCGCGAGCACCGCCGACGGTCGCCCGTCGAGCCGGCCGGCGGCGGAATAGGCCTGGGCGCCGAGTTCGACGCGCGCCACATCCTTGACGCGGATCGCCGAGCCATCCGACTCCATGCGGATGATGATGTTGGCGAACTCCTCCGGGTCGGTCAGCCGCCCCTTGGTGGTGACGGTGTACTGAAACTGGGTATCCGGCGGCGCCGGCTGACCGCCGATCTGGCCCGCCGGCACCTGCACGTTCTGCTCGGCGACGGCGTTCTGGATGTCGGCGACGCTGACCCCGAGCGCCGTCATCCGGTCGGGCTTGAGCCAGAAGCGCATGCCGTAGTCCATCACGCCCAGGATCTCGGCCTTGCCCACGCCGTTGACGCGCCCGAGCACGTCCTTGACGTTGATGGTGGCATAGTTGTTCAGGAACAGCGCGTCCCAGGTCTGGTCCGGCGAGAACAGGTTGACGATCAGCAGCATGTTGGTGGACTGCTTCTCGGTCTTGACGCCCTGGCGCTGCACCTCCTGGGGCAGCGACGGCATCGCCGTGGCGACCCGGTTCTGCACCTTGACCTGGGCCATGTCGGCGTCGGTGCCGATGTCGAAGGTGACGGTGAGGCTGTAGCGGCCGTCGTTGTCGGCCTTGCTGGACATGTAGATCATGCCCTCGACGCCGTTGACCTCCTGCTCGATGGGCGCGGCCACGGTCTGCTCCACCACGTCGGCGCTGGCGCCGGCGTATTGGGTGCTGACGCTGACCGTCGGCGGCGTGATCTCGGGGAACTGGGCCACCGGCAGCCCCATCAGCGCCAGCCCACCGGCCAGCGAGATGACGATGGAGATGACGAAGGCGAACTTCGGGCGGTGGATGAAGAACTTGGACAGGGGCATCGGGGGGCTCCCTCAGGTGGCCGTTTCGGCCGTCGTCCGCGTCGTTTGATTCAACCGCAGAGGCGCGGAGACGCGGAGTTGGGCGCAGAGAGATCGGGGGCGGGGCTGAAAACAGGAAACGTCGTCGACGGTCGCTGCCGTTCTCGTTCGCGCAGGGGTCATAGTCAAGGTTCAGAAACAAGTGGTGCAGGCGAAACCACGAAACGGCCAATCAAAAGGTTCAGCGAGCGGGCGTCTGCGCCACTTGTTTCTGAACCGATCCATAGTGACGTTCGGACGCTCGATTACGACAACGACGACCGGAGCGAGATCATTCGTCAACGCCGTCCGGGTCGTCCATCACTTCCGCATCAGGGTCATCGACACCAGCCGCAGCATCAGTCGGCGACCCGTCGTCGTCGGATGCCGCCGGCTGCTGCTCCGCCGCGGCGGACGGATCTTCGTTTGGCGCCGGCTCATCGCCGCCGGCCATCTCCTCGGCCTCGACCTCGTCGATCGCCGCACGGTCCATCTCGGTGTCATCCGCCGGCTCGGCACCCGCGGACGGCGCATCTGCGGCCTGGGCCTCATCCGCACCGGGCTCGGCCCCTTCGTCAACCGATTCCGCGGTCTGAACGGCCGGGTCGGACGGCGCCTCGGCGGGCTCGGGCTGGACGGTCAACCCCGGGCGCACCTTCTGGATGCCGTAGAGGATGACCTGCTCGCCGGTCTCAAGGCCCTTATTGACCACCAAGCTCGCACCGAAGCGCTGGCCGGTCTCGATGCGGCGGCTCTCGACCTTTGCCTCGTCGTTGACGATCAAGACGTAGTAGCCGGCCTGATCGGTCAGCACCGCGGCCTGGGGCACGACGATCTTGTCCACGGCCTGCTTGCGCTCGATGACGACGGTGACGAACTGGCCCGGCAGCAGCAGCCGGTCGGGGTTCGGAAACTCGGCGCGGATCAGGACGGTGCCGGTCTTCTCGTCGACCTTGTTGTCGACGAAGTCGAACCGGCCTTCGTGCTCGTAGCGCCGGCCGTTGGGCAGCTTGATCAGCGGGATGTAGGTCCACTCGTCAACCTGCTTGCCGGCGCGCTCGGCCGCGACGTCGGCCTCCACCAGTTCCAGGTACCAGGTCTCGGAGATGGAGAAGGTGACATCGATCGGATCCATCAGGTTGATGGTCGCCATCACCCCGCTGTCCGGGCCGACCAGGTTGCCGACGTCGTAGGCGGCCAGATCGATGCGCCCGGCGATGGGCGCCGTGATCTCGGTGTACTCCAAGTCGAGCCGCGTCTTGCGCAGGTCCGCCTCGGCAGTCTCCACCGCGGCCTCCTCCACCTTCACCAGCGCCGCGGCCTCGTCGACCTTCTGCTGGCTGACGTTGTTCTTCTTGGCCAGTTCCTGGTAGCGTGACAGGTCCACCTGGGCCTGGTTCAGCTTCGCCTTGGCCGCGGCCAAGGCCGCCTCGGTCTGGGCCACGGTGGCCTGGTACTGCTCCGGCTCGATCTTGAACAGCACCTGGTCGACCTCGACCCGGCCGCCCTCCTCGAAGCTGCGCTCCTCCAGAAAGCCGGTCACCCGCGCTCGCAACGCAACGCTCTCCTTTGGCCGCGTCTTGCCGACGAACTCGAAGAACGGGTTGACCTTCTGCTCGGCGACCTCGATGACACCGACGGCGGGCGGCTGCGCGGCGACCTCCTCGGCCTGCTGTGGGCCGCAGCCGGCCAGGGCGAAGAGCGCGGTCAGCGCCGCAACAACGGCGCCGAGACGCACCCCATTGATGGGTTGAGACCGACGCGGCGGCGGACAGACAGCGGACAATGTCATGGCGCGGGGTTCCAGGGCTGTGGCTTGCGGGGTTTGGATCGGCGCGCAGGATAGCATGATGGGAGGGTATCGCCGTGGCGCACGGAGCGCCGGCTTGCAGCCCCTGCAATCGCCCCCTAGACTCAGCCCATGCGCCACCCGATTGATCCCAAAGTCGACTGCGTGTTCAAGGCCCTGCTCGGGGCCGAGGCGAACCGCGGCCTGCTGATCCACTTCCTGAACGCCGTGCTCGGCGGCGATCTGCCGCGGCCGATCACCTCGGTGCGGATCATGAATCCCTACGGCACACTGCGGCCCACCTATTCGATTTGGCTGCTCGGGAGCAGCCTGATCGACGCTGATTCGGCCTATGCGCACAACATCCGGCTGCGCAAGCGAAGAGCAGGCCCGCGCAAGCGCGGCCCGTGAGCGCGACGCCAAAGAGCACGAGCGCGCGGCCAAAGCGCAGGAGCGCGCGGCCAAAGAGCGCGCCCTAGCGGAGCTTGAGCAGCTACGCCGGCAGCTGCAGGACCGGTCGCGGTCCTGACCCGCTCAGGCATCCTGGTCCGTAGCACCTGCGGCAAGCGCCGACTTGAGGCGACAGACCGCAGCCGGCGGCCTTCAGTCCGCCGCCATACCGACCGCAGTCACCACGGCAGGTGCAGGCGCAGCGGGGCGACCCAAAGCCCGATGGCCAGCGCCAACAAGGACGCGGCCAGGATCAACGCCAGGGCACGGCGCAGATCATCGCCATCGAGATCGGCGGGCCAGGCAGGATCGCCCATGTAGCGGGTCGTGACCAACTCGCCGCCGTAGTAGACCGGCCCGATCAGCCGCACCCGCAGCGCCCCGGCGCAGGCGGCCTCGCTCCAGCCGGAGTTCGGGCTCGGCAGCATGGCGTGGTCGCGCCGGGCGGCGCGGATGGCCGATCCCGGATAGAGCCGCAGCAGCGCGGCGGCGGCGGCGATCAGGGGCACCGACAGCCTCGCCGGCAGCCAGTGGATCAGGTCGTCGGAGCGGGCCCCGGCCCAGCCGAAGCGGGCGTAGCGCGCAGTGCGGTAGCCGACCATCGAGTCCAGCGTTGAGATCGCCTTGACGACGATCAGCCCCGGCAGACCGAACAGGCACAGGGCCCAGAGCGGGGTCAGCACGCCGTCGGTGAGGTTCTCCGACAGGCTCTCGATGGTGGCGCGGACCACGCCGCCACGGTCGAGCCGGTCGGTGTCGCGGCCCACCAGCATGCCGAGTCCGGCGCGCGCCCGCGGCAGGTCGTCCAGGTCGACCAAGATGCGCTGCCCCGCCGCGAGCAGATCGCGGGTGCAGAGCAGGCTGTAGGTTAGAAACAGGTCCCAGCCGGCGACCCAGACCGGCCCGAGCTTCGCCAGCAGCACCCGCACCAGCAGCCACACACCCAGCGCGCCGCCGACCACGGCCAGCCAGTGCAGCAGGCCGCCAAGGCGACCGTTGAGGCCGAACGCAAACAAGGCCCGCTCGCAAGACCCGATCCAGTCGCCGATCAGCCGGATCGGATGCAGCCGGTAGAACGGATCGCCGAACAGCGCATCGAGCAGACAGGCGCCGAGGATCAGCCAGAGGTGGTCGCTCAGGTCCATTTGCAGCCGAAGCCTTCAACGACGGCCAGCGCGGCCAAGGTACCGGGGGCCAGACCGTGCTCGCGGCCCAAGCGCTGCCGCAGCGCCGGGAAGCGCTCCGGTGCGACGGCCACCGCGGCGGCCAGCAGCGCGGCCTGATTCAGGATCGCCTCGCGGGTCGCCTCGGCGTGCAGCACGCCGGTATCGATCAGATCCAGGACCTCGGCCAGGGCATAGGCGGCGGCGGCGCTCATGGGGTCGTGGATGATGGCGAGCAGGTTCTGCTCAAACTGCTGCGCCAGGGCGGCATCGAGCCTGGCCCCGGCCTGCGCCAGCAGCGCGGCCTGATCGCAACCGTGGCGGCCCAGCGCGGCGCAGATGGAGCGCCTCAGCTCGGCGCAGACGCCGTTCTGCAGCAGCAGGCAGCGGCTCACCGCCTCTTGAGTGGCGCGCGCGACCAGCTCGCCCAGGGTCGTGTGGCTGCCGGCCCAGTGCCGCTCCCAATCCGCGGGCCCGGCCAGCGGCGCGGCGATGGCGAGCTGGTCGGTCCCGGTGCCGGTGGCCAGCCGCGGCGATTGCAGGCTCGGCATGCGCAGATCCAGCACCGCCGTGCTCTTGGCCTCGGTCACCATCACCGCCGCCTGGATCAGGGCCGCCGGGGTGCAGGGCCGGTTGATGAACACCAGCGTGACGATGGTGCCCTGCCCCGCCTCCGGGGCCGATGGGGCCGCGCCCGGCTTGGCCTGCGCGTCGCGCGCCCCCGGGGGCAGGCGGCGGCAGCCGCCCGGCTCCTCATGCCAGCAGGCCGGATCAGCGGCGCGGGTGGCGTTGCCGAGCACCCCGGCCGTGGCGGCGACGACGACCTCGAGATCATCGAACGCCGCGCGGCCAAGCGTCGCGCACTGCATATTCGCGGCCGTGCTCATCAGCGCCGTGGTCGCCGCCGGCAGGGCGGCCCCGGCACACAGATGCGCGTGATAGTCCGCCGGGTCGGTGGGCACCGGCGGCGGCGGTCCCACACCCTCGCTGCACTGATGATTGACCAGATCGGTCAGATCCTCGCGCAGGCCGCCGTTGACGCGGCAGGTGCTCAGCACCCGGTGCGGGCGCTTGAGCCGGGCGCGCAGGACGCGGCCGTCGCGGGTCAGGCGGTAGCGCTCGGTGTCGTCGAGAAGGATCATCGCTGCGAGGCCGCTTCAGTGACCGATGGGCGTTGGATGAAGACCGCCAACTGCCCCGATCTCGATACCGGCATCAGCCACCGTCGGGCGCCGGGCGAAAACGCCGCGGAAAGGCGGCGTCGTAGAGCTTCGACGTGGCTGCGGCGGAGCGCGTCCGGGCACCCAGCGCCGGGCTGACCAGGATCATCGCCTGGCGCTCGATGCCGGCGGCACGACACTGCTCGGCGATGTCGGCCAGGGTGCCGCGCAGCACCTGCTCCTCGCCGGGCCAGGTCGCCTTGTGGACGACGACCATGGGGGCCGTCTGCGCCCAGCCGGCCTCCACCAAGGCGGCGCAGACGCCGTCGATGCGCTCGATGGACAGGAAGATGCACAGTGTGCAGCCATGGGCGGCCAGGGCGACCAGCGACTCGCCCTCGGGCATCGACGTGCGCCCGGCCAGCCGGGTGAAGATGACCGTTTGGGTCAGCTCGGGCAGCGTCAGGCACTCGCCGGCGGCGGCGGCCGAGGCCATGGCCGAGGAGACGCCGGGCACGATGCCGACGGGGATCCCCGCCGCATCCAACGGGCGTGCCAGCTCGGCCATGACGCCGTACAGCGTCGGGTCGCCGGTCTGCAGGCGCACGACGGTCTCGTGGCGAGCGGCCCGGTCCACCAGCCAGTGGTTGACCCGGGCCAGGTCCATGGACTTGGAGTCCTGGATCTCGCAGTCCGGTCCGGCCCATTGCAGGGCCGCCTCGGCCACCAGCGAGCCGGCGTAGAGGACGGCGCCGGCCTCGGCCAGCAGCCGGGTGCCGCGCACGGTGATCAGATCAGGGGCGCCGGGGCCGGCGCCGACGAACCAGACCTTACCCATGGGCAGGGTCCGGCAGAGCGATTGGGGACGGGAGCATGGGCGAAGGGCCTTCGTTCAGTCGAGCTGGCGCGCCGCTGCGGGCGGCCGACCTCGGGAGCATGGATCAGGCGCGGCATGTTGCAATCGCCCCCGGTGCTTGTCAAACTTCGACGCTCGGATGAATAGACCGCAATGCGACAACCAAGGGGTCAGACACCTGACGCTCCATCCATCGGCACGCCCGACCTCCGCAGCCGGCCCCGGCCGATGACGAGCCCCCCAACTGCCTACCCCCAACCACCGGCGACGCTACCCACCCGCCCCGACTGCCTGGTCATCGGCGGCGGCACCGCGGCCCTGTGCGCGGCGATCACCGCCCGCCGTGCCGGCGCGTCGGTGCTGCTCGCCGAGCAGGCCCCGCGCACGGCCCGCGGCGGCAACACCCGCCATTCCCGCAACCTGCGCCTGGTCCATGACCGGCCGACCCCGTATACGCTGGATCGCTACCCGGCGGAGGAGCTGCTCGCCGACCTGCGGCGGAACACCCGCGGCGCTGCCGACCCGACCCTGGCCCGGCTCCTGGCCAAGGACTCGCGGGACATCGCCGACTGGCTCATCGGCGCCGGCGTGCATCTGCAGCCCACCGCCGGCGGCGGGCTGCCGCCGGCGCGCCGGACCGCATTCCTGCTCGGCGGCGGCACGGCCATGATCAATGCCCTGTACCGGAGCGCCGAACAGCTCGGTGTCCAGGTCGCCTACCAGGCCGAGGTGACCGACCTGAGCATCGCGCCGGACCGAGCCCCAACGCTCACACTGCAACACCACGGCCGCGCCCACAGGCTTCGGCCCACCGCGACCATCTGCTGCTGCGGCGGCGCCCAGGCCAACCGGGACTGGCTGCGCGAGCGCTGGGGCGATGCCGCCGACGGCTTCATCAACCGCGGCACACCCTACATGTCCGGCGGCGTGCTCCACGCCCTGCTGCGCCAGGGCGCCGCGGCGGTGGGTGATCCGACGGCGGCCTATCTGGTCGCCGTCGATGCCCGCTCGCCGGCCGATGACGGCGGCATCGTGACCCGCATCCGCGGCATGCCGTTGGGCATCGTCGTCGACCGCGACGGCCGCCGCTTCCGGGACGAGGGCGCCGACACCGCCTCCACCCGCTATGCCGCCTGGGGCCAACGCCTGGCCGCTTGTCCCGCGCAGATCGCCTGGCTGATCCTCGACGCCCGCGCCCTCGCGCGCGCCCCGGCGGCGCTGTATCCGCCGATCCAGGCCGAGACCGTGCAGGCGCTGGCGGGTCGGCTCCACATCGACGCGGCGCGGCTGAGCGAGACGCTCTCGCGCTACAACGCGGCCGTCCAGCCGGGTGCAGATCCCGACGACGATGCCGGCTGGCACAGCGCCGGGCTCGACCCGCCGAAGTCCAGCCAGGCCCGGCCGCTGCTGCAGCCGCCGTTCGCGGCCTATCCCATGCGCCCGGGCATCACCTTCACCTACCATGGGGTCAAAGTCGATGATCGGGCCCGCGTCTGCCGGGCCGACGGCCGCGCACTCCCCGGCCTGTTCGCCGCCGGCATGATCATGGCGCCCAATCTCATCCCGCGGGGCTATCTGTCCGGGCTGGCGCTGACCATCGGCATCGTCTTCGGGCGACGGGCCGGGGCCGCAGCGGCTGCGCAATACTTGTCGCACCGACGTCCCCATCGCTGAATCCACGCAACGCAATGGCCTCCCCCCAACCCGAACCCGACGGGCCGATCATCGACAACGCCGCCGACACCCGCCGCATGCTCCGGCTCTGCGACATCTGCGGCTACTGCAACGGCCTCTGCCCGGTGTTCGATGCCGCCCGCCGCCGCCCGGCCCTCCATGCGGGGGACTTGGCCCAGCTCGCCAACCTCTGCCACGGCTGCGGCAGCTGCCTGTACGCCTGCCAATACGCGCCACCGCATGTGTTCGCCATCAACATCCCGCGCGCCCTGGCCGCGGAGCGCCAGGCGAGCTGGCGAGCCTTCGCCTGGCCGGCGCCCATGGCCCGCGCCTTCACCCGGCAGAGCCTGACGGTCTGGTGGGTCCTGCTCGGCTGTATCGCCGCAGTTGTCGCCGGGGTCGCCATCGGCGCCGGACCGGCGGCGCTGCTGACCGCGCAGCTAGGGGATGGCGCCTTCTACCGGGTGATCCCGCTGCCGGTCATGCTGCTGCTCGGCGTCCTGCCGCTGGGCTGGTCGCTGCTCGCCATCGGCATCGGGCTGCGGCGGTTTTGGCGGGCCACGACCGGACCGGCGGCGGCGACAGACCGCCGCTCCCTGGGCCGAGCCCTGCGCGATCTGGCGCTGCTGAACAACCTCGCCGGCGGCGGCGCGGGCTGCGCCGAGCACGACGAGCGGCTATCGCAGCGCCGCCGCTGGCTGCACCAGCTGCTGCTGGCCGGGCTTGGACTCTGCCTGGCGGCCACCACCGCGGCGGCGGCCTACGAGCACCTGCTCGGCCGCCAGGCGCCCTACCCGCTGCTCAGCGCCCCGGTCCTGCTCGGCAGCGCCGGCGGGCTGTGCATGCTGCTGGCCGTGCTCGGCCTCGGGTGGCTGCGCCGACAGCGGGACCCGGCGCTGGCCGATGCCCGCACCGGCCACGCCGACGCCGCCGTGCTCGGCCTGCTGCTGCTCGTCACCGCCACCGGCCTTGCCCTGCTCGCCGGCCGCGAGACCGCCGCCATGGGCCTGCTGCTGGCCGTCCATCTGGGCACCGTCGTCGCCTTCTTCGTACTGCTGCCCTACAGCAAGCTGGTGCACGGCGGCTACCGGCTGCTGGCGCTGCTGCGGGAGGCGGCGGAGCGCCCGCCTCACCGACGCCGTGGAGGACCCGAATGAGACCGAAGACCCTGTTGCTGCTGGGCGGCACCACCGAGGCCTACGCCCTGGCCGAGCGGCTTGCCGGCCAGGATCAGATCCGGCTGATCAACTCACTGGCCGGGCGGACCGGCAGCCCGCGGCTGCCCGCCGGCGAGACCCGCATCGGCGGCTTCGGCGGCGTCGACGGCCTGGCCGCCTATCTTCAAGCCGAAACGGTGGCGGCCGTCATCGATGCCACCCATCCGTTTGCCGCAACCATGGGCCGGCATGCCGCTGCCGCCTGCGCGCAGGTCGAGGTGCCGCTGCTGCGGCTGGAGCGCCCGGCCTGGACCCCCGGGCCGGGAGACCGCTGGCTGTGTGTCGACGCTTGGGACCAGGCCGTCGCCGAGCTGCGCCGGCTCGGCAGCCGGCGGGTGCTGCTGGCCTTGGGGCGGCAGGACCTGGCAGCGTTCACCGTCGTCGACGATGTCTGGTTTCTGATCCGCGCGGTCACCCGACCGGAGCCGATGCCGGACTTCGCCGACCATGCGCTGCTGCTCGAGCGCGGCCCCTTCGACCTGGCCCACGAGCGCGCCCTGCTCACCGCCCGGCGGATCGACGCCATCGTCTGCAAGAACAGCGGCGGCACGGCCACCGCCGCCAAGCTCACGGCGGCGCGGGAACTGGGGCTTGCGATCATCATGCGCCGACGCCCCCGGCGGCCGGGTGTGGAGACCGTTGCCGATGTCGACGGCGCGGCGCGCTGGCTGCAGGGGCAGCTTCGACAACACCTTGCAGGTCTCGAATAGGCTGCCCGGGCCCGCGAGGTCGAGCTCGGGCGCGAGCACGGCCGTTGGGTCTACGAGTTCAAGGTCATCGCCGCAAACGGGCGTCGGCTGGAGGTGCTGCTCGATGCCGCCACCGCCACCGTCATCGAGGTGGAGCAGGACTGATGCGCATCCTGCTGGTCGAGGACGACGCGCGCCTGACCGACGGCGTCGCCCGCGCGCTCGACGCCGCCGGCTTCGTCACCGAGCGGGTGTCGGCGAGCTGCACGTCGAGGATCAGGCGCAGCTCCGGGCTCTCCACCGGGGCGTGGACCTCGACGCGGGCCTCGAGGTTGCGGCGCATCAGGTCGGCGGAGCCGATGCAGTACTCCTCGTCGCCGCCGTTGTAGAAGTAGAGGATGCGCGCGTGCTCCAGGAAGCGGCCGACCACGCGCACGCTCTCGGTCAGGCCGGGGATGCCCGGGCGCAGGCGGCAGGTGTCGCGCACGATCAGATCGATCTTCACACCCTCGGCGGCGGCCCGGTACAGCGCGCGGACGATCTGCTCGTCGCAGGCCGAACATGCCCAGATCCGTGTAGAGCTTGGCGGTGCCGCCGTGGTAGTTGCCGGTGCCGATGTGGTAGTAGCGGCGCAGCTGGGCGTAGTCGCGGCGCACGACGAAGATCAGCTTGCTGTGGGTCTTGAGCCCGAGCACGCCGTAGGTGACGTGGATGCCCTCGGCCTCCAGGCGCCGAGCCCACTTGATGTTGGCGGCCTCGTCGAAGCGCGCCTTGAGCTCCACCAGCACGGCCACCTGCTTGCCGCGCTGGGCGGCGTCGATGAGCGCGTCGAGGATGGCGCCGCCGGAGGTGCGGTACAGGGTCATCTTGATGGCCAGCACCTTCGGGTCCTTGGCGGCGGTGCTCAGGAAGCGCTCGACGGTGTTGGCGTCTTCGGGAACTGGTGGGCGCACGCTTAGGATCGGTTCAGAAACAAGCGGTGCAGACGCCCATTCGCTGAGCCTTTGGATTGCCCGTTTGGGGGTTGCGTCTGCACCACTTGTTTCTGAACCTTGACTTACTGCCTGATGACGAACCACTACCACCTCCTGGTCGAGACGCCCGACGGGAATCTCTCCAAGGGGATGCGCCAACTGAACGGCGTCTACACGCAGCGATTCAACTCGGAGCACGGGCGCTGCGGGCACGTCTTTCAAGGGCGGTCTCCGCCTATCGCCGTTTCGTCGAGGACGGCATCGGCGAGCCCGGGCCTTGGGAGCAGCTACGACACCAGGTCTTTCTCGGCTCTGAGACCTTCGTGGAAGGGGTTCGGCGGAAGCAGCCAGCCGACCGCGATCTCACGGAAGTCCCCCGCGCCCAGCGCCGCCCGAAACCCAAGCCTCTATTTGAGTACGCCCGCGCCTATCGCGATCGAGATGAGGCGATCGCCGCGGCGTACGCGAGCGGCGGCTACACGCTGAAGGAGATCGGCGCGTTCTTCGGACTACACTACGCGCAGGTCAGCCGCATCGCTCGGAAGGTGCGCGATGCAAAAGACAAGACCTGAACACCCCAGTGCTCCGTGACCCCGGTGCTCCTGCGAAACCGGGCCCAGAGCTCGGCGGGCGACGGGAAGGCATCCAGCGCCAGCGTGACCTCGCGCGGCGTGGCGGCGCCGGTGCGGTCGTGGAAGACGAAGCCGTCGCCGTTGGAGGCGAACACGAACGGGATGTTCAGCGTCTGTGCGTAGTCGAGCGCCTGCTGGATGCCGTCGCCGATGCCGTGGGCGTTGTCCTTGGCCTCGATCAGCGCGATGGGGAGGTTGGGCTTGTAGTAGAGGATGTAGTCCGCCCGCTTGCCCTTGCCGCGGGTCACCAGCTTGCCCCGCACGATGATCCGGCCCTTGGTAAAGCTGACCTCCTCGCGGATCTGCAGCATCTCGTCCCAGCCGGACTTGCGCAGGGCCGGCGTGATGAACTTGGTGCAGATGTCGCGTTCCGAGAGGCTGCGTTTGTCCATGGGCTGTCAGGCGTCTCCCGAGAGGGTTCGTGGGTTGTGCAACAGTTTACCGCAGCGGCGCAGACTCTCGGCGCTGGGCCTCGGTCAGCTCGGCCCGGGTCTCGGGGGCGACCTCGCGCTCGCTTGGCGCTCGGGATCGAAGCAAGTGCGGTTAGACCGGCATTTCTTGTGCGGAAAGTGGCGCTCTAAGGCCCGGATTCCGCGTTCTTAAAGAAAAGTCTTTATATTTTTCATGGAGTTGGCGTGGTCCGACCCGGAGCGCCCCCTGGCCGGCGAGACCGATTGGTCTCGCTCCGCGGAAAATCGCGAGCACGCGCAGACGCGCGGCAGGCGATCTGTTATCGAAGGGCTCTGGCGCGTTATACTAATGTTACTACGCCATCAGAGATCGATCATGATTCAAGTTGAAATCAAGGCCATCGGTAATTCCGCCGGTGTCATCTTGCCGAAGGAGGCCCTCGCCCTGCTTCACGCCAAGAAGGGCGACAAACTCTACCTGACAGAGACACCAGAGGGCTTTCTGCTCAGCCCATACAATCCGGAGACGGCACGCCAACTCGAAGCAGCGGAGCTGATCATGCGTGAGGACCGTGATGTCCTGCGTGAACTGGCGAAATGATCAGCAAATCGGCTTGCGACGTCAGCGAACCGGCTTGGCTGGATGTGCGCGCAGTCCTGCTCATTCATCAGCGACAGCTCGCTGAGCACGGAGGCCCATCAGGGGTACGTGATCAGGGCATGCTGGAGTCTGCATTGGCGGCCCCTCGCCAGCTATTCGTCTACAGCGGAGCGGATCTGTTCGATCTGGCTGCGTGCTACGGCCACCGCTTGGCAAGCAATCATCCATTCTTAGACGGGAACAAGCGCACGGCATGGGTCTGTAGCCGTTTGTTTCTAAGGCTGAATAGCGCGGACATCATTGCCGATCCGCAAGACAAGCTCGCCATCATGCTCGGCGTCGCACGTGGTGAGGTGAGTCAAGCCGAGTTCGGCCAGTGGCTCAAACGGCATGCCCGACAGGATTAATGCCTGATCATGGTAACAAGCCATCTCTCCGCGCCAGATGCCGACGAGTTAGCGGAACAACTCCATTTGCACTCGCGAGAAGACGGGGACAGACCCTGAGGTATCCCGGCTCTTCAGGATTTCAGTAGAATATAATACACTTAATAGACAGTAAGTTACAGCGACACAGGTGTTAAGATGGGGACCAACAACGAGCCGCTTCGCCAAGCAATGGCGTTACTTTTAGAGTTTCCGCAAACCCGCGTTGAAGCGGCGTTTGAGGACCGCGATGGACAGCTCATTGTCACCTTGATCAGCACCCAAGAGGGAACGAATTGCCACCGCTGTAGCCGCTGGATCACGACGCGCAATGGCTGGAGTGAATGGAAGACCCTGCGCCACTTAGACCTATTGGGCAAGCCGGTTTATCTTCGGTTTCGCCTCCCGCGCTATCGCTGCGACTGCGGCGAGGGGCCGACCACGACCCAGCAGGTGTCGTGGTTCAACCGTCGCAGCCGGATGACCAAGGCGTATGAGGAGCATCTGCTGCGCGCCTGCATCAATAGCACCTTGAGTGATGTCGCTCAGAAGGAAGGGGTTTCGATCGAGACCCTCCAAGGTCTGCTCGATCGCCAGATCGCTACGACCCCCGATTGGGATGCCTTGCCGGCGATCGAGGTCATCGGCATTGATGAGATTGCCCTGAAGAAGGGCCATCGTGATTTTGTCGCCATCGTGACCGGGCAGAGCGGTGATCAGACCCACATCCTCGGCGTGCTCAAGGACCGCAAGAAGGCCACGGTGGTCGATTTTTTATCGCGTTTGCCCAAGCGCTTACGCCGAACGGTGCGGGTGCTCTGCAGTGATCTCTACGAGGGGTTCATTGGCGCGGCGAAGGCGGTGTTTGGGCGCCGTGTGCGCGTGGTCGCCGATCGCTTCCATGTCGCCAAACTTTACCGCGAGGCCGTCGACACGTTGCGCAAGCAGGAGCTCAAACGGCTCAAGCGCACCCTCTCTACAACCCAGTATCAACGCCTGAAAGGCGCGATGTGGGCCTTGCGCAAACAGCCACAGGATTTGAGCGATGAGGAACAGGCCGTCTTGGATCGCTTGTTTCATTGGTCGCCGGATTTGAGAGACGCGGTCGCGTTTCGTGATGAGCTGACCGCCGTATTCAATCGCGATGACATCAGTCCCAAGCAAGCCAAGCTCCTCTTTAACGGTTGGAGCACTCGGGTGAAGCGCCGTGGGTTGCGCTGCTTCGACACCTTTATCAAGACGCTCAACTTGCACAAAGATGACATCAGCAACTATTTTCTCGGTCGTCACAACAGCGGGTTCGTAGAAGGGCTGAACAACAAGATCAAGGTCATCAAACGTCGTTGCTATGGCCTGCTCAACCGTGAGCATCTCTTTCAGCGACTGTATTTGGATCTCTTTGGCTACTCCCTCTATGGACGGAAGATCAGGGGGTTACACGGTGTCTCCGGATAGACGATCAGCCGACTTCCGTCACGATTGAGCGCTCAACAACCTGTTTTTGTTAAACATTCGTGCCACGGAAAATCCAAAAGAGCCAGCGCACGCCCATCGAGGCGAATCTCTGGGGCACGCCCAAGTCCTCCGGCTCGTTCCTGAATCTGTTCCAGTCGCGGCTGTTGCGGGCCGTGGACTACAAGGCAGCGCCATTCGAGATCGTGCTGGACCCCGCATCGGGGCGCGACGGCAAGCGACCATCCGGCCGCAAGCTGTTCGGCAAGAGCCAGCCGATGGGGGCGCAGGTGCTGGACGCCTGGCCGGCCGACGGGCTCCCGCCCGGCGCGGTCTATCTGTCGGTGGGGGACTCCGCGGCGACGGACCTGCCGGACCGCTCGGTGGATGCGGTGGTGACCGACCCGCCGTTCTTCGACAACGTCCATTACTCCGAGCTGGCCGACTTCTTCCACGTCTGGCAACGCCTTTGGCTCGATGATGGCGACGGACCGCGGATTGAGACCACGCGTTGCGAGCACGAGGTGCAGGACACCGATTGCACGCGCTTTTCCGATAAGCTCTCCGCCGTCTTCGGCGAATGTCATCGGGTCTTGAAGGACGAGGGGCTGATGGTGTTCTCCTATCACCACTCCCGCGAGGACGGCTGGACGTCTGTGGCCGCCGCCGTGCTGCATGCCGGCTTCCGACTGGTGCAGGCGCAGCCGGTCAAGGCCGAGATGTCGGTCGCGATGCCGAAGCTCGCGGCCAAATCGCCGATCGATCTCGACGTGCTGATGGTTTGCCGCAAGGCGGCCGGTGATCGACGTGGGCTGTCGGCGCCCGACGAGGCGCTGACGACGGCGGAGCAGGCGGCCGGCGAAAAGGTCCTGCGTTTCAACCGCACGGGTCGCCGGTTGTCGCTGAACGACGTGCGGATCGTTGTCTTCAGCCAGGCGCTGGTAGCGCTTTGCGCGGGCCGTGGCGCCGAGGATGCGCTGGATGCCTTTGCATCCGCACTCGGGGATTGCGCGACGATCGGCCAGCGGCTGTTCGACCTCCAGGACGCGCATGCCCACCAGCCGGTCGCCGCGAGCCTGGCGACACCGATTCAACCTAGAAAGAGCAGTTGAACGGCCTCGAGGGTGCGTCCCGCGTGGGTCCTGGCGAGGCACTTTGATGCGGAATGGTCATTCCATTCCAACGAGTTGTAACGAAGCCAGGGGCCGCGCGGCGGCCTTCACCCAATGGGTGAGCTCCGGTACTGGTAGTCATTACTGGAAAAACAGATACTTGAGTTTGCCCTAGAGCGGTCAACTGCTCTTTCTAGGTTCAAGCATCCCTGTTCTAGCGCAGCGGATCAGCGACGCCGCGATCATCCGGCCTCGAAGACCGCGAACTCCCGTTGCCGGCCAGCATCGGGACGCCGGTCTTGCCGCTTCGTGGCGGGTGTCTGCCCGTCGAGGTGGACGGTGTAGCTGCGCAAGGCGCTGGCGGTGATGGCTCGACCGTCCGGATAGCTGTTCCGGCCTTGCGCGTGGAACGGCAAGCCGAGGCCGGAGACGCGATCGGCGAACCAGTCCTGCGGAAAATACTCCTTGTCGTTGGCGCTGCGCGGGGTCATCGCGATGCCGTCGGCGACCGCCGCGGCAGCGGCAACGAAGATATCGATGCTGTGCGTCATCAGGGATTGTCCTCGTCACTTGAGAGCCGATCAAAATATCGACCCTATCTACAGGCGCAATGAGGGTTCCCTCCCCCGCGCGCCGGCGCCTGCCGCCCCGCTCAGCCCTGCGCCGCGAGCCGATGTTCGAAGTGGCTGACCAGGCGCGAGCGCAGGGTCTTTTCCTTGTGCTTCGAGGCCGCGGCGAGGCGCTTCTCGGCCACCCCGATCAGCGTCTCTTGGGCGCCCTTGGCATGCTCGTCGGCGGCGGTGCGCTGGATGTAGCTGCCGTCGGACTGCATGTCCCAGGCCGAGCGGGTGTCGGCGAGCTGCACGTCGAGGATCAGGCGCAGCTCCTGGCGCAGCTCGGGGTTCTCCACCGGGGCGTGGACCTCGACGCGGGCCTCGAGGTTGCGGCGCATCAGGTCGGCGGAGCCGATGTAGTACTCCTCGTCGCCGCCGTTGTAGAAGTAGAGGATGCGCGCGTGCTCCAGGAAGCGCCCGACCACGCTGACCACGTGCACGCTCTCGGTCAGGCCGGGGATGCCCGGGCGCAGGCGGCAGGTGTCGCGCACGATCAGATCGATCTTCACGCCCTCGGCGGCGGCCCGGTACAGCGAGCGGACGATCTGCGGGTCTTCCAGGGCGTTCATCTTCATCTGGATGAAGCCGTTGCCCTCTTCGTGGTGGATGTCGATCTCGCGCTGGATCTTGGCCAGGATGCCGCGCTTGAGGGTATAGGGGGCGGCGAGGATCTTGCGGTAGCTCGGCGGCGGCGAGTAGCCGGTCAGATAGTTGAACAGCTCGGTCAGATCCGCGCCGATCTGCTCGTCGCAGCCGAACATGCCCAGATCCGTGTAGAGCTTGGCGGTGCCGCCGTGGTAGTTGCCGGTGCCGATGTGGTAGTAGCGGCGCAGCTGGGCGTAGTCGCGGCGCACGACGAAGATCAGCTTGCTGTGGGTCTTGAGCCCGAGCACGCCGTAGGTGACGTGGATGCCCTCGGCCTCCAGGCGCCGGGCCCATTTGATGTTGGCGGCCTCGTCGAAGCGCGCCTTGAGCTCCACCAGCACGGCCACCTGCTTGCCGCGCTGGGCGGCGTCGATGAGCGCGTCGAGGATGGCGCCGCCGGAGGTGCGGTACAGGGTCATCTTGATGGCCAGCACCTTCGGGTCCTTGGCGGCGGTGCTCAGGAAGCGCTCGACGGTGTTGGCGAAGGACTCGTAGGGGTGCTGGAGCAGCAGCGGGCCGTTCTCGCGGATGATGTGGAAGATGTTGCGCCGGTCGTTGCCGAGCAGCGGATGGTCCCCGGGGCGGTGGGGCTTGTCGTGCAGCTCCGGGATCTCCAGGCCGGCGAGCTCGAACAGGTCACGCATGGCCATCATGCCATGGACCTCGTAGACGTCCTTGGCCTCGTCCAGGCCGAGTTCGGCGGCGAGCATGCCGCGGTGCACCGGGTCCATGCCGGCCTCGACCTCCAGGCGCACGATGGGCGCGAAATGGCGCTCGCGCAGCTCGGTCTCGATCATCTCCAGCAGGTCGCTGGCGGCCTCGGCGTCGGGCTCGACGATGGCGTTGCGGGTGACCCGGAACAGCTCGCAGCTGGCGATCTCCATGCCGGGGAAGAGCATGTCGAGGTTGGTGACGATGAGGTCGTCGAGGGTGACGAAGGTGTTGGCGTCTTCGGTCTGGATCAGCCGCTTGGAGACGTCCTTGCTCACCGGCACCTTGACGCGGGCCATGTAGGTCTCGCTGCTGCCGGGATAGCGCAGCATGACTAGTAGATTCAGCGTCAGGTTGGAGATGAACGGGAACGGGTGTGTCGGGTCCATGGCCAGCGGCGTGATCATCGGGAAGATGTCGGTGCGGAACATCTCGCGCAGGCGCTCGCGGGCGGCATTGTCCAGCGACTGGATGCTGACCAGGCGGATATCGTGCTTCTCGAGCGCCGCCATCAGCTCGGCGAAGATGCGCTCCTGATCAGCCTGCATGATATCCGTGACCTCGCGGCAGGCCTCCACCTGCTCCGCCGGCTTGCGCCCGTCGACGGTCGCCTGGGTGACGCCGGCGGCGATCTGCTGCTTGAGCCCGCCGACGCGCTTCATGAAGAACTCGTCTAGGTTGTTGCTGACGATGGCCAGGAACTTGAGCCGCTCCAGCAGCGGATTGCGCGGATCATCGGCCTCGTGCAGCACGCGCTGGTTGAAGGCGAGCCAGGTCAGCTCGCGGTTCATGTACAGCGACGGGTCGTCCAGGTCGGGGACGCGGGGCGCGGTGTCGTCAAGCCCCGGGGCATCGGGGGCAGCGACGTCACCGTCATCACCGTTCAGGGCGACCGATGTGGTCAGGTCGTTCATCAGCAGACTCCTCGGGTCGGCGGCAGGGGCTTGGCTATCCGCTCAGGATAGCTCAACGGCGCACAGGTCTGCAGAGATGGCGTCGCGCGTGCGGTGGAAAGACCGAAGGCCCAACAGCGTCAGAAATTTCCCTACGTTCCGTAGGAATATAGCTTCAGTGATGCTATTCACGTACCCATCACGTCGGCGGCTGCTAGCATCCAGAGGGCAAGGGCGAGGCCAGATCGACGCTGGCCCCAACGTAGTGCCGCTCTTGCAACGCCGGATCAGGCTGTGAGCCACCGGCATCGAAAACAATACATGGAGACTATGGAATGCAAGCGAAAACTCATCTCAACGCACTATTGGCGGCATGCATCGCGGCATGCACAGCCGGTTATGCCCTCGCCGATCCTCAGCAAGACGTTATGATCGGTGATCACGCGGTCAATCCAAGCCGCATTCTCTTCAAGGCCGTGGACGCAAACCCGGACCTCGCGTCGATGGCGTCCCAGATCAAGGGCATCCTCGGCGCCGACGTCACGATCGAGTATCATGGCCACGTGGGCATCGGCGTCGCCGAGCTCCCGAAGCCGACCGATGCCAAGACGTTGAAGGCCCTGATCGAGGAACTCAGTGCTGACCCGGGCATCGCCTATGCGGAGCCCGACTACATCGTCAGCATCGACACCGACGACAACGGCGTACTCATCTCCCCCAACGATCCTTCGTACCCGGACCTCTGGGGCATGCGCAAGATCGATGCCGAGATCGCATGGGACACCACAACCGACAGCAACGGGATCGTGGTCGGCGTGATCGACACCGGTGTGGACTACACCCATGTGGACCTGAGCGACAACATCTGGACCAATCCCGGCGAGATCCCCGGCAACGGCATCGACGACGACGGCAACGGCCATGTCGACGACATCCACGGTCTCGACTGCATCAACGATGACTCGGACCCCATCGACGACCACAACCACGGCACCCACTGCGCGGGCACTATCGGCGGTGTCGGCAACAACGGCGTCGGCGTCGCCGGCGTGAATTGGCGCACCGAGATCATGGCGCTCAAGTTCCTGAGCGCAGGCGGCAGCGGCAGCAGCTCGGATGCCGTCGAGTGCCTGAACTATGCCGTGGACATGAAGCGCCGCGGCGTCGATGTGCGCCTCACGAGCAACAGCTGGGGGGGCGGCGGCGCCAGTCAAGCCATGGAGGATGCCATCGAAGCATCCGGCGACGAGGACATGCTGTTCGTCGCTGCCGCGGGCAATGACGGCCGCAACACCGATCTCAGCCCCAGCTATCCGGCAGGCTACAATGTGCCGAATATCGTCGCGGTCGCGGCAACGACCGAGTCCGACGGGCTCGCCAGCTTCTCCAACTATGGGGCCGTCAGCGTCGACCTCGGCGCACCGGGCTCGAACATCCTGAGTACGACCCGCGGCAACTCCTACGACAGCTACGAAGGCACCTCCATGGCCACCCCGCATGTGGCCGGCGCCTTGGCGCTGCTCTGGGGCGAGAACACCGCGGCATCCGGCCTGGCGATGAAGTCACTCATCATGGATACCGTCGACATCGTGCCCGCACTCTCGGGCCGCGTCGTCACCAACGGCCGCCTCAACGTCGGCACTGCCGTCGGCTGCGTGCCCGGCAATCCGACCCTGTCGGTCTCCCTCCCCCAAGACTTCGAGCTGGAGATCGGCCAGACCCGCGTCTTGACAGCCTCGATCTCCGACTGCGGCGCCGTCACCGGCGCGACGGGTGAGGTCTCGTTCGACAACGGCGACCCGACCGTCGCGCTGCGCGACGACGGCGTCGCACCCGACCAGGCTGCCGACGACGGCATCTTGAGCGGGACATGGATACCGGCCAATGTCGGAGAGGTCACTGCCGATTTCGCGCTGGCGCTCGGCGGCGAGACGTATCACGGGGTCGTGACCGGCGATGTGGTCGAGTTCATGGGCTACTACTACGACGATCAGGCCGACTACGCCTGGGAGGACATCACCCAAGACGGCACGCCGCTCAGCTTGAGCGACGACAGCAGCGCGTCTGTGGCGTCCCCGTTCCCGGTCCAGTTCTTCGGGGCCGCCTACGACAGCATCAGAATCGGCTCCAACGGCTACATCTCCTTCAGCGACCAGTCGCTGAGCTATGTCAACGCCGCGATCCCGAGCAGCAGCTACGAGGCATTCGCGGCCCCATTCTGGGATGACCTCAACCCGAGCAGCGGCGGGACCGTGCTCTGGGCCGTCCGCGGGAGCGCCCCGAATCGCCGACTCATCGTCCAATACGAAGGCCTTCCGCACTATCCCACTTACGGCGCGGTGTCCTTCCAGATCATCTTCCACGAGTCCTCCGAGGACATCCTGGTGCAATACCGCGATGTCGCCTTCGACAATGCCGCCTACGACAACGGCGCTTCGGCGACCGTGGGCATGCAGCGCGACGGAGACTATGGCCAGCAGTATTCCTACAATTCGCCGGTCATTACCGATGAGAGCGCAATCCTCTGGACCCGCGGCTCCGAAGAGCCGGGGCTGCCGATACCGGACATCACCGCGAACGGTGCGGACGACCTGATTGTCGTCCAGCCCGGAGAGCCGATCCTTGTGGAGTTCTCGCTCGATGCGAACGGAAACCGCAGTGAGGCGGACCAGATGGTCGTCGCCATCCATGGCGCGCGCGAGTATGTCAGGTTCGAACGGACCGGTACGTTGCGCGACCTTCCGACTCGGGTCGCCCTTGACCGCACACTGCCGAGAGGTGCCTGGTTGTTCGTATACGGGATCGATTTCGTCCCCGATGGCGAGCAGAGCTTCGACGTGTACGATGTCGTGCCGGTTTGGGTCAAGCGCAACGGCGCCACGGATGAAGACGTGCCCGACTTCGATCGTTTGATCAAGCGCTGGGAGCGGCGCAATCGCTGAGGGCGCCCTACTCGCCGCCACGGGCTTGCTCCACGAGGGGCGTCCCGCGTCGGCGATCGGCGCGATCGGGGCTGCCGGCATGAACTGCTCACAGGGACCAAGCCGGCTGACTCCAACCGGGAATGCGCGCGAACCCCACCTGCCGTCGAGCCGGCCCGGCTCAAGGACCGGCGGCAGCAACAACGGCTGACGACGCCTTGACCGCATGAGCCTGTCCAACCCGTCTGCGGAGTCGGCCTTGCCGGCGCTGCGCCTCCAGCCCTTCTGGCTAAATTTCTCGACGAGTCGTCCCGCCCCCGCGGCTGATGCGTTGGAACGCCTGAGCGCAGAACGTCTGCACCCGCATGCTCACGGCGACCTGCCGGCCTGGACCGCCGCGCTGTCCGACCTGCCCTACCGGGCGCCGAACAAGATCGTACTCGATCACCCCTGCGTCGGCGTCACCAGCGATCCGCCCCCGGGCGACATCTGGCAGGTTGAACTCGGACGTCGACTCGACGCCTTCCACCCCTGGCGCAAGGGGCCGTTTTGTCTGCACGGGGTGCGCATCGACGCGGAGTGGCGCTCGGATCTGAAGTGGGACCGGCTCGCAGCGGCCATCGCGCCATTGGACGGCCGGCTGGTGCTCGACTGCGGCTGCGGCAACGGCTGGTACGGCTACCGCTGCCTGGGCGCCGGTGCCGATCTGGTGGTCGGCATCGATCCGACGCTGCGCTTCGTGCTGCAGTTCCTGGCCGTCAATCACTTCATCGGCAGCGACCGGCTGGCGGTGCTGCCGCTGACCGATGAGGATCTGGTGCGCGAGCCGCTGACCGGACTGACCGGCTTCGATACCGTCTTTTCGATGGGGGTGCTCTATCATCGGCGCGCGCCGGCCCGGCACTTGGGCATCCTGCGTTCGCTGCTGCGCCCGGGCGGCGAGCTGGTGCTGGAAACCCTGGTGCTGGATCGCCCGGGCGCGATGCCCTCGAGCCCGACGGCCGTTACGCCAAGATGCGCAATGTCCACGCCGTGCCGACGCCGACGCTGGTGCTGGACTGGCTCACCGCCGCCGGGCTGCGGGCCCCGCGGGTCATCGACATCAGCCCGACCACCCCCTTCGAGCAGCGCGCGACGCCGTGGATGCGCTTTCAATCCCTGGCGGACTTCCTCGACCCCGATGATCCGCGCCGCACCGTCGAGGGGCATCCGGCGCCGGTGCGCGGGCTGTTTCTGGCCCGGCGTTGAGGCTCAATACCGCGGTTGTCGTTGTTCAGCGCGAACACCGCGCGCCGCTCCGACTCGGGCATTCACTCGCCTGACCAACCCCGGTTTGTCGTAGCATTGACGGATCGAGCACGTCGGCCGGTCGCCGACGCCCCCTCCCCTGCCTAACCTAAGGAGCCTGTCCCTATGCCCAACCGCGCCCGTACCCGCCGCACCAAGATCGTCGCCACCGTCGGTCCCGCCTCCGATTCGCCGGAGACCCTCGCCGCGATGCTGCGCGCCGGCATGAACGTGGCGCGACTGAATCTGTCCCACGGCACCTATGCGGAGCACAAGGAGCGGCTGACGCGCATCCGCGCCGCCGCGGCTTCGGTCGGGGTACAGGTGGCGATCATGATCGACACCCGCGGCATCGAGATCCGCACCGGCCGGGTCGACGGCGGGCAGGTGGAGCTGGTCAGCGGCGAGACCTTCTCGTTGTTCACCGACAACCGCATCGGCGATGCGAGCGGCGTGGCGGTGTCCTACGCGCGGCTGCCGCAGGAGATCAATCCCGGCGAGACCGTGTTGCTTGATGACGGCGCCATGGAGCTGCAGGTGCTGGCGACGACGGAGCGCGAGGTCCGCTGCCGGGTGGTCGTCGGCGGCCTGCTCAAGGCGAGCAAGGGGGTGAACCTGCCCGGCACCCAGCTGTCGGTGACGGCGGTGGACCCGACCCATCGCGACGATGTGGTCCAGGAGCTGACCTTCGCCGCCGAGAACGATGTGGAGTACATCGCCGCCTCGTTCATCCAGACCGCCGACGAGGTGCACCGGATGCGCGAGATCCTGCAGGAGTACGGGGTCGACATCCCGATCATCGCCAAGATCGAGAACCGCGCCGGGGTCGCCAACCTGGAGTCCATCGTGCTCGCCGCCGACGGCATCATGGTCGCGCGCGGAGACCTGGGCGTCGAGCTGCCCATGGCCGATGTGCCGAGCACGCAGAAGAAGATCATCCGCACCACCGTCAGCAACGGCAAGCCGGTGATCACCGCAACCCAAATGCTGGCATCGATGGAGCGCAACCCCAAGCCGACCCGGGCCGAGGCCAGTGACGTGGCCAACGCCATCCTCGACGGCAGCTCCGCGGTGATGCTCTCCGGCGAGACCGCCGCCGGCGCCTACCCGGTGGAAGCGGTCCGCATCATGGCCGAGCTGGCGGTGCGCACCGAGGTGTCGCTGCGCGAGTACGGCTGGCTGCAGCAGACCCTGCCCCACCCCTCCAACGTGGTCACCGAGGCCATCGCCCAGGCCTCGGTGACCATGGCCGAACGGCTCGACGCGGCGGTGATCCTGAGCCTGACCGAGACCGGCTTCACCTCACGCTTGATCTCCAAGCACCGCCCGGAATGCCCGATCCTGGCGGTCATCGCCGCGGAGAAGGTCGCCCGCCGGCTGTCGCTGAACTGGGGCGTGTTGCCGATCCTCTACGAGGCCGGCATCGACGACGACGCGAAGATCGCCCTCGGCCTGGCCATCGCCCGCGAGCGCGGCCTGGTGGCCCCCGGCGACCAGGTCGTGGTCACCTTCGGCCACACCCAGAGCGCCGGCGGCACCAATGCCATCCGCATCGTCACCGTGCACGAGCCGGCGGGGTCGGCCTGAGCGCAGCGAGGGTGCGTCGACGCCAATCGATTCAGCGCTCCGCGGGCTGCGGCGCGCGGCAGGCCGCATCGGCGGCCTCCAGCGCGCGTCGAACCGCCGCGCACCAGGCCGGCGGAAAACGGTCCTCATCGCAGAGCCAATCGCAGGTCGCGGCGCGGCTGCCCACCGGGCCGAGGCGCTCGTCGACACAGGCAGCGGCGATGAGCGCGCCGGTGCCGGGGAGGCGCGCTCGCCAGTCCGGGCCGACGGCCCGGTTGAACGCGCCGCTGATCCGATCGAGCGCGGCATCGTCAAGCACGGCCCGGCGCTGCGCGGCAAGCCGATCCGCGGCGCCGAGCAGCCGCGCCCAGGCCTCGGCGCGCCCCGCCAGGCGCACCAGCAGCTCTTCGTAAAGCACCTCCAGGGTGCGCTGAAGCAGCAACCGCGGCATGCCGCGCGGGGCCAAGATCTGCGCGAGCCAATCCACCTGCGCGTCGGCGACGGACTGCTGCTGATCCGCGAGCGTGATCAGCCAGGCCGCGTCGCTGACGGAGAAACGCTCCCCGCGGGCGCTCCAGCGCCAGACCAGGTAGGGATAGGCCAGGCGCAGGCGCAGGCCGGCGGCCTCGGCGGCCTCGATCGCCCGCGGGTCCTCCGGGATCGGGTGGCTCCCGGCGTCGGGATTGAGCTGTTGCAGAGCGATGGGCATCGTCATTCGCGAAATCCGATTGAGCGCGGGGCACCCCGGCGGATAAGATCGAGGGCTTTACCGTAGGGTGTACAAGACCGGAGCCGGTCTACTAGACTGGCGATGATATCGACCCGCCATCGGAATGAGAAACCCCATGCCGATCTCCAGCCCACGCCCCTCGGGGCCGCCGCCCATTGCCGGACAGGGCCATCCGTCCCGAGCCGTGCACGGGGCCCCGGCGGACGGCCTGCCCGAGCGCGAGCGCATGGCCGAGCTGATCGACCCGTTCGTAGACGCCCTCGCCGGCAGTGATCGGCGCTGGTGCGCCGATCAGTTCGAGACCCTGCTGCTGTCCGGCGCACCGATCCTCGACCTGTACCAGGGACTGCTGCAGCCGGCGCTCTACCGCATCGGCGACCTCTGGGCGAACGGCCGGATCTCGGTCGTGACCGAACACATGGCCACCGCGATCTGCGCCGAGCTGATGAACCTGGCCGTGCCCTATCTTGTCAACCCCATCCGCGACCATCGCCGCGCCGTGGTGGCGGCGGTGGACGGGGAGCTGCACCACATCGGGCGGCGCATGGTGGCCGACGTGTTCGAGCTGCACGGCTGGGACTGCGTGCTGACCAGCGATGGGCTGACCACCGAGGAGGTGTTGGGCGTGATCCGCGACGCCGACCCGAGTCTGCTCGGCCTCTCCTTCAGCGTCTATTTCCATCGCGATGCGCTGCAGCGCATGCTCGAGCGCATCCGCGCCGAGCATCCGGCCCTGCCGATCCTGCTCGGCGGACAGGGCTTGCGCTGGGACAAGGAAACGGCGCTCTGCGCCGGCCCCGACATCACCTGCGTCCCCGACCTCGATGCACTCGATGCCTTGCTGCGCGCACTGAGCCACTGACCAGGGAGGACCCCCAGTGAACGATCGCGACGACGAATCGACCCCGCACCGGACTGATCCGCAGCCCCCCGTGCCATCGGCAGAGGCGATGTCCGACGACCCTTCTCCATTGACACACTGCACCCGCTCCGACACCTGTCTGGCGCAGCTGCGCGCAGTGCTCGATCAGAGCCGAGCCATCGGACTGGCGATCATCGATGCCGACGGCCGGGCCGAATACCTCAACCCCGGCATGCGTCTGCTGATCGGTGCCCCCCCGCCGGGGCGCATCGGCGAGCGCTTCGCCCATCCGGACTTCGCCAGCATCTGGGCCACCACCGCGGCGGCTGATCCGTTCGTCGGCCGGGTCACCATGGGCGACGGGCTGCGGGTCAACCGCGGGGTGTTCGCCTGGGCCTGGCGCCGGGAGGATCGGCTGCTGATCGTCGCCGAGCTCGACGTGGGGGAGCTGGAGCATGTCACCAACGAGCTGTTGCAGGCCAACCGCGAGGTCAACCGGCTGCAGCGCGAGCTGTTGAAGCACAACCGGCTGATGGAGCACCTCGCCTTCTACGATGAGCTGACCGGCCTGCCGAACCGTCGCCTGCTGGCCGACCGCGTCGACAGCGGCATGCGCACCGTCGCCCGCCACGGGATGACGCTGGCGGTCTGCTATTTCGACCTCGACGGCTTCAAGCCCATCAACGACCGCTTCGGCCACGACGTCGGCGACCGTTTCCTCGCCGAGTTGGCGAAGCGGCTGCGCACCAGCCTGCGCGCCGACGAGACCTTGGCTCGGGTCGGCGGCGACGAGTTCGTCGTCGTCTATCTGTTGCGCGAGCGCGACCAGCTCGTGGTTGCCCTGGAGCGGCTGCTGCGCAATATCGCCGAACCCGTCGCGCTGGACGGCGAGCTGCTGCGGGTCACCGCGAGCGTCGGCGCCACCCTTTACCCCGACGACGACGCGCAGCCGGACGTGCTGCTGCGGCATGCCGATCAGGCCATGTACGAGGCCAAGGAAGACGGTCGCAACCGATTCCATGTCTTCGATCCGTACCTGGACCGCCGCGCCTCGGACCGCCAGATCATGCGCCGGAACATCCAGCAGGCCATCGACGAGGACGACCTGCGGCTGCTCTATCAGCCGGTGGTCAACCTGCGTTCCGGCCGCGTCGAATCGGTGGAGACGCTGGTGCGCTGGCAGAACCCGCAGCGCGGACTGCTGTCACCGGTGGACTTCTTCTCCGCCATCGAGGGCAGCGAGCTGTCGGTGCGCCTGGACATCTGGGTGCTGGAGCACGCCGCCAAGCAATACCGCGGCTGGCTGGGACGCGGCGTGGATGTTGGCCTGACCGTCAACATGTCGCTGCCGACCCTGCTGGAGCCCGGCTTCGCCGACCGGCTCGACGCCATACTGAGCGCCAAGCCGAAGATCGAGCCGCAGCGCCTGAACCTGGAGATCCGCGAGACCAGCTCGACGGTGGACAGTGAGCGCCTGGGCCGCGTGCTCGGAGACTTCCGCGCCCTCGGACTCTGCTTCGGCCTCGATGACTTCGGCACCGGCCGCTCGTCCCTGGGTTGGTTCCGCTCGGTCCCGGCGCAGACGCTGAAGATCGAGCAGGGCTTTGTCACCGATATGCTGTTCGACCCGGATGCGCTGAGCGTCGTGCAGGGCGTGATCAGCCTGGCCCGCGCCTTCGACCGCCAGGTCATTGCCAAGGGCGTCGAAAGTCTCGAGCATGCGCGGCAGCTACTGCGCATGGGCTGCGACCGCGGCCAGGGCTACGCCATCGCCAAGCCCATGCGCGCGCACGAGCTGGAGCAGTGGCTGATCGCGTTCAAGCCCGATCCGCGCTGGATGGCGGCGTCGGAGGACTAGCGGCGTCCAACGGCGCCAGCTCCGTCAAGCCACCGCTGTTCTTGGCGTCGACCTTGCGGTAGAGGTCGTAGAGCGCCGCCTGCAGCGCCTCCTCGATCACCGGGTGATAGAACGGCATGCGCAGCAGGTCGCCGACGCTCAGCCCCTGAGCGATACACCAGCACAGCAGGTGGGCCAGATTCTCGCCCTTGGGTCCGATCATCTCGGAGCCCAGCAGACGGCCGCTGCGCCGATCGGCGTAGACGCGCAGCACACCCCGGTTCTTACCCATGATCAGCGCCTGGCCCACCGGGGCGAAACGGATCTCGCCCACCGCGGTGCGGTCCGGGTCCAGCGCGTTCCAGCGCGTGCCCACGGCACAGATGTTCGGATCGCAGAAATTGATGAATAGGGGCACCTTGCGGCGGAAGGCCTGGATTTGCCCGCGGGCGGCGTTGAAGCCCGCGATCTTGCCCTCGTCACCGGCCTCGTGGAGGATCGGCCGGTCACCGGTGGCATCGCCGGCGATGAATACCGGCAGATCCCCCACCTGCATCGTATTCGGATTGTGGGCGGGGACGCCGCGGGCATCCGTCTCCACGCCGAGCACCGAGAGATCCAACCGATCCAGGTTCGGCACCCGACCGATGCTGCAGAGCACGCGATCGACGACCACGCTGTGTTCGCCGGCGCTGACGCGGATGCGCCCATCCTCCTCGGTAAGCTCGGCGGCCTGGCCGAGGTGCAGCGGGAATTCCTTGGCCATCAGGTCGATGGCGCACTTGGCGACCTCCGGGTCTTGGCTGCCGGCAATGGTCTGGAGCTGATCAAAGCCGGTGACCTCGACCCCGAGCCGATGCAGACTCTGCCCCAGCTCCAAGCCGATGGTGCCGAGACCGATCACGGCCAGCGACGCGGGCAGATCCTCCAGCTCGAACAGCGTGTCGGTGGTGAGCACCCGATCACCGAAGGCCCGCCAGGCCTCCGGCACCAACGGCCGCGACCCGGTAGCGATGACGACGGCGCCGGCGCGAATGCGCTCCCCCGCCACCTCCAGCAGGGTCGGCTCGATGAATCGGGCGTAGTCCTGAAGGAACAGCTCCGGCGGCATGTCGTCGGTGCTGCTGCCCAGCACCCGATCGACAAAGGTGTCGCGGATATCCTGCACATGCTCCATCGCCTCGGCCACATCCAGCGTCAAGGCCTCATGGCCGTCGACACCGTAGCGCCCGAGGTGGGTGCGGCGGTGATAATCCTCGGCCACCTGGATCATGGCCTTCGACGGCATGCAACCGACCCTGGCACAGGTCGTCCCGGGCTCTCCGCCGTTGATCAAGACGAAGCTCCGGCCGGCCTTACGGACCTGGCTCATGGCATTCAGACCGGCCGTGCCGGACCCGATGATGGCGACGTCGACGCTGCGCGCTTGCATCTGCTCTCCTCTTTAAGGTTGTCTGCGATGGATAGACCGGTGCTTGGGGGACGCTGACCCCCGAGGCCCGATGACGACCGGCCGGGGCCGATCGTCCCATGGTCGTTTACAGCCGCGGCATGATCCGCTATTTTGACCGGCTTTGCTCGCCCAAGGCGTTGTCCGTTGCCGGGCAATGCGGCTTGCCTGGGACCACCGCCGGCATGCCCACCCCTATGGGCGTTCTCGAAACCCTGCGTCCTCCGGCTCCTCGCATGGCTGCGCCTGCAGGCCAGCGCGGACCCCGGGGCGCAAGCGCACCGCAGAGGTAGCCCGCGTTGGCGTCAGACCAAGAGCTTCGTTTTCATTGCAGCCCCCGGCGGGCAGTTGACCGGTCGGGTGGGCGTGCCCGGGACTAACCGATCTCCCATCGCGCCATCATGCTGGGGGCCATCGCCGACGGAGAGACCGAGATCACCGGCTTCCACTTGGGCGCCGACAGCCTGGCCACACTGGCCGCCTTCCGCGCCATGGGCGTCGACATCGAAGGCCTCGAGCAGGGTCGCGTCACGATCAAAGGCGTCGGACTCGACGGTCTCCAGCCTCCCGCGAGCCCCCTCGACATGGGCAACTCCGGCACCGCCATGCGCCTGATGACCGGGCTGCTGGCCGGCCAGACCTTCGCATCGACCCTGACCGGCGACGCCTCGCTGTCGCGCCGACCCATGCGCCGAATCACCGATCCGCTGACGCGGATGGGTGCCCGCATCGGCGCCACCGAGGCCGGCACGGCACCGCTGGAGGATCACGCCGGTCGCAGGACTGACCGGCCTCGATTATGTGCTGCCGGTCCCCAGCGCTCAGGTCAAATCCAGCCTGCTGCTCGCCGGGCTCTACAGCCGGGCGCCGACCTGCATCATCGAGCCGGCCCCGACCCGCGACCACACCGAGCGCATGCTGCGCGCATTCGCCCGACCGCCCGAGGTCGACGGACCACGCATCTGTCTCCCCCCGGGCGGGCGACTGACTGCGGCGCCGATCAGCGTCCCCGCCGACATCTCCTCGGCGGCCTTCTTCCTGGCCTGTGCGAGCATCGCCCTGGATCGGACCTGACCCTAACCAATGTCGGCATCAACCCCACGCGGTTCGGCATCATCACGCTGCTGCGGTCCATGGGCGCGGATATCGGCATCGAGAACGAACGTCTGCTCGGCGGAGAGCCGGTCGCCGATCTGCGCGTGCGCGCGACGCAGCTGCGCGGGATTCGCATCCCCGAGGATCAGGTGCCCCTGGCCATCGACGAGTTCCCCGCCCTGTTCATCGCCGCCGCCTGCGCCGAAGGCGAAACCGTGCTCACCGGCGCCGCCGAACTCCGGGTCAAGGAGAGCGACCGCATCGCGGTCATGGCCAACGGGCTGACGGCGCTGGGCATCGACGCCGTACCGACAGCCGACGGCATGCGCATCCGCGGCGGGACACCGAGGGCGGCACCATCGACAGGCAAGCCGGCGACCACCGCATCGCGATGGCGTTCGCCCAGGCCGCGCTGCGCAGCTCCGGGCCAATCGAGATCCGCGACTGGCAGCAATGTCCACACCCTCCTTCCCGGCTTCGTGCACGCTGGCGGCGAGCGCCGGCCTCGACATCGTGGTGCGCTACGGATGAGCAGCGACGAGATCATCGGCAACAGCCGCCGATGGAAGATTCCCGTGCTCACCATCGACGGCCCATCGGGCACCGGCAAGGGCATCGATCGCCGCCGCGCTGGCTGAGCGTCTGGGGTTTCATCTCTGCGACAGCGGCGCACTCTATCGCACGCTCGCGCTGGCCGCCCTGCGCGCCGACGTCGATCCCGACGACGGACCGGCCCTCGGCGAGTTGGCGGGGCAACTGCGGATCGGCTTCGTTGCCGGTCGCATGCTGCTCGACGGCGATGAGGTAGAGCAGCATATCCGTACCGAGGCCGTCGGCCGCGCCAACTCGGGCGTCGCCACCCACCCGCAGGTGCGCGCCGCCCTGCTCGGCTGGCAACGCGCCGCTGCCGTGCCCCCCGGACCGGTCGCCGACGGCCGCGACATGGGCTCGCGGGTCTTTCCCCAGGCGCAGGTCAAGATCTATCTCGATGCAAGTCCCGAAGAACGCGCGCGGCGCCGATATAAACAGCCGAAGGAGGGCGGAGCGGATGCTAACCTGCTGGGCCTTGCGGTTGAGCTGCGCGAGCGCGATGCGCGCGATCGTGGCCGAACGCAGGACCCCTTGGTCGTGCCCGACGGCGCTCATTCGTACGACACCACCGAGCTGTCCATCGCCGGTGTGGTCGATAGGGTGATGGCAATCGTCGACGCCTCCGCGCCGGCACTAATCCTCACCGGCGCACGATCGAGCCGGGCCTCCAACCCTGGATCCGATTCTGCGCATGCCTCAGCGGGGGCTGCCGTTTGCTAGGTTGGCTGGTATTTAGGTTGCTGTTAATGCTGCCTTGTCCGCCGACGTAATCCAGTTTTGTTGCCTCGCGGCTTGGTACGGTGCGGATGCCCACGGGGGCGCGGGCTCGAACGTTACCATGGCGGCCCTGCTGGTCGTCGCTACTGGTGGCCGGCGAACAGTGGTCGGCCGTTTTTTGTCCACAACAACCCCCGTTTTCAAGCGAGACCTCTTTCGCGAGACCCTGACCGCAGGATCGACTGCCGGAAACGCCGATGCCGCAGCACCGGCAGCCAGCCGCAGCGGCCGGTATTTCAGCCACGAGGGTCAAGTCGGTACACCCTGCAGATGCGCTGGGGTCGTGTGACGAGACAGGCCATGCGGGAAACGAAGAAATTCAAACCCATGACCGAAAGCTTCGCCGAATTATTTGAAGAGAGCATTGCCAACGCGCACTGACCCCGGTGCTATCGTAATCGGCACCGTTATTGATATCACCCCGGACTCGGTAGCTGGCCACCGCCGGGCTCAAATCGAAGGCGGATAACGGAAACCAGTTTTGAACGTCCTTTGGTGAAATGGAAGTCGCCATTGGTGATCAGGCTTGAGGTTGAAATTGATACCGTCGAAGACGGTTTCGGCGCCACCCGCCTGTCGCGCGAGAAGGCGAAAGCGCAATCAAGCCTGGCAGATGCTGGAAAAGGCCTTCGAGGCCGAAGACGTGATCACTGGCCGCATCAACGGCAAGGTCAAGGGCGGCCTCATCGTCAACGATCGGCGTCGAAGCCTTCCTGCCGGGCTCGCACATCGACATCCAGCCCCCGAAGAACCTCGACCAATACGTCGGCCAGACCTACGATTTCAAGGTCGTCAAGATCAACCACGACCGGAAGAACATCGTTCTCTCCCGCCGCGAGGTCATCGAGGAAGCAGCGCGTCAACAAGCGCCAGCAGTTCCTCGACACGATCGGCCCGGCCAGATCCGCAAGGGCGTGGTCAAGAACATCACCGACTTCGGTGCGTTCGTCGATCTCGGCGGCATGGACGGCCTGCTGCACATCACCGACATGAGCTGGGGCCGCATCAACCACCCTTCGGAGATGCTCATGATCGGCCAGTCGGTCGAAGTCATGATCCTCGACGTCGACCAGGAGCGCGAGCGCGTTTCGCTCGGCCTCAAGCAGACCACGAACAACCCGTGGGACGACATCGAGCGCAAGTTCCCGGTCGGTCGCCAAGATCCACGGCAAGGTCGTCAACCTCGTTCCCTACGGTGCGTTCGTCGAACTCGAGCACGGTGTCGAAGGCCTCGTGCACGTCTCCGAACTGTCCTGGACCAAGCGCATCACCAAGCCCTGCGACGTGCTCAAGGTCGGCCAGGAAATCGAAGCGGTCGTTCTCGGCATCCAGAACGAAGAGCAGAAGATCTCCCTCGGTGTCCGCCAGCTCGAGCCGAACCCGTGGGACGATGGTGCGCCACAACTACCCGATGGGCGCCCGCGTCCAGGGCAAGGTCCGCAACCTCACCACTACGGCGCCTTCGTCGAACTCGAAGAAGGCATCGACGGCATGGTGCACGTTTCCGACATGTCCTGGACCCGCAAGATCAACCACCCGTCCGAAGTCCTCAAGAAGGGCGACGAAGTCGACGCCATCGTGCTCGACATCGACAAGGCGCACCAGCGCATCTGCCTCGGCATGAAGCAGCTCGCGGACGATCCGTGGAGCGACATCGACGCTGCTTCAAGGTCGGCGACCTCGTCAAGGGCACGGTGGCCAAGATCGCCTCCTTCGGCGCCTTCGTCGGCTCGAAGGACGACATCGACGGCCTCGTCCACATCTCGCAAATCAGCGAGGAGCACGTCGAGAAGATCAAGGACGTGATCAAGGCCGGCACGAGATCGAGGCCCAGGTCATCGGCGTGGACCGCAAGAACCGCACCATCTCGCTGTCGATCAAGGCCAAGGACTACGCCAGGAGCAGTGCCGCCTCAAGGGCTACTCCCGTGAGGCGCAAGCTGGGACGCCGGCTTGGGGAGACCCTCAAGCAGCAGATGGAAGAGGCCCAGGTGACTGACGCCAGTCTGCAGGGACGCAGCTTTCCTGCCGACCTGGAAAGCAGCATCACCGTCTGACCGGCCTGCTGGGCCGGTCTGGAAGAATTTCCGCCCTGCAGGCACATGAATGGATGATGAAATCCGAGCTCATCGAGATTCTGGCCGCCGCCGAGCAGAGCCATCTCGCCTACAAAGACGTCGAGCTCGCCGTCCGCTACATCCTAGAGCAGATGAGCACCGCGCTCGCCGACATCGGCGAGCGGATCGAGATCCGCGCGGCTTCTGGCAGCTTTCGCTGCACGTCGTCCGCGCCATGAATGGGCGCAAACCCGAAGACCGGTGAAGCAGTTGCCCTATCGGGCAAATACGTACCGCACTTCAAGCCCGGCAAGGACCTGCGTGATCGCGTCAACGAGGCCTATCAGGTCCAGCTCGCGTCGGAGCTGGACGAGGAGCCGCTGCGGGCCGCCGCCGTCGGCGGCTGAGCCCGACTCCGCGCTCAATACATGTGCTGGCCACCGTTCACCGAGACGGTGGCCCCAGTAATGAAGTCCGCGGCATCGTCGACCAAAAACAGCACCGTCCTAGCGATGTCCTCGGGCTTGCCGAGCCGGCCCACCGGGATGCGTCGAACGATCTTCTCCAGCACCTGAGGCGGCACCGCCCTGACCATATCCGTATCCACGTAGCCGGGGGCCACCGCGTTGACCGTGATGCCCGTGGCCGCGCCCTCCTGCGCCAGCGCCTTGGTGAAGCCATGGATGCCGGATTTTGCCGCCGCGTAGTTGACCTGACCGTATTGTCCGGCTCGTCCGTTGATGGAGCCGATGTTGACGATCTCCGGCCAGCGCGCGCTCGCGCATGCCTTCGATGACTGCACGACTGCAGTTGAAGCAGAGCCAGGTTGGTATCGATGACCGCCTGCCATTTTGCTGGGTCCATCTTGTGCATGGTGCCGTCGCGAGTGATCCCCGCGTTGTTCACCAGCACCTCCACCGGCTCCAGCGCCTGCTCGATCTCCACCAGCCCACGGCCGCGAAGTCCCCCACATCGAATCGAAACGCGGGAATTCGGTGCGCTCGGTGAACAGCTTCGCCGCGTCGACGTTGCCGCCGTAATTCGCCGCCACGCTATAGCCCGCGTCTCTTAGGGCCAGGCAGATTGCCTCGCCGATGCCGCGGGTGCCGCCGGTGACCAGTGCGACTCTTGCCATAAACATGCCTCGCTCGGTGATTTGTTATTGACCATCGGACGTGCCCGCGCCGGCACGCCCCACGGAGAAGACCGAATGGGCACCACCTTCGCAAGGCGATCCATCAACGGCATAGCCGTCGCTTTCTGCGCGAACACCGGATACGCGCAGCCCGGCGTTTTCGGTAGAATGCTCAGGACCTGCACCTCCTGCGTGCGCCGGCGCAGGCCACGACAACGACAACGACATGGCTCAAACAGGCAATGCCCGGCCGGCCAAGGCACCGATCCGGCCCAGGGCACCTGACCCCACGGGATCACCCCGAAGGAGGACCCATGCCATCGCATGATCGCCCAACTGCCATCGCCCTGACCGTGCTCGCCCTGGGGGAATTTGCCGGCGCCATCTTCGGCGCCCTGTTTATCGCGCTCTACCAGATCCTTACGCTGCTCACCCTCAAATGGCAGACGTTGATCATCGCCTCGCTCGCCGCCGCCATGACAACGGTGGCGCTACAGCTCGATGCAGGTGGCGATGGTCGAGCAACCAGCGGCGTGATCGCCTTTGATCGGCTACCTGATCCTCAGCGCCCAGCGCATCGAGCTGCCCGCCATCGCCGGTGTCGCCGCCATCCTCGGTGCCGTCAACGGGCTGTTCTTTACCTGGATGATCCGCCGCACGGCACGCCCTTGGCGGAGACCTTGACCGGACTGCTGTCCGGGCTCGTCGCCGGCGTCATCCTGTCCGTTGTCCTCCACTTTTATCCGGGCAACTTGAGCGCGTTCGTCATGGCCGCAGGGATCGTCGCCCTGGTCGGCTCCCTGTTCCAACTCAACGAGCACTGGATCGTCCAGGTCTGCAGCGGCTGGCTGCCGGCGGGGCTCGCCGCACCGATGGTCTCGGCGCTGATCGCCGCCGTCGTCGCGGCCAGCATCTGGATGATGAGCGGAACCACCGCAGCGGCAATGGACCTCGCCACCAAGGCGGTGATCGACGGTGTTGTCAGCGACGTTCCCGAGGGATTCCTGGGCGGCATGCTCGGCGGCGCGATCACCGGACTGGTGCTTGAGCTGCTCGGCTTCCACGTCGAGGAGCATGAGGGACGGAGCCTGTGCGCGGGTATGGGAAGCATCCGCGCCAAGACGCCTAGGATCGGTTCAGAAACAAGTGGCGCAGACGCCCGGGAAACTTTTGACTGGCCCTGCGCTGCACCACTTGACTGCTTGACTTAGCCGAACAAACGCGGCACCAGAATCAAGGCCCAGATCAACATTGCAAAGGCGATGCTGGTGAAGACCGCCGCCGAGGCGATGTCCTTGGCGCGTTTGGACAGCTCATGCCGTTCCAGGCCGACACGATCGACATTGGCCTCGATGGCCGAGTTCAGCAGTTCGACGATCGGCACCATCAGCAGGCTGCCGACGAGCATGGCCCGCTCCGCCGGGGTCGCGCCCAACAGGATACCGACCGGGATCAGCGGCACCAACAGTATGACCTCTTGGCGAAACGCCTCCTCCAGTTCCCAACAGGCCTTGAAGCCCTTCATCGAATAGCCGAAGGCGTTGACGATTCGGCGCCAGCCTTTGGTGTTGTGATTGGCCATCGAGGTCCTCAGTGGTGCGCATGGATGAATCGATACGGGCCTTACATTATCCCCTGCACCCCCGACATTGCCAACCCGATTCCACAACCTAAGCAGCTTACCCAGCCAACGCAACAGCAGCTTACCCAGCCAACGCAACAACAGCTTAACCAGCTAACGCAACCTTTGAGCCGCCCATGTTCGAGCTACAAGATGGTGTCCTGCATATCCACTCCTTTCTTGCTTTCACCTGCGGTATCGTCGTGCTGTTCCTCGGTAAGCGCCTGAACGATGCGTTTGGATTCCTGCGCGAGTTCAGTATCCCCGAGCCGGTCACCGGTGGTCTGCTCGTGTCGGTACTTTTTGGCCTGCTCTACTTCGCAACCGATATCGCCGTCGAGTTTGACCTCGCGGCCCGCGACCTGCTGCTGGTGTATTTCTTCACCACCATCGGCATCAACGCCAGCCTCTCGGACCTGAAGGCCGGCGGCAAGCCGCTGGTGTTCCTGCTCGCGATCACCATCGCCTTCATGTTCGCGCAGAACCTGACCGGTATCTCCATCGCCAATCTGTTCGACCTACCAGGCTGCGGTCGGCATGCTCGGCGGTACCGTTTCGCTGATTGGCGGCCATGGCACGGCAATCGCCTGGGCACCGCAGATCGCCGCGGAGTTCAACATCGCCAACGCGATGGAGATCGGCATCGCCTGTGCCACCTTCGGACTGATCCTGGCCAGCCTCCTGGGCGGGCCGATCGCCAAGTTCCTGATCACCCGCTACGACCTCAAGCCGACGGCGGTCGAACACTCTGGACGTCGGCATGACCGAGGAGCAGGACAAGAAGGGGATCGATCACCTGGATCTTCTCGACGCCCTGCTGGCCATCCACGCCAGCATCATCGTTGGCGCACTGCTGAACGAGGCTGTCGCCGAAGCGGGACTGAAACTGCCGCTTTTCGTTACCTGCCTGTTCGCCGGCATCATCCTGACCAACCTGGTACCGAAGAGCTTCCCACGCATCAGCGGCCGTGAGTGGCCGACGCGAACCCCAGCCGTCGCCCCGATTGCCGACGGCGTTTCGCTCGGCTCCTTCCTGGCGATGTCGCTGATGAGCATGCAGCTTTGGACCCTGATCGACCTGGCCGGACCGATCTTCACCATCCTCGCGGCCCAGTTCGCACTTGCCGTCGCCGTCAACATCTTCATCGTCTTCAGGCTCATGGGCGCGAACTATGACGCCGCCGTCGTCTGCTCCGGCTTCGGAGCGGATCTCATCACTGTGCTCGACGCCCACCGCGATGGCCAATATGGCCGCCGTTTCGCAGCGCTATGGCGCGTCGCATATGGCCTTTATCATCGTGCCGCTGATCGCGGCCTTTTTCATCGACCTGGTCAACGCACTACTGATCCCGTTCTTCCCAGACCTTCAGCTAGGTCGGATCGGGTCGCTCAAAGGTGCAGGGTCTGCGTCAGCCCCGCGCACCTTCACCCTTGCAGAGGTCTTGAGCGCATCGAGTTCGGCCTCGTCGAACTCAGGCGCCGACGTTCCATTCAACGCTGGACAACGGACCTGTCCGTTGAAGTGCTCGGCCAGCAGCGATAGGTAGGTCGCCCCGGGTCGGACAATCCGCGCTCGGCGCAGAGCCAGCGAAACCATCGGCTGCCGATGGCGACATGCCCGACCTCATCGCGCAAGATGACTGCCAGCGCGTCGGCGCTGGCATCGTCGCCGGCGCCCCGCAGCCGGGTGATCATCGCCGGTGTTACGTCCAGACCCCGCGCTTCGAGCACCCGCGGCACGAGCGCCATCCGCCGCAGCGGATCTTCAGCAGTCGCAACGGCCATCTGCCAAAGCCCATCATGGGCCGGCAGATCCCCGTAGTCCGCCCCCAGCGCGCGGAGCCGATCGCGCATCAGCCCGAAGTGGCGGGCCTCCTCGTCGGCAACCGAGATCCAATCGCCGTGGAACGCCGCCGGCAGGTCCGGGAAACGCTGCACCGCATCCAATGCCAGGTTGATGGCATTGAATTCGATGTGCGCGACGGCGTGCAGCAAGGCCGCTCGTCCGCGGGCATCGCCCAAGCCGCGTCGCGGCAGCGAGCGCGGCGGCACCAGCGCGGGGCACTCGGGTCGACCCGGATCATCAAGCGGCTCCCAGTCCATCGGCGCGCCGGCGGTCAGCTCGCCTTGCCGCCATCGCTCGGCCAGCGCGGCCACGAGCGCGCGCGCGCTGCGGATCTCGCTCCGCCAGGCAGACGGCAGCAGCCGGAGCCGTCAGGACTAGCTGTTGACCAGATCTCAAAGGGTCTTGGAACGCCGTTGACGTCATCTTGTCCTACTGTTGTATAGATAATAACTGAGACGCAGGCTGGACTGAGGGCAGACCCGCCCCATCTACCAGACCGATTGATGGTCCGCATAAACCGGACCGGAAGAATCGGTTATCCTTCATCGGTAATCGACCAAGCACTGAAACACGCCACCGGCACCACGGCCGGCCAAACAGCCACAGATGCGGCCTGGCATGCCGGCCCCGCAGTCTGGGTGAAGAGAGGTTTTCGTCCACCATGAGACTTTGCAGCAGTTGCCGAAAGAGCCCCTGGCCATTCGTCATGGTCGCCTTCATCAGCACAATGATCGCGTTCGTCACCTGGCTGATGCTGGGCTACGCCCAGGGCAGCCCGCTGGTGCAGATCCTGGGCACATTCGGGGTTTTCGTCGCGATCGGGGCAACCATGCTGCACTATGTCCTCAGCTGCATGCGCCGCCACTGCGCCCAGCTCGGGCATCAGCACCATCATGGGGAAATACGGAAGATCGATCGCAACCCTCAGCTCAACGCATCGAGCTGAGCGCAATCACCAAACGGCACTGGTCGTCACGGAAGGATAACCGCCCGACACATCCGGCCGCCCCGCGTAAGCAGGGTGTCGCCGGACCCCTCAGCGTGCCTGCCCCACACCAGCCCGGCATCCGCTGTTCCGTAAGGATCGATTCAAAAACAAGTGGTGCAGACGCCCGCTCGCTGAGCCTTTGGATTGGCCGTTTCGTCGCTGCGTCTGCACCACTTGTTTCTGAACTCGACTAAGTTCTGACGTAGGCTCCTTGTGGGACACCGTGGGCTATGACCCCCACCGGTTGCCGCCGAGCGATGTGCGCGTTCATTCGCGTAGCACTCGGCGCCCCCTTGATTCACGTGCTGCACATAGGCATCGAAGCCGCCTGCCGGGTGAGTATCCATCCACGGAATGATTCCGTGAGCTTGCCTTCGCGCAGACGTGCGGGGGGCTCATCGCGCTTGACCTCGACCTTGATGACATTGCTCTCACCAATGGCGCGCTCGGGGTCGCGAAGGACGGTCTCGCCGGCCTACCGCTTTCAGCGTGAAAAGTCGCTCGTGCGACTGCGCCGCTCGGTCAACCGGTCCGGCGAGACCGAGGAGCAACAAGCGCTTGTACTCGACCTGGGCATCGAACTCGTCATCGAAAGCGGCCACGCTGAAGCCTGATTGCAGGGCCACGGAGCCACGGCCGACCAGATAGAGGAAAAGGTCGTGCAGATCTTGCCAAGTGTGCTTGGGCCATGGTCGATCCCAGTCGATCCCGTAGCGGATCTGCCGACCGATGAAGCGGAAGAACTGGCGCAGCACCCATTCGCGCTCGTCGTCTTCTTCGATCAAGACGCTTGAGCGGGCGCGATCGAGCTCCGTCAGACACTGGCGCAGGTTGCGCGTCATCAGCATGAACAGCCGCTGCTCGAGCGTCAAACCCACCGGGACACCCTGTTGGGCCGCACTCGCCGACGTCATGGGCTTCGGCAGCCCGGCGGCTGCCTTAAGAATGGGCTTCTTGAGACTTTCCATCGCCGCAACCCGGTCATAGGGGTCCATGCGGGACCGCTGGACGCGGTCGAGTTCAAGCA
>CALOBA010000082.1:0-37269 GCA_942491465.1 uncultured Gammaproteobacteria bacterium
AGCTGCCGGCGAGGCGGCCATCGGCGTCGAGCACCACGGCGGTATTGTGATAGAGCCCGGCGGCCCGGCGCTCGAACACCGAGCCGACGATGACCATCCCCAGCTCGGCGGCCAGTCGGCCCAGGCGCCGAGTGGTCGGGCCCGGGACCGGCTCGGCCAGGTCAAACCGCGCCGGGTCCTCGTGCTGGCAGAAATAGGCGCCGTTGTGCAGCTCCGCCAGCACGGCTAGCTGGCAGCCGGCCACGGCGGCGTCCCGCAGGGCGTTGGTCTGCGCGGCTGGCGTTGCCGCGTCGGCGGCTTCGGGTGAGAGGCCGGTGTGTTGGATCAGGGCCAGCTTGATCATGGTTGGCTTCAATCTAGTCGACTCGCGGTGCCAGGGCGATGCAGCCGAGACAGGTGTTACCCTATCGGGCCTCCGTTCGAGAGGCCCGTGCGACCAATCATCGCACGAGTCAGGGTTTTCGCGATGTCCGTTCCAGAAGCCGCGACGCGCTCGGGCTAGGCTTCAGGCGCAACTGAGGAGACGGTGCCCTGGGCCCTGTCCTCAGCCAAGCAAGTTTATGCCCCGGTGGGGTGTCCCAGGTGGTCGTCATCACCGCCGCCGAGGCATGCCCGGTCGGGGTGTGCACGTGATGGACCGCTCGCCATGTCCACTGCCAGGAGTGCCAACGATGTCGATCTATACAATACCAATGCGCCCCCGCTTGACGCACGCTGCCGCGCTCTTGCTCGGCCTCGGCATGGGACTTGCCGCGTCGCCGGCCAGCGCCCAGATCGCCACCAAGCCGCTGACGGTCACGCGCGCGGTCCGCCCGATCGTAATGCTCGCCCTGTCGAATGATCACCAGCTCTACAAGGCCGCCTATGACGATTACACCGACATCGACAACGACGGTGCGGTGGAGCTGACCTACGACAACGACTACGAGTACTTCGGCTACTTCGAGCCGAACAACTGCTATCAGTACAATGGCACCGATGAGCGCTTCGAGCCGGTCGGTCAGGCGAGCAGCCACCAGTGCACCAACCTCTGGAGCGGCAACTTCTTGAACTGGGCGACCATGACCCGTATCGACCTGCTGCGGGGGGTCCTCTACGGGGGCAAGCGCAGCACCGATACCACGGCTGGAGATGTTTCTGGCGATGACCCGGGTGAGACGGTGCTGGAGCGGGCCTTGATCCCGCCGGACCTGCACGCCTTCGCGAAGGTCTATGAGCCGACCGGCGGCGCGACGGAAATGGCGCAGTATGTCCCCCCCCCCTACAGCACCCTGGATGCCATCACACTCTGTAATGTGACCGAGGCGACCAGCGGCGAGAGTCAGTCGCTGAATACCAACGACAACCCACCCCTGATCAAGGTGGCGGACGGCGTCTATCCCGTATGGGCGTTCACCGAGGCATCGCAGTTTCGCGCGCCTTGCGCCTGGGAAAGCAACAGCAGCAGTCAGAACACCGCCCCGATGAGCGGTGACGAGTACACCGCGCGGGTCCAGGTGTGCGTGCCCGCCTTGGAAGGACCGCTATGCAAGCGCTACCCCGAGCCCGATGCCGTCATGAAGCCCATCGGCATGCTGCAAGAGTTCGGCGACGACAGGTCCCTGCGCTTCGCGCTGCTCACCGGCAGCTACGGCAACAACCTCCAAGGCGGCGTCCTGCGGCGCGCTGCGAGCTTCGTCTCCGGCAACGATGCCGATCAGAGCGACGGCGATGATCCCATGATCGATGACGAGCTCGACCTCGACACCGGCAAGTTCACCGGCAACCCCGGCATCATCAAGACGCTGGACAGCATGCGCATCAACAAGTACGACTTCGCCACACAGGCGTATACCGATGACTGCAGCGGCGCTGGCGCGGGCGACTTGGAGAATGGCAAGTGTACAAACTGGGGCAACCCGGTCGCCGAGATCGTGCTGGAAGCGATGCGCTACCTAGCCGGCAGGGAAACCGCTACCAGTTTCTTTTCCACCGATGACTCCATCTATATCGCCGGATTGTCTACGGCGACCTGGGCGGACCCGGTGCCATCGGAAGATTGGTGCACCGACTGCAGCGTCTTGGCCGTCACCGGCGGCGTCAACTCCTTCGATCGGGATCAGCTGAGCGGCGAAGGGGACTTTGCCGTTGATCTCCCCGATGGGCTCAACGTGACCACGCAGCTGGACCTCGTCGGTAGTGCCGAGCAAATCGGCACCGACGGCAACAATGTCTTCGTGCTCGGCGGAACCGGCGACAATATCGACGGCTACTGCTACGCCAAGGAGATCACCAGCCTGTCCGACGCCACCGGTGTGTGTCCGTCCGGCGGGCGGTTGAAAGGGGGCTGGGACGTGGCTGGTGTGTCCTACTTCAACTACATCAATGACTTGCGTGAGTCCTCCGACTACCCGGAACAGCAGGGCTTTACGACTCGCGCCATCGACATGGGCGACGGCATGCCGCATTTCATGATTCGCGCGGGCACCGCAGAGGAACCGCACTGGATCACCATCACCCCCATGTGCGTCAGCAATCCGGATCCCGACGCGACCATCATGAAGACGCAGGACGTGGTGAACGACGGCCAGGTTGTGCTGCCCGAGCACACGGCGGAGACCGGCTGGGAGCTGTGCGGACTTTGGGGTGTGTACGTGCCCAAGGATCAGCTGGTGTTTGCCCCTGGTACCTCAGATGTGGTCGCGGGAGACATCTATGCCTTCTGGGAGGATACCCCCTATGGCAGCAACTCGACGCTGGACGCGGTCTCGCGCGTGCACTTTTGTTTCGGGGAAGAGTACTGTAATCAATCCTGCGCCGACGAACCCGACGGCAACCGAGCTTGTATCGGTTATCTGGCGCCTGGGGACAGTGGCGGCAACAAGCTGCTGCCGGAGAGCTTCGCCTTTCCCGACAGTGAGTTGCGCGTGACCAGCGCTCCGGTGCAGGTCTACAGCGATCGTAACATCTCAATGGGATACGTCATCAACGGCCTCAAGGGTAAGCAGTACCTGAGCTGGGCGGACCACTGCGATAACGGCATCGGCCACGGCAACGGCGTCTATCTGGAAGAGATCATTCGACCGCAGCTGGACGGGGGTGGGGGTGGGGAGCTGGTGATCCCCGATTTTGAGTCCGAGTGCGAAGCCTTGTTCTCCAAGAATAAGGATGTAAAGGATTGCATTGATGAAATGGAAGCGGCCTTCTTGGCCGACGCGGCCGCGGCGGGCGACGGAGCCAGCGGCGGCATGAACTGGTTCAGCGTCGCCAACGCGGACCTCGGCATCAGCGCGGACAATGAAGATCGGCTGCCTTCATTCTGCGGCCGACGCTATAAGACCGGTGATGGCGGTCTCGGGGCCACGGACGAAGCCCCAACGCTCAAGCCGCCGCTGTGGTATGCCACCAAGTACGGCGGCTTCAACGACCTCAACGCAAACAACCAGCCAGACCTGGACGACGAGTGGGACAGTGACGCCGACGGCAACCCGGACGGCTATCACATGCTCTACGCGCCGCAGGACATCGGCGAGTCCTTTGACTCCATCCTCGATCTGATCGCCGGCGTCTCGTCGTCATCGTCAGTGGTCGCCAACTCGCTGGTGCTGCAGACCGGCACCAACATCTACCAGGGCCGCTTCGACAGCGGCAGCTGGACCGGCGACCTGGTCGCCTTCCCGGTCCTGTCAGACGGCAGCCTAGGTGACATCGACTGGTCGGCAAAGGATGAGATCGAGGCGCAGTTCTCGGCCGGCACCGTCGATACCCGCTGGGACAGCGAGCGGGTGATCATGACCTCGACCGACCGTTTTCGTGCCGGCCAGCGGTTCCGGTGGGCGGACCTGAGCCAGGACCAACAGGACCTGCTCAACCGCAACCCGATTACCGACATTGTCGACGCGCCGATTGCAGGCTCCGACAACGATACCATCGGTGCTGATCGCCTGAACTACATCCGCGGCGATCGTAGCAACGAGCTGCAGCAAGGCGGGCCGTTCCGCGATCGGATCTGGCTGTTTGCCGATGTGGTCAACTCCGACCCGGTCTATGTGGGCCGCCCACCGTACCGATATCCAGACGACATGATGCCGTCCCTCAGCTATCAGCAGTTCATTGAGGCTCACGACCAGGCCGACGAGCGCACGCCGATGCTCTACGTGGGCGCTAACGACGGCATGCTCCATGGCATCGACGCGCGAGCGAAGTCCGACGGCGGCGGTGAGGAGCGGCTTGCCTATGTGCCACGGGCAGTCTACGAGGAACTGCCTTGGCTGACATCACTCGAGTACATCGACAACCACCGCTTCTTCGTCGATGGCAACCTGGTGGTCGGCGATGTCACCTACGGGGGTTGGTGGTCCAACGATTATAGCTGGCATACCATCTTGGTCGGCACCCTGGGTGGTGGCGGCAAGGGGGTCTTCGCCCTCGACATCACGGAGGTAACCGATGCATCGCCGTTCACCGAGACCCAGGATGACACCGCAACCAATGTGCTCTGGGATATCACGGCCAGTGATAACTGTTACCAAACCTCCACGCCCTGCTTCCCAGACCTGGGCTACACCTTCAGTGCCCCGGCGATCTTCCACGGGCCGAGAGACTATTACTACTCGACAGAGAAGCCCCAATACGGCACCTGGTTGGTTGGGTTCGGGAACGGTTACGGATCAGATAACGGCAACGCGACGCTGTATCTGGTAAGCGCGGGCTACGGGGCCTTGGTCGATACGATCACGGTGCCTGTCCCCAGTGGGGAGACCGCGGGCGGGAACGGCCTGTCGTCTATTGCCCCCGTCGACATCGATGGGGACTTCCGGGTGGATTACATCTATGCCGGCGACTTGAAGGGCCACATCTGGCGCTTTGAGCCCAGTACCTACTACTTGTACGGCAAGTGGACCCTAAGCTTCAACGGCAAGCCGCTGTTTACCGCCAAGGATGAGCACAATACCCCGCAGTCGATCACGATTCGCCCGGATGTCTTTAAGCATGAGCGCGGTGGTGTCATGGTCGTGTTTGGTACCGGCAAGTACTTCGAGGATACCGATGCGCAACCGGATACCTCGAAGTTCAACAGCATCTACGGCGTTTGGGACCCGAGCGCTGTCGATTCCCTTGTTGGCCGCTCGTTTGACGGTAACGTCACGCCCGCTGAACTCCTAGAGCAGGAGTTTCTTGCCCAGGCGACCAAGGAAGGGTTCGATGTGCGGGTGACCAGCACCTACCCGATGACCTGGTATGCGGGCGATAATCTACCAGCTTACCCAGACGCCGACGGCTATCTGGGTTGGAGGCTGGACCTGAAAGACCCAAGCGACCCCGAGAGCCCGACAGGCGAGATGATCGTGGCCGATATCGTCTCTCGAGGCGCACGCGTCATCTTTACCACCATGATCCCGTCGGAAGAGCCATGTGACTATGGTGGCGATGGCTGGATGATCGAGCTGAGCAGTCTCTCCGGCGGGCGTCCCGATGGCGTGCTCTTCGATCTGGACTGGGACGGCGGCTTCAGCGCGACCGATATGGCCAGCTTCACCTATAGGGACAAGACGACGGAGGAGGTCGTGACCGCCAATGTGGCGCCCAACGCGAAGAAGTCGAGCATTGGCGTCGTGCAGCAGCCGGCGCTGGTGTCGGCCGGTTCATCAGAGTACAAGTTCTCCAGCGGCGGCATGCCGGCCGCGGTGGAGGTCACGCGCGAGAACCCCGGGCAGGATCGGGGCGGGCGACAGTCCTGGCTGCAGCTCCGCTGAGCGCCTGACGGAGGGCATGCCTTGACGGCATCGTTGCGGGTTGCCGGTTGCCGGCCGGCAGCCTCGGCGGTGCGTTTTTTTGCTGATCGGTTGTTGCAACCTGATGGAGATCACTTGCGCAACGGCGTTGGGCCGGCGGGCATATCGGTGAACTTGTGCGTCACTTCTCATCGCCGCGATGCAGATTCGGCCATCCTGAGGGTGCAGTTCAAGGTGATTTCACAGAATACTTGGGAGCCGTCAAGAATGAATACCCGCGCAGCAACCTCAACCTCCCTTCGCTCGGCCATGGCCGTTTGCGCTGGACTCTTCCTCATCTCGCAAGCAGGCGCCGTCGTTGCTGCTGGTAATGGCAACAATGGCCGAGGGCTCGGCGTCGCCGAGACGGCGGTCTCCGTCTCCTCGCTTGCCGCTGGACTCGGTCAGCCCGTCATCACTGAGGTCTATGCCGATCTGACCAGCAGCACCCTCTACATCACCGGCGACAATTTTAAAGGGCAGGGCCGCGGTCGCAACGCACGCCCGTTGACGGTACTGCTCGGTGAGATTGGCGATATCTCCGAGTTCTGCGTCGCCGATACCGCCTCGGCGCCGCATACCCTGACCTGCGACCTCTCCGAGGAGGGGCTTCCCGCGGACGGGGACTACTTGCTCACGGTCGCAAAGAACGGCCGGGGGCTTGGGGCGGATTTCGAAGTCACCATCGGTGCGGTTGGACCCGAAGGTCCAGTGGGGCCGGCGGGCGTTGTTGGTCCGCAGGGTGAGCAAGGCGTCGCCGGTCCAGTAGGTCCCGAAGGGCCGGCGGGTCCTGTGGGTGAGCAAGGCGTCGCCGGTCCGGCAGGTCCGCAGGGCGATCAAGGCGTCGCGGGACCGGAAGGCCCGCAGGGCGAGCAAGGCGTCGCCGGTCCGGCAGGTCCGCAGGGTGAGCAAGGCGTCGCGGGACCGGAAGGCCCGCAGGGCGAGCAAGGCGTCGCCGGTCCGGCAGGTCCGCAGGGTGAGCAAGGCGTCGCCGGCCCGGCGGGTCAGCAGGGCGAGCAAGGCGTCGCGGGACCAGCAGGCCCGACGGGGCCGGTAGGACCGCAGGGCGCACAAGGTTCAGATGGGCCCGCAGGCCCGCAGGGTGAGCAAGGTCTCACGGGGCCGGAAGGTCCGCAGGGCCCGATGGGGCCTCCAGGAACGGCGGGCGCCCTTGATTATCTGCTGGTGGCGTTGCCGGATTTTCAGATCCCGATGATTCCAGGTGTGCGCGTGGAGGCAACAGGCACCTGCCCGACTGGTACGCAGTTGATCACTGGTGGTTACAGCGTCACCTTGGCACCCGACTTTTTCTCTGACCCGGAGCCCTCAACAGACGTGGTGGTCGTCGGCAGTCGACCGATCTCAATGACCCAGTGGCAGGTCGAGCTGATGATCCCGGACGACTACGTGGCGGATAGTGTGGGCCCGACGGACTCGGTGTTCGATCCGATGCAGTCAGATCCCATGATGTCGGACCCAATGCAGTCAGGCCCGATGATGTCGACGATCAACCCAAGCTCGAATCCAGTTGCCTACGTGCAGATGAATCTGACTTGCGCCGAGGTTGTCGAGTAGGGGTCTCGCCGCCGCCACGCGGCGGCGCCTATCCCAGGCCAACCCGGAGCAAACAGCCGGTCCCTCGCGGTACCGGCTGTCCTTTTGCGTCAGCGCCGATATGTGGTTTGCAGCGCGATATGCGTGCCATCCGAGCGGCCGATACCGAGTGCGCTGATGCGATAGACAACATGCTCGACATCGTAGTACTTATTGCCGAGCACCACGCTGCTGCCGAGGTCCGCGCTCAGTCCGATCTGCTCGATGATGTAACGCGGCTGAGCGGCGACCTCGTCGATGGTCTTGGAGTAAGACAGCGAGTTGGTTGCGTCGAGTTCAAGCGCGCTAGGTGCGGTGTCGCCTGCGAAATACAGACCAATCGTGCCGAAGACGGGTGGCGAAGCGGTGTTGTCGAGCAGCGACTCGGCCTCCCTCAACGCCGCCTCGGCCGCCTGAAATGCCAGGTAACGGTCGTGGTTATTGCCGGCCAGCCTTGCCTCGGTGCGCGCATGCATCGTGGTGATGAGCCCGAGCAATGTGATTATGAGCAGGAACAGCATACCGACGGCCAGCACGCTGCCCCTGCACCCCGCACGGGGGGCAGCCTGAGCCGCGGTGAGGGACAAACGCTTGTGGATGTTCACGGCAGGATGTTGCGCAGCGCGATGTTGGTGGTGAATACCTTGCGTATGCGGCGATCCGGCGGCGATATTGCGACACCCGTCTCGGAGAGCATGAAGGCGGTCGGGCCGTCGGCGCTGCGGATGTTGTCTTCTTTCGTTCGCAGCAACAGGGCGATACGGATGCTGAAGACATGCGCCCAGTCGGTGACCGCACTCGCGGTGACGTAGCTGTCGATGTAATCCGTGCTGAGGGTGCTGTCGACGCCGTAGAGTATCTGCATACTCTCCACATCGCGAATAAGCGGCAAGGCGGTGGTGACGACCTGGCCAGCGTCGTTGAAGGCGAGATTCTGCATCATGAGCGTCGGGGTGCCATTGTCATCCGTGACGTAATAGGCATGCGCTGTCAGACGGGCCACCGATGAGGTATCTGGAAATCGCTGCGCACTTGCCGCTGCGGTTGAGGGGCAGCTGAAATCGCCAGACAAAAGGCTGGTGCAATTGCCGGGAAAGTCGCCCCCCGTGTTGTGCTCAATATAGGTATAATTGGAGTTGATAGCTAAAATGCTAGCCAGCGACACCTGAAAGATCGCTGCCTGTTGACAACCATCATCGGTGGCAACGACGATCTCGCCAGTGCTGAATGGCGGATCGTCTCCGGACAGGGCGCTTTTGAAATAGAATCGGCGGACTGATGCAGCAATCTGATGGGAATAGATTGCAGTACCGCTGCCGGGATCGGCCCGGCGGATAAAAAAGGCGTCCGTCTCATCGATTGGACTGGGCCTTATCTCCCTTGGTGGGCTGTCGGGAAAATCGAGCTGGAATTGTGAATTGTCCGCGGCGTCATCGTAACCGCGCAGCCCCACGTCCTGTGCATACCAGGCGGATGAATCGACAGCATTGGCGACCTGAGCGCGTTCACCGCCGCAGGAGAGATAGCCCGCCATGCGGAGGTCGTTGGCTAAAAATTCCAGCGCGAAGCGTCCGTTCTCGTTGATCTCAGACATGGCGTTGGTCAGCCGGTAGCTTTGGCGGGCGCCGACGTAGAGCTGGCCGATACTGGCAATGATGATCATGCCAAGCAGGAGCGAGATCATCACTTCCACCAGCGAATAGCCATTGGCTAGAGCGGTGGATGCCGATCGGATCGTCCTCGATCCTGGCGCGGACGGCATCAAAGTTCTGTCACCAGGCAAATCTCTTCGATCTGCTCCGGGATGTTGATACCGGTCGCGCAGGACGCCTTCATCTTGTTGCTGGCCTCGTCGAGGCTGTCTATGTGGCTGTCGTCCCATTGCACCACTACCCTAAATCGGCGGTCCGTCGATGAGGTCGGGTTAATGCGATCGATGCGGGCGTACCAGTTCGGTAGCCCGGAGGTGTCGAGCGCGCTCCACCAGTCTTGCAGATCCAATCGGGCAGCAGCGCCGAGCGCAACATTGGCCGCGATATCGGAAAATTCGTCGTATGCGCAGGTTTGTCTGTCGTAGGGGTGGCGCCTGTTTGCGTGACATAGGGTATGAGAGTCATAGTTGCCACCGAGTGCGGTTGGAGCGTTGGTGGAATCACCTCGGTTTGCGCGCAGGCAGTCGCTCATCTGGTAGGCGAGGGTGACGGCTTGCGTGCGCTGGTAGGTGCTCTGGACCGCTTTAATGCTGACCAACTGCATCGTGATCATACCGGTCAGCGTCAACAACATGATCATAGATGTAATCATTATCTCCACCAGCGTATAGCCGGCGCATGCGCTGAACGATCTGCTGTAGGGTAGAGCGCGCTGATTGCTTGGTGTTGCCGGGTTCAGGGACTGCATGGCGCGTCTACGATGGTGATGTCGAGTCGCCCGATGAGGGTCAGCTCAAGATCGCGCGACGTTTCCGGATCGCAGTAGCTTAGCGTGCCGACCTGATCGGGCTCGATGAAACCGTCGGCGGCATAGGTTACTGCCGCGCCGATGGTGCCGTCTGCCTCGATCTCAAAGCGTGTCGAGTCGAACCGTGTCACTGAAAGCAGCTCGTCGACGCCGTTGTCGATCAGATGATCAGCATCCTTATCGGTGAAGACGAGCCAGCCGCCGCTCCAGTCGCGATTGTCGCTTGCCGTGCAGGTGGCGCCGTCCGCGGTGGCGCAGATCGTCACCGGTGTGGTGCGTCGCCCTGCCTCGCTGCGCGCCAAACTGACCGCGCTCGACATCTCCATGACTACCGCGGTGCGATCGGCGCGGAGGAAGATGTGCCGGAAGCTGGGCACGCCGATGGTCAGCGAGATCGTCAACACGGCGACGGTGACGAGCAGCTCGAGCAGAGTGACCCCGGCTTGTTCGCGCTTGGCTGCTGGCATGACGTCTTAACCTTTTCCAAGTTGCGGTCGACGAGCTGTCGAAGTGGTAACCGACCGTCGTTCTGGGGAAAGTTTATGGGATGTGGCGGACGTCGGCTGTGAACATTGTCGCAACGCCGCTTTATCAGGTCCGGTTGAGGCGCGCAACGGTGGCTTCTGCCTGACGATTGTACGTGCTCCCCTAAAAAACGCCGCGCTGAGGCGCGGCGTTGTTTGCTCCATGAGTGAACAGCCCGGCGGGTGGCTGCCCAATTTCCAGGGCAACAGCAGCGCCGGACTGATTGGTCTGTTCGCTACTCCTCTGCGATGACCTGCTCCGAGACGGCGATCAGCACCGGCTCGGTGACCTCCTCGGGCAGGTGCGAGAACTTCTTGACCAGCCCCGGCCAGAGCAGGTTGTAGTATAGCTCGCCGCGCACCAGCACCACCGTCTCGGCCGGGATGCTGTACTCCAGCGTGCGTTCCTCATGCGGCTTCAGGCGGGTGTCGTCGCCGGGTTTGGTCGCCGTGGGCGGCGGTGCCGGCATGCCGCTGTCGTCCTCCAGGGCATAGGCGAAGTAGGCCTGCGGGTCATCCTCGGCCGGGTGCCCCTCGGTATTCTCCCAGACCGGCGTGCCGGAGGCGTCATAGGCGGTGAGCTTCAGGTAGATGTTGCGGAACGGGGCGCCGGTGGGCATCGCATGGGGCTGCTGGTTCTTGATGAAGACCGTGGTCTTGAGGTCGCCGCCGTCGGCGCTCGTGTCCACATCGAACACCACCGAGCGCTTGAGGATGTCGTGGTTGTGGCCGCCGCCCATGGTGTGGTCGGCGATGCCCCCGGAGACCGGCATGTGGCAGGACAGGCAGTTCACGTCGGAGCCGCTGGCGATGTACTCATTGCCGGTCTGGCACAGCGGGACCCCATGGGGGTTGTTGCGCTGGTCGTGGCAGCCCATGCAGGCCGCCGAGGTCTTCATCAGTCGCGGGTTGCCCTCCATCGGCAGTGCCGGGATCTGCTCGCCCTCGAATTCCACCGGCTCGCCCAGGTGCGGGTTCGGCTCCTGAGACGCATCCTCGACCATGCCGGCCCCGCCGAACAGATCGTCGCCGGCGGCGGCGAGTTGGGCCAGGCCGTTGTTCATACCGGCCGGGGCCTGCAGGGTCGTGTCCGAGCGCTCGTAGGACAGCAGCCCGAGCCGCAGTTTGCCGTCTTCACCCTGGATACCCTTATAGGCCTTGAGCGTATGGCAGGCGACGCAGTTCACGCCCTCGGCATAGGCCGGCATGGCGTCGAGCTTGGTGGTCTTGTCGATGGCCGCGTTCGGCGCGTGACATTGCAGGCAGATCGGATACTTGCCGGAGGCCTTGTGCAGCACCCCTTCCTCGGTGGGATCGCCGGCGACCTTCTTGTAGAAGGTGCCGTGGATCGGGTCCGAGAGGGCCGTGCTCTGGGAATGCATCGACTGCTTCCACTGTTTGTAGACGTCGCTGTGGCAGTTCGCGCAGACCTCGGCGGAGACCTGGTGCAGCGGTGTCTCCGCGTCGGCGGCGGCGATGGACGGCATGGTGGTTAGGGCCAGCAGGCCCGCGGTGGCGGCAATGATCAGGCGTTGCCGTGTTTGGCGCAGTGACATGCGCTCCTCCTCTTGATTGTTGATGGTGATGGAACGGATCGGGGACGGGTGAACGGATGGTTCCCGCGCAATGCTGCATGTTGCGATGCCCGAGGTCAATAAACCCGATTGCAGGACGTCGCGTGTTCTTGCTCTAATCATCACCGCAGTGGTCGGCACCCGCATGGCCGGCCTTTTCTGTAAATAAATAAATAAATTAAATAAGAAATTACTAAAACGGTGAACTGTCGATGGCGGTGTCTGCTCCCGTTCGATTGAGCCCTGCATGCAGCGGGGCGCAACGGGGACCGGCGCGTTGCCCGGCAGCCATCCCCAGCTGGATTTCCACGACAAGGTCAGCCCCAGGCCCGACCGCTGCGGCGGTCGGGGCGCATGCTTTCCGTGGAAGACGAGGTAAGACCATGACCCTTGCTGTATTTTCGACCCGGCGCTGGTGTCTGCTGTCGGCGCTGCTGCTGGCGGTGGCCGGCGCGCAGGCCGCCAAGGTGGATATTGACCCGTCCAACTGGGGCCACCCCGAGGGCGATGCCTGCGTGAGCTGTCACGACAAGGCCTCGCCGGGCCTGGCCCAGCAATGGCACGAGAGCGCCCATGAGCGCGCCGGCGTGAACTGCATGGACTGCCACCAGGCCGACGCCGCCGAGCCCGACGCGATCGAGCACGAGGGCCAGGTCATCGCCACCATCGTCTCGCCGAAGGACTGCGGGCGTTGTCACGAGAAGGAATTCGCCGAGCAGCAGGGCTCGGTCCATGCCGAGGCCTACGCCATCATCGCCGAGCGCGTCCCGGCCCTGGCCCACAACCTGACCGGCCCGGCGATGCAGGTCGCAGGCTGCGATCAATGTCACGGCTCCGAGGTCAAGGTCCGCGGCGACGGCAGCTTGGATTCGGCCACCTGGCCCAATTCCGGCATCGGCCGGATCAATCCCGACGGCTCCAAGGGGTCCTGCTCCTCCTGCCACGGCCGGCACGCCTTCTCCAAGGCCCAGGCGCGCGAGCCCGAGGCCTGCGTGCGCTGTCATTCCGGCCCCGACTCCCCCGATAAGGCGATCTTCGAGGCGTCCAAGCACGGCATGCTCTACGCCAGCCAGCGCGAGTGGATGAATCTCGACGCGGACACCTGGGTCGCCGGCAAGGACTACACCGCCGCCCCGACCTGTGTCACCTGTCACATGGGCGCCGCCGGCAAGGTCCCGTCGACCCACGACGTGGGCCTGCGCAACGCCTGGAGCCTGAACACCCCGGTCTCCAAGCGCCAGTATCTGATCGTGCTCGACGACGGCTCCAAGCTGGAACTGTCCGCCGATCAGAAGCCGCCGCGGCGCGGCAGCCAGGTGGAGAAGCCCGACGGCACCGTCGCCAAGGTCAAGGCCGTCGCCACGCCCCAGCGGCGGCGGGCGGTCATGAACCTGGTCTGCCTGGAGTGCCACAGCAAGACCTTTACCGAGGGCTTCATGGATCAGTTCGACAACGTCGTGCGGCTCTACAACGAAAAGTTCGGCGAGCCGGCGGCGGCCATCATGGCGGGGCTCTACGACCGCGGCCTGCTCACCCCGCTGCCCTTCGACGAGCCGCTGGAGCTAACCTACTGGGAACTCTGGCATGACGAGGGTGCGCGCGCCCGCCACGGCGCATCCATGGCGAGCCCCAATCACGCCTGGTGGGAGGGCATGTATCTGGTCGGACGCAACTTCTACAGCCGCTTCCTGCCCGAGGCGCGGGTCGTGGCCGGGGATGCCGCGGCGGAGATCATCGACCCGCTGATCGAGGCCGGCGAGCACCACGCCTGGCTCGGCCGGCCGCAGCAGGCCAACCCGATCCTCGGCTATAGCCCCCCGGCGGCGCCGGAGCGCCGGCGCCGGGCCCGGCCGAGACCGCCGACGCGCAGGAGCCCGCGGGGGCCGAGCAATGATCCGGCTGCGCGCGCCGCTCTTCATCACCCGTCATGTGCTCTTTGCGCTGGTCGCGGGGGGACTCGGCGGGATCGTCTTCATGTTCTTTCTGCTGGAGTTCGACGAGTACACCAGCTCCAACGCGTTCTGCACCACCTGCCATTCCATGACCTACGCCGAGGTCTCCTACCGGCAATCCGCGCACTACAACTCCGCATCCGGGGTGCGCGCGAGCTGTGGCGATTGTCACGTCTCCGAAGGTCTGGTCATGGCCACCTACGACCACGCCGTCGGCACCAAGGATCTGATCAAGCAGCTGTTCGGCCCGAAATACGATGACCCGGTGGTCAATCTGCTCCACCTGCCGGAGGCCGCATTCGCCGCCCGCGATTGGTTCCACCGGCGCGACTCCGCCACCTGTAAGCGCTGCCACACCATCGACGCCATCCAGGGCACCCGCGCCAACACCGCCGCCATCCATCGGGAAGAGACCGAGGGCAAGACCTGCATCGACTGTCACTACAACCTGGTTCACCGCAAGGTCCCGTCCGAGAAGACCTTCAAGCGCGAGGCATGGAACCGTATGGTCGAGCAGGAATTCGATCTGGCCCCCGGCAGCGCGGCGGCGCTGCTGTTGGAGTAGACCGGGGCGCAGCGGTGAGCCCCGTGCCGATCTCCCCTTGGCCGCCGCCTGGTGACCCTGTCGCCAACCCGATCGACCGTCCGGCCGGGGGATGATCAGGACCCGGGGGCTCGGCCCCGGGGTCTTCAGCCGGTAGCGCTGCCCGCCGTGGTCTCGGCCTTGGAGCCGCCCATGCACTGCGGTGAGGCGGGGGCGGCGCCGCCCTTGTCGAACCATTCCTGCGGGGTCCAGGCGTGGATGGCCAGCGCATGCAGGCCGCCGGCGAACTCGTCCTTGAGCAGGGCGTTGATGCGGCGGTGGCGGCCGACCAGGCGTTCGTCGGCAAAGCCGTCGCTGACCACCAGCACCTTGAAATGGGATTCCGAGCCCTGGGGCACACTGTGCATGTGGCTCTCGTCGGTGACCTCCAGGTGGGTCGGGCTCAGGGCCTGGCTGATGGCCTGTTCGATGCGTTGTTTGCGGGACATGGCGATGGCTCCGTTGGGTAGCTGTGGACCAGATCCGCTCAAGGTGGGGGTAGGGTGGTGGCCACTGCAATGCCGCCGGGTCGCGCGGGTCGGGTCAGTCCTCGGGCAGGGCCTGGCGCAGCGGGGCGACGACGCGGTCGAATTCGGTGGGGCTGAGGTATTGGATAACCACGCCGCCGTCGGGGTCGCGGGCGATGTCCATGCCGCGCTCGGGGTAGAGCCAGTGGACGACGCCGCCGGGCTCGGTGATCTGCTCGGTGGGCGCGCCGAAGTTGCCGCGGATGTCCGCGGGCTCCAGGCTCTTCCACGGCAGATAGGACAGGGTCTCGACGGGCGCGGCGGCCAGCTGCTCGGCGTCGGTGGGATCGAGCTTGACCTTGCGGCTGCCGCTGCTGAGGGTGCTGACGCGCAGGCCGCGGTCGAACATGGCGGCCAGCTGCTCTTGGGGCACGGCCAGGCCCAGGACCCAGTCGGCGCGGATGTTGCTCAGGATGATCGTGTCGAAATAGGCCTCGACGGCATAGTCACCGCCGGGTGCCGCGAACAGGCTGAGCTTGCCCTCCTCGCCGAGCAGCGCGCGCACATCGGCGAGGGTGCTGCGGCCGAGCGTCAGGTCGAACACCCGGACCTGGCCGGCAGCGTCCCGCTGCGCGTCCCAGGGATAGAGCTTGAGCTGGCTCTGCTGGCTCGGGAAGGCGGTCAGCAGCAGCCAGATGCCGATGAAGGCCAACAGGGCTGCGGCCAGCGTGGTGAGGACGATCTTGCGGTCCATGTCAGTGCTCCGGGGCGTCGAGCATCAGGCCTGCGGCGACCCGGCGGCCCTCGCCGACGAGGATGTTGAAGGTGCGGCAGGCGGCGCCGGTGTCCATGATCTCGATGCCGACGCCGTGGGACATCAGCTCGGCATAGGCCCGCGGCGCCGGTAGCTGCTGGCGAACGCCGGTGCCGATGATGATGACCTGGGGCCGATCGGCCAGCAGGGTCGCAATGGCCGCCTGGTCGAGCTGATCGATGTGTGTCGGGCCCCAGTCGGGGATGATCCGCTCGGACGTGACCACCAGGCTCGCGCGGTAGTCGTGCTGATTGATGGTGATCCGGTCGGACGCGTAGCCCTGGACCGTAGTGGGGGAATCGAAGGCCTGCTCGGCGAAGCGCATCGTGCGGAAAGCCTATGGTGGTGGTCGCTGCAAAGCACGATGCAGTTGGGGCAAGACGGCGGGGTTCAACCGGCGGGCGAGCCGCACCCATGAGGATCGGTTCAGAAACAAGTGGCGCAGACGCCCGCTCGCTGAACCTTTTGATTGACCGTTTCGTGGTTGCGTCTGCACCACTTGTTTCTGAACCTTGACTGACTCAAGCGGCGCGTTGGGGGGCTTGGGCGATGCTGCCGGGTCGGTCTGCGGTGTCCGTGCGCCGATCCGGCAGCGGGGGCAGGGTTGCGCGGCCGTCCGGGCGGAAACCGCCGAGCGCCGCATCCGGGCAGGAAGGCCCGAGATGCGGCGCCGGCCGGTCGGTCGCTGTCAGTCGCGGGCGTCGGCGGCGCGGCGCGCGAGGATGGCGCCACGCAGGTTCAGCAGCAGGAACAGGCTCGCGATGCAGGCCGTCACCGCCATGCCGATGGTCATCATGAACGGCTTGGAGGCGGCGTCGGCAACGCCGAGGTAGTCGCCGATGGCGATCAGCGTCGGGTTGTTGGTCGGGATCGCGATCAGATAGCCGCAGAAGATGACGAACACGGCAAAGAAGAACAGCGTGCGGCTCATCAGCAGCGAGACGATCAGCGTCGTGAAGCCGAGCAGGTAGATCAGCAGGACCGACTGCTTGGTGGCATCGAGGCCGGTGGTCAGGCCGTGCTTCTCCAAGAGGTCGAGCAGCACAAACAGTGCCCCCCAGACCAGCACCTGCAGGACCAGGTTGACGAGTCTCCAGGTACCGGCGGCGTAGGCCTGGCCCCAGCCGTAGATGATCGACGCGGCGGCGACGACCCAGACAAAGGTCTGCCAGTACTCCAAGGCGCCGCCGGCGCCGTCCGCCGAGAAGCCGTAGAGGGCCACGGCGCAGACGAACAGGATCAACAACGGCATCATGGCGACCCACAGGGAGGTCTCTTTGACGGCCCCGGATGAGGCGGGTTTGGCTTCGGACACGACGAATCCTCCAACGCGACTGATTACGCGGCTATGGTGAAAAGGCCGACGGCCAGCCCGCTTGCTGGTGCGACGATGCGGGATGCGGGACCGTCGGGGGGACAATCCCCGGCATGGTAACCTCTAGGGCAATGTGTGTTAAGAGGTTGACACTTTAAAAGCTTGTCGCGTGTCAAGTATAGCTGACACTTGTGCAAGGCAGGGGTATTTCAGCACCCGCGTCGGTATCGATACCGGTATCGGTACCCGCATCGGCATCGGTATTGGCACCGGCATCGGTATCGGCATCGGCATCGAAAGTCCCCCCGAAGCGCCGGTTCCCGCCGCACTGCGCCCCCCGGAACAGGTCAAAACGGCCAGATCACCGGCACCAGCAGCACGGTGACCAGCCCCACCAGCAGCGTCAGCGGGATGCCGATGCGCAGGAAGTCGCCGAAGCGGTAGCCGCCGACGCTGAAGACCATAAGATTGGTTTGGTAGCCGATGGGGGTGGCGAAACTGGCCGAGGCGGCGATCATGACGGTGACGACGAACGGCGTCGGGTCGGCGGCAGTGATCTGGGCCGCGTCCAGCGCGATGGGCAGGACCAGCACAGCGGCGACGTTGTTGGTGGCCAATGCGGTGAGCACGGCGGTGGCGACGAATACCAGCGCCAGTGCGCTCCAGGGCAGCCCGCCGGCGAGGCCGATCAGGGAGCCGGCCAGCAGCTCGGCGGCACCGGTCTTCTCCAGCGCGGCGCCGATGCCGAAGGAGGTGGCGATCACCACCAGCACCTGCCAGTCCGGGGCGCGCCGGGCGATGCGCCCGGCGGTGCAGCGGGTGAGCACCATGGCGCCGGCGGCGAGCAGTGCGCCTTCGAGCATGGTGACCAGTTCCAGCGCGACGCCGGCGACCATGGCGGCGACGATGGCGATGGCAAGGGGCGCCCGCGCATGGGCCAGCGGGTGGTGCTCGCCGAGCTGGCTGACGACGAGAAAGTCCCGCGAGTTGCGCTGCTGGAGCACGAACTCGGGGCGGCACTCCAGCAGCAGGGTGTCGCCCGCGGCCAGGGCGATGTCGCCGATCTTGCCCTCGATGCGCTCGCCCTGGCGCGACAGCGCGATGATGACCGCGTTGTAGCGGGCGCGGAACCGGCCCGCGCGCACGGTCTGCCCGATCAGCTGGCACTTGTTGGACAGGACCGCCTCCACAAAGCAGCGGTCTTGGCGCGGGCCGCCGAGCTTGAACACCTGCTCGGTGGCCGGCACCAGGCCGCGGGTGCGCTGCAGGTCGAGCACCGAATCGACGACCCCGGCGAACACCAGCCGGTCGCCCGGGTGCAGCACCTCCTTCGACGAAACCGCCGGGATCAGCTGTCCGCCGCGGTCGATCTCCACCAGGAAGGCGCCGGGCAGTTGGCGCAGGCCGGCCGCTTCGACGCTCTTGCCCGCCAGTGGGCTGTCGGGCTGCACCAGCATCTCGACCGTGTATCGGCGCACATCCTCAAAGCTCTCGGTGGCGGAGGTCCGTGCCGGCAGCAGCCAGCGCCCGGCCAGCAGCAGGAACAGCATGACCGTGACGACCACCGGTATGCCGATCCAGGCCAGCTCGAACAGCCCGAGCCCGGCGCCGCCGCGGGATGTAAACATTCCATCTACGACCAGGTTGGTGCTGGTGCCGATCAGGGTGCAGGTGCCGCCGGCGATGCTGGCGTAGCTCAGGGGTATGAGCAGCCGCGACAGCGGCAGTTGGTGGCGCTTGGCCCAGTCGATGACCGCCGGGATGAAGATCGCCACCACCGGCGTGTTGTTGAGAAACGCGCTCAGCGCCGCCGTGGGCACCATCAGCCGAAGCCGGGCGTGGTCCTCGCCGCGGGGCCGGCCGAGCAGCGCCTTGCCGAGCCAGCCCACGGCGCCGGTCTCGGTCAGGCCGGTGACGACCACATAGAGCACCGCGACGGTGAGCATCCCCGGATTGGAAAAGCCCGCCAGGGCCTCGTCCGCGGTGAGCACGCCGCTGACCAGGAGCAGCGTCAGGGCGCCGGACGTGACGATGTCGGGGGCGACCCGCGAGCGGGCGAACAGCACGAAACAGAATACGACGACTGCAATGCTGAGCCAGCCTTGCCAGTCCAGACCGAACAGGATGGTTTCCATGACGTTTTGGATTCCGTAGGGGTGGTCAAGCGCTCGCCGGCGGGGGCGATGATCGGGATGTTGCCGCGACGCGGCCTTTGCGTTTCCGGCCGCTTTGCGGTAAAGACCATCGCCAATCCTACCTACGATAACCAACCGATGGGGTAACCGCCAACGTGGATGCAGATGTCATCATCATCGGCGCCGGGCTCTCCGGCCTGGCCTGCGGACTGCGGCTGCAGCAAGGCGGCATCAAGCCGATCCTGCTCGACGCGGCCGACCGCCCGGGGGGGCGCATCGCCAGCGACCATCGCGACGGCTTCCTGTTCGATCGCGGCTTTCAGGTGCTGCAGACCTGGTATCCGCGGGCGCGGCATCTCCTCGACTACGAGGCCTTGGACCTGCGCCCGTTTTATCCCGGCGCCATGGTCCGGGTCGGCGACCGCTTCCACCGTGTCAGCGACATCTGGCGCCGACCCCTGGCGATCCCGGAGATGCTCGCCTCGCCCATCGGTTCGCTCGCGGACAAACTGCGGCTTGCCGGCCTGCGTCAGCGTGCGCTGCGGGGTGACCTGAGGGCGCTGTACCACCGCCCCGAGAGCACGGCGCTTGAGCTGCTGCGCCAGCGCGGCTTTTCGGACCGCATCCAGGAGCGGTTCTTCAAGCCGTTCTTTTCCGGCGTGTTCTTCGAGCCGCAACTTGAAGTCTCCAGCCGGGCCTTCGAGCTGGTGTTCCGCGCCTTCGCCCTCGGCGACACGGCCCTGCCGGCCCGTGGCATGGAGCAGCTGCCGCTGCAGATCGCCGATCGTCTGGCCCCCGAGAGCATTCGGCTGCACAGCCGGGTGGAGCGCTTGATGGATGGCCAGGCGGTGCTCGCCGGCGGCGAGCGGCTGCGCGCCCGCGCGATCGTCATTGCCTGCGACGGGCGCGAGACCGCGCGGCTGCTCGGCACCGAGCCCGGCGAGACCCGCGGCACCACCTGTCTGTACTTTGCCGCCGCCGAGCCGCCGGTCAGCGGCCCCTATCTGGTGCTCAACGGCACCGGCGCCGGGGTGGTGAACAGCCTGCTCTGTCCGAGCAGCCTGTCTGCCGCCTATGCGCCGCCCAACGAGGCGCTGATCGCGGTCAACGTCTTCGGCGCCGAGCACGACCCGGATGCGTTGGAGACGGTGGTTCGCCGCGAGCTGGCGGACTGGTTCGGGCCGGTGGTCGGCGGCTGGCGCCGGCTTGCCGTCTACCGGCTGCCCCACGCGTTGCCGGCGCAGTACCCGCCGGTGTCCTGGCCGGAGCGCGCCGGGCGAGTGCAGGACTGGCTTTGGGTCTGCGGTGAGCATCGTGCCCCGCCGTCGATCCACTGGGCATTGGAGAGCGGCTGGCAGACCGCGGAGGGCCTGCTCGCGCAGCTGCGGGGCGGGTGACGCCGCCGGTCTGCGGCCCGAGCGCCCGTGCTGATCGCCGATAGGTGCAGAAATTCGCCGAATCTCAGGGTTTTGTGCGCGGTTGCAGCGCTCGGTATGATCTTCTATGTTAGCCGCGCCGCGAGCATGACCAGCGCGGTGGCCGGGGCCGAGTGCCCGGGCCTTCGGGCTGGTCCGGCTTCGCAGACCATCGTGCCCTGCCTGATGCAGGTACGGCACCCACCAAAGAAGAACGGAGTGAGACCCGATGCCCCTGATGCCCCTGATACTGGCACTACTGCTTGTACTGCCGGCCGGCCTGTCCCTGGCCGCCGACGATGACGAAGACTACGAGCCCGACCCGGCCAACGGCGAGGTCATGTTCCGCCAATGCGCCCTCTGTCATGGTCACTACGGCCAGGGCATCCTCGGCGGTAAGTACCCGCGCATCGCCGGCATGCCGGAATATTATTTAATGAATGCGCTGCGCGATTATAAGAACGACGAGCGCAGCTACTCGGCGATGCTGGTGGTCGGCGGGCTGCAGGTCGCCGATACGCAGGATCTGATGGACCTGGCCGCCTACATCTCCGATATCGACCTGGCCGACGCCTATCCCCTGGACGTGCCGGGACCGGAGGACGGCAGCGTGCGCAGCGGCAAGCGCCTGTACAAGGGCGACTGCAAGACCTGTCACGGCCGCAAGGCCGAGGGCAAGACGCGCAAGGAGTCGCCGCCGCTGCGCGGCCAATATCACGAGTACCTGCTGCGCCAGATCGCGTTGTTCAAGAACGGCGAGCGCATCCATGCCGACGACCCCGAAGACGAGACCTTCGTCGACTACGACGACGAGGATCTGCTCGACATCCTCGCCTTCATCGCCAGTCTCGACGACATTGAGTCCGCCGACGCCGACACCGGCAAATGACAACGACAAGTCGCGCGCACGGGCCCCTGCGGGCCGTGCCGATCACCTCAGGAGTCACGAACATGCGTATCCGAATCATCGCCATCGCCGCCGCCCTGTTGCTCGGCCTGCCGATCCTCGCCCAGTCCGAGGTCGCGCCGCCCGAGGTCAATATGTACGAGATCGGTCAGACCGTCCTAAAAATGAGCCTGTCCGAAGGGGTCACGCCCGAGGACGCCATCGACGCCATGCTCTCCAAGGCGGCGGAGCTGAATATGAAGCTCGTCGGCCGCCAGGACGTCGGCGGGGAACTGCGAGCCCGCGGCGCCGAGGCGCCGCGCCTGGAGATCTTCCAGTTCTGCGATCCGGAAGACGCCATCGAGATGGTCAAGTTCAACACCATCTACGCGGCCTATATGCCATGCCGGATCGCGCTGGTGGAGGACGGCGACGGGCGCATCTGGTTGGAGATGCTCAACCTCGACATGATCATCAACGCCTACGCGCTGCCGCCGCGGTTGCAGGCGATCGCGATCACCATCAATGGCGAGATGCTGTCGATCATCACCGCCGGCGCCACCGGCGACTTCTGAACGGGCTCCGGGCGAAGCGGCTCGACCCGGCCGCGATGGCCGGTCGAGCACTTGAACAGGTCTCCAGTTGGGCCTGGGCTGCGCCCGGCTGCAGAGGCTTCGCCCCAAGACAGACCGGGAGGTTGTGCGCATGTGTCAGTCCCTTGTCAAGACCGTTGCCGCGGCGCTCGTGCTGATGGGCCTGGCGGCGGTCGCGGTGGCCGCAGAGAAGGTCTACAAGAGCATCGACGCCGACGGGGGTGTGACCTATTCCTCGGTGCCGCCGCCGGACCTGCAGGACAAGGATGTACGCAGTATGTCTCTGGATGCGGGGCCCGACGATGCGACCCGTCGTGAGGCCGAGCAGCGCTCTCGGTCCATGGGCGCGCGCGCGCGCCAGGACCGGCAGCGTCAGGAGGCGGGGCGCAAGCAGCGCGAGGAGCAAGCCGCTCGCGAGCGGCCCGATGCCGAGTCGCGCAAGGAACCTGACGAGGCCGACGCCGGGTCTCCGTCGGGCTGGCGGCAGCGTTTGGGGGTCCCGCTGGAGCCTTAAGCGTCGTCGGCGACGGGGAGGCGCCGAGCCCCGTTGGGGAGATCCGCAGGGCTTTGGGTCTTGTGCTGACCCGGGGGCTCTGCTACCTTTCTCGCCTTGGCCCGACCGAGTTCGGGCCGCCACGTTAATGGTGGGCTGCACTGGTCCCCCCGCAACGCCAAGTCGTGAACCCGGTCAGGCCCGGAAGGGAGCAGCCGCAGCGGTGGTCGCGTGTGCCGGGGTGTGGCTGGTGTGGTCCGCCTCCCAATCTTGATCTTGTGCGTTGCCGATGCTCCAGGCCGCAGGCCAGCGTCGCCTTGCGCGTGCAGGCCGCCGGTCGTCATCGTTGCCGACCCGTGCCGTCGCCAACCGACCCACTGAAACCCGCCCCAGAATTCACCCATGGCCTACCAGGTTCTCGCCCGAAAATGGCGCCCTCGCCGATTCGACGACCTGGTAGGGCAGGGGCATGTGGTGCGCGCGCTGCGCAATGCCCTCGACCGGGGGCAGCTCCATCACGCCTACCTGTTCACCGGCACCCGCGGCGTCGGCAAGACCACCCTCGCGCGCATCCTCGCCAAGGCGTTGAACTGCGAGACCGGGGTCGGGGCCGAGCCCTGTGGCGTCTGCGATACCTGCCGGGAGGTGGACGAGGGTCGCTTCGTGGACCTGTTGGAGGTGGATGCGGCCTCGCGCACCAAGGTCGACCAGACCCGTGAGCTGCTCGACAACGTGCCCTTCGCCCCCATCCGCGGGCGCTTCAAGGTCTATCTGATCGACGAGGTGCACATGTTCTCGGCCAGCAGCTTCAACGCGCTGCTGAAGACCCTGGAGGAGCCGCCGGCGCATGTGAAGTTCGTCCTCGCGACCACGGACCCGCAGAAGCTCCCGGCGACCGTGCTGTCGCGCTGCCTGCAGTTCAATCTCAAGCGGCTGCTGCCCGAGGAGATCGTGCGTCAGTTCCGGGTCGTGCTGGAGGCCGAGGGCGTCGGCTTCGAGGAGGCCGCGCTGGTGCAGCTCGCCCGCGCCGCCGACGGCAGCATGCGCGATGGTCTCAGCCTGCTCGATCAAGCCATCGCCTTTGGTGCCGGCGAGGTCCGCGTCGACGACGTGCGCGCCATGTTGGGAAGCTACGGTGCCGATATGGCCCTGGATCTGGTGGGCGCCCTCGGTCGCGGCGACGGCGCAGGCGTGCTCGCGCTGATCGCACGGCTGGCGGAGCTGACGCCGGACTTCAGCGGCGTCTTGGCCGCGCTGCTCGATCAGCTGCACCGCATCGCGCTTTGCCAGCAGGTGCCGAACTCGCTGGCGGACGAGGCCGCAGACGCCGAGCGTATCCGTGCGCTGGCGGCGGCCATCTCCGCCGAAGATATCCAGTTGTTCTATCAGGTGCTGCTGATCGGTCAGCAGGATCTGCCCCTTGCCCCCGACCCGCGTACCGGGCTGGAGATGGTGCTGCTGCGCGCCCTGGCATTTCGCCCCGTGACCGGTCCGAGCCGCGGGCCGGGCCCTGGCAAGGCGGTGGCCGACGTCGCCGCCAAGTCCGCATCGCCGCCGCCGTCGCCGCCGGCCCCCAAGCCCGAGCCGACCGCAAGCCCCGCGGCACCGCCAGCCCGGGCGGTCGCCGTGCAGGCCGAAGGTGCCACCGCGCTGGCGCTGGCGGCCCCGGCATCGATGCTGGAGGTCGCCGAGGACTGGCATCGGCTGGTCGCGCAGATGGGCCTGGAGGGGCTGGAGGGCCAACTCGCCCAGCATTGTGCCTTCGGCGGATGGGACGGCAATCGGCTGCATCTGGTGCTCGACCCGTCGGCGGCGACCATGCGGGTCGCCGGCGCCGAGCAGCGGCTTGGCGCAACGCTGGCCGGGGTCCTGGAGCGGCCGCTGTCGCTGCTGATCGACCAAGCCCGCCCGCCGGCGGAGACGCCCGCCGAGCGCAAGCGTCGCCTCGACGCCGAGCGTCAAGCCGAGGCGGAGCGGGCCATGCAGCAGGACCCGGTGGCGGGTGCCCTGCGCGCGAGATTCAACGCCGAATGGCTCAGCGGGAGCATTCGCGCGATGTGACGACCGGGCGGTCGCGGTCCCCCGCGCCGCCTGCCCCGAGGCCCGCCGCTGCGGCGGCGTGGCCGATTTTGAGCATGTTGAACGATTGAAGAGGTAATCCATGAAAGGTCTGGGCGGAATGCTGAAGCAGGCGCAGAAGATGCAGGAGGACATGAAGAGCGCACAGGAGCAGCTGGGGCGCGAAGAGGTGGTGGGCGAGTCCGGCGGCGGCATGGTCAAGATCACCATGAACGGCCGGCACGAGTGCCGCCGGGTGGAGATCGACCCGTCGCTGCTCCAAGAGGACAAGGAGATGCTCGAGGATCTGATCGCCGCGGCGGCCAATGACGCCGTCAAGCGCGTGGGCGAGAAGGTCCAGGAAACCATGGCCGATATCACCGCCGGCATTCCGCTGCCGCCGGGGATGAAGCTGCCGTTCTGATCATCGGCAGGCTGCGCGGCAAGCCCCGGCCGGTCGTGTCGGTACATTCACCGCAGGTTCAGCGATGCATCACCATGGCTTGGTAGACGATCTGATCGAGGCCCTGCGCTGCCTGCCGGGGGTTGGGCCCAAGTCGGCGCAGCGTATGGCCTTTCACCTGTTGCAGCGCGATCGGGAGGCCGGCCGGCACTTGGCGGTGGTCATGGCCGACGCCATGCAGCGGGTGGGTCGCTGCGAGCAGTGCCGCAGCCTCAGCGAGGTCGCCGTCTGCCGCCTCTGCGGCAACCCCAGCCGGGACCGTCGAACCCTGTGTATCGTCGAGCAGCCCTCGGACGTGGCCGCCATCGAGCAGGCGACCGACTTTCGCGGCCTGTATTTCGTCCTCGGCGGCCGCCTGTCGCCGCTCGACGGCATCGGCCCCGAGGAACTCGGCATGGACCGGTTGCAGGGGCGGCTCGGCGAGCAGGAGATCGGTGAGCTGATCCTGGCCATCAGTCCCACCATCGAGGGCATGGCCACGTCGCACTACGTCGCCGAGCTGGCGCGGGAGGCGCAGGTTCCGGTGACCCGCATCGCCCATGGCGTCCCCCTCGGCGGCGAGCTCGATCACGTCGACGGCGGCACCCTGGCGCATGCCTTCAGCGGGCGGATGGGGCTGACCTGACCGGCCGCGCATCCAAGCCTACCCAGCGAACCGCAAAGACCCGACGAGGAGAGCCCATGTCCGAGACCATCTTCGGCAAGATTGCCGCCGGCGAGATCGACGCCGACATCGTCTATGAAGACGACGCCTGCGTCGCCTTTCGCGACCTGAGTCCCCAGGCCCCGACCCATATCCTGGTCATCCCGCGCAAGCCCATACGGACCCTGAACGACGTCAGTGAGGGCGATGCCGAGCTGGTCGGCAAGCTGTTTTTGGCCGCGGCCAAGGTCGCCCGCCAGGAGGGGATTGCCGAGCGCGGCTACCGCACCGTCATCAACTGCAACGCCGAGGCCGGTCAGACCGTCTTCCATCTGCACGTGCATGTGCTCGGCGGGCGTCCGCTGCGCTGGCCCCCGGGCTGAGCCCATGGCCATTCGCCCAATTCGCCGCTTCCCGCGCCGCGCGGGAGGCGTTAGCATAGCGCCCGCGCACGGCCGACCCCGGCCGGCGCGCACCTTTGCCGCACCCACCCGCTGAGGGAGCACCGTTCGCCGACATGGCCGCCAGCCCAGATCCGTTACAGACCGCCAGTGCCTTCGAGCTGAAGGCCGATACCTTTACGCTGCCGGTAATCCGGCTCCTTGCCCTCGACATGGACGACATCGCCGCCCAGCTGGAGGCCAAGGTCGCCCAGGCGCCGACCTTCTTTCTGCACACGCCGGTGGTCGTGGACCTCGCGGCGTTGAGCGAGGCCGATGCCGAGGTCGGCTTTCCGCAGCTGGTGGGCCTGCTGCGCGGGCTGGGCATGATCCCGGTCGGCGTGCGCGGCGGCAGCAGCGCCCAGCAGGAGGCGGCCAAGGCGATGGAGCTGGCCATCCTCGGCGATACCTTGCGGCCGAAGCGTCGTGACGTCGGTCCGCAGCTTGCGGCCGAGCACGGCGCCGTGCCGGACCCGGTGGGCGCAGCGCCGCCGCCGCCCGCCGCACCGGTGGGTATCGAGACCGGGCCGACGCTGATCACGCGGCCGGTGCGCTCGGGCCAGCGGGTGTATGCCGCCGGCGGCGATCTCACCGTGATCGCCGCCGTCAATCCCGGTGCCGAGCTGATGGCCGATGGCAACATCCATGTCTACGGCGCGCTGCGCGGCCGGGTCATTGCCGGGCTGAAGGGCAACACCAGCGCCCGAATCTTCTGCCACGAGCTGCAGGCCGAGCTGGTCTCAGTGGCGGGTCATTACCGGGTCAGCGAGAGCATACCGGCCGAGCTGAAGGGTCATCGAGTGCAGATCTACCTCGATCACGAGGTCCTGCGCATCGAGCCGCTCTGAGCCGATCCCGATTCGCCGGACCCGGGGCCTGTTCGGTCGCCGGGTCTGTCATTCGACTAACCACCGCTGTCCAGAGGAGGACGCACCGTTGGCCAGAATCATCGTCATCACCTCCGGTAAGGGAGGCGTCGGCAAGACCACGACCGCTGCGGCCATGGCCATGGGGCTGGCGCAGCGCGGTCATCGCACCGTGGTCATCGACTTCGACGTCGGTCTGCGCAACCTGGATCTGATCATGGGCTGCGAGCGGCGCGTGGTCTACGACTTCGTCAACGTCATCAACGGCGAGGCGAACCTGAACCAGGCCCTGATCCGCGATAAGCGCTGCGACAATCTCTACGTGCTGCCGGCCTCGCAGACCCGCGACAAGGACGCGCTGAGCAAGGAGGGCGTCGGCAAGGTGCTGGAGGACCTGGGGCAGGGGCACGACTACATCGTCTGCGACTCCCCCGCCGGTATCGAGCACGGGGCGACCATGGCCATGTACTACGCCGACGACGCCGTGGTGGTCACCAACCCCGAGGTCTCGTCGGTGCGCGACTCCGACCGCATGCTCGGCATCCTGTCGAGCAAATCCCGCCGCGCCGAGACCAGCGCCGAGCCGATCCGCGAGCATCTGCTGCTGACGCGCTACTCCGGCGATCGGGTGGAGCGCGGCGAGATGCTGAGCGTGGATGATGTGCAGGAGATCCTGTCGCTGAATCTGCTCGGGGTCATCCCCGAGTCGCAGGCCGTGCTCAACGCCTCCAACGCGGGCGTGCCGGTCATTCTCGATCATGAATCCGAGGCCGGTCAGGCCTATGGCGACATGGTCGCGCGCTATCTTGGCGACGAGGTGCCGATGCGCTTCATCGACGGCACCAAGAAGGGGTTTTTCAGCCGCATCTTCGGGGGTTGATCCATGGGCCTGCTCGACTATTTCCGCGCTGGTCGGCCGAAGGGCTCGGCCGCTGTTGCCAAGGAGCGGCTCCAGATCCTGGTCGCCCACGACCGACGCGTGCGCGATCGTCCATCCTACCTGCCCAAGCTCCAGCAGGAGATCCTGGCCGTCATCCGCAAGTATGTCGAGGTGGACGTGAACGCCATCTCGGTCAACTACGAGCAGGAGGAGGATCAGGAGATCTTGGAGCTGAACATCGTGTTGCCGGAGAACGCGGAGCGCGCTTGAGCGCTATAGCGAAGCCGCATGGGCTCCGCGACCGCCAGGGGGACTGACCGCAGAGACGCTGACACACGGAGGACGCGCAGAGCAGCGATCGGCGACGTTCAAGTGGTCTCGGGATTTTCGGACAGAAATCGCCTTAATCGCAAAGCCGCTCGAAGGTCTCGATCCGGGTGCTGTCCGGCTCCAGCTTCAAGCCTTCGGGGATCAGGGCGTGGGAGTCCTTGTAGGCGTGGCCGCGGTACCAGGTGTGGTAGGCGTCGGCGTCCCGCCACTCGGTGATCAGCGCAAACTCGCAGGGGTTTGCGGTGGGTCGCAGCACCTGCATGCGGAGAAAGCCGGCGGCCGTGTCGACCAGATGGGGGCGGTTCTGAAATGCCCGCTCCACCGCCGTCTCCATGCCTGGAGTGACGGTGAAGCGGCTCATGGCGATGAACATGGTCAGTCGCTTGCCTCGTTGTCTTGAGGGGCTTGGGGGGCTTGAGGGGCCTGGGGAACGACCGCCGGCGGCTCGAGATTGAGCCCGACCAGCACCCGCTCGCGGTCACTGAGATCCCCGATGATGCGCACCACCGGTGGCGGTAGCTGGCGCAGCAGGGTCGGCGTCGCGTAGATGGTGTCTTCGTAGGCCTCATCGGCGTGGTCGAAGATGTCGTAGACCTCCAGCTGGTAGTCTTCGGCGAATTCGGCGTCCAGGATCTTGCGCAGCTGCCGGACTTGCTGCTGCGCCGCCGGCGGCATGCCGGACACATAGAGCTTGAGGTTCAGCATGTTCGGGGCCCCCTTGTCGGTTGCCGTCATCGGACTACTCCGGCGCGTCCGGATTCCCGCCGAGCACGCCATCGGTGATGCTGATGATCTGCGCACGCTCCAGCGGCTTGCGCATCAGCTCGAAGCGCAGCCCCTGGCTGCGGGCGGTCACCAAGTCGTCGAAGAACTCGCGGTGAAAGGCGGTGACGATATAGACCAGCAGGTCGGGCTTGACCGCGCGGATGCGGCGCAGGGTCTCGACGCCGTCGATGCCGGGCATTCGCAGGTCCAGATAGACCAGATCAACGGGCTCCTGTATTGCCAGCTCGGCGCCTTCTTCGCCGGTGGCCGCCTCGATCAGCGCGTAGGGGCTGCGGCGCAGGGCCAGCGCGAAGGCCTTGCGAACGGCCTCGTCGTCGTCAATGATCAGGATGCGCTTTTGATTCATCGGTCTGCGGTCTAGTCGGTTGCCAGGTCAATCGGGATGGTCACGGTAATGCGCGTCCCTCGGCCGTTGCGGCTGAAGATGTCCAGCTGGCCGCCATGGTCGGCGACGATGGACCAACTGGTGGACAGTCCAAGACCGGTGCCCTTGCCGGTCGGTTTGGTTGTAAAGAAGGGCTCGAAGATCCGTTCGCGGACCGCATCCGGGATGCCCGGTCCGGTGTCGCTGACCTCGGCGATGAAGCGCCCGGAATCGCGGGCGAGACGGATGCCGATGTCTTTATGGTCGCTGTCGCCGACGGCGTCGAGGGCGTTGGTCATCAGGTTCACCAGCAGCTGCTCGAAGCGCTCCGGCTGCAGGACGACCTCGCCCAGGTCCGGGGCGGCATCCAACGCAATCTTGACATGCTCTTTGCGCGAGCGGTAGTCCAACAGCCGGATCACTCGCTCGGCGATGTCCCGCGGGTCTGCGCGGCGGAAGCCCTGGTGGCTGTCGTCGCCGCTGCGCGAGAAGGCCAGCAGGCTGTGCACGATGCCCATGCAGCGGCGGGTCTGGTGCTCGGCATCGGTAAGGACCTCATGGCAGTCGTGGTCGTCGGGCAGCTCTTCCAGACAATATTGTACGCTGTTGATGATGCCCATCAGCGGGTTGTTCAGCTCATGGGCGACACCGGCGGTGAGCTGGCCCAGGGAGCCCAGCTTCTCCAGCTGGATGCGCTGCTGGTCCATGCGGCGCTCGTCGGTGATATCGCTGGCCAGCTCGAAGCGCACCAGGCGACCGTCGGACCAGGTGATGGCCTTGTCCACGCAGCGGAACCAGCGCCGGGTGACCTCGTTCTGGAACTCCCAGGTGTAGCTCCGTCCCATGTACTCGCCGAAGATCTTGTCGTTGGTGCAGAACGGGCAGGGGGTATCGCGGTCTTGCAGCACCTTGTAACACAGTTTGCCTAGGGGTTCGGGGTCGAAGTGGTCGCGCAGATAGCCGTTGGCGTAGAGCAGTTCGTAGCTGACCGGATCGGCGACATAGATGAGGGAGTCGACGCCATCGAACAGGGACTGGAGCTGGCTGCGCTCGGTGGCGAGGGCCTGCTCCATGCGCTTGCGCCCGGTGATGTCGCGCAGGAAGACGTAGATGCGCCCGCCCTCGAAGTCGCTCCAGCTGGCGCTGATCTCCACGTCCACAAGACCGCCGTCCTTGCACCGATGCCGGGTCTCGAAGCGGTCCACCCGCTGCTCCTTGACCCGGGCGACGTGGGCCCGAATCTCGTCGGGGCCCTCGTTGGCCTCCAGCTCGGCGACGGACATGCCGAGCAGTTCGTCGCGCCGATAGCCGCTCATGCGACAGTAGGCCTGGTTGATCTCGCGCGGGCGTCCGTCGCCGTCCATCAACCAGAAGCCTTCGCTGCTGGTCTCCATCAGTGCCTGATAGAGCTGATCGATCTCCATGCGGTCGCTGAGATCGGCGAGCTGCAGCAGCAGATGGGCCGCGGTGCCGTCGGCACGGCGCACCGCGTGCACGGTGAGATAGCCGTGCAGGGTGCGCCCGTCGTGGCGGAAGAGCCGCATGCCCAGGGCGCAGTCGTCGACCTCGGCGCGCGCGATGCGGGCGATCTCCCGCTGGCAGCGTTGCACATCATCGGGGTGGAGCAGGCTGCTCAGGTTGGTCTGCATCAGCGCATCCGGCTCGTAGCCGAGGATGCGACAGATGGACGGGTTGACGCGCCGCCAGCGCTGGTCCGGGTCGAGCACGGCCATGCCGGTGAAGGAGTCGTTGAAGAACGCTTGCAGCTGGGTATCGGTCTCGCGCAGGGCCTCGGCCAGCCGGCGCTGCTCGCGCTCGCTCTGATAGCGATCGTGCAGCTCGCGTACCCGGCGCCGCCAGGTGATGACCGCAAACAGCGCCGTCAGGGTCGCTGCGGCCAGCCCGATCAAGGCCAGCAGGGCGAGCCCGGTGCCGCGCACCGGCGCCAACAGCTGGTCCGCAGGTGCGACCGTGAGCACCTGCCAGTCGCTGTCGGGGACGTCCTGCATCACCGCATAGGCGGCGCGGCCCCAGAGGTCGGTGACCGGCAGCATGAACATGAACGCGCCGAGTTCGGGGCGACCGGCCATCGACAGCCCGAAGCCGGGCTGCGGTTGTCCCTCGGGTACAGCGCGACGGCGGCGGGGGTCGGTGATCAGCTGCGGCTCGAGCGTGGTCTGCAGCAGCAGGGTCTCGCCGTCGATCTCCGGCAACGGCCAGGCGTGCAGCAGTGGCTCGATGCTCTTGGTCGGGTCTTTGCGCAGCACGACAACGCCGGTGGCCGTGCCGGGGCTGACCAGGGCGTGGGTGGTCGGATCGTCGCCGGCCAGCGCCCCGAGCAATGGGATGATCATGGCGATGTGGCGCCCGTTGCCGCCCTGATCGCCAGGGTCGATGTGCAGGTGCAGGCCGGTCAGCAGCGGCTCGCCGGTGGTGATGGCCCGGCGGGCGATGGCCGCGCGCTCGGCGTCCAGCCCATGGTCGACCTCGGGCAAGGCCGCGATCAGGTTCATGTCGATGTCGAACACCATGACCTCGGAGTAGCCATGGCCCATGCGCTGGGCATGCATCCAGCGGCGCAGGGCGTTGCGGCTGTCGGCGGAGCCGGCCAGGGTCTCCAGGGCGATGGCGGCCACCAGCGGGTCGCGGGCGATCTCACGACCGTTGGCCAGCTGGTCGGCGCGCCAGCGGCTAAGCTGCTCGACCCGGGATTGGGTGATGCCGTCGAGGGTGAACTCGGTCTGAACCAGCGCATTGTCCCGCAGCCATTGCCAGGTGCTCCAGCCGATGCTCCCGGCCGTGATCGACAGCAGCAGCAGGGCCGGCAGGAGCCAACGGTCGGGGATGTGACGAAGGGTGCTGGGCATGATGGCTTCCGATGGGGCTGCGGCGAAAGGTCACCGCCGACGCGGGCCGGCTGCGCGGCGGGGTCCGGGCGGAACGGCTGGTCCATAATAAGGCATCGCGCGCCCCGACAATGGCGCCGATGGGCGGGTGTGGACGATGCAAGGCGTATCCGTCCCGCGCCGTCGGACAGCCGGGGTCGACGCTGTGTAAGAATTCCCCGCGGATCAACCATCGAAGACCTGAACCATCCCGGAGCCGAGTATGACCCCTTTGGAACGCGTCGAGCACCTGTATGAGGACCTGGTGGAGCACTATCACGAAGGCGATCAGCGCGAGCTGCGTGCGGCCGCCAAGCTGCTGTTGGTGGCGCTGGACCGGCTGCGCCGGTTCGGCGGACCCGGCTGGGACGCGCTGCTCGACGAGTATGTGCAGACCGCCAAGCATGATCCGGATCGACTGCGGCGGATGTTGGAGGGCAATCGGGGGGTGCCGCCGGGGGAACTGCACGCCTGATGCGGGCCCGGCCGGCATCCGCTGGCGCGACGGCCGTCCGGCTTAGGATCGGTTCAGCAACAAGTGGCGCAGACGCCCGCTCGCTGAACCTTTTGATTGGCCGTTTCGTGGTTGCGCCTGCACCACTTGTTGCTGAACCTTGACTTAGGGTGCATCGGGGCCGACAAATGCCCTTGCAAATATATTAGTAAACGCTAATATAGACGCAAGCTAACGTTTTGAGGTGCATCAACCATGTCCCTATCTATCCTTGACAAATCCCTGTTGGTCGCACTGCTGATTGCGGTCGGCCCCGCCGCGGGTGCTGATCCCGAGGCCGACGGCCTGGCTACGGCGCAGGCCCGCATCGAGCCTATCCCGCGGGAATATCGGCTCGACGGCGTGGTCGAGGCGGTCAATCGCACGACGGTCTCGGCCCAGACCCAAGGCCAGGTCGCGGCGATCTTCTATGACGTCGACGACCTGGTCGAGAAGGACTCCGTCCTGGTCCAGCTCAAGGACACCGAGCACCGCGCCCGCCTCGCCCAGGCGGCGGCGGAGCTGAAGTCCGCCAGCGCCCGGCTGGAGCAGGCCCGCGACGAGCACCAGCGCGTCGCCGGGTTGTTCGCCAAGAACAACGTCTCGGCCTCGGCCATGGACCAGGCCAAGGCCGAGCTGACGGCGGCCCAGGCGCGGCTCGACTCGACCCAGGCCGCGCTGCACCAGGCCCGCGAGCAGCTCGCCTATACCCAGATTCGCGCGCCCTATTCGGGCATCGTCACCGAGCGCCATGTGGAGATCGGCGAGGTGGCCGGCCCTGGCCAGCCGGTGATGAGCGGGGTCTCGCTGGAGCAGCTGCGGGTCAGCCTGGACGTGCCCCAGAGCCTGATCCCGACCCTGCGCGCCGAGCGTCGGGTGCGGGTCTATGGCCCCGGTGGCGAGCCCGTCGCCGTCGGTGAGGTGACCATCTTCCCGTTTGCCGATGCCGCGTCGAACAGCTTCGAGGTCCGCGTGGACCTGGAAGGCCAGCCCGAGGGGCTGTTCCCCGGCATGTACGTCAAGACCGGGATCGTCACCGGCGAGCGTGACGAGCTGCTGGTGCCGCAATCGGCGGTGGTGCATCGCTCCGAGGTGACCGGCGTCTACGTGGTGGGTGCCGGCGGCCAGGTGCGCTTCCGCCAGGTCCGCGTCGGCCGTGCCTTCGGTGACGACCTGGCCATCCTCGCCGGCCTCGATGCCGATGAGCGGGTGGCCCTGGACCCCATCGCCGCCGGCGTGGTGCTCAAGCAGCAGGTCCGCGAGCGCATGCGCCTGGCCGGGGGGCACCACGATGACTGAGCCGAGCACCACCGACCCCGCCGCGAGCGGGGGCGAGCGCCGCGGCCTGTCCGGGCGCATCGCCGCGCGCTTCCAATCCACCGAGATCACCCCGCTGCTGGCCCTGGTGGGCCTGCTGCTGGGGCTGTTCGCCGTGCTGGTGACCCCGCGCGAGGAAGAGCCGCAGATCAACGTCACCTTCGCCGACGTGATCATCCCGTTCCCCGGCGCCTCGGCCGCTGAGGTCGAGCACCTGGTGGCCGGCCCCGCCGAGCAGGTCCTCTCCGAGATCAAGGGCGTCAAGCACATCTACTCGGTCTCGCGCCCGGGGATGGCCCTGGTCACGGTCCAGTTCAAGGTCGGCGAGGACCGCACCGAAGCCATCGTGCGGCTGTCGAGCAAGGTGCGCGCCAACGCCGACTGGCTGCCGCCCAACCTCGGCGTCGGCGAGCCCATCATCAAGCCCAAGGGCATCGACGACGTGCCCATCCTTACCGCGACCCTATGGTCGCGCGAGGGCAAGGGGGCCTACGAGCTGGGCCAGGTCGCCCACGCCATCGAGGAAGAGCTCAAACGCGTGCCCGGCACCCGCGACGTCTACACCGTCGGCGCCCCGCGCCAGGCCGTGCGCGTCGTGCTCGACCCCCAGGCCCTGGCCGCCCACGACATCGATCTGACCGATCTGCGCCGCGCCCTGCAATCGGCCAATCTGACCCGTGACGACATCGCCACCGTGCGCGACAACACCGAGGTGCTGGTGCAGGCCGGCACCTTCCTGACCAGCCCCGAGGAGATCGGCGCCCTGGTGGTGGGCCTGCACGGCGGTCGGCCGGTGTATCTGCGCGATGTGGCCGAGATCGCCCGCGGTGCGGAGCGGCCGCAGACCTACGTCTGGACGGGCATGGGCAAGGGCTCGCCGCTGCATGCCGACATGGACCTGTCCGCGGATGCCGCCGACGGCGGCCCCTGTGTGCTCGCCGTCGGCTGCTCCACGCCGGCGGTCACCATCGCCGTGGCCAAGCAGGAGGGTCGCAACGCCGTCGACATCGCCGAGCGCGTGGTCGAGCGCTTCGCCCAGCTGCAGGGCACCTTCATCCCCGAGGGTGTGGAGGTCAGCATCACCCGCAACTACGGCGAGACCGCCGATGCCAAGGCGCAGAAGCTGATCACCAAGCTCGCCTTCGCCACCGTCTCCGTCATTGCGCTGGTGCTGCTGGCCATTGGCTGGCGCGAGTCCATCATCGTCGGCGCCGCCGTCGTCGTCACCCTGGCGCTGACCCTGTTCGCCTCCTGGGCCTGGGGCTTCACCCTCAATCGGGTCAGCCTGTTCGCGCTCATCTTCTCCATCGGCATCCTGGTGGACGACGCCATCGTCGTGGTCGAGAACATCCACCGCCACATGGCGCTGGCCCTGAAGCGGGCCGTCGGCGGGGCAGGGGAGACCCTGCCCGAGCTGATCCCCGGCGCCGTCGACGAGGTGGGCAGCCCGACCATCCTGGCCACCTTCACCGTCATCGCCGCGCTGTTGCCGATGGCCTTCGTCACCGGGCTGATGGGCCCGTACATGAGCCCGATCCCCATCAACGCCTCCACCGGCATGCTCATCTCCCTGGTGGTCGCCTTCGTATTCACGCCCTGGATGAGCAATGCCCTGCTCGGGCGGCGCTACCAGGCACAGCTCGCCGCCGGCGACGCCCATGCCCACGACCACGGCGGCACAGGGTCCTTCCTGAGCGGGCTGTTCAACCGCCTGATCGGCCCCTTCCTCAGCGGCGGGCGCGGGCAGCGCAACCGCTGGCTGCTGCTCGCGGGCATCCTGCTGTTGATCGGCGCGTCCATGATGCTGGTGGTCACCCAGGCCGTCGTGCTCAAGATGCTGCCGTTCGACAACAAGAGCGAATTCCAGGTCATCCTGGACATGCCCGAGGGCACCAGCCTGGAGCAGACCGCCCGCGTGCTCTCGGAGATGGGCGAATACCTGGCCCAGACCCCCGAGGTCACCGACTACCAGGCCTACGCCGGCACCGCCGCCCCCATCAACTTCAACGGCCTGGTACGTCAGTACTATCTGCGCGCGGGCGCCCACCTAGGCGACATCCAGGTCAACCTGGTGGACAAGCACCATCGTGACGAGCGCTCCCACGCCATCGCGCTTGCGCTGCGCGAGCCACTCCAAGCCATCGCCGAGCGCCTCGGCGGCAACGCCAAGCTGGTGGAGATCCCCACCTGTCCGCCGGTCCTGTCCCCATTGGTCGCCGAGGTCTACGGCATCGACTACCAGGGGCAGACCGCAATCGCCCGCCAGGTGCGGGCCGTGTTTGCCGACACCGCCGACATCGTCGACATCGACGACTCGGTGGAGCACCCCGGCCCCAAGGCCCTGGTGGTCATCGACCGCGCCAAGGCCGCGCGTCTGGGCGTCGCCCAGGCCAGCGTCGCCGAGGCCCTGCAGACCGTGCTCGGCGGCGAGGACATGAGCTTCCTGCACGGGGCCAACGTCAAGTACGCCGTGCCCATCCGCGTCGAGTACAGCGACGCCGACAAGGCCGACCTGGAGCAGGTGCTGGCGCTCGGCGTGCGCTCCGAGGCCGGCGATCTGGTCCCGCTCTCGGAGATCGTGACGGTCGTCGAGACCACCCGCGCCCAGAGCATCCACCACAAGGACCTGCTGCCCGTGGTCTACGTCCTCGGCGACATGGCGGGCGCCACCGACAGCCCCCTGTACGGCCTGTTCGCCATCTCCGCACGACTCACCGACGCGCTGGGACTGCCGCAGTGGTACGCCAGCCAGCCCAGCGACCCCTACCAGTACAGCGTCAAATGGGACGGCGAATGGCAGGTCACCTACGACACCTTCCGCGATATGGGCATTGCCTACGGCGTCGGACTCGTCCTGATCTACCTGCTGGTGGTGGCGCAATTCCGCAGCTACCTGGTCCCGCTGGTCATCATGGCCCCGATCCCGCTGACCATCATCGGCATCCTCCCCGGCCACGCCCTGCTCGGCGCCCAGTTCACCGCCACCTCCATGATCGGCATGATCGCGCTCGCCGGCATCATCGTGCGCAACTCCATCCTCTTGGTGGACTTCATCAACCAGCAGGTCCGCGAAGGCCTGGCCTTCGAGCAGGCCGTGATCCAATCCGCCATCGTCCGCGCCAAGCCCATCGCGCTCACCGCCGTCGCCGCCATGGCCGGGGCCGTATTCATCCTCGATGATCCGATC
>CALOBA010000083.1:0-32135 GCA_942491465.1 uncultured Gammaproteobacteria bacterium
AGCCGCCCGAGCGATAGCGAAGGCGGCTCCAAGGCGTCGGGCTTGTTCGCCGCACTTAACTGACATTTATTGTGATATGTTTGCCTGCTCGCTCTAGCATATCTACTAAAGCATCAATGGTGAATTTCGATGATTTCCCACGCATCACATCGGAGATGCGAGGCCTTGTAACATGTAATAGTGTCGATGCTTCCTCTTGCTTCAGTTCCTTTTCATGTATCCATTCGGCTATCTTGCACATAAGCTCCGCTTTTATTTTTAGCTTCTCCGCCTCATGCTTATGAAAGCCAAGTTCTTCGAATATGTTGGCCCCTGGTCGGGTGACATGTAGAATGCTAGTATTTACTTGATTCATTGTAAACTCTATCGTGCTATTGCCGAATAACGGACTCTTGCAATGTCTATATCTTGCTTTCGGGTTTTTTGTGATTTCTTTTGAAATGCATGCAGGATGTATATCTTGTCTTGAAACTTCGCGACGTAAATTATACGATATATACCTTCTTTTTCCTTAATGCGGATTTCTTTAACACCGACGCCGATAGTTGCGATCGGTTTCCAATTTTCTGGTTCTAGGCCATGCTGAATACGATGCAGTTGGTAGCCGGCTTGTTGCTTTGCACCGACGGGAAAAGAAACCAGATCTTGATAACTTGTGCCAACCCAATATATCGGCTTCTCACTACTCATGCACCTGAGCGTATGTAATTTTGTACGCGGTGTCAACTGATTGCGGAAATGTGGTTTCGTGTGCTGTGGCTAATGTTAAGCCTGGCCCGCCGCCCGTTGCCGAGCCGGAGCGCAGCGACGGCGCGGCAACGGGCGGTCGGGCGGAGGCGCTAGTTGGGCTTGATTGTGCTGAAAGTACGGAGCAAAGGCAACCAGTCGCCGAGTCCCTTGCTTGATTGCAAGACCCGTTCTTGTGTTGTGTGCGGGCAAAAGGAAAGACCTGACCCCGTTCGGACCGCGTTCGGACCGGTGGGGGGGGGCGTGCTCGATGTCTGGATGTGGGCGTGCGAACCGAAGGGCGAAGACGGCACGCGCCCGGGACAGAGGGAAGGTACCCGCTGGGTCGAAGGCTATGGGCGCAGGTGTGCGCCACCGACGTGCTCGGGGAGTTGAGCTTCGTGCTGCCGCCGACGAAGAAGCGCAAATCCCGGCCGGTGGGCCAGCTGCTTCGTGTCAAACGGGTCTCGCTCTCGGATCGGCGGGGCGGGTAGCTGGAGGTTAACCTGTCTGATCGCCACCGAGATCGACGCCCCGCGGGCGAGACGCCGATCGAATGGCGCCTGCTGGGCAACCGCGAGGTCAAGGACTCCGAGGCCGCAGCCGAACTGGTGGATGGGTATCGTGCGCGCTGGGAGATCGAGCTGTTTTTCTTGGTCCTCAAGCAGGGCTGTCGTGTCGAGGCGCTGCGGTTGTCGACCGTCGAGCGCATCGAGAAGGCGCTGGTGCTGTTCATGGTCGTCCCTTGGCGCATCGCTCGCCTCATGCGCCTGGGGCGCACCGCCCCGGACCTGGATGCGGCGTTGCTGTTTTCGCCCGAGGAATGGCAGGCCGCCTACAACCTGGCCAAGAAGTGCCCGCCCAAGCAGGCACCCAAGCTCAACACCCTCGTAAGGCTCATCGCCGGGCTCGGCGGCTTTCTCGGGCGCAAGTGCGACGGCGAGCCCGGCATGCAAAGGCTCTGGCTCGGACTTGAGCGGGTGCGCGACTTCGCCGAAGGCATGCGCCTTGCTCAAGGCTTACGCGCTACCTAACCGAGTTGTTTCTGAACCTTGACTTAGTCCACCTGCGCCGCCGCCAGCCGCTTGGCGGCGGCGAAGTCGGTCTTGCCGCTGCCGAGTTTGGGGATGGCCTCCACGGCGTGGATGGCGGCGGGCAGCAGCAGGGGCTCGATGCCGTCGGCGAGGAGGGTTTGGCGGATGCGGTCGGGGTCGGGGCCGGTGTGCTCGACCAGCAGCACGATGCGCTCGCCCTTTTTCGGGTCGGGGAGGGCGACGGCGAGGGCCTCGAGTTCGGTGGCGTCGGGGCCGAGGCCGGCGAGGGCCTTGGCGACGCGCTGCTCGACGGCGCCCAGGCTGACCATCTCGCCGCCGAGTTTGGCGAAGCGCGAGTAGCGGTCGACGATGGTGATGAAGCCGTCGGCGTCTTGGTGGCCCTTGTCGCCGGTCTTGTACCAGCGCTGGCCGTCGAGCTCGACCACGGCCTGCTCGGTGCGCTCGGGGTCGTTGAGGTAGCCCTTCATGACCTGGACGCCGCCGATCATGATCAGGCCGTCCTCGCCGGGGGGCAGGGTCTTGAGCGTCACCGGGTCGACGATGCGGGCACTGGTGCCCGGCAGCGGCATGCCGACGGTGCCGGGGCGGTTGCCGATCTGGATCTTCCAGTTGGCGGTCTCCAGGGCGTCGGGGACGTTGACGGCGGCCACCGGGGTGGTCTCGGTGGCGCCGTAGCCCTCGTAGATGGTCTTGTTGAACTTGAGTGCGAAGCCCTCGCGCACGTCCGGGTTCAGGCGCTCGGCGCCGGAGACCACCACGCGCAGCCCCTCGAGCATGATCGGGTGGACCTTGCGGTTGCGCAGGTACAGCCTAAGGAACGTGGAGGTGCTGCAGAGTACGGTGGCGCGATAGCGGGCGATGGCCTTGGCGTTGCCGTCGGCGTCGGTGGGGTCCGGGTGGCAGACCATGGGCACCTGCTCGAGCAGCGGCAGGCAGGTGGTCACGGTCAGGCCGAAGGCGTGGAACAGGGGCAGGTTGGCGAGCACCAGGTCGTCGCTCTCGGTGTTCAGCACATCGGAGATCTGGCGGACGTTGGCGACGATGTTGCGGTGGGTGAGCTCGACGCCCTTGGGCGTGCCCTCGCTGCCGGAGGAGAACAGGATGGCGGCGGTGTCGTCGGCGGCGACGCGATGGCCGTAGAGCCGATGCAGCAGCCAGGCGGGCAGGGTGATGGCCGCCATCAAGGCGCTCAGGCCGCGCAGGCGACCGATGCCGGCGCGCAGGTCTTCCATGGCCAGGCGCTCGCAGTCGCCGAGCAGGGCGTCCATGTCCAGCCCGCGCCCGGCGAGCCGGCGCAGGAAGCGATCGGCGGTGATGACGCGTTTGATGCCGGCATTGGCGATGCCCGCTTGCAGGGCCTCGCGGCTGGCGGTGTAGTTGAGGTTGACGACGGTCTTGCCGGCGAGCCAGCAGGCCAGGTTGGCGATGACGCCGGCGCTGCTCGCCGGCAGCAGCACGCCGACGCATTGCTCGGGGACGCGGCGGCGGACCTCGGTGGCGAACAGCAGCACGGCGGCGATCAGCCGGCGGTTGGTCAGCGTGGTGCCGGTGGAGTCGTGGACGACGGGGTCGGCGAGCCGGCGCTTGGCGTTGACGAGCCAGGTGTCGGGGATCGGCGCCAGGGTCTGCACATGCTCGGCCCAGGAGCTGACCGAGAGCTCGAACACCGCCTGCTTGACCTGTTCCGCGCCGCTGTCCATGGGCAATGTCGCGCCGAAGGCGACGATGACGTCGCGCACGCGACCGCGGGAGCGGTTCTCGCGCAGCTTGTCGCTGGCGTGGGAGAATCGGCTGCCCCAGAGCCCGCGCTGATAGAACGGCAGGATGCGCCCTTCGGCCTCCTCTGCGGCCAGCTCGAAGCCGCGCTTGAACTCGCTCAGCTGCGCGTTCTTGCTCAGGGTGCCCTCGGGGAACAGGCAGACCACCTCGCCCTTGTTCAACAGCTCGGTGACCGCCTCCAGTGCATGGCGGGAGCGCCCGCGCGAGATGGGCACCACGCCGAAGAAGTCCATGAACCGGCGCAGGTACCAGCGCTCGTAGATGACCCGCTCCATGACGAAGCGCACCGGCCTGGGGCTGGCCATCTGCACCATCGCCCAGTCCATCCAGCTCACATGATTGCCGAGCATGAGCACGCCGCCCTGGGCCGGCATGTTGTCGAGCCCGATGACCTGCAGCCGGTAGCGGGTGGCGATGACCCGCGCGATCATGAACCGCACCAGCGACTGGGGCAGTTGGGCCATGGTATAGACGGCCCCGGCCACGGCGACCATGCCCAGCGCCCACATGATCGCCTGGCTGCCGGTGTCGTTCAGGGCCGAGAGCACGGTGATGATCAGCGCGCCGAGCATGATCCAGTTGAGCACGAAGTTCTTCGCCGCCAGCACCCGGCCGAGCTCGCGCTCGCCGGCGTTGAACTGGATCAGCGCGTTCAGCGGCACGATGAACAGCCCGGCCAGGAAGCCCAGGGCGAAGAAGTTCAGCCCGTGCGCCCAGGGCGTGGTGAGTTGGGGCAGCAACAGCAGCACCATGGCGATGCCGATGGCGCCGATGGGGATCAGCCCGGTCTCCACATGGTCGCGGGAGAGCCGGCCGGCGACCATGGAGCCGAACACGATGCCGATGCCGGCGAAGGCCATCACGCCCTGGATGACGACGGTGTTGGTCTCGCCCAGCGTGTCCTCGATGAACGCCGGGAAGGCCGCCAGCAGCACCTGGGAGATGCCCCAGAACACGCCGAGCCCGACGATCGACAGCCAGATCACCCGGTTGTCCCAGGCCGCGTGCAGGTTGTGCCGCAGATAGCGCCCGCTGGCGTACTCGCCCCAGTCGAAGTGCATCGTGCTGGCCGCCGGGCGCTTGTCCGGCAGCCCGTAGGCCAGCGTCAGCTCCACCAGCGAGCCGAGCACCAGGAACCAGCCCACCGGGGCGATCTCCAGCAGGATGGCGTCGGGGGCCAGGCCGGTGCGGCCGGCCAGAAAGCCTTCGAACAGCATGGAGAAGATCAGGATGCCGGCCAGGATGGCCGCGCTGGAGGCGGCCTGGACCCAGCCGTTGGCGGTGGTCAGGGCCTCGTTGCCGCACAGCTCCTTGATGTAGCCGAACTTCGACGGCGAGTAGATCGCGCTCTGCGTGGCCAGCACGAAGGTCATCACGAAGGCCGGCCAGAACAGCCCCAGGTAGTAGCAGGCGGTGATCGCCAGCGAGATGGCCACCGCGAACCAGGCGCTGATGCGCATGACCCGGTTCTTCGGCCAGCGGTCGGCGATATAGCCCGAGGGCGTGAACAGCAGGATGAACGGCAGTAGGATCAGTGCGTTGACGACGCCGGTGAGCCAGATCTGCTCCGGACCGTCGTAGGCCTTGAACAGGGCGTTCTGGATGATGATCTTGTGGCCCAGATCGACGAAGCTGTTCAGGAACACCACGACGATGAAGGGCTTGAAGCCGGGGATGCGGGTCAATCGGGTCATGCCGAGATGCTCCGGGGGGCTGGTCTGGGTGCGGGCATTCTAACCCCCGGTGGGGCGGATGATGCGCGGCTTGGGCCTGGGTTTGGGCTTGGGCCCCACCCCGGCCCGCTATGACAACGCGCAGGGTGTGGATGTCGCCGTGATGTCCGGCGGCTATACTCGGCGGCAAATGCCCGCAAGCCTCATCCATCGACCCTGCCCGTCGCCCGCATGTCCGAGCAACTGACCTGGCGCCCATCTTGGGACCTCGGTATCGAGGTCATCGACGCCGACCATCGTGAGATGGTCCGGCTGATCAACCGCATGTCCGACCCGTCCGACCCCGCGCGGGTCTTTGAGCGCCTGCGCGACCTGATCGGCCATCTGCGCCGGCACTTTCGTGTCGAAGAGGAATTTCTGGCGTCGATCGGCTACCCGCAGGCGCGCGAGCACGCCCGCGAGCACCAGGTGCAGCTCGCCGAGATGGTGGCGCTCGTGCGCATGCTGGAGGGCGTCGAGGCAGCGGTGCTGGACCCCGCGGAGCTGCGCAGCCTGAAGGACTGGTTCTTCAACCACGTCATCGCCGAGGATCGGCGCTTCGCGGTCTTCTACCGCCGCATCGGCGGCGCCGAGGCCGAGGACGGCTGACGCGGGCCGACGGGCTCACCGTCCGAGCTTGGCAGCCCGTCGTCGCTCCACCGCCGCCTTCAGCGCGGCGAACAGCTGCCGATCCCGGGTCGCGGCCCAGAGCACGGTCAGCAGACCGCCGTAGAACAGCACCACGCCGACCAGGATCATGGTCAGTCCCCACAGCCAGGCCAGCCCGCTCGCCGAGACCCCGAGTCCGAGGCTGTAGGCCAGCGCCGTCGGCCCGCCGGTGGGACTGCCGAGCCGCCACAGCACCAGCAGGGTCGCGGCGCTCAGGATCAGCCCCTTCACCAGCAGCATGAAGTGCATCACCCGCACCATCCCGGGGTCCATGCCCGTCGGCGCGGCCAGCAGCAGCATCGCCGCCAGGCCGAGCCCGGCACCGATGCCCAGCGCGAGCAGCACCCGCACCCTTGGGATCAGGCCCGCGGTGGCCGGCTGCTGCTCGGCGGGGGTGGTCGCGGCATAGAGGTTGGAATCGATCTGCGCCATGGTCGGTGCTCCAAGTGGTTTGACGGGTTAGGCGATTGACAGAAATCGCCTTATGCCCAGCAGGCGGGCTCAGCCCACGCCAAGGCGATTTCTGTCAACCTAAACCGACTCCCGGCGGGCTTCAACCCGTGGGCTGGGTAGGAAAACCCGCGCCGTCCCCTTGCCTGCTGATCGCAGCCGAGGATGCTCAGAGCTGGTCCAATATCCGCCGGCGGATGGATCGGTATTCTTCAGCGGTGATCAGCCCCTGGCGGCGCAGGCCCTCCAGTTCCTCCAGGCGTTGCGCCGTGGCTCCGGTGCTTGGCCCCGCCGCAGAGGTTGCCGCGGGCCGGGCAGTGGGCGTGATGGTGACCGGGGCATCGGGGCGGCACTCCAAGTCGACGGTTAGGCTGCGTTTGAGCAGGTCGTTGTCCACGTCCATGGTCTTTGGCGTGCATCCCGGGCGCTCCAGCGTGAGGGTGCCTTCCCGGTGCCAGTCGAGCCCCTTGCGCTGGTGCGGAAACAGCCGATCCGCGGAGACCTGCATGGGCGTGGTCCCGATCGCCTTGCCGTTCGCCAGCACCGTGGCGCCGGCGGGGTTGGTTCGGAGGTTGACCGGGACGGACAGACAGCCGTGCAGGGCGAGGGTCGCAGCGGAAAGGCAGATGGCCGTGAACTTCAGGCGAACGGTGCTCATAAACACTCCCAAACGAAGGATTGTCGGACCGACGCCAGCGTGTATAAGGAACCCGCCCGGGGCGTCAGTCTCGCGGTTGATCGGCGCGCGCGGGGCGCATCGCCGTATGTTGCCGCTGCCGCTAGCGCAACAGCAACGTCGGCACCTTGGCCGAGCGCAGCAGGTCGCTGGTCTTGCTGCCCAGCAGCAGGCTGCGCAGCGGGGAATGGCCGTAGGCGCCCATCAGCAGCATGTCGATGGCCTGGTCGCGGACATGGCCGGCGACGACGTGCTCGGTGTCGCCGGGGATCAGCGTGGTGGTGACCTCGAAGCCGCTGTCGCCCAGGGTCTGGCCGGCCCAGTCGAGCTGCTTGGCGGCGTCGCGGCGGGGCTTGCCGGACATGACCACGGCGATGGGCAGGCCGCGGAACAGCGGGCTCTTGGCGACCAACTCCACGCCCCGGCGGGTCATGCCGCCGCCGTCGAAGGCGATCATCACCCGCTGCGGCTCGGTGAAGTCGTCGGTGACGGCGAGGATGGGATTGTTCAGGGCGCGCACCATGCGCTCGACGTTGCGGCCCAGATCGCGCTGCGTGGTCTCGGCGGACTCGCCGCGCCGGCCGAGCACAAACAGCCGCACCGACGGCTGCTGCTCCACCAGGGTCTCCTCCAGATCGCCATAGCGCTGGCGCACGTCGGGCAGGCCGACCCCGCCGCGGATGGCCCGCTCGCGCAGCGCGTTCAGGAACAGTCGGCCCTGCTCGCGGACCGCCTTGCTGCGGGCCGCGTCCTCGTCGGAGAGCTCGCTCAATAGGTTCTGCTGGGCGTTGAAGCCGATGGCGCCGCTGTGATCGGCGCCGCTGACGGCATAGGCCTGGCGGTCGATGATGTGCAGCAATTCCAGCGGCGCGTCCATCCGCCGGGACGCCCAGGCGGCGGCGTCGGTCACGGTATCGGCAAAGTGGGAGCGGTCGACGCAGGCCAGCACTTTCTTCTCGTCTTGCATTGTCGTGGTCCTGTCAGTGGCCCATAAGATCGGCGACGGCGTCGGGCTTGTCGTGCACGGCGAAGCGGTCGACCAGGGTGGCGCTGGCCGCGTTCAGGCCCTCGACCTCGACCTCGGTGCCCTCGCGGCGGAACTTGAGCACGACCTTGTCCAGCGCCGTCACCGCGGTGATGTCCCAGAAGTGGGCGCGGCTGACATCGATGCGGACCCGCTCGATGACCTCCTTGTAGTCGAATGCGGCGACGAACCGATCCGTCGACGAGAAGAACACCTGCCCGATGACGTGGTAGACCCGCTCGCGGCCCTCCTTGGTGGTACTGGAGCCGACGTAGAGGATGCGACTGACCTTGTGCGCAAAGAAAAAGCCCGACAGCAGCACGCCAACGAGCACGCCTTGGGCCAGGTCATGGGTGAAGACCGTCACCAGCACCGTGGCGATCATCACCACATTGGCGTCCAGCGGATGCTCGCGCAGGTTGCGGAACGAGGCCCAGTTGAAGGTGCCGATGGAGACCATGATCATCACCGCCACCAAGGCGGCCATGGGGATCTGCGCCACCCAGTCGTTGGCGAACACCACCATCAGCAGCAGAAAGAGGCCCGCCGCGAGGGTCGACAGTCGGCCGCGACCGCCGGATTTGATGTTGATGACGGTCTGGCCGATCATCGCGCAGCCGGCCATCCCGCCGAGGAAACCGGTGGCGACATTGGCCACCCCCTGTCCGGCGCACTCGCGGTTCTTGTTGCTCTTGGAGTCGGTCAGGTCGTCGACGATGGTCGCGGTCATCATCGACTCCAGCAGGCCGACCACGGCCATGGTCGCGGACACCGGGAAGATGATCTGGAGCGTCTCCAGCGTCAGCGGGATATCCGGCAGCAGGAACACCGGCAGGCTGTCGGGCATCTGTCCCATGTCGCCGACGGTGCGGATATCCAGCCCCAGGTAGATGACCACCGCGGTCAGCGAGACGATGGCCACCAGTGGCGACGGCACGGCCTTGGTCAGCAGCGGCAGCAGATAGATGATGGCGAGGCCGGCGGCGAGCACGCCGTAGACCTCCCAGGTCATCTGCGCCCCGGTGATCTCCGGCAGCTGGGCCAGGAAGATCAGGATGGCCAGCGCGTTCACAAAGCCGGTGATGACCGACCGCGACACGAACCGCATGAGGTTCCCCAGCCGCAGCCAGCCGGCCAGGATCTGCAGCACCCCGGTCAGGACGGTGGCGGCAAGCAGATACTGCAGCCCGTGGTCGGCCACCAGATCCACCATCAGCACGGCCATGGCCGCCGTTGCCGCGGAGATCATGCCGGGGCGCCCGCCGACGAAGGCGGTGACCATGGCGATGGAGAACGAGGCATAGAGCCCGACCTTCGGGTCGACCCCGGCGATGATCGAGAAGGCGATCGCCTCCGGGATCAGCGCCAGCGCGACCACCAGGCCGGCCAGCAGATCGTTGCGTACGTTGGAGAACCAGTCCTGGCGAATCGAAGTCATGGGCGTGTGGCGACCCTGGCTGAGGCGGGCCAAACTGGCCGGCGCCGGGCGGTAATGGGATGGGCGAAGCGACGGAGCGGGATACCCGCACCCTGGCCGCGGGTGGGCGTGCGCGTCAGGTCGCGGGCGAGCGGATAGCCGGGTGGGCAGCCGACGCGCAGGCCGCAGAGGCCCCGACGGTCGGGAAGCCGGGCGTGGTCGCTCAAGTCACTACCGGAAAGGGGGGGCAGGGTACCGGAGTCGGCCGGTGCAGGGCAACCGCCAGACCCCGGTCGTGCCCCATTCCAGCGCCTTCAGCGCGTAGAGCAGCGCCAGCGCCTGGCGTGGGGTGAGGTCGTCGGGGGCGAGGGCGCGCAGCCCCTCCAGGGTCGGGCTCGGAGGCTCGGGGGCGGACAGCGAGGGCTGGCGCGTGCGCGGGTCGGCATCGGGTTGGCGGCGGCCCCCGGCCACGCGCCGGGCGGTATTCTCGAGAGAAAAGGGCTCCGACTTCCTTTGCCGTTTGGCTTGTCGCGCCAGCCCTGGCTGGCCGATACTGATGATGGTGGAAATCCGAGAAAAATTGGAAACTTGCTTGTCGCACAGAGCGGTCAACCGCTCTTTCTAGGTTCAACCTCTGCGGAGCATCCCTCACATGTCTCTCCCCCTGCGCAACCCGGACCGGCACAGTTACCGCGACTACCGCGGCTGGCCCGAGGATCAACGCTGCGAGCTGATCGACGGGCTGGCCTACGCGATGGCGCCGGCACCCAGCAGACGACATCAGCGCCTCGTCGGCGAGCTGTTCCGCGTCCTTGCGGACGCGCTGGAAGGCAGCGGCTGCGAGGTCAATGTCGCCCCGTTCGACGTCCGGCTCCCGGAAGGAGACGAGGCGGACGACGACATCGCCACCGTGGTCCAGCCGGACATCAGCGTGGTCTGCGATCCGTCCAAGCTGGACGACAAGGGCTGTCGCGGCGCCCCCGATTGGCTCATCGAGGTACTGTCGCCGGGCAGCGCCGGCCACGATCAGGTGCGCAAGCTCGCGCTCTACGAGCGCCACGGCGTTGGGGAGTATTGGCTGGTGCATCCCATCGACCGCGTGCTGACCGTCTATCGTCTGCACGACGGCGCCTACGGGCGTCCGCTGGTGGCGGAGCTTGTGGGCCACTCGGCGTGCGAAGCCTGCGGCGGCGTAGAGGTCGACTGGGCGCGCGTCGTGAAGGGGTTGCCCGCCGCATCCGACCCCGGGTGACGCGCCCCGGTCGCGGCGGCTGTTGCCGCCAGCGCGCCGCGGGATGCAAAGAGACCATCGGATTTCCTATCCTTCGATGCATACTCAAGCCCAGCCACCAGACCTAGACAGCCGGCCCATCATGCGCTTCCCCTACGGCATCAGCGACTTCCACAAGATCTCCGGCGAGCGCCGGTTCTACATCGACCGCACCGCCCACATCCGCACCGTCGAGGCAAAGGGCGATCAGCTCCTGCTGCTGCGCCCGCGCCGCTTCGGCAAGTCCTTGTGGCTGTCCACGCTGGAGAACTACTACGACCTGGCCCGCGCCGACGAATTCGAGCGGCTGTTCGGGCACCTGGCCATCGGCCGGGCGCCGACGGCCCGGCGCAACGACCATTTCGTCATGATCTGGAACTTCTCCGAGATCGACCCGACCGGCGATACGGATGCGATCCGCGCCGGCGTGCATCAGCACATCAACGCCTGCGTCGAGGCCTTCATGGTCCACTACCAGGACCGGCTCTCCCACCCCATCGCGCCCCACCCGACCAACGGTCTGCGCTCGTTCCGCTCGGTGCTCGCCGCCGTCTCGCAGACCCCGCATCGGCTGTATCTGCTGATCGACGAATACGACAACTTCGCCAACGAGGTGTTGGCCAGCCGCGACCGCGGCGAGGAGCGCTACAACGCCCTGGTGGGCGGCGAGGGGATCATCAAGACCGTGTTCAAGGCGGTCAAGGCCGCGGCCGGGGGACGCGGGCTCGACAAGGTCTTCATCACCGGCGTCTCGCCGGTGGTCATGGCCGATGTCACCAGCGGCTATAACGTCGTTCGCGACATCTCGCTGGAGCCGGAGCTGGCCGACCTCTGCGGCTTCCACGAGTCGGAGATCGTCGCGACCCTGCAGCAGATCGTCAGCGACTGCGACCTGCCCGCCGAGCGCGCCGACGAGGCGCTGGCGATGATGCGCACCTTCTACAACGGCTACAACTTCACGCTGCGGCCCGACGGCGGGCAGATCTACAACCCGACCCTGGCCCTGTACTTTTTCCAGCACTTCGCCGAGCGCTGCACCTACCCCCGCAACATGCTCGACAACAACCTGGCGATGGACCGCAACCGCATCGAACTCATCGGCCGGCTGCCCCACGGCGCAGCGCTGGTACAGGCGGCCCTGGACGGCGACGCGCCCATCGCCATCGACGACCTGGAGTACCGATTCGGCGTCGAGCGCATGCTCAAGGCGCCGCAGACCGAGGGCTTTCTCGCCTCGCTGCTGTACTTCTTCGGCGTGCTCACCTACGCCAAGCGCGACGGGCTCGGTCGCCTGCAGCTGGTCATCCCGAACCTGGTGGTGCGCAAGCTCTACGTCGAGCGCATCCGCGAGTCGCTGCTGCCCGGCTGGGACCTGGATCAACAGCGCCGCGCGGTCTGCACGGGCTTCTACGCCGAGGGCGCCATCGCGCCGGTCTGCCGCTTCGTCGAGCAGCACTTCCTGCCCGTCTTCGACAACCGGGATCTTCGCTGGTCCAACGAGCTGGTGGTCAAGACCGCCTTCCTGACCACGCTCTTCAACGATCTGGGCTACATCATGGACTCCGAGACCGCCGTCGGTCGCGGCTACTGCGACCTGTCGATGATCGTGCGGCCGGACATGCGCGAGTACGCCTTCCTCGACCACGTCATCGAATTCAAGCACCTCAAGCTCGCCGACCTGCCGGGCCTCGACAGCGAGGCCCTGACGGCCCTGTCGCCCGAGCAGCTGCGCGCCCGCCCCGAGGTCGCCCGGCTGCTGGCCGAGGCCGAGGCCCAGCTCGCGGGCTATCGACAGACGCTGGAGCAGGTCTATGGCGATCGGCTCAGGCTGCATACCCATGCGGTGGTCTGCATCGGGCTGCTGCGGGTTGTCTGCTAGTACCGCTGCGCCTAAATGATACAAACAAGCTTCGTTCGTTGTCGTTGTCGTTGTCGTAATCGAGTCCGAAACGGCGACAGCGATACCGATTACGACAACGATTACGACAACGACAACGACAACGACAACGACAGCGACAGCGACAGCGACAGCGACAGCGACAGCGACAACGACAACGACCAGCGCTGATTCGGGAAACTTGAGCGCAGCGGTACTGGTACCGCGTTCCGTCTAACGTTGCGGATATCTCGCAGGCAAGCGCGAAAGACTTGAGTTGTTGCTTAGGTCGCAAGCACGCCGCCCTTTGCGTCTCTGCGCCTTTGCGTCTCTGCGCGAGAAAAAGATGGGCTCGCGCAAAGACGCAAAGGCGCAGAGAAGAAAAGACAGCGCATTCTCATCGTCTTGCCCTGGTCTCGCCATTCATGGCTTGGCGACTTGCGCGCGGTCCGAGACGTGGATAGCTCCCAATGCCGTTAAGTCAAGGTTCAGAAACAAGTGGTGCAGACGCAACCCCCAAACGGTCAATCCAAAGGCTCAGCGAACGGGCGTCTGCACCGCTTGTTTCTGAACCGATCCTAAGTCAAGCCGTGGGAGCGGCTTCCAGCCGCGACGCTCTGCGCGCGGGCCGAGTCGCGGCTTGAAGCCGCTCCCACAAAGCGTTGCCAATCGCTCGCTAACTTAATGGCATTGGGATAGCTCCTCCGGGGGACATAATCACCCGGTACGGAACACCGGGCCGCCCCCGACGGATTGCGGTAAGCTGGCTGCGAGACCCGCGAACGGACCTGAACGAGCACAGCAACGAGTCGACCCGTGAAGAGCATCTCCCTGCGCGAGCTGTCGCTGTTGGCGGCCCTGATCCTGCTGACGGTGGCGGTATTGACCATCGGCTGGGTGCTCGGCGCCGACGGCCCGCTGGGCTGGCTCAGTCAGCGGCTGCTGACGATCTACAGCACCGTCTTTCCGCTGGTCGTCTTCAGCATCGTCGCCTTTATCCAGCTCATGAGATCCGGCTTCGTGCCCGAGGCGCCGCTCGGTTCCGCAGGCGCCGACGCGGTGCCGTCGCCCGAGACCGACCCCGACCCGCCCGCAGAACCGCTCGTCGCCGATCCCGCCGCCCAGGCCTCCGCGCTGCGCCAGTCGCTGCTGCTCGCCCGGTCCGTCCCGGAGCTGGAGCGGCTGCTCGACGATGTCGACGACGCGCGCGACGCCTGGCCCAAGCAGCGGGAGCTGAAAAGGCTCCAGCGCGACGTCCGCCAGGCCCTCATTGCCGAGCGCCTGCGCCGCGGCGAGCTGCCAAAGGGACGCCGGAACCGCACCCCGCGCTCCGGCGGGTGCCGTCGTCGGCCTGGGTGGTCTTGCTCGCCCTGACCGGCTCCGCCCTCGGGCTCGGCTGGCTGCTCGGCCCCTGGTCCGCTGCCCCGGCGTTGGTGAACGCCCCGGACCAAGACTGGATCGGCGACTGGAATGCCGTCTTCGACGCGGAGCATCCCGCACCCGCCGGCGTGGCGGCGCTTCGCCTGGAGATCGGTGTCGAGCACAGCCGGCTGAGGGTCCGGCGGGTGGGCGGTGCCGTCTGCGCGTCGCCGGTCAGCGTTGCAGACGGCGGGGCCTGGATCGAGACGCCGGCCCAGATCGCCTGCGATCGCGGGCCGCCGCTGCCGGCCATGGCCCTGGGCTGCCGCGAGGCCGATGCCGGCGATGCCGCCTGCACCGCCTCGATCGGCCAGCTTGTGCCGTTCAGGGTCGCGTTGGTGCGTGTCGGGCCGGGGGATTGGGAGCCGGGGCATGGCGACGCCTCGCCGGCACCTGCTCCCTTGCCGCCGAAGCATCGCCGCCGAGCATCCCGCCGGAGCCGTCGCCACCGGAGCCGTCGCAACCCGGGCAGGGATCAACGGAAGGGCGCGGCGGCAGCTCGCCCGTGCCGCATGAAACCGAAAGCCCTTTGCCGTCGGAGCCCTCGGCGTCGGGAAATCCGCGCGTCCTCCCCCGTGATCGGCCGCGCAGCGGCGGCCTGGCCCCCGAGATGATCGCGCTGCCGGCCGGCTGCTTCCTGATGGGCAGTCCGGCGGACGAGCCCGAGCGCGACAGCGACGAGCGCCAGCACGAGGTCTGCGTCGCTGCCTTCGCCATCGGCCGGACCGAGGTGACCTTCGACGACTACGACGCCTTCGCCGCAGCGACCGGGCGCGAGCCACCGGACGACGCGGGCTGGGGCCGCGGCAAGCGCCCGGTCATCAATGTCAGCTGGCACGACGCCACCGCCTATGCCGACTGGCTCAGTGACCAGACCGGCCAGCCCTATCGGCTGCCGACCGAGGCCGAATGGGAATATGCGGCACGGGCGGGGACACAGACGCCGTTCTGGACCGGGGACTGCATCCATACGGATCAGGCGAACTACCACGGGCGCTCCGACTACAACGATTGCGGCGCGAAGACCGGGATGGTTCGGCTGAGGACCCTGCCGGTCGGCAGCCTGGCGGCAAACCCCTGGGGGTTGTACGACGTGCATGGCAATGTCTGGGAGTGGACCTGCTCGGTCTACGATCCAGCCTATGGTGGCGCGGAACGTCGATGCGCTGAGCGAGAGGATGCCGGCGTGAACCGCGTGCTGCGCGGCGGCGACTGGCTGATTCACCCGCGCTACTTGCGCTCCGCCTTCCGCAACGGCAACGGGCCCGGCAACCGCTACTGGGACTCCGGCCTGCGCCTTGCCCGAGGTCCCGAGCCAGCGGGGCCAAGCCGGTAGCCCAAGCCGGCAGGCCGGGAGCGGGTGCGGACCGCCCGCGCGGTGAGCGAGTCGGAGCGAGCGAGCAGCGCGGGCGGTCCGGACCTAGTGCAGCGCTGCGGAAGTCCCGAGGCCATCGGCGCTGTGGGAGCGACTTGCAGTCGCGATCTTCCGCGTCGCGGCAGTCGCGATTGCAAATCGCTCCCACAGGTGCCGCCGGTCTCGTCAGTTTCGCGGCAAAGCACTAGGCTGTCGAACCTTGTACAGGACAAGCGAATGCTTGCCCGATCCCTCCGCCTGGGAGCTAGCGCGAGACGAGCCGACCAAGCTACCCTATTCTGCAGGCCGGGATGATGATCGGTCTCGCGTGCGGACGCTGCGCCACGAAGGCGCTGCATTTGCCCCTTCGCTTCCGGCATCGCCAATCTTCGAGATGCTCTGCGACCTCTTCCAAAGTAAAGGTCGGGGTCGGCAGCGTCATGGTGTCCGCGTTCATAGGGGCTCCGGTGTTTGGTTGATACCGGCGACATCCTATTCACCTCGCTGTCAAGCCTATCGCTGGCGGTCCATGCCACGCGATACTAGGATCGGGTGTTATCAAACATTATTAGGGCGTTATCATGATCCGCATGCAGATCTCTGTGGATGAGGCCGTCTACGAACGCGCGAAGGCTGTTGCAAAGCGGCGGGGCATCTCGCTTGCCGAGCTGGTGCGACGCGGGCTTGAAGAGACGATGGCGAAAGAGCCGCAAACGCATCCTTGGATGACCTACGCGGGCGCAATCGATGGCAGTCCGCAAGACAGCGACACCGTCGATGCATCGAGCCTTGCGCTGATGAAGACCCACGACATCCGCCAGGTGTGGGCAACGGACCGTCATCTGGGCCTGGCCGGAGCCCTGGTGCTGCCGCGCGGCTAACCTATGCGCATCTGCACGGTTTGCGGGCGAAGCATCACCTGGCGTCGCAAGTGGGCGCGGGACTGGGACAACATCAAATACTGCTCCAAGCGTTGCCGTAAGCGCGGCGTCAGCGAGCGCGACCGGCAGATCGAGCGGATCATCGTCGAGCTGCTGCAACAGCGCGCCGCGGGCGCCAGCATCTGCCCCAGTGAGGCGGCACGCAGACTCGCTGGCGAAGACGGCTGGCGCGCGCAGATGGAGCCCGTGCGCATGGCCGCGCGCCGCCTGCAACGGGCCGGGCGCATCGACATCACCCAGAAGGGCCTGGCGGTGGACCCGGATACGGCCAAGGGACCGATTCGGTTGCGTCTCCGACAAGAGGGGCGGCAGGTCTAGCCGACGACGGGTGTAGGCCCAGCTTGATCGCAACGACGCTCCAGCGTCGTTGCGGGGTCCTGGGCGCTCCAGCGCCCCGTGGACGAGCCCGGCGACGGCGCTGGTCGCTCGCGGGGCCACGCGCCGCTGGAGGAGGAGATGACATCAGGTCTTGTATCTTGCGCAAACGGGGAGACTTGAATTCCGGCCGCTGTGCTGGCTAAGGCGTTCCGGTTCCGGCGGCTGTCCCGGCGCCCGCGCCTGCTGTGCTTGGGTCGCGCGGCTTAAGGGCCGGGCGTGTGCCGTTGGTAATCCGCGGACCCGATTACGACCACGATCACGATCACGACCACGACCACGACCACGACCACGACCACGACCACGACCACGAATGGGGCCGGTCCGCACGACCTAGGTGCGAGTGACTCAGCCGGCCACCACCGGGAAGCTGACGGCGATGGCGGCGGCCAGGGCGATGGCGTTGGTGACGGCGGCGACCAGCGGGTGGCCGGTGGCGCGGTAGATCCAGGCGCTGAATAGGCCGTAGGCGATGAATAGGATCAGGATGGCGGGGATGATGATGACCAGAAAGAACAGCTCGTTGAGGTTGAGCGCGACGGCCAGACCCAGCGAGACCAGGAACATCAGCTTGGTCAGCGCATAGGCGCCGGTGCGGGCCTCGGCGCCGCGCACCAGCCATTCGTCGGCGGCGAACCAGATCAGGGTGCCGACCAACAGGGCCAGGGTCAGCCCGATGCGGTCGCCGGACGGGATGTAGCTCGCGATGAAGGTCTGGGTGGGCCAGGCGATGGCCAGGGTCTCGTAGCCGAAGACGGCGATCAGGGCGACGACGAAGGCCGGGAGGGAGAAGCGCAGGGTTGGGGGCTGGCTGTCGCGGGCGAGCAGGCGCAGGCCGAGCAGCGTCAGCAGGCCGTAGACGGCGAAGTGCAGCAAGAGATAGTCGCCGATGACGATGGACAGGAAATCGGTGGGCACCGGCGCCAGGATCAATGGCGTCAGCACCGCCGGCGCGATGGCGATGGGCAGCAGGCGTTCCCAGCCGAGCCCGGCCCCCGCCGGCGGGGTGGCCACCCGCGGCAGCAGCCGCGACAGCGGCAGCGCGAGCAGCAGCACGCCGGCGAAGTACAACCCGAGCCAGGGGCCGCGGATGTCGAGGGTTCCACGTCCGGGCGGCCGGTCGAAGGCCTGGTTGAGCCAGTCCAGCGCGGCGCCCAGGGACTCGCCGGCGTAGAGCACGCCGATGTGCTCGACCCCGTCGGCGATCACCATGCGCCGGGCGCTGCCGTCGGCCGGGTCGCCGTAGGTCCGGTCCGCGACGATGGCGTCCGCCGGGGCGTCGGCGACTTGGGCGATGGCCTCGCGCCCTTGGATGCGGATCATCTCCGGCTCGTATTCGCCATAGACGAGCAGCAGATTGCGCGGCTCGTCCTTGCCGAGGGGCTGGGACAGATAGGGGGAGACGGCCACCGTCGCGTCGATGACGCCCGGATTGGCCTGGATGTAGCGGGCGATGATGTCGCCGGCCATGGAATGCCCCAGGGCGGCGAGCCGGCCGTCGCCGTCGGGCAGGTTGCGGGCGTAGTCGACCACGGCGGCCAGGGCATCGAGCAGCGAGCCGGTGCGCTCGGGCGTGCCCAGCTCGCCTTGCAGCGGGATGGGGTTGCGCCCGTGGCCGGGGAAGTCGAAGCTGACGGCGATGTAGCCGTTGCGCGCGAGCGTGACCGCGAACGCCTGCATCATCTGCCGCGAGCCGGCGAAGCCGTGGGCGATGATCACCACCGGCAGTTTCACATCCACCGCCGGACGATGCACCGTCACCGGGATGCCGTCGACATCGACGTGGCTGATCTCCAGGCCACGCTGGGGGGCGAGCAGATAGGACAGGCCGATGAGGATCAGGGACAGGGCCACGCCCACCTGTAGGGCCGCGATCCGCAGCCGTTTCTTGGCGTTGGCGATATCTGCTTGCGGGTCGGTCATGCGCTTGCTCGGGTTTGGGGCCGGTCGGGAGGGGGTTGGGCGGGAGATGGGGTTGGCGATGGCGTAACCCGACCCTCGGCGGCTTTCGAGTTCGCGGCGCGGCGCCCAAGTATCGCGGACGGGCTCCGGTGGTGGTCGTTATCGTGGTCGTGGTCGTGGTCGTGGTCGACGTCCGCGAACGACAACGACAACGACAACGACAACGACAACGACAACGATTACCAGGGGGACTACGGTTTTGAACGCTTGGTTCGTCCCGCTTGGGCGCCGCGTTGCTAGAAGCCCTCGGTAGACTTAAACAGTCCCACCCGCAGGTCCTTGGCGGTGTAGATCTCGCGCCCGTCCACATCCATGACCCCGTCGCCGATGCCGAGCACCAGCTTGCGGCTGATGACGCGCTTCATGTTGATGCGGTAGGTGACCTTGGACGCGCTGGGCAGGACCTGGCCGGTGAATTTGACCTCGCCGACGCCGAGCGCGCGGCCGTGGCCGGGGTTGCCGATCCAGGCGAGAAAGAAGCCGACGATCTGCCACATGGCATCGAGCCCCAGGCAGCCGGGCATGACCGGGTCGCCGGGGAAGTGGCAGCCGAAGAACCAGAGCTCGGGATTGACGTCGAGCTCGGCGATGATCTCGCCCTTGCCGTGGTTGCCGCCGCTGTCGCTGATGTGGACGATGCGATCCATCATCAGCATGTTGGGGACGGGTAGTTGGGCATTGCCCGGACCGAACATCTCGCCGTTGCCGCAGGCGATCAGCTGATCGCGGTCGAAGGACTCGATTCTACTCATGGGGTCTAATTCCCTTGGGCGCGTGGACGCGCCCCGGTGGTTGATGGGGAGAGGGGAGCGGCGGGCGGCGGATCAGCCGGCCAGCTTGCGCTCGAGGAAGGGGACGATCTCGTCGATGGCGATGAGCTGCATCTCGGCGTCGCGGCGGCCCTTGTACTCGACCCGGGCGTTGTCCAGGTGCTTGTCGCCGACGACGACCCGATGCGGGATGCCGATCAGCTCCATGTCGGCGAACATGACCCCGGGGCGGGCGTCGCGGTCGTCGAGCAGGACCTCGATGCCCACGGCGCGCAGCCGCTCATAGAGGTCTTCAACCGCCTCGCGCACGCGGTAGGACTTGTCGAGCTTCATGGGCAGCAGCGCCACCTCGAACGGGGCGATGGCCGCCGGCCAACAGATGCCGCGATCATCGTGGTGCTGCTCGATGGCGGCGGCCACCACACGCGACACGCCGATGCCGTAGCAGCCCATGGTCATGGTCACGGCCCGGCCGCCCTCGTCGAGCACGACGGCCTTCATGGCCTCGCTGTACTTGCGTCCGAGCTGGAAGATATGGCCCACCTCGATGCCGCGGGCGATGGTGAGCCGGCCCTGGCCGTCGGGGCTCGGGTCACCCTCGACGACGCTGCGCAGGTCCGCCACCGCCGGCAGCGGCAGGTCGCGGCCCCAGTTCAGGCCGAACCAGTGCTTGCCGTCCTGGTTGGCGCCGGCGCTGAAGTCGCTGGTGACGGCGACGGTGCGATCCACAATGCAGGGGATCGGCAGCCCCTTGGGCCCGAGGGAGCCGGGGCCGGCGCCGATGGCGGCGCGGATCTCGGCCTCTTCGGCCATCCGCAGCGGGGCTGCAACCCGGGGGAGCTTCTCGGCCTTGACCGGGTTCAGCTCGTGGTCGCCGCGCACCAACAGCGCAATCAGGCCGGAGGCCGGGGCATCGTCGGCCGCCGGGTCCGCGGCCACCACCAGCGTCTTGACGGTATGCGCGATGGGCTGGTCGAACTGCTCCACCAGATCGGCGATGGTCTTGGCGTTCGGCGTGTCCACCAGTTGCGCCTCGGCCGCGGGCGCCGGCGCCTGCTCGGCCGGGGCCAGGGCCTCGGCCAACTCGACGTTGGCGGCGTAGTCGCCGCCGTCGGAGAAGGCGATGGCGTCCTCACCGGAGCTGGCCAGGACGTGGAATTCATGGGACATGTTGCCGCCGATGCTGCCGGTATCGGCCTGCACCGGGCGGAAGTCGAGCCCGCAGCGGCGGAAGATGCGGCTGTAGGTCTCGTACATCAGGTCGTAGGTCTCGCCGAGGGATGCCTGGTCGACATGGAACGAGTAGGCGTCCTTCATCAGGAACTCCCGCGCGCGCATGACGCCGAAGCGCGGGCGGACCTCGTCGCGGAACTTGGTCTGGATCTGATAGAAGTTCACCGGCAGCTGCTTGTAGCTGCGCAGCTCCCCGCGGGCCAGGTCGGTGATGATCTCCTCATGGGTCGGGCCGAAGCAGAACTCGCGCTGATGGCGGTCCTTGAGGCGCAACAGCTCGGGACCGTACTGGTCCCAGCGCCCGGACTCCTGCCACAGCTCCGCCGGCTGCACCGCCGGCATCGACACCTCCAAGGCGCCGGCGCGGTCCATCTCCTCGCGGACGATGCGCTCGACCTTGCGCAGCACCCGCAGCCCCAGCGGCAGCCAGGTGTAGAGCCCGGCGGCAAGCTTGCGGATCATCCCGGCGCGCAACATCAGCCGATGGCTGGCGATTTCGGCGTCGGCCGGGGTCTCTTTGACGGTCTGCAGGGGGAAGCGAGAGGTACGCATGGGATGGCGAGCGGCAAAAAGCCGCCAAGTGTAGCGGTCGCGGCACCTCACAACAAGGAGAGATGCCTGAGGTAACATAAGCAGTGGCCGAAGGCCGACACCACCCCAGGGCAAGTGCGGAGCCGCGCGATTTCGTTTGCGATTGCAGCGCGCTGGACTCTCACCGACCGCCAGCCAGTCTATAGCCGAGAACCAAACTTGGACGCATCACCCCAACAGCTCGCGAAGGCGCCAACCGGTATCCCCGGTCTGGACGAGATCACCGACGGCGGCCTGCCGGCGGGTCGGCCGACCCTGGTCTGCGGCGATGCCGGCTGCGGCAAGACCCTGCTGGGCATGGAGTTCCTGGTGCGCGGCGCGACCCAGTTCGGCGAGCCCGGCGTATTCCTCGCCTTCGAGGAGACCGCCGAGGAACTGACGCAGAACGTCGCCTCCCTGGGGTTCGACCTGGCGGCACTGGTGGAGCGCAAGCAGCTGGCGCTGGATTATGTCCACATCGATCCCGCCGAGATCGAGGAGGCCGGCGACTTCGATCTGCAGGGGCTGTTCATTCGCCTCGGTTATGCCATCGACGCCATCGGCGCCAAGCGGGTGGTGCTCGATACCATCGAGACCCTGTTTGCCGGCCTGCCCAATCCGCTGATCCTGCGCGCGGAATTGCGGCGGCTGTTTCGTTGGCTGAAGGACAAGGGCGTGACGGCCATCATCACCGGCGAGCGCGGCGACGGTCTGCTGACGCGCCAAGGGCTGGAGGAGTACGTCTCCGACTGCGTCATCGTCCTCGATCATCGGGCGCACGATCTGATCTCGACCCGGCGCCTGCGCGTGCTCAAGTACCGCGGCTCGACCCACGGCACCAATGAGTACCCGTTCCTGATCGATGCCGAGGGGATCTCGGTGCTGCCGGTCACCTCCCTGGGCCTGGATCATGTGGCGTCCAACGAGCGGGTCTCCAGCGGCGTGCCCCGACTGGACGCGATGCTCGACGGAGCCGGCTTCTACCGGGGCAGCAGTGTGCTTGTGTCCGGCACCGCGGGTACCGGCAAGTCCAGTCTTGCGGCGCATTTCGCCGCCGCCACCTGCACGCGGGGCGAGCGCACGCTGTATTTTTCCTTCGAGGAGTCCCCGAGCCAGATCCAGCGCAATCAACGTTCCATCGGCCTGGATCTGTCGCAGTGGGTGGAGCAGGGATTGCTGCAGTTCCATTCGACGCGACCGACCTTTACCGGGCTGGAGATGCATTTAGCCAGCATGCACCGGGCGATCGAGCGCTTTCGACCGCGGAGCGTGATCCTCGATCCGTTGAACAGCTTTGTCAGCATGGGCAACGAGCACGAGGTGAAGTCGATGCTGATGCGGCTGATCGATTTTCTGAAGCTACAGCAAATCACCGGCCTCTTTAGCAGTCTCACCGCCGGCGGTGGCGCCCTCGACCACACCGACACCGCCATCTCCTCGCTGATCGACACCTGGCTGATGTTGATGGCCGTCGATGCCGGCGGCGAGCGCAATCGCTCCCTGAGCATCCTGAAGTCCCGCGGTATGGATCATTCCAACCAGACCCGAGAGTTCCTGATCACCGGGCAGGGCATCGAACTCCTCGACGTCTACTCGGGTGCGGACGGCGTCCTGACCGGATCGGCTCGGCTGGCACAAGAGGCGGTCGCGCGCGCGTCCGCCCTTGAGCGGCGCCAGGAAGTCGAGCGCAAGCAACGGGAGCTGGAGCGCAAGCGCGTGATCTTGGAGGCGCAGATCGCCGCCCTGCGACAAGAGTTCGAGGCGGGGGAGGCAGAGACCCTGGCCCTGATCGAGCGCGAACGATTGCGGGAGGCGCAGTTGGCGCGGGAGCGCGTCGATATGGCGTGGAACCGCCGGGGCGATGCCGCCGTCGACCCCGGCGTCGGTCCTAACGGCGACCCCGATATCGATCCCGATCCCAACCTCCGCCCCGGAGTACCGCAATGACCGCGCCGTCCGATCCAGCCGGCAACGCGTCGCCGGAGCCGAGCGAGCCCGATGTCTGGACCCTGCGCCTGTATGTCGCCGGGCAGACCGCGAAGTCCATGACCGCCTTCGCCAACCTGCAGAAGATCTGCAAAGAGCATCTGGCCGGGCGTTATCGCATCGAGGTGATCGACCTGTTGGAACAGCCGCAGTTGGCTCAGGGGGACCAGATCCTGGCGATCCCGACCCTGGTCCGTCGGCTGCCCGCGCCCATGCGCAAGGTCATCGGCGACCTGTCGAATACGGAACGGGTCTTGATCGGCCTGGACCTGCTGCGTCGTGACACGCCGTGAACGCTTCGGTGTCCGACGTGCAGCGGGGGCCCACCCCGGATCGAGCCATCGATCGGGTCGAGACCGCCGTGAGCGCACCGTGAGCCCGGGCGATGTCCTCCCGCGTTCGATGGACGATGTGGTCGCCGAGCGCGACGAACTGCGCGCTCGCCTTGCGGAGGCCGAGTCGATCCTGGATGCCATCCGCGGCGGCGAGGTCGACGCCTTGGTGGTCTCCGAGGGCGGTGGCGAACAGGTCTTCACCCTCCACGACGCCGATCACTACTACCGGATCTTGATCGAGGAGATGGGCGAGGGCGCCCTGATCCTGACCGCGGAAGGCCTGATCTATTACGCCAACCGCCGCCTGGCGGCGATGTTGAAGACGCCGCTGGATGGGCTCATCGGCAGCGAGCTTGCGCGCTGGATCGGGCCGGACGACCGGCCCGCGTATCTGGACTTGCTGGCATCGGCGCAGCCGCATCCGCAGCGGCACTTGGAGATGGCGCTGCTCACCGCGGACGCTGCCGAGCTGCCCTGCCAGCTTGCCTTTGCCGCCATGCCCATCGCCGAGATGCAGGGCGCCTTCTGTCTGGTGGCGACGGACCTCTCGGAGCAGAAGCGGGCCGCGGCGCGCGTGGTCGCCGCCGAGAAGCTGGCGCGCGCGATCCTGGAGCAGGCGGCGGAGGCGATCGTCGTCTGTGATCGAGACGGGCGGATCATCCGCGCCAGCGATGTGGCACAGAGCCTGTGCCTGCGCTCGCCGGTGGGCGAGTCCTTCGATCAGGTCTTTTCGCTGCTGCAGGCCGACCGTCGGCCGCTGTCGCTAATGGCTTCCACGCAGCAGGGCCGGCGCCGGCTGCTGGAGGCGAGCCTCGACTGCAACGGCCGGGAGCGCAATCTGTTGGTCAGCGTCGGGCCGCTGCGCGCGACGGCGGGAGATCTGCTCGGCAGTGTCGTCACCTTGACCGACATCACCCGGCGCCGCCAAGCAGAGGATGCCCTGCGCCAGAGCGAGCAGCGCATGAAGTCCATTGTCGAGAACCTGCCCGTGGGGGTGTGGTTCGTCGATGCCGCCGGCCGCATCGATTTCGGCAATCCGGCCGCGCAGCAGATTTGGGCCGGTGCGCACTATGTGGGCCCCGAGCATTACGGTGACTACAAGGCCTGGCGGCTGGGCAGTCGCAAGCCCCTTGCCGCCGATGAATGGGGTGCGGCGCGGGCGATCAGCTATGGCGAAACCGTCCTCGACGAGGAACTGGAGATCGAGTGTTTCGACGGCACCCGCAAGATCATCCTGAACTCCGCAGTCCCGATCCGCGATCGCGACGGCAGTGTGATCGGGGCGATCGTACTGAACCAGGACATCACCGAACGCAAGGCCGCCGAGGGGCAGATCGAGCAGCTCGCATTCTATGACCACTTGACCCAATTGCCGAATCGCCGACTGCTGCGGGACCGGCTCGAGCAGACCCTGGCAGCGGTTGCCCGCAGCGGGCAGCAGGGCGCGCTGCTGTTCATCGACCTGGACAACTTCAAGGACCTGAACGACAGCCTGGGCCATGACATCGGCGATCTGCTGCTGCAGCAGGTCGCGCAGCGGCTCACCGTCAGCGTGCGTGCCCGCGATACGGTGGCCCGTCTGGGCGGGGACGAGTTCGTCGTGGTGCTGGCTGATCTGAGCGACCAGGCCGAGGAGGCAGCGACCCGGGCGCAGCAGGTGGGCAAGAAGATCTTGGCCGCCCTCGGACAGCCCTATCGGCTCGCCGAGCAGATCCATCACAGCACCCCCAGCATCGGCGCGACCCTGATTCACGCCGAAGGTATCGCTGTCGACGAACTGCTCAGGCGTGCCGATCTGGCCATGTATCAGGCCAAGGCCGCGGGCCGCAACACCCTGCGCTTTTTCGACCCGGACATGCAGGCCGCCCTGGAGGCGCGCACCGTGCTGGAGGCGCAAATGCGCGAGGGGCTGCGGCAGGGGCATTTCCAACTCTATTACCAACCGCAGGTCGACAGCACCGGCGCCCTGATCGGCGCCGAGGCCCTGCTGCGCTGGCGGCATCCCGAGCGCGGGTTGGTGGCCCCCGGGGAGTTCATCGCCCTGGCGGAGGAGACCGGTCTGATCCTGCCGCTGGGCTACTGGGTGCTGGACGCCGCCTGTGCGCAGCTCGCGGCCTGGTCCGGTCAACCCGGTGCGGCCGGGCTGTCCTTGTCGGTCAATGTCAGTCCGCGTCAATTCCGCGACCCGGACTTTGAGCGGGAGGTGCAGCGGGTGCTGGCCCGCCACGCGATCGATCCGCGCTACCTGCAACTGGAGATCACCGAGAGCCTGTTGCTGGACGATATGGAGGACTGCATCGCCAAGATGACGGCGCTGCAAGCCTTGGGCCTGCGTTTTTCGATGGACGACTTCGGCACCGGCTATTCGTCCCTGGCCTATCTCAAGCGCCTGCCGTTGGACCATTTGAAGATCGACCAGTCCTTTGTGCGCGATGTGCTAACCGACCCGAACGATGCGGCCATCGTCCGCGCCATCCTGGCCCTGGCGCCCGAGCTGGGGCTGACGGCGATCGCGGAGGGGGTCGAGACCGAGGGGCAGCGGCAGTTCTTGCTCGCGAATGGCTGTCCCGGCTTTCAGGGCTACCTGTTCGGGCGCCCCGGACCGGTGGAGGCGCTGTTCGCCGGGGGCGGGTGAGCGGCGGCCTGGGGTTGATGTCGACCAACGGCGCCGCGGTGGCCGTGGCGCGCAAGTCACTCCGGAGATCGATCAGCCGGCCGAGCGCCGACCGGCGTGCATCGCCAGATCCCGATTGACGTTGCTGCGGGGCGGCAAGTACTGTGACGCGCCCCTGCGCCGCCGAAAGGCGGCTCAGTAACGGTTCACTAACAAGTTAAACGACTCCATAGCACAACTAGGATTCGTTGTCGTTGTCGTTGTCGTTGTCGTTGTCGTTGTCGTTGTCGTTGTCGTTGTCGTTGTCGCAATCAAGCATCCGACGACGATTACGACAACGACAACGAGTTGAGATGTTCACTTTGTTTCTGAATTGTTCCTTAGACAGATCGCCCTTGGAGCCCCGATGACCGAGCCCACCGACTGGTACCGCCAGAACGCCGCCACCCCCAACCCGGCCGCCGAGGCCGCTGCCCGCGCCCGTCAGGGGCAGCCGACCAAGCCCCCCGGCGCCCTCGGCCGGCTGGAAGACCTGGCCATTCGCCTGGCCGGGATGCAGGGCCGCCAGCGCCCCGCCGTGGACCGGGTGCAGATCAGCGTCTTCGCCGCCGACCACGGCGTCGCCGCCGCCGGCGTCTCGGCCTTCCCGCAGTCGGTCACCGTCGCCATGGTCGCCAACATGGCCGCCGGCGGCGCCGCCATCAGCGTGCTGGCCGAGCAGCTCGGCGCGACCATCGAGCTGATCGCCGTCGGTGCCGTCGATCCCATCGCCGAGCACCCGCGCATCCGCGACGAGACCATCGCCCGCGGCACCGCCGACCTCTCGCGCACCGCCGCCATGACCGACGACGAGCTGAGCCGCGCCCTGGCCAGCGGTCGGGCCGCGGCGCTGCGGGCCGTGGAGGCCGGCGCCGAGCTGTTCATCGGCGGCGAGATGGGCATCGGCAACACCACCCCCGCCACCGCGCTGGCCTGCGCGCTGCTGGAGCGGCCCGCCGCCGATCTGGTCGGCCCCGGCACCGGGCTCGACGGCGACGGCGTGGCGCGCAAGGGCCGGGTCATCCAGCGGGCGTTGGACCTGCACCGTGGCGAGGCCGACATCGCCGCCGACGCCTACGCCGCCCTGCGCCGGGTCGGCGGTCTGGAGATCGCCGCCCTGACCGGCGCCTTCTGCGCCTGTGCCCAGCACGGGCTGCCGGTGCTCGTCGACGGCTTCATCGCCAGCAGCGCCGCCCTGGCCGCCATCCGCCTCTGCCCCGGCACGGAGCAGTGGCTGATGCTCTCCCACGCCTCCGCCGAGCCCGGCCATCGGCTGCTGGCCGAAGCGCTGGGCCAGCAGCCGCTGCTGGACCTGGGGATGCGCTTGGGCGAGGGCAGCGGCGCCGCCGTTGCCGTGCCGCTGCTGCGGCTCGCCTGCGCGCTGCACAACGACATGGCCACCTTCGCCGAGGCCGGCGTCGCCGCCCCCGCATGAGCGAGCGCCTGCTCGATCTGCTGCGCCACGGCGAGGTCGCCGGCGGCAAACGCTTCCGAGGTCGGCGCGATGATCCGCTCACCGACCGGGGCTGGGCGCAGATGCGCGCCGCCGTCGGCACCGACGCCCCCGAGCCCGACGGCTGGCGGCGCATCATCAGCTCCCCGGCCAATCGCTGCCGGGCCTTCGCCGAGCACCTGGCGCGCGAGCAGGACCTACCCCTCGACATCTCCCCCGCGCTGGCCGAACGCGACTTCGGCGACTGGGAGGGTCTGAGCACCGACCAGATCGACCCCACCGACCTGACCCGTTTCTGGACCGACCCCGAGGACTTCACCCCGCCCGGCGCCGAGCCCCTGCCGGCCTTCCGCCACCGCGTCCACGACCGCTGGCGGTCGCTGCTCGACGCCGAGGACCAGGGCAACGCCCTGCTCGTCACCCACGGCGGCGTCATCCGCATCCTCATCGCCGAGGTCTTGGGCATCTCCCCCGACCGCCTGCTGCTGATCGAGGTCCCCCACGCCTGCCGCACCCGGCTGCGCCTGCCCGGCGACGCCTGGCGGCCGAGCCTGGTGGCGCATGGCTGATAGCGCAACCGCGCTCCCCCTGTAGTTGGGCTGTGATCTTGGATGATTCCGCACTCGGCAGGGACAACCGCGAGCGGGGGGGGCGCGCAGATACTTGAGTTTGCCTCAGAGCGGTCAACTGCCCTTTCTAGTACACCGCTGCGGAAGACCCAAGACCGCCGGCATGCCCACTCGGTGCTGTGGGAGCGACTTGCAGTCGCGACTTCCGCGTCGCAGCGGTCGCGATTGCAAATCGCTCCCACAGCTGCGGGCGGTCTCGGAATTTTCGCGGCAAAGCACTGGGTTCAACGACGCCGACAAGGCGCCGCTCTATGCCCTGCTGCTGATGCACGATGACTGATCACCTATACAACCCCAGCGAGACCCAATGACAGCCAAGCACACGCCGATGATGCAGCAGTACCTCGGCATCAAGGCGGACTACCCCGAGATGCTGCTGTTCTACCGCATGGGGGACTTCTACGAGCTGTTCTTCGACGACGCCGAGCGCGCGGCGCGGCTGTTGGACATCACGCTGACCCGGCGCGGGCAGTCCGGCGGCCAGCCCATCCCCATGGCCGGCGTCCCCTATCACGCCGCCGAGGGCTATCTGGCCCGCTTGGTCCGGCAGGGGGTCTCGGTCGCGATCTGCGAGCAGATCGGCGACCCGGCAAAGTCAAAGGGGCCGGTGGAGCGCCAGGTGGTGCGCGTGGTCACCCCCGGCACGCTGACCGACGAGGCCCTGCTCGACGAGCGCCGCGAGAACCTGCTCTGCGCCATCGCCGAGGCGGTCGTGGCCGATGGCGACGCCGCGCCGCCCCGCTTCGGCCTGGCCCTATTGGAACTGTCCAGCGGTCGCTTCTGGGTGCTGGAGCTGGCAGGGCTGACGGCGCTGGCGGCGGAGCTGGAGCGTCTGGCGCCGTCCGAGGTCCTGCTCGACGAGGACAGCCTGCTGCCCGAGCAGCTGCGCCTGCAGCGGGGCCTGGCCCGCCGCCCGGCCTGGCACTTCGACACCGACAGCGCCACCCGCGCCCTATGCGACCAGTTCGGCACCCGCGACCTGGGTGGCTTCGGCTGCGCCGGGCTGGACCTGGCCGTCGGCGCCGCCGGCTGCCTGCTGCAGTACGTCAAGGATACCCAGCGCACCGCCCTGCCCCATCTGCGCGGCCTGCGCACCGAAAGCCGCGACGACGCGCTGATCCTCGACGCCGCCACCCGCCGCAACCTGGAACTCATCCGCCCGCTCGCCGCCGACGGCGACGAGGCCAACACCCTGGCCGGACTGATGGATCGGACCTGCACCGCCATGGGCGCCCGGCTGCTGCGGCGCTGGCTCGGCCGGCCGCTGCGCGACGATCTGGCCGTGCGCCGCCGCCACGACGCCGTGGAGGCCCTGCTGCTCGCCCGCGCCTACACCGGTCTGCGCGAGGCCTTGGCCGCCATCGCCGATCTGGAGCGCATCCTCGCGCGCATTGCGCTCGGCTCCGCCCGGCCGCGGGACCTGACCGCGCTGCGCGAGGCCCTGGCCCTGCTGCCGGCGCTGCACCAGGGCCTGGACGGGCTCCACAGCCCGCTGCTGCGCGAGGTCGATGCCGATCTGGGGGAGCACCCGGACCGGCTCGCCCTGCTGCGCCAGGCCCTGGTGGAGACCCCGCCGCAGCTGATCCGCGACGGCGGCGTCATCGCCCGCGGCCATGATGCCGAGCTCGACGCGCTGCGCGACCTGGCCGAGCACGGCGACCAATTCCTGCTCGACCTGGAGCGGCGCGAGCGCGAGCGCACCGGCGTGCCGACGCTGAAGGTCAGCTACAACCGCGTCCACGGCTACTACATCGAGCTGGGCCGCAGCCACGCCGACAAGGTGCCGGCGGACTATCAGCGCCGCCAGACCCTGAAGGGCACCGAGCGCTACATCACCCCGGAACTCAAGCGCTTCGAGGACCAGGTGCTCAGCGCCCGCGAGCGCGCCCTGACCCGCGAGAAGGCCCTCTACGAGGCGCTGCTGGCGACGCTGGCCGAGCACCTGCCCGACCTGCAGACCACCGCCGCGGCCATCGCGAGCCTGGACGTGCTCTGCAACCTGGCCGAGCGCGCCGAGGCCCTGGACTGGGCGCGTCCCGTGCTCACCGACGAGCCCATCATCGAGATCGACGACGGCCGCCACCCGGTGGTCGAGCAGGTCCGCCGCCGCGCGGGCGGCGACCCCTTCGTCGCCAACGGCGTGCTGCCTGAGCCCGGACCGGCGGATGCTGATCATCACCGGCCCGAACATGGGCGGCAAATCCACCTACATGCGCCAGGTGGCGCTGATCGTGGTCATGGCCCGGCCGGCAGCCTGGTGCCGGCCCGCACCGCCCGCTTAGGCCCGGTGGACCGCATCTTCTCGCGCATCGGCGCCGCCGACGACCTCGCCGGCGGGCGCTCCACCTTCATGGTGGAGATGGAGGAGACCGCCAACATCCTGCACAACGCCACCGACCAAAGCCTGGTGCTGATGGACGAGATCGGCCGCGGCACCAGCACCTTCGACGGCCTATCCCTGGCCTGGGCCTGCGCCACCGAACTGGCCACGCGCATCGGCGCCCGCTGCCTGTTCGCCACCCACTACTTCGAGCTCACCAGCCTCCCCGACGAGCACCCCGGCATCGCCAACCTGCACCTGGACGCGGTGGAGCACAACGACCGCATCGTCTTCCTGCACAGCGTGCGCGACGGCCCGGCCAACCAGAGCTACGGCCTGGCCGTCGCCGCCCTCGCCGGCGTCCCCGCCGCCGTCATCGAGCGCGCCCGCGAGCGCCTGGCACAGCTGGAGCACACCGCCCAGCGCGAGCTGGAGACCGAGCGCGAGGCCAGCCGCCGCCGCGAGCCCGACCCCGAGCCCCAAGTCCGTCAGCTCTCGCTGTTCGCCCCCGAGCCCCCAAGCCCGGCGCTGGAACGGCTGCGCGGCATCGACCCCGACGGGCTCAGCCCCCGCCAGGCGCTGGCCCTGCTCTATGAGCTGCGGGAGCTCGACAACGACGGCTGAGGCCCCGTCTTGATCGCAACGACGCTTCATTGATCGCAACGACGCTCCATTGATCGCAACGACGCTCCAGCGACGTTGCGCCTCCCCCGGCGCTCCAGCGCCGCGTGGGATGCGCGCCCACCGCCCCGGCCGCTGGAGCGGCCCAAGACCTGCCGCGCCGCTGAGCGGCGCAACGATCAATAGCTAGTAACGGTTCACTAACAAGATTTAAACAACTCAATAGCACAACCCCAGGATTCGTTGTCGTTGTCGTTGTCGTTGTCGTTGTCGTTGTCGTTGTCGTTTCCGAAATCGAGCATCCGACGACGATTACGACCAACTCCTATGTTAACGAGTTGACATGTTCACGTTGTTTCTGAATTCTTCCTTAGGGACATACCACGCATCCCTTCCCAGCCGCCGCTGTCGGGCTTCGCACCCTCAGCCCGTGCCTGCGCAGCTCAAGGCAACAACCCCGCCGAGTTGCCACAGGCCCTTGACCCTGATTACAACCAGAGATTTGGCTAGCCGCCAAAACCATGGATCGTTGCTGCTCGCCGCGCCCTCGGGGCCCCGTTCACGATCCGGTCGTCATGTTTACCCGCGACGGGCATCGGCGGAGCAACCGCCGACGCCGACTGCATACACCCCGGCGCCCCTCGCGGTGCCGGATACGACTGCGCAGAACGAGAGGACCCTCGCCAGGCGCACCAAGACGCACCTCCCCCGGCCTAAGCCCGCCCTTGCGGCGCTCGTTGCCCTGACCCTCGCCGGCAGCGGCCCCGCCCTCGCCGCCCCGCTCGGCATCACCAGCTACAGCGCCTACCAGAGCGCCATCGCCGCGCCTGGGCAGCGAGACCGTCGAAGGCTTCGACGGC
>CALOBA010000084.1:0-81944 GCA_942491465.1 uncultured Gammaproteobacteria bacterium
CTGAAGCTCTCGATATTTGAGCACCACGGTCGTCCCAGAGCAACATCGCCGGCTACCGTGCCGTCATCGAGGCCGGCGTCCACTACGGCCGCTTCCTACCGATGATGATGACCTCGGCGGGCTCGGCCAAGCCGGCCAAGCTGATCGTGCTCGGCGTCGGCGTCGCCGGCCTGCAGGCCATCGCCACCGCCCGCCGTCTTGGGTGCCGACGTGCACGCCTACGACGTGCGCCCGGAGACCAAGGAGCAGATCGAGTCCTTGGGCGCCAAGGCCATCGAGCTGGATCTGGGCGAGAGCGGCAGCGGCGAGGGCGGCTATGCGAAAGAGCTGTCCGACGAGGCCAAGGCCAAGCAGCAGCAGCTGCTCGCCGACCAGCTCGCCAAGGCGCACGTGATCGTCACCACCGCGCTGATCCCCTGCCGGCCGGCCCCGGAGCTGATCACCGAGGATGTGGTCAAGCGCATGCGCACGGGCTCGGTGATCGTCGATCTGGCCGCGGCCAACGGCGGCAACTGCAAGCTGACCGAAAAGGATCAGGTGGTCGAGCGCCACGGCGTGGTCATGGTCGGTCACACCAACTACCCGTCCATGGTCCCATCGGATGCCAGCGCCTTCTACGCGCGCAACCTGCTCAACCTGCTGGAGATCATGGTCGACAAGTCCGACAGCGGCCCGGTGCTCAAGGACCTCACCGAGGACGAGATCACCCAGGCGATGCTGGTCGCCAACCCCTGATGCCCCACCACCATCGGAGTCAATCGGATGTCTGAATCCCTACTTGCCCTGTACGTCTTTGTCCTTGCCTGCTTCATCGGCTACTACGTCATCTGGGGCGTCACCCCGTCCCTGCACACGCCCCTGGTGGCGCTCACCAACGCCATCTCCGGCATCGTCCTGGTCGGCGCGCTGCTGGTCGCCGGTCTGGAAGAGGCCGGCGTCACCGCATCGGCCTTCGGCTTTTTTGCCGTGCTGCTGGCCAGCATCGGCGTCTTCGGCGGCTTCCTGGTGACCCACCGGATGCTGTCCATGTTCAAGAAGAAGAAGCAATAGGCGATCGTAACGATGGAATTGGTACTCAACCCCAACCAGCAGGCCGTCGCCTATCTGGTCTCGGCCATCCTGTTCATCTTCGCGCTCAAGGGCCTGACCCATCCGAAGACCGCCCGCCAGGGCAACTGGCTCGGCATCCTCGGCATGATCATCGCGCTCGGCGCGACCCTGCTCGGCGAGCATGTCACCACCTACTGGCTGATCATCGTCGCCGGCGCCATCGGCGCGGTCATCGGCATCGTCGTCGCGCTGAAGATCAAGATGGCCGACATGCCGCAGCTGGTGGCCGCCCTGCACAGCTTCGTCGGCATGGCCGCGGTGCTGGTGGCCATCGGCACCTTCATCACCCATGCCAACGCCGGCGAGCTGAACCCGGTGCTGATGGGCGAACTCTCCGCCGGCATCGTCATCGGCGCCATCACCTTCACCGGATCGGTGATCGCCTTTGCCAAGCTGCAGGGGATCATGGACGGCGCGCCGATCACCTTCAAAGGCCAGCATGCCCTGAACGCCGCCCTCGGTATCGCCACCGTCGGCCTGGCGGTCTACTTCGCCATGCAGGGCGCCACCGATCAGCCCTTCGCGGCCAACGTCATCATTGCGCTGATCGCCATGACCCTGCTCGCCTTTCGTCATCGGCGGCAGACGCTCATGCGGCTCATCACCCACTCGGGCGGCGCCGGCTTCACGCTGCCACAACCTGCTGATCATCGTCGGCGCCCTGGTGGGCTTCTCCGGCGCCATCCTCTCCTTCATCATGTGCCGGGCGATGAACCGCTCCATCATCAACGTGGTCTTCGGCGGCTTCGGCACCGGCGACAGCGGCGGCGACAGCGCCGGCGCCCAGGCCGCATCCAAGGGCGTGAAGTCCGCCTCCATCGATGATGCCGTCTACTGGATGGAAGACGCCACGAGGTCATCGTCGTCCCCGGCTACGGCATGCCCTCAAGGAGATGATGGAGCTGCTGGAGCAGCGCGGCGTGCCGCTCAAGTTCGCCATCCGCCCGGTCGCCGGGCGCATGCCCGGCCACATGAACGTGCTGCTGGCCGAGGCCGACATCCCGTATGACAACGTCCTGGAGATGGACGAGATCAACGCCGAGTTCCAGAACACCGACGTCTGCCTGGTGGTCGGCGCCAACGACGTGGTCAACCCCGCCGCCAAGACCGACAAGACCAGCCCCATCTACGGCATGCCCATCATCGAGGCGGCCAAGGCGCGCAACGTCTACTTCCTCAAGCGCTCCATGCGCCCTGGCTACTCCGGCGTCGACAATCTGCTGTTCTACCAGGACAACACCTCGCTGGTGTTTGGTGATGCCAAGGACACCATCGAGGGGATGGTGCAGGCGTTGAAGGGTGGGGGGCACTAACCGGTCGTCCCGCCTCTGCTCCGGCGCTGCCGTCGGAGCTTGGGTGCCCGCAGTTGCCGCTGCTCCCGCGGCGCGCGCGCCAGGGAAGGCGCACCGACCAGCAATCGTCATGTACTTCAGCGACGATTGCCCTGTCGAGATGGCGAGACTATGCTGAAATCAAGCGTGCGGCCAGGGGCGTAGCCATCCCATCGTCCAGCGATGTTCGCCCGCTGCACCATCCAGCCAAGCCAGCCGACGAGCGATCCCGCCCATGATCTCAGTGAACGCAATCTACGAAGACGGCAAGATCCAGCTCTTGGAGGACTTGCCCCAAATTCGGCGCGCCAAGGTCATCCTGACCGTTGTCGAAGAGCTGCCGCCCTCGGTGCCCAACGCCGACCCCGCCCTGTTCGACGACCTGATCGGCGTCGTATCCGTGCGCGACGACGGCTCGCGCAACCATGACCGCTACCTCGACGAGACCCCCCGTTGACCCCGAAGGTCTTCGTCGATACCGGATTCTGGATCGCGCTGTTGGACCGGCGTGGCGGCAACCACAGCCGCACGAAGGATGCGCTTCCTCAGTTGCTCGCCGGCTCCCGGCTCATCCTCTCGGATTTCGTCGTCTTCGAGACGCTGACCTATCTCAACTGCTCTCTGCGACGCCACGACCTCGCCCGCCGGTTCTACGAGAAGACAAGCACGGGCGCATTAGACATCGTCGATGTCGATACCCCCATCAAGGACCGCGCCATCGCCCTGCTGCTCCAACACGCCGACAAGGACTTCAGTGTTGTCGACTGCACCAGCTTCGCCATCATGCAATCCCAGGGCATCGACCAGTTCGCCGGCTTCGACTCGCACTTCTTGCAGATGGGATTTGTTCCGACCGTACCGGTCCGATAGCGGCATGAAGCCTCAACGAGAATCCTGGGCGGCGCGACCGAATTCGGTTGCCGTAGTGCCGACTGAGAACGTCGGGGCGGCTCGCCGACAGAAGGCGTCAGGACGCGATCCTGCAAGCCGACAACGTTGGAATTGATCGACAGTCGGAGCGAGACGAGCGCGGCTTGATCTGGCAAGCAACTTTGCCTGCACACCGGCTCCGGCAGCAGCTGGCTGAGGCGGCGAATCAGCAACCGATGCGGCCACAGAAAGCCGGCAGCGGATATCAAGAATCAAGGTAGATATACAAACCACTGCCCTGCGGGCGGTCGTCGCCCCACCCGCCGGGCTTGCCGAGGTTTTCGAGCTTGTCGCGCGCGTCCTCGTTGTCGATCTCTAGCAGCACAGCGTCGGTGACGACGATCGGCTGCCCATCGAACTTCTCTGAGAGGGCGAGCGCTTCGGCATGATGCTGGTCGTTCTCGTTGACCAGGGCGAGGATGTAGCCGGTGTCGACGAAGACGGACTCAGGCATCCCTTTCGCCGACGACGTAGGCGTCGTGATTGGTCGAGAGGTCCGCTGGCCCTTGGGTCTTCACCCGCCGCAGCCGCGCAAAGATCGTCTCGTTGCCATCGGTGTTCTGTGGCTCGGCATCGACCAGGACGACACGCACCTTTTTGCCATCCAAAACGCGGCGATGTTCCGGCGGAATGTCGAGAACACCGTCGTGGGCAACTGCCTGAAATTCGATTGCATTCATCGTTTTGGATAACCTGTTCTGTAGAGAGTCTCGCGAGCTTTGAGAGCGCATGCTGCGCCTGGGCCCTCTAAGCTGCGCGCTGTGTCGGGCTTCGGAGCGCATGGGGTCGCGGAGCGCATGGGAGCGCATGGGGTCGGGTCTTGCCTTTTGCCTTAGCGCGAGTGTAAACAGGACCGGAGTCGAATGGTTGTGACTTGGGTCAAACAGCTGGCCGGCTACCGCAAGAGTGCGTTCGTCAAGCAGCCACGCGCGACTGCCGCTGCAATCGCATGTGCACCTCAATGTCCTGGAACGGGCACAGAACGCCGCCTTTGGCCGTGCGTTCGAGCAGCCCCAACTCGACCAGCACCGCAACATCCTCGGACACTCGCGTGATGTCACGCCCGAGCCGCCGCGCGGTCTCGCGCAAGCTCAACTCGCCGGCCCCCATGAGCGTTTGCACCAGTGCCCAACGCGGCCTTGATCATCCCTTGGTCCACCCGGCCCGGCAGATCTTTGGCAGATTGCATAAAACATTGTTTTTATGACAGTAAAAACCTGATAACTGATCGACCTGCAAGGTTTTGGACCAAATGATGATCAAGGCTGCCCAACGCCGTTCGGTGAGCCGACCAAAGAAGGCGCCAGGTGTCTCGAAATTCAGCGTTTCGCCGAGGTAGCCATCGGCTTGGAAGGCCGCGACGGCGCACGCCCTCAACGCTTGGCATGCGTTCGCATCGACCGTGATCGTTAGTGTCCGCTGCTGCATCGATCCACCTCCGCGAAAAAATCTTCGATCAGTTGCGCTGGCGTGACGTCCTTGAAACGAGTGACTAGTGCACCACTGTTAAAAACGTGAGACCGTTTCGAGGTTGTACGGTTATCATGCCGATCAGTCGTAACTTTGCTGATTGGAGAGGGCGTCCCATGCCACTGTGCAGTGCTGCAGCCATCCATGTTTCGGAGAAAAATCGTCAAGCACTGGAAGCCATCGAGCGCTGACGCAACGCGCCGCAGGGCTTGGTGCGGCGAGCGCAGATAATCCTCTTGGCCGCACGCGGCGTCGGTGTGCGGGCAACGGCCGAGCGCCTCGGCATCGGCCGGGCGACGGTACAGCGTTGGCGGCACCGGTGGTCGAGCGCCCCGGCGACGGAATCGGCCCTTGAGCGACTGGTCGACGCACCGCGTCCGGGCACGCCGGCGACCTTCACGCCGGAGGTGATCTGCTCGATTTTGGCGCTCGCCTGCGAGCCGCCCAAGCGCGACGGACGCGAGCTGACCCATTGGACCCATGCCGATCTGGCCGCGGAAGCCGCTGCGCGCGGCATCGTGGAGTCGATCTCGCCGGACTCCATCGGGCGGTTCCTGCGCGAGGCCGACCTCAAGCCGCATCGCGTGCGCGGCTGGATCAATACGCCGCGCGATGCGCAGTTCGACGAGAAGTGCCGGGACGTATGCGAGACCTATCGATTGGCGCCCGAGCGCGCCGCCGTCGGCATCGAGACACGCAGCATCGATGAGATGACCGGCGTACAGGCGCTTGAGCGGGCGGCAACCACCAAGCCGGTACGCCCCGGCTTGGTGGAGCGGCGCGAATTCGAGTACATCCGCCATGGCACATTGACCTTGATCACCGCCTTCGATGTGGTCACCGGGAAGGTCACCTACCATCTCGGTCCGACACGCACCGAGGAAGACTTCGCCTGCTGGCTCGCAGACCTGCTGGCGCAACGCAGCGCCGACACACCCTGGCACCTCATCATGGACAACCTCAACATCCATTGCTCGGAAGCGGTCGTGCGCCTCGTCGCCGGCGCCTGCGGGCTCGATATCGACCTCGGCGTCAAAGGCAAGCACGGCATCCTCAAGTCCATGGCCACCCGCGAGCGTTTCCTGCGCGATCCCGATCACCGCATCGTCTTCCACTTCACGCCCAAGCACGCCTCCTGGCTCAACCAGATCGAGATGTGGTTCTCCATCCTGGCGCGCAAAGTCATCCGCCGCGGCGGCTTCAGCTCCCTCGGGGCCCTGCGCGGAGAGCTCTGCGCGTTCTCGCAACTTCACCAAAACAAGGGGCGTGTGGGCCAGGCGGGCGGCCGCCGGCATTTCCAGCGGTGTTAAACTTTTGCAGGGGGGGGGAGGCGATCCACAACGCAGGCGGAGTCGGAGCGGGTTCCAGCCCGAGCCGGCCCGGCGTACGCGCACGACCTCTTCGCGCTCCTGTTCTTCCAGGGCCGTGTCCACCAGGTTGAGGGTCTCGTCGATCTCCGGCAGCAGCACGTCCTCCAGCGCCCGGGCGCGGCGGGCGGTGCGGATGTATTCGCTGCGCAGGCGCTCCAGGTTGCCGGTGAGGACGGCCAGATGGGCGGCGATGGGGATCAGGCGGGTGCAGCAGGTGCGGCAGTGCTCGGCCTCCGGGGAGCGGTTCACCGGGCCGGCGGCGGGGTGGTCCGCGGCTGGGGGCTCGGGTGTGGCGGGGTCGAGGGGCGGTGGCTCTTCGACCCGCACGCCGAGTACGGATCTGGCCTGCCGTGACGGCGCGCAGTCGAGCGTCTTGGCGGTGGGGTAGATCGACAGCTCGTCGAAGCCGTGGCGTCCGAGCGCCGCGCGTACGGCCTCCAGGGCCTCGGCCTGGGCGGCCTGCCAGCGCCGTTGGGCGGTGTCGTAGCGGCCGAGTAGGGCGAGGATCTCGGAGGCCAGGATCAGGCGCTTTTCGTCGAGGAATCCGTAGCCTTCCTGCATGCCGGCGCGCTCGTCCTTCAGCTCCAGGTAGGCGCTGTGGGTGGGGGTGATCTCGCGGCTGGACATGGCTCTTGTGCCCTGGACGGGTCGGGGTTAAGCAGGGATCGGTGACGTCGGATCAGGCCGCGGCATCGGTGCGACGCAGGTGCGCGCGGATCTGCTCGTCGCTGAGCCGATGCAGCTCGCCCCGGGCAGTCCGTCGAGGACCCGCCAGCCGGCCTCCAGGCTCTGGTCGATGTCGCGCCGGTTTGTCTGGTTGATGAGGTCGTGCTCGAAGCGCTCGCCGAAGCCGAGATAGGTGCGATCGATCGGCGACAGGCCCTCTTCGCCGACCACGCTGGCGAGGATGCGCGTCTGCTGGGCCTGGGCGTAGGCGGCGTAGAGCTGGGCGGCCAGGGCGCCGTGGTCGGCGTGGGTCATGCCGGCGCCGGTACCGTCCTTCATCAGCCGCGACAGGCTCGGCAGCAGTTTGATGGGCGGGTAGAGGTTGCGCCGGTGCAGCTCGCGGTCGAGGACGATCTGGCCCTCGGTGATGTAGCCGGTCAGGTCCGGGATCGGGTGGGTGATGTCGTCGTTGGGCATGGTCAGGATCGGCACCTGGGTCACCGACCCGGGGCGACCGCGGATGCGCCCGGCGCGCTCGTAGAGGGTCGCCAGGTCCGAGTACATGTAGCCGGGGTAGCCCTTGCGGCTCGGGACTTCGCCGCGGCTGGCGGAGACCTCGCGCAGGGCCTCGCAGTAGTTGGTCAGGTCGGTGAGGATGACCAGGACGTGCTTGCCCTCGCTGAAGGCCATGTACTCCGCGGCGGTGAGCGCGAACCGCGGCGTGAGCAGGCGCTGGGCGCTGGAGTCGCTGGCCAGGTTCAGGAACAGCACCGTGCGCGCCAGCGCGCCGGAGCGCTCCATCTCGTTACGGAACAACTCGGCGCTGGCGTGGGGGATGCCGATGCCGGCGAACACGATGGCGAAGGCCTCATCGCCACCACGCCCGGCGGGTAGCCTGGCGTTGCAGGCGATGTCGACGGCGATGCGATCATGGGGCAGTCCGCCGCCGGAGAACAGCGGCAGCTTTTGGCCGCGGACCAGGCTGTTCATCAGGTCGATGGACGAGAAGCCGGTCTCGAGGAAGTCCCGCGGGGCCTCCCGCGCCGATGGCTTGATCGGCCGCCCATCGACCCGGAACGCCTGCCGCGCGGCCAGCGGCGGACCGCCGTCGAGGGGCTTGCCGATGCCGTTGAAGACCCGCCCGAGCAGCCCGGGGCCCACATGGAAGCGCACCGGCTCGCCGAAGAAGCGCACCCGGGTGCCGGCCAGGCGCAGGCCGGCGGTGTCGTCGAGCATCTCGACGGTGACGCTGTCCGGGTCGAGCGCGGCGATGCGCCCGAGCCGGATGCGGCCGTCGCTGTCCTCGACCTCGACGGCCTCATTCAGGCCGACGTCGACGCTGCGCTGCAAGAACAGCAGCGGGCCGTCGACGCGGGTGGCGATATCTTCTCCGATCAGGGGCGCGTACATCGATCGCTTGGCTCAGTACAACGGGTAAAGGGGGGTTTTGTATCACAGTCGGCGCCGGTCGACTGCTTTGTCGATGCGCACAGGCGCCTAGTCTTGTGGATCATCGCCCCCAGCTTGGGCGCTTGTGCGCGGGTTTCGGCAGCTTGGTCCACCGTTCCAGCGCCAAGCGCCACAGCAACCCCGAGGTCGTATCGAAGATGATCGTCGAAAGCCGCTTTCGCCCCGCTTGGTGGCTGCCGGGCCCGCATCTGCAGACCATGCTGCCGGGGCTGCTGCGCCGGCGCCCGCGCATCAAGCTGGTGCGGCGGCGCATCGAGTTGGCGGACGGCGACTTCATCGATCTGTCCTGCGGCGGCGACCATGGGCCGCGGGTGCTGATCGTCCACGGCCTGGAGGGTGGGATCGGCTCCCACTACGCCGGCACGCTGATGGAGCGTCTGGTCGCCGCCGGTATGCGCCCGATCTTCATGCACCTGCGCGGGTCCGGCCCGGAGCCGAACCGGCTCGCGCGCAGCTACCACGCCGGCGCCAGCGACGACCTGGCCGAGGTGGTGGCGGCCTTGGCCGCGGACCCGGATGGCCCGCCCGAGGCCGCGGTGGGCTTTTCACTCGGGGCGAACATCCTGCTCAAATATCTGGGCGAGCGCCCCGAGCCCGGGCTCGGGCGCGCCGTCGCCGTCTCGGTGCCCTTCGTGCTGCGCGATGCGATGCTGCGGCTCGAGATCGGGCCCTCGCGGATCTACCACCGCTATCTGCTGCGCTCGCTTCGGGCCTCGATCCGGGGCAAGGCGATGCATCCGGGCATGCCGCCGGTGGATTTGGCCGAGATCCGCAGCCTGGAGGCCTTCGATGATCGGATCACGGCCCCGTTGAACGGCTTTGCCGGCGTCTTCGACTACTATCGGCGCTCGAGCTGCCGCCGCTTCCTGCCCCATATCCGCACCCCGACGCTGATCATCCAGGCCGCCGATGATCCGTTCGTGTTCCGGGCCACGGTGCCGTTGCCCGGCGAACTCGGTCCCGGGGTGCGCTTGGAGCTGTCGCGTCGCGGCGGCCACGTGGGCTTCGTTGCCGGGCGCTGGCCCTGGCGTCCGCAATGGTGGCTGGAGACACGCATCCTGGCGTGGCTGCGGGAGGATGCGGCGTAGGCCCGATCCGCCTTCGTTACTGGTTGCTGGCGACGGTGACCGTCAGCAGCACGCAAGACAACAGGATGAAGGCCGACTGGAAACTGCGGATCGGGAGCCGGGCACGCACGCCGGAAACCCCTAGGACGGCTCGCTCAACCGCCGCGCCGTCGCCGTCAGCTCCCGCTCCAGGGCCGAGAACGCCTCCCAATCGCCCTCGGGGATCTCCTCGCCCATGCGGGTGAGGGCGCGGAAGATCGGGGCCGCGGCGATGGCCTCCGGGTCGACGCCGGCGTCGAGCAGTTGCTGGCCGGCATCGATGAAATGGCCGATCACCCGCATCATCACCGCTTGGCGCTGCGGGGTGGCGTAGCGGTCGTTCTCCGAGAAGGCGGATTGGCGCAGGAAGGCCTGATTGATCAGCTGGGCACAGAGCAGCACCAGGCGCTGGGGCGCAGGCATGGCGTCGCGGCCGATGATCCGGGCCATGCGCTCCAGGCGGGCCTCGTCTTCGAGCAGGGTCAGGAAGCGCCGGCGCAGCTCCTCCCACTGGGTGCAGCCGGTGGCGTGCCACCAGCGCGCCAGGCCGTCGGCGGCGACGCTGTAGGAGCGCAGCGGATGGACGGCCGGATAGAAACGGGCCTGGGCGCGGCGCGCGTCCAGCGCCCAGAGGCAGCTGACATAGCGGCGGGTGTGGTTGGTGACGGGCTCGGAGAAGTCGCCGGACGGCGGGCTGACGGCGCCGAGCACGGTGACCGCGCCGATGCCGCCGCCCAGCGTCCGCACCCGCGCCGCGCGCTCGTAGAAGTCGGCCAGTCGGCTGGAGAGATAGGCCGGGTAGCCGGCCTCGCCGGGCAGCTCGCCCAGGCGACCGGAGACCTCGCGCAGGGCCTCGGCCCAGCGGCTGGTGGAGTCGGCCATGAGGGTGACGTTGAGGCCCTGGTCGCGGAAGTACTCGGCGACGGTGATGCCGGTGTAGATGCTGGCCTCGCGGGCGGAGACCGGCATGTTCGAGGTGTTGGCGATGACCACGGTGCGCTCGAGCAGCGCCCGGCCGCTGCGCGGGTCCTCCAGACCGGCGAATTCCTCCAGCAGCCCGGCCAGCTCGTTGCCGCGCTCGCCGCAGCCGACGTAGACGATGACGTCGGCGTCGCACCATTTGGCGATGGTCTCCAGCAACACCGTCTTGCCGGTGCCGAAGCCGCCGGGGATGGCGCCGGTGCCGCCGCGGGCGACCGGGAACAGGCAGTCGAGGATGCGCTGGCCGGTGACCATGGGCTCGTCCGAGGGCAGGCGCTCGGCCACCGGGCGCGGCAGCCGGACCGGCCAGCGGTGGCTGAGCGCCATCGCGTGCTCGTGGCCATTGTCGTCGCGCAGGCGGATGACCGCGGCGTCGTCGGCCTGCTCGCCGGGCGCGGCCACGGCGATGACCTCGCCGGCGGGCAGGTCCGGCGGGACCAGACAGACTTGGGCGACGCCGGCACCGTCGATGTCGCCGACGGTCATGCCGGGGCTGACCCGATCGCCGATGCCGACCCGCGAGCGCCAGCCGAAGCGCTCGCTCTGCTCGGGCTGCATACCGGGCTGAACGAAGGGATCGTCGGGCTCGCCGATGGGGCGCAACAGGCCGTCGAAGATGCGTCCGAGCAGTCCGGGGCCGAGGCGGATCGACAGCAGCCGGCCGCTGCCCTCCACCTGAACACCGGGGCGCAGCCCGCTGGTGTCCTCGTAGACCTGGACCGTGATCTCGTCGCGGGCAAGGCGGATGACCTCGCCGAGCAGGCGCTGGTCGCCGACGGTGACCGCCTCGCGCAGCCGGAAGGCGCCGTCGGGACGGGCGCGCAGCACCGGGCCACTGAGCGCGGTCGCCTCGGCGGTTGCGGCTTGGGCCGAGCCTGCGCTGCCGGCACCGGCGGTTGGCGCGGGCCCGGCGCCGGTCATGGGCTTGGGCGGTGCGGCCAAGCGCTTAGCCGCCGCCGACCGCGTGGATGATCTCCACGCGGTCGCCGGGCTGCAGCCGATGGGTCTCGAAGCGGCTGCGCGGCACCAGCGCTTCATTGACCTCAACCGCGAGCCGACGGCCGCTGAGTTCCAGCCGCGTCAGCAGCTCCTGCATCGGAAGGTCCGCCGGGACTTCGGCGGGGTCGCCATTGACGGTGATCTGCATGGGGGTGTCTCTGGGGTGGGTCGGATAGATTGGCCGGGGATTTTACAATAGACTCTGGCGACGACGAGAGAGGCATGCAAAGCACGCGGCGGATCGGCGGCATGGAGCAGCCCGGCCGGTACCGCCGCCCCGATAATGAACAAGCGAGACAACAACGTGAATGGATGGTCGGAGGATCTGATCCCGCTGGCGGGTGCACGCACCCTCGACGGGCTGTTCTGGCAGCGCGTGCGCCGCTCACCGCAGCGCAGCGCCTACCGTTGGTTCGAGCGTGGTGCCGACGCCTGGCAATCCATGACCTGGGCCGAGGTCCGCGACCAGGTCGGGCGCTGGCGCGAGGCCCTTGCCGCCGAGGGGCTTCGGCCGGGCGATCGGGTGGCGATGGTGCTGCGCAACTGTCCCGATTGGGTCATCTTCGACCAGGCCGCGCTGTCGCTGGGGCTGGTCACCGTGCCCTTGTACACCGACGATCGCGCCGACAACGCCGCCTACATCCTCAAGGATGCGGACGCGCGGCTGCTGCTGGTGCAGGATGCCGGGCGCTGGCGACGGATGTCGGCGGCGCTCGGCAACGGCCCCGGCCCGCGCCGAGTGGTGCTGCTCGATGCCGGCGACGAGGCGCAGCGGCTCACCGAGTGCGATCCGCGGGTCGTCATCGCCCGCGATTGGCTGCCGCAACGCGGGGCCGACTGGCCCCAGCGCGACGGCGACCCCGACGCCCTGGCGACCATCGTCTACACCTCCGGCACCACCGGACGGCCCAAGGGCGTGATGCTCAGCCACAACAATATCCTCAGCAACGCCCACGCCGGCCTGACCACGCTGACGGTCTTCCAGGAAGACCTGTTCCTGTCGTTCCTGCCGTTGTCGCATACGCTGGAGCGCACCGCCGGCTACTATCTGCCGATCATGGCCGGCTCCACGGTGGCCTACGCCCGCTCCATCCCGCAGCTGGCGGCGGACCTGGCGACCATCCGGCCCACCGTCATCATCGCCGTCCCCAGGGTGTTCGAGCGGGTCTACCAGCGCCTGCGCGATCAGCTGCGCACGCGACCGGCCCCGGCGCGCTGGCTGTTTCGGCTCGCCGTCGCGGTCGGCTGGCGCCGCTTCGAGCGGCAGATGGGCCGCGCCGGCTTCCATCCGCTTCTGCTGCTTTGGCCGCTGCTGGAGCGGCTGGTGGCGCGCAAGGTACTGGAGCGGCTCGGCGGTCGCATGCGCGCGGCGGTCAGCGGCGGTGCCGCGTTGCCGCTGGAGGTCAGCCGGCTGTTCATCAGTCTCGGTCTGCCGCTGGTGCAGGGCTACGGGCTCACCGAGACCAGCCCGGTGGTGGCCGTCAACCCGCTGCACGCCAACCTGCCGGCCAGCGTCGGGCCGGCGATGCGCGGCACCGAGGTGCGCATCGGTGCCGATGATGAGCTGCTGGTCCGCGGCCCCTGCAACATGCTCGGCTACTGGAACAACCATGCCGCCACGGCGCAGATGCTCGACGCCGACGGCTGGCTGCACACCGGCGATCAGGCGCGCATCGACGACGGCGGCCATATCTTCATCACCGGCCGCATCAAGGACATCCTGGTCCTGTCCAACGGCGAGAAGGTCCCGCCGGGGGACATGGAGATCGCCATCGGCCTCGATCCGCTGTTCGAGCAGGCGCTGGTGGTGGGCGAGGGCCGCTCGTTCCTGACCGCGCTGCTGGTGCTGAATGCCGACCTCTGGTCCGGCCTGGCAGCGGACTTCGGCCTGGACCCGGACCGCCCGGAGAGCCTGTCGGACCCGCATCTGGTCAAGGATATGCTCAAGCGTGTGCGCGAGGACCTGCGCGACTTCCCGGGCTACGCCAAGATTCGTCGCGCAACACTGATCCTGGAGCCCTGGTCCATCGACAACGGCATGATGACGCCGACGATGAAGCTCAAGCGTCGGGTGATCCTCGAGCACTACCGCCAACAGCTCCAGCAGATGTACGCCGGCGAGAGCTGATGGGCGGCGGCCGGCCACAACGTTCGGGCATCCCGCGCCCGCGACGCTTGCCGTTCGCCCCGATGGTGACTACACTTACGGTTCTGCCGCGGGTGTAGTTCAATGGTAGAACCTCAGCTTCCCAAGCTGATGGCGTGGGTTCGATTCCCATCACCCGCTCCATTCCTCCCCGCCGTCGGCCGTTGCAGGCGGCCTCTGGCCCGATTGGCCGCTAAGTCAAGGTTCAGAAACAAGTGGTGTAGACGCAACCACGAAACGGCCAATCCAAAGGCTCCGCGAGCGGGCGTCTGCACCACTTGTTTTTGAACCGATCCTAAGCCCCGACCGGCCACACAGCCTCCAACCGGCGCGCCGCCCCTTCGACACCGCTAACCCGATGCACCGTCTCTACCAGGCCGGCAACCGCATCGAGGCCCAGTTGCTCAGCGACTTGCTCGGCCACCAAGGCATCGACACCGCCATCTTGGGCGACTACCTCAGCGGCGCCATCGGCGAGTTGCCGGCGGACATCTACCCCAGCGTCTGGCTGATCGACGTCGCGGATCTGCCGCGGGCAGAGTCGCTGCTGGCGGGCTTCCTCGCCGAGCAGTCCCGTGATGTCGGCGCCTCTTGGGTCTGTCACCGCTGCGGGGAGCTGATCGACGGCAGCTTCGATCTGTGCTGGCGCTGCGGCGGCAGCCGATGATCTAAACCGGTTACCTAAACCGGTTACCCAAACCGGTTAGTCAAGGTTCAGAAACAAGTGGTGCAGACGCAACCACGAAATGGCCAATCAAAAGGTTCAGCGAGCGGGCGTCTGCGCCACTTGTTTCTGAACCGATCCTTAGCCAAGCCGGCAAGCCGGCAAGGCGCCGGCCTATCCAAAGACTCAGCCCGCAGCGAGGGGCCTTGTGATGTCCAAGACCGGAAAGACGCTGTCCATCATCGGTGCCGTCCTGGCCGCGGTGGTGATTGTGGTGCTGCTGCTGCCGTGGCTGATCGACGCCGGGAGCGTACGGGCACAGATCGAGCGCATGGTCAGCGAGGGTACCGGCCTGGAGCTTCGCCTGGCCCGGGACCCGCGCCTGCGACTGCTGCCCCGGCCGCGCCTGGCGGCGTCCGAGATCACCTTGGCCGGGACCGCCGCCCGGTTGCCCCAGCTGCGTCTCCAGGCCCGGGATCTGACCCTGGACCTGGCCCTGCTGCCGTTGCTGGTCGGGCGCCTACAGCCCGCGGAGGTGGTTGTCGACGGGTTCGATCTGCGGCTGCCGCCCGGACCGCCCGGTGTCGGGCAGTGGCGGCTTGGCGCCGAGCAGATCCGGCTGTTGCCCGGTGCCGATCCGTTGCCCCCCCCGGACAGCGCCACGCCGCCGGCCATCCATCGTATCGAGGTCCGGGGTGGCTGGGCCGAGCGGTCGGCTCCCTCGACTGTCGCCCCGCTGCGGATTTCGCGGCTGGAGCTGCTCGGCGGCCCGTTCTCGGCGCAACAGGCCGGGCCGGTGACCGCTCGCGGCCATCTTCAGGTCCCCGGCATCATTGCCGGCGCAATCGGACTGGAGGGCGAGCTGGGTCCTGGCCCGATGCCGTTGCTGTTGACCGGTGATGGCCTGCGGATCGGGCGGCTGCGGGACGTCTCGTTGCGCCTGCAGGCACGGATCGCGCCCGTTGCCGGCGGGCTGAATGCCGGCGACCTCCAGCTGACCGCCGCCGACATGCGCGTCGATGGCGAGCTGCGGCTGCGCAACCCCTGGACACCGGAGCGCCCCCCGGTGCTCGCCGGGCGCCTGAATCTGGCCGAGCTGGACCTGCGTACCTGGCTCAGCGAGCACGGCCTGACCGGCCTGCCCGGTTCGCCGGAGACGCTGCGGCGGGTGGCGATCACCACCGACCTGGCCTTGGTCCCGGCGCGCCTGGCCCCCGGCGGCGCCGAGCCGGCCAGCCTGCGTCTGGATCAGACCCGCATCGACGTCGATCAGACCCGCGCGGACGGGTCGTTTGCGCTGCAATCCGGCATCGATCAGCGGCGGTTCGCCTTCGACGTTCGGATGGACCAACTGGACCTCGACCCCTGGCTCACGCCACCCGCGCAGGAGCCTCCCACGGCCGCGCCATCGACGCCCATGGCATCCATCGCCGCGAGCCCCGCAACGCCGCGCCAGGCCGCGCAGAAACCCGCCCCAACCGCTGCCCCAGAAGCGCCCATCGCGCAGGCGCCGCGCAGCGCGCCGACCTCGCCCCCCGAGCCCGCGGGCCCGTCGCGCCCACCGATCAGCACCCTGATCGACGGGCGCTTGCAGGTAGGCCGTCTCGGTCTCGCCGGGCTGTCGGCGGAGGGCGTCGGCGTCCAGGTCGTCGGCGAGGACCGGACGATGGACCTGGAGCTGGCGGTGGCCCGTCTGCTCGGCGGCACGCTCGCGGGGGATCTGCACCTGGATGGCTCCGATCCCGCCGAGCCGCGCTTTAGGCTGCGCGCCGCCGCCGACGGCGTCGCGCTCGGGCCGCTGTTTCAGGCACGCTTCGGCAGCGCGCCGGTCACCGGCACCGCGGATATCGGCGCGGATCTGCGCGGGATGGGGGTGGATGCACCGAGCGTGCGCCAAAGCCTGGCCGGGACACTGACGCTGGAAGCCCACGATGGTCGCATCCGCGGCATCGGCATCGCCGGCGACATCATCCGCGCCGCCGGCGGCGGCCAGCAGAGTGAGGACGTGACCGTCTTCTCCCGGCTCTCGGCGACCGCGCAGGGCGAGCAGGGACGATTTCGCAGCGACGACATCGAAGCCGACTCGCCAATGCTCGCGGTGACCGGTCGCGGCGCGCTGGACCTGCCCGCCGAGCGCATCGATCTGACGTTGACCTCGGTCCTGCGCGAGCCGCCGTCCGGTGCCGGCGTCGCCGAGCTGGAGGGGCTGCCGATCCCGGTGCACATCGCCGGCGACTGGCAGCGGCCCCAGGTCAAGGTCGATCTGGGACCGGCGCTGCGCGAGGCCGGTCGGCGCGCCCTCGGCCGCGGGCTAGACCGGCACAGTGAGAAGCTCGAGGACCTGGAGCGGCGGACCGGCATCCCCGGCCTGGAGCAGGGTCTGCGCGGGCTGCTCGGGTTGTAGGTTTGGCGTATTTCGGCGAAAAAAAAACGGGGCCGCGATTGCTCGCGGGCCCCGTCTCGCATTGGTACCGGGAGCCGGACTCGAACCGGCAAGGTGTTGCCACCGTCAGATTTTGAGTCTGATGCGTCTACCAATTTCGCCACCCCGGCACGAACCCTCTATGATAGCGCGCCGTCGCGGCAGCGCAACCCCTAACGCTGCCTCACTGCTTCCCGCGCCGTCTTTTTCGACCGGCGCACCGTGCTTCCCCATCTCCGAGCCCGCCATGTCCGCCGACACCGCACCGCTGCGCCGCGCCGATTTCCACTTCGAGCTGCCCGAGGCACTCATCGCCCAGCGCCCGCTGCCGCAGCGGGGCGCGAGCCGGCTGCTGGCGCTCGATGGCCCCAGCGGCGAGCGCCGCGACCTGCAATTCGCCGCCCTGCCGTCGCTGCTCGCCCGCGGCGATCTGTTGGTATTCAACGACACCCGAGTGATCCCGGCGCGGCTGTTCGGCCACAAGGAGACCGGTGGTCGCGTCGAGATCATGCTCGAGCGCGTGCTCAGCGCCACCGAGGCCCTGGCCCATCTGCGCGCCAGCAAGGCACCGCATCCGGGCACGCAGCTGCGGCTGGGGGCGGGTGAGCGGCTGCTGGTGGTCGACCGCGACGCGGCCCTGTTTCGGCTGCGGGCCATCGACACCGAGCTGCCGCAATTGCTGCACCGGCATGGACATGTGCCGCTGCCGCCCTACATTCGCCGCGGTGACGACGCGGCGGATCTGGAGCGCTATCAGACCGTCTACGCGGCGCGGGACGGGGCCGTTGCGGCACCCACCGCCGGCCTGCACTTCGACCAGGCGATGTTGGCGCGTCTGCGCACCGCAGGCATCGACACGGCGCGAGTGACCCTGCACGTCGGCGCCGGCACCTTTCAGCCGGTGCGGGTCGATGACCTGGACCAGCACCGCATGCATGCCGAGTGGATCGAGGTCGGCGCCGAGGTCTGCGAGCAGGTCCGCGAGACCCGGGCGCGGGGCGGGCGCGTGGTCGCCGTCGGCACCACCAGCGTCCGCAGCCTGGAGACCGCGGCGTCCGGCGCGGACGGCCTGGCACCCTTTGCCGGCGACAGTCGACTGTTCATCCGACCCGGCTATCGCTTTCGCGTGATCGACGCCCTGCTCACCAACTTTCACCTGTCGGAGTCGACGTTGCTGATGCTGGTCTCGGCGTTCGCCGGCCACCGACAGATCATGGCCGCCTACCGCCATGCGGTGGCCGAGCGCTATCGCTTCTTCAGCTACGGGGACGCGATGTTTCTGACCCGTCGAGACCCCGAGGGCTGACGGGGCCGGGGCAAAACCGCGGGCAAAAAAAAAGCGCGGCTGACGCCGCGCTTAAAATTACCACCAAAGGAGGATGGAGGAGTGCACTGAAGGACTGCGAACCTTCAGCACATCAGCAGTTTCTTATATACTGTCAAACAAGTCAACCAAAATTCGCAATCGATTGTCTCTTTCCGCGCTGTATTGGTGGGATTTTGGCGACAACCGATGCCCCGGATGTCGACGGCCACGGACCATGGCCGCGGTTGCCGTGCATCAGCGTTTGCGCACAGCGGTTGGCCTAAACTCAACGGTTGCGTCGGCCGCCCCCGCCCGACGCATCGTGACCGCGCGCAAGCGCCGCGCCTCCCTGCTGTAACCGGAGCCATTCATGAGACTGATCTCCCGCCTGCTGCCCGCCCTCGCCCTCGCCCTTCCGATCAGCGCCGCCGCCTGGGACGCGCTGCCGGAGCAGCCGCCGATCCCGGCCGACAACCCCCAGAACGCGGCCAAGGTCCTGCTCGGCAAGACGCTGTACTTCGATCCGCGCTTCTCCGAGCACGGCAACATCTCCTGCAACTCCTGCCACAACCTGATGGCCGGCGGCGACGACAACCGGCCCAACTCCATCGGCATCCACGATGCCCGCGGCGAGCGCAGCGCGCCCACGGTCTGGAACGCGGCCTTCCTGTCGGTGCAGTTCTGGGACGGGCGCGCACCGACGCTGGAGGAGCAGGCCAAGGGGCCGGTGATCAATCCGGTGGAGATGGGCATGCAGAGCCTGGACTACGCCATGGCCCGGCTGGAGCAGATCCCCGGCTACGCGCCGCTGTTCGAGGCCGCCTTCCCCGACGAAGACAACCCGGTCACCGCCGACAATGCCGCCAAGGCCGTAGGCGCCTTCGAGCGCACGCTGATCACGCCCGATTCGCCCTACGATCGTTACGTAAAGGGCGACGCAGCGGCGCTCACCGAGCAGCAGGTGCGCGGCATGGAGACCTTCGCCGGGCTCGGCTGCACCGCCTGTCATTCCGGCCCGGCCTTCAGCGGCCCACCGCTACCCGTGGGCATCGGCTTTTTCCAGCGCTTCCCGACCTACCCCGGCACCGTCTACGAGGCGCAGTACGGTCTGAGCGAAGACCCCGGCCGCTTCCAGGCCACCGGCAACGAGGCCGACCGCCATATGTGGCGGGTGCCGACGTTGCGCAACGTCGCCCTAACCGCGCCCTATTTCCACAACGGCCAGGTGCCGACGCTGTTCGAGGCGGTACGGGTCATGGCCAAGACCCAGCTCAACAAGGACCTGAGCGACGCCCAGGCCGCCGATCTGGTCGCCTTCCTCAATGGCCTGACCGGCAGCTTCCCCGAGATGACCATGCCGCGGCTGCCCGCCACGCCGAACCTCAGCGTCATCCCGGCGGCGGATCCCCTGCATACGCCGCATCCGCATCAGGCCGCGGTAGCGACACCGCCGGGCATCCCGCCGGCGCCTGCGTATGCGCCGGAAGCCGACTAGACTGCCGGCGATCTCGATTTGCCCTCACGGGGAGTCGCCACGACATCAAGGACGATCAAATACTACGGAGATCCACACGATGACCGACCTCAGCATCCTTTGCGAGCACAAGCCCTCTCCCGCCAAGCAGGAGGTGCTCGGGATCGAGCACTGGCCGATCTGGAAGAAGGAGCCATCGCGCTTCGACTGGCACTACGACCAGGCCGAGACCTGCTACATCGTGCGCGGCAAGTTCACCGTCACCCCCGAGGGCGGCGAGCCGCAGGCGTTCAGCCGTGGCGACCTGATCACCTTCCCCGCCGGCCTGTCCTGCGTCTGGGACATCACCGAGGCGGTGGAGAAGCATTACGACTTCGGCTAGTCGGGGGACGCCGGCCTCCAGCCGGGTCCCCTGATGGCGGCTGCAAGCCGCCTGGCCCAGTGGCCGGCCGGAAGCCGGCGCCCCCGGACTGGAAGCTCAACAGATGCGTGGCAGCTGCTCTCCCGCCAGCCAATCGACGATGCGGCTGCCGCCGAAGGCCGTGTCCATCTGCACGAACCGATGGGGGTCTTCGACGACGCGGCCGATGATGGCCGCAGCCCGTCCCAGTGGATGGGCGCGCATGCTGGCCAACAGGGCCTCGGCCCGGTGGGCGGGGCAGATGGCGATGAGCTTGCCCTCGTTGGCGACGTACAGCGGGTCGAGGCCGAGCAGCTCGCAGGCGGCGGCGACCTCGGGGCGGATCGGGATCGCGGTCTCGTCGAGGACCATGCCGACGCCGGACTGATCCGCAAGCTCATTCAGCGTCGTCGCCACCCCGCCGCGGGTGGGGTCGCGCAGGCAGTGGATGTCGGGGACCGCGGCGACCATGTCGGCGACCAGCCCGTGCAGTGCGGCGCTGTCGGAGGCGATGCTGGTCTCGAAGCCGAGCCCCTCGCGCTGGGACATGATGGCGACGCCATGGTCGCCGATGAAGCCGTTGATCAGGATCGCATCCCCGGGGGCCGCGCGATCACCGGAGATCAGGATGCCGTCGGGGACCACGCCGACACCGGTGGTGGTGATGAAGCAGCCATCGCCCTTGCCGCGCTCCACCACCTTGGTGTCGCCGGTGACGATGGGCACGTCGGCGGCACCGGCGGCCTCGGCCATGCCCTGGATGATCCGCGCCAGGTGCTTGAGCGGCAGCCCCTCCTCCAGGATAAATCCGGCGGCCAGGTACAGCGGGCGCGCGCCGGCCATGGCGACATCGTTGATGGTGCCGTGCACCGCCAAGCTGCCGATGTCGCCGCCGGCGAAAAACAACGGCGAGACCACATGGCCGTCGGTGCTGATGACGAGACGTCCCGGCGGCGGCTGCACCAGGGCCTGGTCGTTGCCCTGGGCGAGCACCGGGTTGTCCAGGGCGCGGCGGAACAGCTCGGTGATGAGCTGGGCCGTGGCCCGGCCGCCGCTGCCGTGACTCATGTCCACGGCGCCGCGCTCCAGGTCCAGCCGGGAGGTCCAGCCGCGGGGTCTCGGGTCGGTGGCAGGCATCAGGCGTTGACCTCTTGCTGTTCTGTCGGGCGGCCGGTGCCGCGGCGGAAGCGTCCGTAGCTCCAATAGGCGGCGCAGGCGCCCTCGGAAGAGACCATGCAGGCGCCCATGGGGTTCTCCGGCGTGCACACAGTGCCGAACAGCTTGCAGTCCACCGGCTCCAGCAGGCCGCGCAGCACGCTCGGGCATTCACAGCCCTTGACCTCGCCACCGCTGCTCGGCGTCACCGGGAAGCGCCGCTCTGCGTCCCAATCGGCGTAGGCGTCGCCGATGCGCAACGCGCTGGCCGGCAGCTCGCCGAGGCCGCGCCATTCGAAGCGCTCCCGCGGGGTAAAGACCTCCGCCATCAGCGCCTGCGCCTTGCGGTTGCCCGCTGGCGTGACGGCGCGGGTGTATTGGTTCTCCACCCGATGCGCGGCCTGGTTGATCTGCCGCACCAGCATCAGGGTGCTCTGCATCACGTCCAGCGGCTCGAAGCCGGCGATGACCACCGGCTTGCCGAACTCCGGCCCGACGAAGGCGTAGGCATCGCTGCCGATGATGGTGCTGACGTGGGACGGGCCGAGGATGCCGTCGATCTGGACGCCGTCGGCCCCGGAGCTTTCGAGGATGGTGCGCAGGGCCGGCGGTGTCAGCACGTGATTGCAGTAGAAGCTGAGATTGTTCAGCCCCTCGGCCCGCGCCGCCTTGATCGCCACCGCCGTCGGCGGCGTCGTCGTCTCGAAGCCGATGGCGAAGAACACCACCTGCTTGGACGGCACCTTGCGGGCCACGGCCAGGGCATCCTGGGTGGAATAGACCATGCGGATATCGGCCCCCTCGGCCTTGGCCTTGAGCAGGCTCTTGCGCCCGCTGGCCGGCACCCGCATCAGGTCGCCGTAGGTGCAGAGCGTCACGCCGTGCTCCCGCGCCATGGCCATGGCCTGATCGATCCGCGCCATCGGCAGCACGCAGACCGGGCAGCCGGGACCATGGACGAAGCGCAGATTCGGCGGCATCAGGTCCTGCAACCCGTAGCGATAGATGGCGTGGGTGTGGCCACCGCAGAACTCCATCAGCCGGTAGTCGCGACCGGGCGCAGCCTCGGCGGCGATGGTCTTTGCCAGCGCGCGGGCGAGCTGGCCGTCGCGGAACTCGTCGAGATATTTCATCGTGATCTAACCCGGCTCGGGACTGCCCAGGGCCCCGGCCTCGCGCATCAGCGCCAGGGTCTCGGCGGCCTCATCCGGGCTGATCTTGTTCAGGGCATAACCGACGTGGACCAGCACATAGTCGCCGACTTGGGCGTCGTCGATCAGCGCCAGCGAGACTGGCCGGCGCACGCCGTCGAGGCTGACGACGGCGCTGTCGGTTGCCGAATCCAGCTCCAGGATCTCGGCGGGAATGGCAAGGCACATGGGCGGACTCCAGGCTGGAAGGCGGTATTGCGTCAGGCTGCACAACGTGCACGGGGGCCAACTGTAGCGCACCGGTCCGCTGCACGCATCCACGGGGCGAGTGGGTGCAAGGCGATGACGCCGGGCCGGGCCACCGCGGACTATCAGACCAGGTCGAAGCGCTCGAACTGCATGCTGAACTGCCCGCGGCCTTGGGTCAGGCTGCGCAACTCCGTGGTGTAGCCGAGCAGCCGCTCCAGGGCCACCTCGCAGACGATGCGGGCGGCGTCGTCGCCGGCGCCACGCGTCCCGCTGGCCTGGATCAGGGCGCGGCGCTGCTGCAGGTCGCCGAGGACGGTGCCCAGGTTGTCCTCGGGCACGACCACCTCCACCGACATGACCGGGTGCAGGGCGGCGGGGCCGGCGGCGGCCAGGGCCTTGGTGACGGCCTTGCCGGCGGCGGCGGCCAGGGCCTCGGGGGTGCTGGCGGCGCCGAACAGCTCCACCTCGGTGAGGGCGACGGCGATGTCTTCCAGCGGGGCGCCGTGCAGCGGGCCGGCGGCGAGCGCCAGGTCGATGCCCTCGCGCAGGGCCTGGACCTGCTCCGGCGTCAGCGCGACGCCGTCGTTGCGCACCCGCGGGTCGCAGTGCACATGGCCGCCGCCGCCGCGCTCGCGCGGGGCGACCTTGCAGGCGGCCCAGGCGCTGATCTCCGGGTGTTTGCCGTCCGGGGTCGGCGGGCGGCTGTAGAGGCCCTCGGCGTTGGCGCGGCGGGTGACGGTCTCGCGCACGGCCACCGCAGGGCGACCGCTGCGCACCTGGACGTGGAACTCGCGCTGCAGGCGCTCGAGCACGATCTGCAGGTGCAGCTCGCCCATGCCCCTGAGCAGGCGCTGGCCGGTCTCCGGGTCTTCCACCACCTGCAGCGTCGGGTCTTCCATCTCGACCTTGTTCAGGGCTTCGAGCAGCTTGTCCTCGTCGCTGCCGGCGGCGGGCTCGATGGCGAGGCTGAGCACCGGCTTGCGCGCGTCGATGCGCTCCAGGGCAAGCAGGTGGTCAGGCTGGCACAGGGTGTCGCCGGTGCCGGCATGGCGCAGCCCGGCGAGCAGCACGATCTGGCCGGGGCCGGCCGCGTCGAGCCGGGTCTTCTTGCCGGCGTCGATGTCGAAGATGCGCGCCACATGCTCCTTGACCGGGCGGCCGTCGGCACCGATGTGGGCGACGGTATCGCCGGGCTTGAGCCGGTTGCGGTAGACGCGGGTGAAGCAGTGGCGGCGGCCCTCGAAGAGCTGGACCTTGAACACCAGCGCGGCCAGCGCGCCCGGCTCGCCGAGGATGACCGTCTCGCTGCTGCCGTCGGGGCGATGGGCGATAGAGGGCGGGCGGTCCAGCGGTGCCGGCAGCAGGTCGACGGCGCCGTCGATCACCGGCTGCACGCCCAGGTTGCGCAGGGCGCTGCCGCCATAGCAGGGGAAGATGCGCCCGGCCAGGGTGCCGCGGCGCAGCGCCGCGAGCACCGCGGCCCGCTCGGGCTCGTCGCCGGCCAAGACCTGATCGGCCAGGGCCTCGTCCTCTTCCGCCGCGGCCAGCAGCAGGGCCTCGCGCTGCGCCGCCACGCCCTCCCAGAGCGCATCGGGGCAGGGTGCGCGCTGCACCTGCTCGCCCTGCTCGCCGCCGAAGCCCACCAACTCGCACGTCAGCAGGTCGATCACGGCCCCCTGCTCCGGCAGCGGCACGGTGACGGCCACGGGCTGCACCTTGAGGCGCTCGCGGATGTCGTCGAGGGCACGGAGAAAATCGGCCCCGGGGCGGTCCATCTTGTTGACGAAGAACAGCACCGGCAGTGCGAAGCGGCAGCGCTGGCGCCAGACCGTCTCGGTCTGGGGCTCGACGCCGCGCACGCCGTCCAGGACCAGGATGACCCCATCAAGGATGCGCATGGAGCGCTCCACCTCGATGGTAAAATCCACGTGGCCGGGGGTGTCGACGACCTGCAGCAGGTGGTCGCGCCAGGGGGCGCGGGTGACGGCGGCGGTGATGGTGATGCCGTGCTGCTGCTCTTCGGCCATCCAATCCATGTGCGCGGCGCCGTTGTGGACCTCGCCGATCTTGTGCGAGGCGCCGGTATAGAACAGGATGCGCTCGCTGAGCGTGGTCTTGCCGGCGTCGACATGGGCGGCGATGCCGATGTTGCGGACCTGACTGAGCTTTGGGTGGTGGGTGGTCATCGCGGTAGTCGTCGGGATCGGATGGCGGTTTTCGCGGTCTATTGCTGCAACTACGGGAACGGATCGGCGAAGATGGGTCGTGATCGTTGTCGTTGTCGTTGTCGTTGTCGTTGTCGTTGTCGTTGTCGTTGTCGTTGTCGTTGTCGTCGTCGTCGTCGTCGTCCGCTGCGCAGTATCTCGACTACGACTACGACAACGACAACGACAACGACCCCAGCTCGGTCTTCATTCAATTCTCCCCAGCCCTACCGGGCCGGAACTTCGCTAACTTGGGTATTCTCCACATGAAAACGAAAACCTTCGCGCAACGCCGCGACCGATCAATGCGCTCCTCGCTACTCGTTGGGGTGCTCGGCGTCTGCGCCTGGGCCGGCCCGGCCACGGCGGACCTGTACCGGATCACCAACCCCGGCGACAACGTCATCGGCGCGCCATTCTATGTAAAGACCGATGCCGAGCATACGCTGCTCGATATCGGCCGCCACTACGGCCTCGGCTACGACGAGATGTCCCAGGCCAACCCGGGTGTGGATATGTGGGTGCCCGGCGAGGGTACCGACGTGATGATCCCGACCCAGCATGTGCTGCCGAAGGCGCCGCATCAGGGCATCGTGCTGAACCTGGCCGAGAAGCGTCTGTATCACTACCGCTCGGCGAGCGAGGTGGAGACCTTCGCCATCAGCGTCGGGCGCGAAGGCTGGGGCACGCCGGTGGGCTCGTTCTCGATCGCGTCGAAGATCAAGGACCCGACCTGGACGCCGCCGGCGTCGATCCGTCGGGAGCATGCGGAGGCGGGCGATCCGTTGCCGGCGGTGGTGCCGGCCGGTCCGGACAATCCTTTGGGTCAGTACGCCATGCGGCTCAACATCCCGAGCTATCTGATCCATGGCACGAACAAGCCCTGGGGGCTCGGTATGCAGGTCAGCCATGGCTGTATCCGGATGTATCCGGAGGATATCGAGGCGCTGTTCCCGCAGGTACCGGTGGGTACGTCGGTGAAGATCATCAACCAGCCGTATAAGGTCGGCTGGCTGGGGGATCAGCTCTATCTGGAGGTGAACGCGCCGGCGGAGAAGGCGGGGGCGAAGTCGCCGCAATCGGTGATCCCGGCATCCATCGCGAAGGCCGACGGTGTGGTCGTGGATTGGGACGAGGTTCAGCGGGTCCTAAACGAAAATGCCGGCCTGCCACGCGTGGTGGGAGGCCGGCAGGGCTCAGCGAGCTGGCATCACTTGGACATGATCTTCTGATACATGCGGTTGATGCGCTCCTCGTTGGCGTCGCAGCAGGCCTGAGCGCCGTTGGCGGCGTCCATTGCGGCCTGGGCCATGTCACGAGCTTCCTGGTCGGTGGCGCAGCCGCCGAGCAGCGAGGCGCCGAACAGGGTGGCAGCGGTCAGGGTGATGAGCTTCATCTTGGTCATCGTTTAAGTCTCCGTTGAGGTTAGCCGATCGGCCTTTGGATTTATAACACGATTACGGGAACTTTCCGAGTCCCGTGGGCGAATGTTAGCAGAACCGCCCACGGATGGAAGCCGCTTCGACCTTGCCGTCGGCCAATTTCATCGATACGGGTATCAAATCTACAACGGCGGGGCAGAGTAGCGACAGGCTGGGGCAGCGGGCGGACGTTGGCCGCCGGGGCTTTTCGGCGCGCTTGCAGCATTGGGCTCGAAGACACGAAAGATCGCGAAGACGCCCCATTAAACAGCCTATTTTCAGCAGCTTACCGCTGGACCGTCGTCGCGCCTTCGCGCTTCACCGCGTCGTCCGTGGTTGATCGGGAAGGGTGATCCAGGCCACAGTTCCCTATAGCGCCCCGGTCGAGTGGATCAGGCTCCGGGCAGAAACGGCCTCTCGGCCCCCATCTTGCTGCCTACTGTATTCGTATAGGGCCAGGGAGGCGGCGACACTGACGTTCAGGCTCTGCGTCGGTCCCGGCAGCGGGATATGTACTGGCGCAATGTCCGGATAGTCCCCCAGGTCGAAGCTGAGCCCGAATTCCTCGTGGCCGACGATGAAGGCGCTGCGCGGCGGCAGACGGCACTGCTGCAGGGGGATGCCCGCATCGGGGGCCAGCGCAAACAGCTGGTAGCGTTGCTCGCGCAGCAGCGACAGGCTCTCGCCGATGGCGTCCAGGAACCGCACCGGCACGTGCTTGAGCGCCCCCTTGGCCGGCGCCGGGTCGAACGGGCCGATGTCGATCAGGTGCAGCTCGCGGGCGCCGAAGGCCTGGGCACTGCGAAAGATCTTGGCCACGTTGTAGCCGGCCTTGAGGTGATCGAGCACCAGGATCAGCTCCAGCGGGCCGGGCTCGGCCATGAAGTTGACCCGGCGCTGGCGCCAGTAGCGCTCCAGGGCCTGCGCGCGGGCGGCGCGTCGTTCGCGGGTGCTGGTCATTTTCGGTATCTTGCCATCGGGGTCGGTGTCGGGCCACTGTTCTTTGCGTGTCCGGCCCCAATCTGCAAGGAGCCGGTGGTGGGCCGCTTCGGTGACCGCGTTCCAGGCTCCCTCCTTCTTGTGGTCACTGCGGAGGTTTCATGTCATCCGTCGAAACTCGTTTTATCCCCTGCGCACCGCCATGCCGTTAATGCCCAAACCAGCCGCGCCGAGCACCTGCCGCTGTCCACGCGGGTGCCATCTATTATGAGGGTCCGCTGATGGTGGAGCGCTTCTATCGCAAAGGCGCCGGCGAGGGGCCGAACCCGTTCCGCTGTGAGGGCTTCGTGCGCGACGGCAAGGTCGCCTGCCATGGCGCCGAGCCGATCCCGATCGAGGTGTTGCCCCCGTTCCTGCGCGCGCTGCTGGTGAGCGACGGCACCGTGACCAAGATGCTGGAGGCCTATTTCTGGGAGCCCGTGGTCGTCGACACCCTGCGCCAGGAGCTGATCGAGGCCGCGGCGGAGATCCCGTGGATTCGTGTGGGTGCCGGCGATCCGGTGCTGATGCGGCAAGTGAGGCTGTGCGGCAGCGACAGCGGCAGCCAATACGCGGACGCCTTCTCGGTGATCCGCACCGAGCTGATCCCGGACGCCTTTCGCCAGCGCCTGATCGACCGCGAGATCGGCATCGGCGCGCTGATCCGCGACAGCGGACTGGAGAGCTATCGCGAGGTGGTGGAGATCGGCGTCGAGCCCGATCCCGACAAGACCGGTCGCGACGGGCTGTTCCGCACCTATCGGATCATCATCCAGCGTGAGCCGGTGATCCTGATCACCGAGACCTTTCCGCTGGCGCTCTACCGATGAACTGCGACACCTGCGCGACCGCCGGTGGCAGCGGTCGCGCCTGACAACATCTCGAGAAGATTCCGATACCCCGACGGTTGCAAGGTGGGGATGCCTCCCTTAGTCTGACGCGCCCATTCAACAGCTCAAGGAGGGCCCCCATGGGCTCATCAAACCCCTATCAGTCTCCGCAGACCGACGTCACCGCCCCCCCCGTGGACGGGGTGGATCAGACCGGCCCCTTTGATGCCAAGGGCCGCTTCGGGCGGCTCAGCTATATCGCCTGGTACCTGACAGTCACCCTGGGCCTCTATGCGGTGTTCATTGTCTTCGCGCTCATCTTCGGCATCGGTATCGGTGTCATGGGCTCGGAGTCGTCGACGGCGGGCGGCATCGCCGGCGGCCTGTTCGGCATCCTCTACGTTGCCGTGGTCATCGCGATGCTCGTCGTCGCCATCATCTTCTTGATCCGCCGGCTGCACGACATCGACCTCAGCGGCTGGTGGGCGCTGTTGATGCTGGTGCCGATCGTCAACGCCGTCTTCGGTATCTTTGCCATGGTCAAGGCCGGCACGCCGGGGGCCAACCGCTTTGGTCCGCCGCGCGAGACCCGCGGCTGGGAGCGGGTGGTGGGCATCATCGGCATCGTCCTGTTCGTACTGTCGCTGGTGGTCGCCATTGCCGGCGGTCGTGGTCATCGCCATGAACCCCGAGCTGAGCCAACAGTGGTCGCAAATGCCCTGAACGGGCCCGGTCCCGGCAGGGACGCCGACGCCGAGCCCATCGATACCCTGCGCGTGTTCGAAACCCCCGAGGGTGTCGATCTCAGCCTGCGTCTGGCAGGTCCGGTGCCGCGGGGCGCGGCGCTGGCCATCGACCTCCTGATCCGCTACGCCATGTACTTGGTGCTGCTGCCGCTGGCGGCCCTGGCCGGCGTCGGTACGGGGTTGATGCTGATCGGGTTTTTCTTGTTGGAATGGTTCTATCCGGTGTTCTTTGAGCTGCGCAGCGGCGCCACGCCGGGCAAGAAGGCCATGGGCCTGGTGGTGGTGCACCACGACGGCACGCCGGTGGGCCCGTCCGCGTCGATGATCCGCAACCTATTGCGGGTGGTCGACTTCCTGCCGGTGCTGTACGCCACCGGCATCGTCAGCATGTTGATCGATCGCGACTTCCGCCGGTTGGGCGATCTTGCCGCCGGCACCCTGGTGGTCTACGCCGAGGGACCGCGCGGCGAGCGGCCGATCCCCGAGCAGACGCCGCGAGCGCCGACCCGCCCCCTGTCCATCGAGACCCAGCAGGCACTGCTGGACTTTGCCGAGCGCAGCCCACGGCTGTCGGTGGCCCGCCGCGCCGAGCTGGCCGAGCTGGCGCCCACCGCCGACGGCGCCCGCGGCCAGGCCGCGCTGGACAATCTGCTGGGCGTCGCCAACTGGATCGCGCGGGGCCGATGAGGCAGCAGCAGTTCGAGCAGGCGCAGGCCGAGACCTGGACCCGCTATCGCGAGCTGCTGGGCCAGCTGGAGTCCGGCAAGCCGCTGCCGCCGACGGCGCAGGTGCAGGGCTTTCCCCGGCTGCTGCGCACCATCAGCGGCCATTACGCCCTGGCGCGCTCGCGGGGCTACAGCCCCGGGCTCGCCGACGAGTTGCACCAGCTGGTGCGCCGCGGCTACCGCCAGCTCTACCGGGTCCGCCCGCTTTGGCCGCGGCAGGTGTTGCACTTCGCCCTCGCGGGCTTTCCGCTGGCCCTGCGCCGCCATGCCGGCCTGTTCTGGCTGGCGTTCGCGCTGTTCTTCGGGCCGATGCTGGCCATGGGGCTGGCCTGTTATCACGACGGCACGCTGGTCCACAGCCTGCTCGACGGCTCCGGGGTTTCGGACCTGGAGTCCATGTACGACCCGACCAGCGACCGCCTCGGCGAGGGCGCGATCCGCGAGGCCGATACCGATGTGGCCATGTTCGGCTACTACATCATGAACAACGTCGGCATCGCCTTTCGGACCTTTGCCTCCGGGCTGGTCTTCGGCATCGGCAGCCTGTTCCTGCTCGCCTTCAACGGCCTGTATATCGGCGCCGCCGCCGGGCACCTGACCCAGCTCGGCCACGGCCAGCCGTTCTGGTCGTTCGTCAGCGGCCATGGTCCCTATGAGCTGACCGCGATCGTCATCTCCGGGGCGGCCGGGCTGCTGCTCGCCAAGGCCCTGCTGGCGCCCGGCCGATTGACCCGGGCGGCGGCGCTGCGGGCCAATGCCGCCGAGGCCGTGATCCTGGTCACCGGCGCCATGCTGATGCTGTTGCTGGCCGCTGCGGTGGAGGCATTCTGGTCGTCGAGCACCCTGATCGCGCCACCCATCAAGTACGGCGTCGGCGCCCTGGGCTGGGTGCTTGTCATCGCCTACCTGGGCCTGGCCGGTCGCGGCGAGGCGGCGGCCAGCGATGGCGAGGGCGCCGATGGAGCTTGAGCGGCTCAGCGCCCGCATCCGCCCGCGCCGGACCTGGGAGGCCATCGACCTGGGCTTTGCGCTGGCGCGCCAATGGTTTTTGCCGCTGTGGCTGCTGTGGTGGATGACCGCGGCGCCGGTGGCGCTGCTCAGCCTGCCCTGGCTGTATCGGCACCCGGACTTGTGGATCCTGCTGCTGTGGTGGTTGAAGCCGTTGTATGAGGCCCTGCTGTTGTTCTGGCTCAGCCGCGCCCTGTTCGGTGATCGGCCGCCGCTGGCCGGGGCCTGGCGCGGCCTGCGCCAGGCCTTCCCGCCGCGGCTCTGGCCGCAGCTGCTCTGGCGCCGGCTCAGTCCCGTGCGCTCGGTGAACATGCCGGTGACGCTGCTCGAGGGGCTGCGCGGGCGCCGGCGCCGACAGCGCCTGCGCGTGCTGGCGGCCCCGGGCGGGACCGGCAGCTGGCTGACGTTGATCTGCGTCCACATGGAGGCGATCCTGTACATTTCGGCGATCCTCGTGCTGCTGGTGATGATCCCCGAGCAGCTGCCGAGCCTGGATCTGATGGAGGTCTTCTTCGACCAGGATTCGGCGCTGTACTGGATCGTCGCCGTCTCCACCGCCTTGGCCATGTCGGTGATCGCGCCGTTCTATGTCGCCGCCGGCTTCGCCGTCTATCTGGGCCGGCGCACCGAGCTGGAGGCCTGGGACCTGGAGCTGTTGTTCCGGCGCCAGGCCGGCCGCCGACGCGGGCGCCGATCCGCCGGGCCGGCGGCGATGCTGCTGGTCGGTCTGGTGGCGCTGGGCCTGCCGCCGGCACCGGCAACGGCGGCGCAGACGCCGAGCCGCGAGGAGGCGAGGGCGCTCATCGAGGAGATCCTGGCCGACGGAGACTTCGGGCGCAGCGAGGAGGTCGAGTCCTGGGAGTACATCGGCGAGATCCCGGAGACGGACGCGACCGACGCCGATTCCGACACCGCCGGCACGGGCGCCCTCGCCCGCGCCCTCGCCGAGGTCATCCCGTTGCTGGCGACCCTGGTCAAGTGGACGGTGTTGCTGATCGCCGCGGTCGCCCTGGTCCTGTTGGCCCAACGCCTGTTCCTGGAGCTGCGCTTGGACACAGGGGCGGGTCGCGGTCGGCGCCGGCGCAAGGCCGCATCCGTGGCGCCAGCGGAACAGGAGGCGGAGCCCCTGGCCCTTGCCCTGCCCGAGGATGTGCCCGTCGCGGTGCGTGCGCTGTTGGCGAGGGGCGAGGCCCGGGCCGCCCTCGGGCTGCTGTATCGGGCCCAGCTTGCCCACTTGCGCACGGCCGGTCTGGACATCCCGGACAGCGCCACCGAGGCGGAATGCCTCCAGGTTGCCCGTCGCTACGGCGATCCCACCGAGCTGGATTGGCTCGGTCGGCTGACGCGGCTGTGGCAGCGGGCGGCCTATGCCCATCTGCCGGTGGCCGCCGACGAGGTGGAGACACTGCTGCTGTGCCGCCCCACCGCCGCATCGGCGAGCGCGGCCTGATCTCCGCCATGGCGCAGTCCGGACGCTCTCGGTTCTTTCTCCTGCTCTGGCTGCTGCTGGGCGCCCTGTTGCTGGCCCTGGCGGTGAAGGGCTGGCTCTGGTTCGGAGAGAACTTCGAGCGGCGCACCAAGACGGTGGAGACCGGCTATTCGGCGGCGGCGCGCCGCAACCCCTTCCTGGCCGCCGAGCGCTACCTGCGACGGCTCGGCGTGGCCGCGGAGAGTCGGCCCGGCCGCGGGCTGCTGCGCGCGCTGCCGAGCCCGGAGGATACCCTGATCGTCAACGGCCTGGGGCCGATGAGCAAGGTCCGCCGGGACGCGCTGCGGGCCTGGGTGGAGGCCGGCGGACGCCTGATCGTCGAGGCGATCGATTTTGTTGACGACGACGGCGCGCTGCCCCGCGACGACCTGCTGGCCGATCTGGGCGTGGCGCTGCTGGCGGCCGACGCTGCCGAGGGGCCGACCGAAGTGGTGGCCGACGCCTATTTCGAGGGCTTCCCGGACGCGGTGGAGATCGGCTTCCTTGCGGGCTACTACCTGGAGGACCGGGAAGAGCTGGCCAGCGGCAGCCTATTCGCCGATGGCCTGGCGCGGATGCTGCAGTACGAGCTCGGCCGCGGCACGGTGACGGTCACCAGCGACAACGTCTTCATGACCAACGAGGATATCGGCAACCACGACCATGCCTTGTTCCTGACCCTGTTGGCCGCGCCGACGGGCACCGGCAAGGTCTGGCTGCTCTACGACAGCGACGTACCCGGATTGACGACGCTGATCTGGCGCTCGGCGCCGTTCGCCGTCATCAGCGCCGCGCTGCTGGTGCTGGTGGCGGTCTGGCACATCGGCAGCCGGCTCGGGCCGCTGATCGGCGCGCCGGGGCGCCTACGTCGGGATCTGCTCACCCACCTGCAGGCCGGCGCCGATTTCCTTTGGCGGCACGGTCGCGGCGGGCGGCAGCTGCGGGCGACGCAGCAGCGCATCGAGCAGGCCTGGACACGGCGGCACCCGCTGCTGCGCCATCTCCCGCAGGACGAGCGCGCGCACTGGATCAGCACCCAGGCCGGGCTGCCGCCGGCGGAGGTGGAGGCGGCGCTGTACGGACGCGTGGATGACCCGGAGGCGGATTTCATCCGCGTCAGCCGCACGCTGCAACAGCTCTGGGTGGCCCTGTAGACCCGCGCGAGGCGGCACGAACCAATGATTGACATCGGCAGACGACGGAACCATCCATGATGAGCACAGAATCACAGCACCCGCAGCGGATCGAAGCGGCGGCGGAGAAGTTGCGCGCGTTGGAGGCGCAGATCGCCCGGGCGGTGCTCGGCCAGTCGCAGGTGATCCGCGACAGCGTCGTCGCGCTGACCGCCGCGGGCCATGTGCTGCTCGAAGGCCTGCCGGGGGTCGGCAAGACCCTGCTGGTGCGGGCCCTGGCCCGCGCCGTCGGCGGCGACTATGCCCGCATCCAGTTCACCCCCGATCTGATGCCCAGCGACGTCACCGGGCACGCCATGTTCGACATGAAGAGCGAGCAGTTCCGCATCCGCCGCGGACCGGTGTTCTGCAACCTGCTGCTCGGCGACGAGATCAACCGCGCACCGGCCAAGACCCAGGCGGCGCTGCTGGAGGCGATGCAGGAGCAACAGGTCACCATCGAGGGCAAGCCGCTCGCGTTGCCGCGGCCGTTCCTGGTGCTGGCCACCCAGAACCCGATCGAGCAGGAGGGCACCTACCCGCTGCCCCAGGCCCAGCTCGACCGCTTTCTGATCAAGGCCTTCATCGACTATCCCAACGCCGATGACGAGGTGGCGATGGTGCGCCAGGTGACCGACGGCGCCGTCGGCGATCAGCTCGATCTGTCGCGGGTCGAGCAGGTGATGGGCCCCGAGGACGTGCTGGAGGTGCAGGCGGTCGCCGCCGGGTTGCTCATCGATCAGGGCATTCTCGACTACGCCGTGCGCATGGTGCGCGCGACCCGCGAATGGCAGGGCATCGACACCGGCGCCGGCCCGCGGGCCAGCATCGCGCTGGTGCGTACCGCGCGCGCCAATGCGCTGGCCAGCGGCAACGGCTTTGTCACCCCCGACGACGTCAAGGCGGTCGGTCCCGCGGTGCTGCGCCACCGCATCAAGCTGACCGCCGATCTGGAGATCGAGGGCTATCGTACCGACGACGTGCTCGCCGAGCTGCTCGCCAACGTCCCGGCACCCCGGGTATGAGGCCCCGGCGCCCGCTGCTCTATCCGCTGGCGCTGTGGACCGGCGTCGGCCTGGCCGCGGCCTGGTGGCCGGCAGCGGAGCCCCTCTGGAAAGGGCTCGGTCTGCTGATCGGCGGCGTCGCCCTGGCCGACCTGCTGCTGCTGCTCGGGACCCGTTCACCAAACGCCGAGCGCCGGCTCGGCCATATCCTGCCCCAGGGGGCCTGGACGCGGGTCGAACTGGACCTCTACAACCTGCACCGCCGACCCCTGGCCTTGGCCTGCCACGACCGCCACCCGCCGGGATTCGAGGTGCAGGACCTGCCGCGCGCCTTGACCATCGCCCCGCGCAACCGTGCGCGGCTGCGCTATCGGGTGCGCCCGCCGCGCCGTGGCCAGTTCCGCTTCGACGGCTGCGATGTGCGGCTTTTCTCGCCGCTGGGCCTGTGGGGTCGACGCCGCCGGCTGGCGTTGGAGCAGCGCGTCCGCGTCTATCCCAACTTCGCCGAGATCAGCCGCTACACCCTGCTGGCCGCCAACGACCAGCTTGCCCAGCTCGGCGTGCGCCGCCTGCAGCGGCGCGGCGGCGGGGCGGAGTTTCATCAGCTGCGCGAATATCGGCGCGGCGACAGCCTGCGCCAGATCGATTGGAAGGCCACCTCGCGCATGCGCAAGCTCATTGCCCGCGAATACCAGGACGAGCAGGACCAGCGGCTGTTGTTTCTGCTCGACTGCGGCCGGCGCATGCGCCACCAGGCGCAGACCGGTCCCGGTCACCTCGACGAGGCCCTGAACGCCCTGCTGCTGCTGGCCTATGTGGCGATTCACCAGGGCGACGCGGTGGGCCTGATGACCTACGGCGGCCCCCAGCGCTGGCTCGCGCCGCGCAAGGAGGCCGATACCGTCAACCGCATGCTCGATGCCGTCTACGACCTGGAGGCAAGCATGGAGGCGGCCGACCCGCTGGGCGCCGCCCGCGAGCTGATGCAGGCGCAGCCGCGCCGGGCCATGGTGGTCTGCATCACCAACAGCCGCGATGAGGATCACCCGGAGCTGATCGGCGCCGTGCGCCTGCTGCGCCGGCGTCATCTGGTGGTGCTGGCGGATCTGCGCGAATCCTCCCTCGACCAAGCCCTGACCACGCCCATCACCGACCGTCCGGCGGCGCTGCGCTTCCACGGCGTGCAGTCCTACCTGGAGGACCGCCGCCGCCACCACGAACGGCTGCACCACCTGGGTGCCCTGGTCCTGGACCTGCTGCCGAGCCAGCTGCCGGTGGCGTTGATCAATCAGTACTTCGCGATCAAGCGGGCCGGGGAGCTTTGAGCCTCATCAACCCCCGAAACGATAGCGCAGCAGATACCAGAGGGCCTTCAGGCCGTCGCGCCAGTTGATCTTCTTGCCCTGGTTTTGCTCGTGCAGGATCAGCGTGATGCTCAGCCCAGCCTGCTCTGCAGGCGCAATCACCAGCTCACCGGCCGCGTCCAGGCTCAGCTCCCCCACCGCGTTCGTCCACGCGCTGGGGATCGCCGACGCGAGCGTCATCCTGTTGGTCGGGCGGATGGTCCGCCGCAAGGGGTCTCATTCCTGACGGGGGCGTGGCCAGCGATCCACGGCCGGACCGAGAACGCATAGCTGCTCGTTGTCGGTGACACCCCGAACGATGCGGTGATGCGCGACCGCAAGGGCGGCGCGGGGCCGTGGCCGGTTGTCCCGCGGGCTCGGTCCAAATCGTCGGCGACGTGGCCGATGTCGTTGCCGACGGCACGCGCGGCCCCCTGGTGCCCGCACGGTCTCAAACGCTCGGCGGGTGCCGCCGCTCGGCGAACATCCGCAGCAGGTACTGCCCTGCCGGGCGCTCGCGGAATGCCTCCACCGCGGAGCACAGCGGCTCGGGCAGGGTTTGCAGGGCCGGCAGCGGGGCGCCGTATTCCGCCGGGATGACGGTCAGGCCGGCGTTGGCGCAGACGACCACATCAAGCAGCGTGAAGCGCTCGCCGTGGAGGTAGGGGCGACCGTCTGCGAGCAGCGCATCGAGGGCGTCGTAGGCGGCCCGCAGCTTGTCGACGGCCGCCTCGGCGATGTCGTGGCCGGTGTGCAGGCCGCGCATCATGACGATGCGCACGTTGAAGTAGATGCCGTTGACGAGCAGGCGCTCGTACCAGGGCACACCGAAGGCGAAGGTGGCGCTCGCCTGCTGCCGCTTCGCCAGCAGGTGGTAGAAGATCCATTTGGAGGGCTCTTCGTCGAACAGGGCCTGGTACTTGTCGATCTGCGCCTGCAGGGCCTCGGACTCGGCGGCATCGCCGGGCGTGAGCTGCTGCTCGGCTTCGGCGCGGGCCTCGAAGTGATTGAAGATCGCCTGCCAGCTGGCGAGGGTCAGGTCTCCGTGCCGGTAGAGCGGATACTGGTTCGAGCCCCCGGCCTTGCGTAGCGCGTTGAACAGGAAGAACGGGGTGTGGCGCGCTTCGTGGTAGGGCACATCGTAGTGATCCAGCAGCCAGCGTGCGGTCTCGCAGTCGGTGTGCGGGGGCATGGTGATCAGGCGGGCGGCGGCGTCGCTCATCAGGAGTCGTCTCGCGGTGGGGGCTCGACCCGGGCCTCCGTCGGCATGGGCCGGGTGCGGTCGTTGAATGCGGTGTCCATCACCCGGGTGTCGTCGTCGACGCCCTCGTCCCCGGTGGCCGGGTCGGCGGCGACATCATGGCCGCGCTGCGCCAGCACCTCTTCCACGTCCGGCAGGACTGCTGCGAAGGCGACGCCGTACATCTCCCAGATGGTTTGGAACAGGGACGCGATCAGCGGACCGATGAAGATGCCGGAGATGCCGAACATGAAGATGCCGCCGAGGGTACCGAAGAAGATCAGCAACTCGTGCATCTTGGTGTCCTTACCCACCAGGATCGGCCGCAGGACGTTGTCGAGGCTGCCCACCACCAGGCCGCAGAACAGCCCGAGACCGATGCCGGCGCCGACGTGGCCCTGGGCAATGAGGACGATCACCGCCGGGATCCAGACCAGCGCCGAGCCGACGCTCGGGATGATCGACAGCACGGCCATGACGGTGCCCCAGAACACTGCATTGGGGATGCCGACGACCCAGAACGCGAGCCCGGCCAGACCGCCCTGAAGGATGCCGATCAGCAGCGTGCCCTTCAGCGTCGCCCGGGTCACCGAGGTGAACTTCTCCAGCATCAGGTGCTCGTCGTTGCTCTTCAGCGGCAGGTAGTAGAGCATCCGCCGGACCAGCTTGTCGCCGTCCATCTGGAAGAAGAACATGGTGTACAGCAGCACGAAGGTCAGGAACACGAAGTTGGCCGTGCCCAGCGTGACCGAGGTCATACCCTGGACCAGGAAGCTGCTGATGATGCTGACGATCTGGCCGGCCTTCTGCACCAGCACCTCGCGATGCGGGGCGATCTGGTCGTAGAACGGCAGCCCCGCCAGGAATTCGGAGACCGCATCCGGGCTGCTCAGGTACCCTTTGACGAACGGCGTGACGCGCTGGCTGACGTTCAGCGCCTGATCGACGACGATGCTGATCAGCGTGACCAGCGGCACCAGGAAGACGACGAACGCCAGCAGCAGTGTGACCACCGAGGCCAGGTGCCGGTGGCCGCCGAAAAGCCGTTCCAGACGGACGTAGACCGGGCGGGCCAGGGCGCTGAACAGCCCGGCCAGGAAGATGGTCATCAGAAACTGCTGGATCATGGACAGGAACAAGGCGCTGATGCCCAGCGTCATCAGCAGGATAACGGTGTGATTGACGCGCTCTTGATCCATGGGGCCGAGCCTCCGGGTCAGTCCGCGGCGACGGCGCCGCGAATGGCGTCGAGCAAGGCGATGATGCGCTGGTGCTTCATCTTCCAGGCCGCCTTGTTGACGATCAGCCGCGAGCTGATGTCGCAGATGTGCTCCAGGGGCACCAGGCCGTTGGCCTTCAGGGTGTTGCCGCTCTCCACCAGGTCGACGATCAGGTCGGACAGGCCGACGATGGGTGCCAACTCCATGGAGCCGTAAAGCTTGATGATCTCCACCTGCTTGCCTTGGGCGGCGAAGTGGCGCTCGGCGCAGCGGGTGTATTTGGTGGCGATGCGCAGCCGCCCGGGGCCGGTGCGTGCCGGGCCGTCGCCGGGCGGATGGCCGGCGACCATCATGCGACAGCGCGCGATGCGCAGGTCCAGCGGCTCGTAGAGGCCCTCGCCGCCGTGCTCCAAGAGCACGTCCTTGCCGGCGATGCCGACGTCGGCGGCGCCGTACTGCACATAGGTCGGCACATCGCTGGCGCGGATCAGCACCAGCTTCACCTGCGCGTCGTTGGTGGCCAGGATCAGCTTGCGGCTCTTGTCCGGGTCATCCAGCGGCCGGATGCCGGCGGCGGCGAGCAGCGGCAGCGACTGCTCGAAGATGCGCCCCTTCGACAGGGCGATGGTCAGCGCCGCGGCGCTGGGCTCGGGGGAGGCGTTCTGGGACATGACGTAATTCAGCGGGAAGCGCGGCGGATGACGGCACCGAGGCCGGAGAGCTTCTCCTCGATGTGATCGTAGCCGCGGTCGATGTGATAGATGCGATCCACCAGCGTCTCGCCGTCGGCCACCAGGGCCGCGAGCACGAGACTGGCGGAGGCGCGAAGATCCGTGGCCATCACCGGTGCCGCCGTCAGCCGCTCAAGGCCGCGGCAGATGGCCAGGTTGCCCTCGACACGGATGTCCGCCCCCATGCGCTGGAGCTCCTGGGCGTGCATGAAGCGGTTCTCGAAGACGTTCTCGGCGACGGTGGCGACCCCATCGGCGATGCTGTTCAAGGCGCAGAACTGGGCCTGCATGTCGGTGGGGAAACCGGGGTGCGGTGCGGTATGGATACTGACCGCCCGCGGGCGCCGGCCACCCATGTCCAGTTCGATCCAGTCGGCGCCGGTTGTGATCTCGGCGCCGGCGTCGCGCAGCTTCGCCAGCACGGCATCGAGCAGATCGGCGCGGGTATCGCGCACCCGCACCCGCCCGCCGGTCATTGCGGCGCCGACCAGGTAGGTGCCGGTCTCGATGCGGTCGGGCAGGATGCGATATTCGGTCCCGTGCAGCCGCTCCACGCCATCGATGACGATGGTGTCGCTGCCGGCACCGCTGATCCGCGCCCCCATGGCGTTGAGGAAGTCGGCGAGATCCACCACCTCGGGCTCGCGGGCGGCGTTCTCCAGCACCGTGCGCCCATCCGCCAGGGCCGCCGCCATCAGCAGGTTCTCGGTGCCGGTGACGGTAACGATGTCCATCACGAAGCGGGCACCGCGCAGACGCCCGGCCTTGGCACGGACGTAGCCGTTCTCGACGCGGATGTCGGCCCCCATCGCCCGCATGCCTTCGATGTGCAGATTGACCGGACGCGCACCGATGGCGCAGCCCCCGGGCAGCGAGACCTCGGCCTCGCCGAAGCGCGCGAGCAGTGGGCCGAGCACGAGGATCGACGCACGCATGGTCTTGACCAGATCATACGGGGCGGCGCAGCTGGTGATCGACGTGGCGTCGGCATGGACCTGCATGCGCTCGTCGATGGTCAGCTGCACACCCATGCGGCCGAGCAGTTCCATGGTCGTGGTGATGTCGCGCAGGTGCGGGACGTTCGACAGCGTGGTCGGCCCCTCGGCCAGCAGCGTTGCGGCGAGGATCGGCAGTGCCGCGTTCTTGGCCCCGGAGGCGCGCACCTCGCCGTTGAGCCGATGCCCGCCCTGGATCAGCAGCTTATCCAACGCGCACCGCCTCGGCCGCCGGCGGGTCCGACCGCAGTACGTCGCCGAGATTGCACAGATCGGCAATCCGCGCCATGGCGTCGGGCCAGTGCACGAAGCGCAGCCGCGCATCGGCACGGCGCGCCTGGCTGGACCATTCCAGCAGCAGCGCAACGGCCGCGCTGTTGCTGCGGCCAACGTCGGCCAGGTCGATGGTGATCTGCGATGCCCCGTCCGCCCACAGGCGTCGCCCCTCCCGCGCCAGCGCCGGGACGCTGGTCAGATCCAGGTCGCCGGATAGCTTGAACCGTCCGGGCGCGGTCTGTGTCAGAGTCGCCAAGCTCAGGTGCCCCTGGCATTCTTGGCGTCGAGCTCGGCGATCAGCCCGTCGATGCCGCCGCGGGCGAGCACGCTGCGGAACTGCGTGCGGTAGTTGGAGATCAGGCTCACGTTCTCGATGACCACGTCGTAGACCTTCCAGCTGCCGGACTTGCGGTGCAGCCGGTAGTCGATGGGGATCGGCGTCGAACCCGGCGCCTGGACCTGGGTCTGGACCAGCACGGTCCCCTTGCGGGTACCGGGCGTCTCCTTCTTGTACACAACCTTTTCGCCGGAATACTTCAGCAGCGACTTGGCATAGGTGCGCACCAGGACCTCGCGGAAGCCCTTGACCAGCGCCTTGCGCTGGGCCGGGGTTGCCTTGCGCCAATCGCGCCCGACCGCGGCCTGGGTGATCAGCTCGAAGTCGAAGTGCGGTGCCAGGATGCTCCCGACCAGGTTGTAGATCAGCCGGGGATCGGCGTCGATCTCGGCGCGTTGGGTCTCCAGCGCCCCCAACATGCGCTCGGCGGTGCGTTTCACCATCGCCGTGGCGGAGCCGTCGGTCTGGGCGCCGGCCAGGGGCACCAGCAACAGGAGTCCGGCCAGAATGGCCGCGATGCTTGGCGTCAGTCGTTTCATGTTCAACCTTCCTCTGCCTTACTGAATAGGAATTGTCCGATGATCTGCTCCAGGACCAGCGCGGACTGGGTATGCTCGACCTGATCGCCTTCGGCGAGGTTGTCGAGGCTGCCCCCCGGGTCCAGGCCGATGTATTGCTCGCCGAGCAGACCGGCGGTGTAGATGTTGGCGAAGGTGTCCGTCGGGATGCGGTCGAAGGCCGGATCGATGCGCACCGTCACCAGCGCCTGGAAGCTGTCCTGGTCCAGGGCGATGGCCTCGACGCGGCCGACCTTGACGCCGGCGATACTCACCGGCGAGCGGACCTTGAGGCTGCCGACGTTGTCGAAACGGGCCTGAATGCTGTAGCCGTCGCCGCCGCCGCCCGCACTCAGATTGCTGACCTTCATGGCCAGAAAGAACAGGGCGACCAGGCCGGCCGCCATGAAGGCGCCGACCAGCAGCTCCATGGTGCGCATCTTTGCCATTGTTTAATCTCCGAACATCAGTGCCGTGAGGACGAAATCCAGCCCCAGGACGGCCAGGGCGGACTGCACCACGGTGCGGGTGGTGGCGCGGCTGACACCGGCCGCCGTCGGCTCGGCATCATAGCCCTCGTAGAGCGCGATCCAGGTCACGACGATACCGAAGACCAGGCTCTTGATGACGCCGTTGAGCAGATCTTCGCTAAATTCGATCTTGGCCTGCATCTGGCTCCAGAAGGCACCGTCGTCGATGCCGAGCAGGCCGACGCCGACGAACCAGCCGCCGACCACGCCCAGGGCGCTGAACATCGCCGCCAGCAGTGGCATCGACAGGAAACCGCCGAAGAAGCGCGGTGTCAGTATCCGCTTGACCGGATCGACGGCCATCATCTCCAGGCCGGAGAGCTGCTCGGTGGCCTTCATCAGACCGATCTCGGCGGTCAGCGCCGAGCCGGCCCGGCCCGCCACCAGCAGCGCGGTGACCACCGGCCCGAGCTCGCGTACCAGTGATGCGGCCACCATGACCCCCAGGCTTTCCTCGGCACCGAACTGCGACAGCACATAATAGCCCTGGAGCGCCAGGACCATGCCGACGAACAGGCCGGAGACGATGATGATCAGCATCGACAGCACGCCGACGGCGAATAGCTGCGCGATCAGCAACCGCGGCCGCACCAGCATGGACGGCAGCCCGGCGACCACGTCGAACAGCAGCAGGTGGGCGCGCCCGAGTCCGGAGACCACGCGCAGGCCGGAGCGGCCGAGTCGCGCCACCGGCTCCAACAGTCCGGTCTTCTGCTCGGGCTCGCTCACGCCAGCAGCTCCTCGTGCAGCGGTGGCGCCGGGTAGTGGAAATGGACCGGCCCGTCCGGCTCCCCACCGATGAACTGACGTACCCAGGGCGACTCCGATCCGGCGATCTGTGCCGGCGTGCCGGCCGCCATCAGTTGTCCGCCGGCGATCAGGTAGATCCGGTCGGCAATGGCCGCGGTCTCTGCGACGTCGTGGGAGACCACGACGCTGGTCATCTGCGCGGCGTCGTTCAGGTGCCGGATCAGGTCCACCAGCACGCCCAGGGAGATCGGATCCTGACCGGTGAAGGGCTCGTCGTAGAGGATCATCATCGGGTCAAGCGCCATGGCCCGGGCCAGGGCGACCCGACGCGCCATGCCGCCGGAGATCTGGCTCGGCATCAATCCCGCCGCCCCGCGCAGACCGACCGCCTCCAGCTTTATGAGCACCAGCCGACGCAGCAGTGAAGGCGACAGCTTGGTGTGCTCGCGCAGCGGGTAGGCGACATTCTCGAAGACGTTCAGATCGGTGAGCAGGGCGCCGCTCTGAAACAGCATGCCCATGCGCTTGCGCAATGTGTAGAGGGCCGAGCGGCCGAGCTGGTGGACATCCTCGCCGTCGACCTCGATGGTGCCGGCGTCCGGGCGCAGCTGACCGGCGATGAGCTTCAGCAGCGTCGTCTTGCCGGTGCCGCTCGGACCCATGATCGCCGTGACTTGGCCCCGCGGGATGTCGAGATCAACCCCGTCGAACACGACCCGTTCGCCGCGCCGGAAGCACAGGTTGCGAATGCGCACCAGTATGGCCGGATCGCGGGCGTCGGGACTTGCGAGGTCGGAGCTGTGGGTCGGCGGGGGGGGCGTGCCGTTCCCCATGGGTGGTCTCCCTGGGCCAGGGGCGCGGGCGGTGGATTGAAGATGACCGGGATTGTCTGTGCCTGGGACGCGGGCGTCAAGGCCAGCCGAGCAGCTCGGCGATGGTGCGCCAGCGCAGTACCGTCCCCACGGCAGGGGGCTCGAGCAGCAACAGCAGGGGGACGGCGCCGCAATCCTGCCGCAGTGTCTCCAGGCGACCCCGAACGCTGCGCGGGTGCTCGTCAGGCGCGGCGCATAGCTGTAGGGCCAGGCCCCGGCCATGGGGCGCGCCCCCGGCGTCGGCGAGCGCGGCCATGTCCGCGACGCGGTGCCAGCGCGGCGTCTGCGCGTGCGCAGTCGTCGGTGGTGCAGGGTCGACGAGCCCGGCGAGTCGGTCGCCGAGGGCGCGTTGGGCGCGGCTGGCCGCTCGGGCTGCGGCCGGTGGCGGTGGCAGCTCCAGGTAGAAGCGAAAGCCCGCAGGGACATCGCCGCCCCAGTCCGTCAGCGTCTGCTCGGGGCGAGCGGTCCAGTCCTCCGCAGGCAGGTAAACGGCCCCGAGGGCGTTGGCGAAATAGCTCAGGCGCCAGTCGGCGGGCAGGTCGTCGGGGTAGAAGTCGGCGCCGTCGGCGAGCCTGTCCCAGCCTTGGCAGACGATGTCGATGGGCATGCTGGCAACGCGGCCTGAGTGATTGGAACGACGGGATTGCAAGGCGCTGATTAGGAAAACGCTGAATTATTCAGCATCTCCTTGCGGGCGGGCTGCTGCAGTTACGTCGAGGTTCCGCCTTGGGAGATGGCGGCGAGCGGAGGACGCGCTATCATAGCGCCAACGCTCGTTAGCCGGTCGAGGGCGCCGCGATGATGCGGTCTGCCGATCGCGACCGATCACCGGAGACCTTCAATGCAGGATATCCTCGATCGCGCCAACCGCATCCGCGCCGTCATCTTCGACGTCGACGGCGTGCTCACCGACGGCAGCCTCTTTATCGGCGATGATGGCCAGGAGTATAAGGCGTTCAACTCCCGTGACGGACATGGCATGGTCATGCTGCGCGACAGCGGCGTGGTGCTCGGCGTCATCACCGGTCGCCGCTCCGAGGTGGTACGCATCCGTATGCACAGTCTCGGCGTCAGCCACGTCTATCAGGGGCGGCGCGACAAGCTGCCGGCCTATGCCGATCTCAAGGAGTCGCTCAAGCTCGACGACAGCCGCATCGCCTACGTCGGCGACGACGTCGTCGATCTGCCGGTGCTGCGACAGGTCGGACTCGCCGTTGCCGTTGCCGACGCCCATCCCCTGGTCCGCGAGCAGGCCCATTGGTGCACGCCCTCGCCGGGCGGTCGCGGGGCCGCACGGGAGGTCTGCGAACTCATCCTTCGCGCCCAGGGCCAGCTCGATGCGGCCCTGGCGCCCTACCGGTAAGCGCTGAGGATCGGGGCGCTTGGGTGGCTTCACCTTCGACGGGGTACGCCGGGTCTTGCTGGTGCTGGTGCTGGCGGCGATCGGCATCATCGCCTGGTGGCTCCAGCGCGAGGGGCCCCGGGTGACCGTCGATCCGGGGCCGGATCGACATCTGCCGGACTATATCGCCGACGACCTGCACGTGCTCACCATGGATGAGGGCGGTCGGCCGGCACGGCGCTTGTGGACGCCACAGCTGCGCCATTATCCCGACGACGACAGCAGCGAGCTGGAGCAGCCGCGTATGACCCTGTATCGCGGTGACGGGCCGCCCTGGAAGGCCGAGTCGCAAACCGGCTGGATCGCCGGCGACGGCGTTGAGGTACTTCTGCGGGGCGATGTGCGCGTCGACCGGGAAGGCTTCGGGGACAACGCGCCGATGGCCCTGCGCACTCGCCGGATGGTGGTACTGGAGCAGACCGACTACGCCCGCTCGGATCGTTTTGTCGAGCTGATACGGGGTGATGATTGGATCACGGCCGAGCATGGCTTAGAGGTCTGGTTCGGCGAGCCGATGCGTGTGCGCTTGTTCGGACGCAGCCGCGGCGTCTACCATGTGTCTCGGCCCGAGCCGGTTTCGACCTCGGCGCCGACTCGAAGCGAAGCCCCGAACGAGCAGCGATGATCATGCGCCTCCCCCAATTGCCGAATCCAAGCCCCGCGTGGTCGGGCCATCGCTGCCGCAGTCTGGCCGCAGGGCTGGCGTTGGCGCTGATGGCCCATATCCCCGTGGTTGCGGCCCTCGAATCCGACCAGCAACAGCCGGTCTACATCGAGGCCGACGCCGTCGAACTTGACGATCAGCAGGCATTCAGCCTCTACATCGGCAACGTGGACATCCGCCAGGGCAGTATGCGGTTGCTCGCCGACGAAGTCCTGGTGCATCACAAGGCCGATCGGCAGCCCGAGAAGATCATCGCCGTCGGCGATCCCGTCCGCTACCGCCAGCTGCTCGACAACGATCCGGACGAGGTCCGCGGGCGGGCCTTGCGCATGGAGTACGAGGCTGACCGCGAGGAGCTCACGCTGATCGAGGAGGCGGTGCTGGTCCAAGGCACCGATCGCTTCGCCAGCGACCGGATCGTTTACAACCGCGTCACCGAGCGCGTCGTCGCCGGCTCCAGCGCCAGCGGAAGCGAGCGCGTCAAGATCCGGATCCAGCCGGAACAGCAGTGACGACACTGACCGCGCGCGGATTGGCCAAGTCCTATCGCCGGCGTCGCGTCGTCGCCGATGTAGACCTGGCCGTGGACGCCGGCGAGGTGGTTGGCCTGCTGGGCCCGAACGGTGCCGGAAAGACCACCAGCTTTTACATGATTGTCGGTCTGATCGGCGTCGATGCGGGACATATCGAGCTTGATGGCGCCGACATCACGTTGCGGCCGATGCACGATCGCGCCCGTGCCGGACTCAGCTATCTGGCCCAGGAGCCATCGGTGTTCCGTCGCTTGACCGCCCGGGAGAACCTGATGGCCGTGCTCGAGATCCGCCGCGACCTCGGTCGCGACGAGCGCCGCCAGCGCTGCGCCGAGCTGCTCGACGAACTCGGCATCGGCCACGTTGCCGATTCCCTGGCGCTGAGCCTGTCCGGCGGTGAGCGCCGCCGCCTGGAGATCGCCCGCGCATTGGCCGTGGAGCCGAAGGTGATGCTGCTCGACGAGCCCTTCGCCGGCGTCGATCCCATTGCCGTCGGCGACATCAAAACCATCATCGGCCAGCTGCGCGCCCGCAACATCGGCGTGCTGATCACCGACCACAACGTCCGCGAGACCCTCGACATCTGCGACCGTGCTTACATCATCAGCGAAGGTCGGGTCATTGCCGACGGTCCGCCCTCCGCGCTGCTGCAGGACGCCGAGGTCCGCGCCGTCTACCTCGGCGAGCATTTTAGGTTGTAGACCAGCCCCGCACCTTCTCCGGCCCACATTGCCTCGATCATGGGCTAGAATCTGGTTAGGGCATTCAAGTTACGTACCACCCCCGCACCTCCGCACCCCCCTCGCGATGAAGCAAACCATCCAGATCCGCCTCGGTCAGCAGCTGACGATGACGCCGCAGCTGCAGCAGGCGATCAAGCTGCTCCAGCTCTCGACGCTGGACCTTCAGCGGGAGATCCAGGATGCCCTCGACTCCAACTTGATGCTTGAGAACGCCGAGGAGGTCGATGCGACGGCAACCGCCGAGGTCCAAGAACAACTCACTCGCCAGCATGCCGACGAGGCCCGGGTCGATGCGGAGATCCGCCCGGACGACAGCGGCATGCCCGCGGAGCTGCCCACCGACAGCGACTGGACCGACACCTTCGACACCGGCAGCATCGGCCTGGCCGGCACCGGGGTGCGTGCCGACGGCGGCTCCGATTTCGACCTGTTCGCGACCCAGAGCCGGCCGCAGACCCTGCACGATCACCTCGCCTGGCAGCTCAACCTGGCCCGCCTAAGCCCCCGCGATATGGCCGTCGCCGAGACCCTGATCGACGCAATCGACGCCGACGGCTATCTGCGCCTCGACCTCGATGACATGGCCTCGATCGTCGGCGATGCCGGGCTGGAGGCGGAGGAGATCGCCGCCGTGCTGCATCGCGTCCAGTCCTTCGATCCCCCGGGGGTCGGTGCCCGCGACCTGCGTGAATGCCTGCTGCTGCAACTGCGCCAGCTCGCTGCGGACACCCCGGGACGCGCTGATGCGTTGCGCATCTGCGAGCGCTTCTTCAACGCCCTGGGGCGCAATGACCTCGACGACCTGCGCCGGCGCGCCCGCCTGGACGACGCCGACCTGCGCGTCGCCTTGGCGCTGATCCGCTCGCTGTCGCCGCGCCCGGGCACTGCGGTCGCCGAGATGCGCGCCGAGTACGTCGTTCCCGACGTGCTGGTGCGCAAGATCGGCGGCGTCTGGCACGCGGAGCTCAACCCCGAGACGACGCCGAGTCTGCGCGTCAACGCCGGCTATGCGAAGCTGATACGGCGCAGCGATCAGAGCCCCGACAACAGTTGTATGCGCACCCACCTGCAGGAGGCGCGCTGGTTCATCAAGAGTCTCGCCAGCCGCAACGACACCGTGCTGCGGGTCGCGCGCAAGATCGTCGAACTCCAGCAGGGCTTCTTCGAGCACGGTGAGGAGGCGATGCGCCCGCTGGTGCTGCGCGACATCGCCGACGCCTTGGAGCTGCACGAGTCGACCATTTCGCGGGTGACCACGCAAAAATACATGCATACCCCCCGCGGCACCCTTGAATTCAAGTATTTCTTCTCCAGCCATGTGAATACGGCCTCGGGCGGCGAGTGCTCATCCACCGCCATCCGTGCCTTCATCCGCAAGCTGGTAGCCGCTGAACCGCCGAGCAAGCCTTTGAGTGACAACAAGATTGCCGGCATCCTTGCCGATCAAGGCATTAACGTCGCGCGACGCACCGTCGCCAAGTATCGCGAGGCCCTGGGCATCCCACCCTCGAACGAGCGAAAGCGCCTGTCCTGACGGGCCGATTCGCACCAGCCGGAGTGACACCATGCAGATAAACTTGACGGGACACCACATCGACATCACCGAGCCCCTCAAGGACTATGTCGACAACAAGTTCAAGCGCCTTGCCCGGCACTTCGATCATGTGATCAACGTCCACGTCATCCTTAGCGTCGAGAAGCTACGGCAAAAGGCCGAGGCGACGCTGCACATCAACGGCGCCAAGGTGTTCGCCGACTCCATCCATGAGGACATGTACGCGGCCATCGACGGCCTCATCGACAAGCTCGACCGGCAAGTGCTGAGGCACAAGGAGAAGCGCCAAAGCCACCGCGGCGTCGCCAAGCCCGCCGCGGACGCCACGGCGGACGCCAACCCGGACGCCGATATGGACGCCGACGCCGACGACGCCCTTGCCTAGCGAGCCCTATCACGGGCGGTCTACCGACCGCCCGCCTTATTCCGCCGGCGGCGGGCGCGCGGCGTCCCGCCTCGGCACCTGCCCACGCCTTCGCGCATCGACCGTGGTCGCCGATCATCCATGATTTGGCCCGCGGCCATGGCGCGATGGGCGAAGGGGCGCTAAAGTCCCTACCTACAGGCGCTAGACCGTCTGGTCGCTGATCCGCCGCAACGGCGGGTGCCATCCAAGCTTCGCTCGACCACCCCACCCGGGAGCCACCGCCGATGTTGCCGTCCAACCTGCTCAGCGAATCACGCGTGTGCAGCCAATGCGAGATCACGAGCAAGAAACGTCTGCTCGAGACCCTTGCCGCACTGCTGACCGCTGGACGTTCCGATCTCACCACCGAGATCGTGTTCGAACGTCTTACCGAGCGCGAGCGTCTTGGCGCCACCGGGCTCGGGCACGGCATCGCATTGCCGCATGCCCGGATGAAGGACATCGAGCGGCCCATCGGCGCCTTCGTGCGCGCCCGCGCCGCCGTCGGCTTCGATGCGGTGGACGATCAGCCCGTCGACCTGGCCTTTGCCCTGTTGGTGCCGGAGAACGCCGACGAGACCCACCTGCAGATCCTTTCCGGGCTCGCGCAAATGTTTGCCGATCCGGGGCTGCGCGATCGTCTGCGCGCCGCCGCCGATGATGCCGGGCTGTTTGCCGTCCTGAGCGCCGCCGGCAACACGACCGCTTCGATTTGATGCAGCACGTGCATTCGTTGCGGGGCCTGGTCGAGCACATCGGCCCGCGGCTGCGACTGCGCTGGCTGACGCCGCCGCCGGCGCAGGACCCGCCGCTGGCCGGGCAGCGCGGCGCCCAGAGCCTGGTCGGCTCCCTGAATTGCATCCATCCGAACCGGTTACAGGTCCTCGGTCGGGCCGAGATGGAGCACCTGTCCACGCTCGGGCAGGACGCGTTTTCCGAGACCATCGAGCACCTGTTCGCCGCCGGCCCCGCGGCGGTGATCTTCAGCGACGGCATGGAGCCGCCGCCCGTCTTCTTCGAGATCTCTCGGCGGTGCGCGATTCCGCTGCTCGGCACCGCCATCAACGATGAAGAGGTCGTCGACCGGCTGCAGCACTACCTGACCTACGCCTTGGCCGAGCGCACCGTCGTCCATGGCGTGTTCATGCAGGTGCTGGGCATGGGTGTGCTGCTGCAGGGCGAACCCGGCATCGGCAAGAGTGAGCTGGCGCTGGAGTTGGTCGCCCGCGGCCATCGGCTGATCGCCGACGACGCCCCGGAGCTGGCCCGGGTCGCGCCGGAGATCCTCGAGGGCGGCTGCCCGCCCATGCTGCGGGACTTTCTCGAGGTCCGCGGGCTCGGCGTGCTGAACATCCGCGCCATGTTCGGCGAGGATGCGGTGCGCGAGCGCGACACGTTGAATCTGGTGGTTGCCATGCGCTTGTTTACCGGCGCAGAGCTGTCCAAGGTCGATCGGCTGCGCGGCAGTCTCTCGGTGCAGAACTTTCTCGGCGTGCCCATCCCCGAGGTGACATTGCCGGTGGCACCGGGACGCAACCTCGCGGTCCTGCTCGAAACAGCGGTTCGCAGCCAAACGCTGCGCATCCGCGGGTATGATGCCGGTGTGGACCTGATCGAGCGCCAGGCCCGGGCGGTGGAAGAGGTCGGGCGCGCCGCCGGTCACTGACCCACGCGACATCCATCCGAGCCTGGAACGGCCCGCTGCCGGTCGTCAACCGACAGCGCAGCCGATCATCACAGGCCCGAGATCGAGAACGACAACCCCTTCGGTATCGAATCGACCCAAGCCCCGCGGAGCCACTATGGAGCTCATCATCGTCAGCGGTCTGTCCGGCGCCGGCAAGAGTGTTGCCCTGCGCACCCTCGAAGACATCGGCTTCTACTGCATCGACAATCTGCCGCTGTTCCTACTCGGCGACCTCGCCCTCGGGCTCGAATCCGAGGCCCAGCAGGTGGTCGCCGATGCCGTCGGCACGGCGGTCGGCATCGATGCCCGCAGCCGCGCCAAGCAACTTCAAGCGCTGCCCGACCTGATCGCCGGGCTGCGCGCACATGGCATCAGCCCGCGGTTGTTGTTCCTTGAGGCCAGCACCGACACCTTGATCCAGCGTTTCAGCGAGACGCGTCGCAAGCACCCGCTGACCCGTTCCGAGCGTTCGTTGGCCGAGGCCATCGAGCAGGAGCGCGGCCTGCTGGAGCCGCTACAGCGGGTGGCCGACCTGCGCATCGACACCACCCATACCAATGTCCATGAGCTGCGCGATCTGATCCGCGAGCAGCTCGGCAGCGCGGCGGCGGTGCAGGCCTCGGTGCTGCTGCAGTCCTTCGGCTTCAAACGCGGCCTGCCGCCCGGGGTCGACTTCGTCTTCGACGTGCGCTGCCTGCCCAACCCGCACTGGCAGCCGGCGCTGCGCGAGCAGACCGGGCGCGATGCGGACGTGATCGCGTTCCTGGAGGCGGCGCCGGAGGTCGCCGAGATGCGGGCGGATCTGGAGGGCTTCTTCCACACCTGGATCCCGCGATTCGAGACCGACGGGCGCAGCTACCTGACCATCGGCATCGGCTGCACCGGCGGCCAGCATCGATCCGTGTACATGGTCGAGGCCCTGCGGGCCTGCCTGGAGCGGGCCGGGCACCGGGTCCTGGTCCGTCATCGGGAGCTGCCATGAGCATCGGCCTGTTGTTGATCACCCACAACCAGATCGGCGCCCAGCTGCTGGCGACGGCGACGCGGATGCTCGGACGCTGCCCGCTGCAGGCCGACTGTCTGCCGGTCGGCGACGACGACCAGCCCGCCGAGCTGTTTGCCGCGGCCCGGCGGTTGGCCGAGCGGCTGGATCACGGCGACGGCCTGCTGGTGCTGACGGACCTCTACGGCTCCACCCCGGCCAACATCGCCCATGCGCTGGCGGATCAGCGCGGGGTGCGGGTGCTCGCCGGGATTAACCTGCCGATGTTGGTGCGGGTGCTCAACTACGCCGACCTGGAACTCGCCGCCGTCACCGAGAAGGCGCTCAGCGGCGGTCGAGACGGTGTGCTGCCCTGTCAGCCCGGAGAACGCAGCTGAGCGCGCCCACCGTTGCGGCCAGCCATTGAGCGGATGAACCTCTCGTGATCAAGAAAGAACTCGACATCATCAATCGTCTCGGACTGCACGCGCGCGCGGCGGCCAAGTTCGTCAACTGCGCCAGCGGCTTCGAGAGCGGCGTGCAGGTGGAGCGCTCCGGTCGGCGCGTCAACGGCAAGAGCATCATGGGCGTGATGATGCTGGCCGCGGCCTGCGGCACCAGCATCCGCATTGAGGTCGACGGCGCGGACGAGGCCGAGGCCATGGCGGCGCTGGAGGCGCTGGTCGCCAACCGCTTCGAGGAGGAGCAATGACCTGCGCCCTGCACGGGCTCGGTGTCGCAGGCTCCAGGCCGGTGGCCATCGGGCCGGCGTTTCTGCTCGCCGGCGACCCGGCGGTGGTCAAGCAGTCCATCGAGCACACACAGGTCGATGCGGAGATCCGCCGCCTCAACGGTGCCCTGGCCAGCGCCAAGCGCCATTTGGAGGGGGTGCGCGCCCAGGTCTCGCCGAGTGCGCCACTGCAGATCGCCGAGCTGTTCGACGCCCAGATGATGATGCTCGCCGACGCCGCCCTGGTGGACGCGACCCGCGAGCTGATCCGCGAGCAGCAGGTCAATGCCGACTGGGCCCTGAAGCTCCAGCGCGACAACCTGGTCGCGGTCTTCGAGGCCATGGACGACCCGTATCTGCGCGCCCGCGGCGACGATGTCGAGCATGTCGTTCGCCAGATCCAGGCCTTTCTCAGCGGCCAGCCCCCCCATGCCGCCCTCGCTCAGCGCGACCTCACCGACCGCATCATCGTCGCCCCGGACCTGACACCGGCGGACGCGATCCTGCTCCGACATCGGGGCGTGGCCGCCTTCGTCACCGAGCATGGCGGGCCCATGTCCCACACCGCCATCCTCGCCCGCAGCCTCGACATCCCGACCCTGCTCGGCGTGCACAACGCCACCCGAATCCTGCGTCAGCAGGAGCTGCTGGTGGTGGATGCGGCCATCGGCACCCTGCTCGCCGATGCCGACGAACGCACCCTGGCCCACTATCGCGCCCGCGTCGACGGCGCCGATCGCCGCCGGCGCGCGCTGCGCCGTCTACTCAAGGAGCCGTCCACCAGCGGTGACGGCGAGCCGGTGATCCTGCTCGCCAATCTGGAGCTGGCCGAGGACGTCGCCGCCGCCCGCTACAACGGCGCCCTCGGCGTCGGTCTCTACCGCACCGAGTTCCTGTACATGAACCGGGACAGCCTGCCGGACGAGGAGGAGCACCTCGCCACCTACCAGGCGATCATCCGCGGCCTCGACGGCATCCCGCTGACCATCCGCACCCTCGACTTGGGGCTCGACAAGCAGGCCGACAACCTGATCACCGGCATCGGCAATCAGGTCAACCCGGCCCTGGGGCTGCGCGCCATCCGCCTGTGTCTGAAGCACCCGGAGCTGTTCCTGCCCCAGGTGCGCGCCATCCTGCGCGCCTCCGCCGACGGACCGGTGCGGCTGATGCTGCCGCTGCTGACCAACGTCGAAGAGGTGGATGCGGTACTGGAGATGATCGCCGCCATGCGCCGGGAGCTGCGCCGCGACGGCCTGGCGTTCGACCCGCTGATGCCCATCGGCGGCATGATCGAGGTGCCCGGGGCGGCGCTCGTGGCCGGTGCCCTGGCCCGCCGGCTCGACTTCCTGTCCATCGGCACCAACGACCTGATCCAATACACGCTCGCCATCGATCGCGGTGACGACGAGGTCAGCTACCTCTACCAGCCGTTGCATCCGGCCATCCTGCGGCTGATCCTGATCACGCTGGAGGCGGCCGCCAAGACCCGCACCCGGGTCAGCATGTGCGGCGAGATGGCCGGTGATCCGCACTTCACCCGGCTGCTGCTGGCACTCGGTCTGCGCGAGCTGAGCATGCATCCGAGCGCCCTGCTGGAGGTCAAGCAGGTGGTGCGCCGCAGCGACATCGGCGCCATGCAGCGCGCCCTGGCCCCGCTGCTCGAGGACCTGGACGAGGTGCCGCCGGAGACCCTGCTCGATACCCTGGCCGCGTGCGATCGGGTCTGACACCAACGCAGCGGCTGGCTGAACAGCGACTGCATACGGCCGTGCCGGTCTGGTCCCCATGAACCCCCTCGACACCCTCAACACCCTGATCGGCTCGGTCGCCTGGCCGACCCTGCGCGGCGTGCTGCATGTCACCTTCTTTCTGGTGGTGCTGTATCTGCTCAAGGTCATGCTTTGGGACCAGCGCGGCGCCACCGTGCTCAAGCACCTGCCGAAGCCGAAGCGCACCGTCGGCCTGGCCGTGGGCGCGCTGGTGGTGTTGTTCGGGGCGACCCTGGCCTACCAGGCGACCTGGCAGCTGGCCGGTGTTGTCCGCCCGCGTTTCATCGCCTTCATGCAGACCTACGACCGGCGTCAGTTCAACCCGGCCCACGGCATCGAGCGCGGGCGCATCCTCGACCGTCGCGGCGAGGTCCTGGCCTACAGCGCCCTGCGCAACGGTCGCACCACACGGGTCTATCCCTATGGACCGGCCTTTGCCCACGTGGTCGGCTATACCGATGCACGCTACGGCGCCGCCGGCATGGAGGCCGCCGCCAATGCCCACCTCAACGGCAGCACCCCGGTGGACCTGAAGGCCTGGGGCCAGCTCGGCCGCCAGGTGCTGACCCGCGATCGTCACCCCAAGGGTCAGGATCTGGCCTTGACCCTGGACACCGAGCTGCAGCTGATGGCGGCCACTGCCCTTGCCGATCGGCGGGGCGCGGTCGTCATGCTCCGCCCCGGCGACGGCGCCATCCGCGTGCTCCTGAGCACGCCGGGCTACGACCCGAACGCCGTCACCGGCGATCTGTTTCGCGGTCGCGACCCCGACGCGCCGCTGCTCAACCGCGCCACCCAGGGTCTGTACCCGCCGGGCTCCACCTTCAAGGTCGTCATCGCCGCCGAGGCCCTCAATGCCGGCTTCAGCGGCACCCTGCACTGCCCGGCGGACGGCTTCACCACCTCGGCGCGCTATCCGAAGATCCGCGACCACGAGTACTACAGTGCGCGCCGCCGCGGTGCGACCTGGCGCGGCCACGGCAATCTGGACCTCAGCGAGGCCCTGGCCGAGTCGTCCAACGTCTACTTCGCCCAGCTCGGCGACCGGCTCGGCCACGACGCCTTCCACGCCACCCTGGAGCGCTTCCAGTTCGGCCAGGAGCTGCCGCTGCACGCGGGCCTGTTCGGCGCCCAGACCATGCAGACCGGGGGCATCCGCCGCATCGCCCGCTCCGACCGCTACGGCCTCGCCCAGGCGTCCATCGGCCAGGGCAAGGTCCTGGCCACGCCGGCGCAGATGGCGCTGGTGGCCGCCACCGTGGCCAACGGTGGGCTCATGGTGCGCCCGCGCCTGGTCGTGGCCGACCAGCCAAAGGCGCTGGCGCGACCGCTGAATGCCGCCGATGCGGCACGGCTCGGTGGGATGATGCGCCGCGTCGTCAGTCAGGGGACCGGCCGTGGCATCGACACCGCCGGACTCGCCATCGCCGGCAAGACCGGCACCGCCCAGAACCCCAAGGGCGCCTCCCACAGCTGGTTTATCGGCTATGCCCCGGCGGGCAGCCACGAGCGCCATGCCGGGCTGGCGGTCGCCGTCCTGGTCGAAGCGGGCGGCTACGGCTCGGCAACGGCGGCACCCATCGCCCGCGACCTGCTGGTGCAGGCGCAGTCACGGGGGATGCTGCGCTGAGGGGGAGTGACGAGTATCGGTGCGGTCAACTCAGGCCAACGACCTGCGTTCGTTGTCGTGATCGAGTCTAGGTCGTTTGCGATTACGACAACGACAACGACAACGACAACGACAACGACAACGACAACGACAACGATTACGACCTTGGTTTCTTAGCGGGACTTCGGTGCAGTTGTACTATTGATTCATGGCCAAGACAGCAACCCCCGAAACCTTCGCCGAGAGCTGGGCGCTGCGCCGGCCCGAGCGGCTGTTCTTCCTGTGGAGCCTGTTCTGCGTCGCGCTCGGTTTCCTGCTCGCCTTCGGCGCCAGTCGCAGCGTCGAGCGGCTGGTCACCGCTGCCGACCTGCTGCCGCTGGGCATCTACGCGCTGAGCCTGATCATCGTCCACGCCACGCTGGTCCTGGCCCGCTTCCGCGGCGACCAGCTGTTGCTCGGCGCCGTCGCCTTCCTGTCCGGGCTCGGGCTGCTGGTCCAGTACCGCATGGGCGCCTTCGCCGCCGGCAGCACCGACAACCCGCTGCCCTACCTGATCTACCCCGCCGGCATGCTGCTGCTGCTCGGCGTCTGCCTGGCGGGCATGCGCGGGCGCTACAACCTGCTCGCGCGCTGGCCCTGGGCCTGGGCGGTGCTCTCGCTGCTGCTCATCGGCATCCTGCTGGCCACCGGCCAGCGCTTTCGCGGCGCCGTCTATGGCACCGGTTTCATCACCCCCACCGAGCTGCTGAAGCTCACCGTCATCCTGTTCCTGGCCGGCTACCTGATGGCCCAAGGCCGGGCGCTGGCCGCCTGGCACCACCTGGTCATGCCGCCGCTGAAACGCCTGCTGCCGCTCGTCGGGTTCTGGCTGATCCTCTCCGGGCTACTGCTCGTGCAGCGCGATCTCGGCATGTTCGTGCTGCTCTCCGTGCCCATGCTGATGCTGCTCTGGCTCGGCACCGGTCGCATCGGCTACCCGTTGTACGGCCTCGTCGGCGCCGTCGGCGCCGGTTACCTCGTACTCGGCGTCTTCGCCCACGGCCAGCGCCGCATCGCCGCCTGGCAAGACCCCTTCAGCGATCCCACCGGCGGCAGCTGGCAGATCCTCCAAGGCCTCACCGGCCTGTTCTCCGGCGGCCTCTGGGGCGAAGGATTCGGCCAAGGCAACCCCGAATACACCCCCATCGCCGAATCCGACTTCATCTACTCGGTCATCGGCGAAGAACTCGGCTTCCTCGGCTCCGCCCTGCTGGTGCTGTTCTTCCTGCTGCTGTTCCAGCGCGGGCTGCGCATCGCCTCCCAGACCCGCTCCCCGTTCGGCTGGCTGCTCTGCACCGGCCTCGTTGCCGTGCTCGCCGTGCAGACCTTTCTCAACATCGGCGGCGTCACCAAGCTCATCCCGCTGACCGGCATCACGCTGCCCTTCATCAGCCACGGCGGCAGCAGCCTGATCACCGCCTTCGCCAGCCTGGGGCTGATCCTCGCCGTGTCCGACGGTGAGCCAAAGCCGCCAGCGCGCAAGCGGCGCGCCCGTCGCCCGGGCTGACCTGGATCGGGCCGGGCCGGGTGGCCGGCCCCGACGCCGACCTTCTCGACCTCCACCATCACCGGCGGCGGAGGCACGGCGATTGAACATAATCAATGGCAGTGACGCCGGAGCGTGGGCGGCGTTTGGGCTTCACGCAGTCGTCATCGGTGCGTGATTTACTGGTCAACTGCCCCGTTAGTCAGCCCGCCGTATGCCGATGAATGCCCACAGCAGTGACCTGAAGCAGCCCCTGATCCGGTTTCTGCGACCACGCTCGGCGGCGGCGCATTGGCTGCCCCTGGTGGTGCTCGCGTCCGGGTTCGCCGGCCTGGGCTACGAGATGGTCTGGACGCGGATGCTGGCTGTATCGCTGGGGCACGAGATCGTCGCCGTGCTCGCCGTGCTCGCCGCCTTTTTCGCCGGTTTGGCGCTCGGCGCCATGACCTTAGGCACCCGGCTGCGTCACAGCCGCCATCCGCAGCGCTGGTATGCGGCCCTGGAACTGGTCATCGGGCTTTGGGCGCTGGTATTGATGTGGCTCATCCCGGTATTCAATGCACAGATCCCGGGCTGGATCGGCGAGGAGCCTTCCCCGGTGCTGCACTGGGGGCTTGCGTTCGGCACCTCGCTGTTGCTGCTGCTGCCGGCAACCGCCGCCATGGGCGCGACCCTCCCCGCCCTGGAGCGCGTCTACGGCCTGGTCTTCGGCGCCGGCAAGCACGTCGGCAGCGTCTATGCGGCCAATACCTTCGGCGCCGTGGCCGGCACCCTGCTGACCGCCTTCCTGCTGGTGCCGGCGCTGGGGAATGCGCAGACCTTGGGGGTCTGTGCGCTATTGAACCTGGCCTGTGCCCTGGCCGTGCTGCGGCTAAAGTTGCCGACGACCCGCGCCGCGGCCCCCCCGAACGCACCCGCCGGCGGCCAGTTGGGCGAGCGATCGGTCCTGATCACCCTGTTCATGACCGGTCTGCTGGGTCTGGGCTACGAGGTACTGGTGATCCGAGTACTGAGTCAGGTGCTGGAAGACACCGTGTTCACCTTCGCCGTGGTGCTCAGCATTTACCTGCTCGGCACGGCCCTGGGCGCCGCGCTCTACCAGGCACGACTGGCGCACCGGTCGGATCCGGAGATGGGCGCTCGGCTGCTGGCCATGGCATCGATCGCTGCCCTGATCGGCCTGGCGGCCCTTTGGCTATCCGATGCGGCCTACGACTGGATCGGCCGATGGTTCACCCGGCCCACGGCGGGTGCCCTGGTGGGCGAGGTCGGGCTGGCGCTGGCTGTGTTCCTGCTGCCCACGGCGACCATGGGCGCACTGTTCACCCATCTGGCCCAGCGGGCAACCGCAGCCCACGGCCTCGGGCCGGCCATTGGCGTCAACACCCTGGGGGCAGCACTCGCGCCTCTGCTCGCCGGGGTCCTGCTGCTGCCGGCGATCGGGGCCAAGTGGGCACTGCTGCTGGTGGCACTGGGCTATCTCGGCCTGCTCGGCCGCGGCTGGAGGCGGACACCGCGGCTGGCCGCCGTCGCCCTGATCTGCGGCCTCGGGCTGGCGCTGATGCCCGGCCTGCGCTTCGTGCAGGTCCCGCACGGGGGCGAGCTGTTGGCGTATCGGGACGGCGTCATGGCGGCGGTGGCGGTGGTCTCGGATGCTGGGGGGGCACGCCATCTGAAGGTGAACAATCACTTCACCATGGGCAGCACCGCATCCGGCTTCGCCGATCATCGCCAGACGCACCTGCCGCTGCTGCTGCACGCGGGGCCTCGGCGCGCCCTTTTCCTCGGCATCGGCACCGGCATGAGCCTGAATGCCGCCCGATTTCATCCGCGGCTGCAGGTGACGGGCGTCGATCTGTTGCCGGAGACCCTGAGCCTGTTGCCCTACTTCGGCACCGCCCCGGGACAGAATGACTGGGCCATCCGGCCGCGGCTGCTGCCGTCCGATGCGCGGCGCTTCGTCGTCTCCAGTGCGCAGCGGTTCGACGTCATCATCGCCGACCTGTTCCACCCGTCGCGCGATGGTGCCGGCGCCTTGTACACCGCCGAGCATTTTGATGCGGTCAAGCGGCGGCTCGCCCCGGGAGGCCTGTTCTGTCAGTGGCTGCCGCTGTTTCAGATGGACCTGGCCACCTTCAAGCTGATCGCCCGCACCTTCGTCGATCGGTTTCCCCACGTCCAAGTCCATGTGCCCCATCTCAGCCTGCGCCAGCCCGTAGTCGGCCTCATCGGCACCACCGAGCCCCTCGCCTTCGGTCCGGACCGGCCGGTCAACCGGGTACAGGCCCGCGCGCTGCAGCAACAGCTCGAGGCGCTGCGGCTCAACTCGGACCTCGCCCTGCTCGGCGGCTTCCTCGGCGACCGCGACGCCCTGGCCCGCTTCGCCGGCCCAGGCCCGCTGAACACCGATGACCGACCACTGGTGACCTATCGGGCGCCCGGCTTTGCGTACCGGCGTCAACAGGACCACGGCGCGCGTCTGGTGGCCTTGGCCGAGGCCCTTGCCGACGGGCGGGGCACGCTGCTGCAACCCGCGAGCGGCGTGTCGGATCGCGGCTTTGAGCAACGCCTGACGGCCTACTGGCGCGCCCGCGACGCCTACCTGCGCGCCGGACTCGGCGTCGAGCCCACCGACGACCTGCCGACGCTGCTGGCGAAGACCCGGGCGCCGTTGCTGGAGGTGGTGCGGTTGAGCGCCAACTTCACGCCGGCCTATCAGCCCCTGTTGTCCATGGCCCAAGCATTGTCGGAGCACGATCCGCAGGCCGCGCGGCAGCTGCTAAGCGACCTGGCCCAGGCCGCACCGGAGCGCCGCGAGGCGGGTCGACTCCTGCGCGCGCTCAACCGCGCCGCGCGACTCGAAGACTAGGCCCGAGGGGCCGGAAAGTGCTTGCTCAAACTCAAGCGTGCAGCCTGTTGATCCTTGTTCAACTGCATCGCTTCAATGACGTTTTTAAGACAGATCGAGATCAACCACTAAACCATATTCATAAGATGGTAACGCCAGCGTCATTAGGAAATTTCAGACTGCGCTGCGCAGGGCAAACATCGCGGCGACGGAGATTCGCCGCAGCTCGGAGGCGCACAGGTGAAGGATCTACCATTCATCGTCAATCCCTATCCCGCAGAGAGATTCATGCAGTCAACCCTGAGATGGTCAGTCATCATCGCATCAGCGATCTGTCTGCCGCCCGCGCTGGGTCAAGCGCAGACGGGCGGTTACCTCGCCGGTGATTTTCACAACCACACCGTCTTCACCGACGGCTCGACCTCGGTCGAACGGATAGCCGACGAAGCGGTCGGCACCTACGATCTCGACTGGTTCATCCAGTCCGGACATGGCGGCGGCTTTAGCCGCGATGGGCGCAACACCGACGCAAACTATGACTGCGTCGACGACAACGACGCGACGGATATCTCCTGGGAAGGGACTGTCGGCGCCGCCGGCATCAAAGGCGACGACGCCGGTCTCGGTTACTGCGCCAAGCAGAACATGTGGCGCTGGCAGAGCTTGCAGGAATACTCCTATACCACCCTCGTCCCGAAGAGCTATGAGTACGGCCGGCCTATCGCGCAGGGGTACGAATATCAGGTGCCGGGCCATGAGCACTGCTCCCACGGCAACATGGCGGGGCAGTTCCTCAGGAACGGCGGCAATGCCGACGCGCTCGCGCAGTTCGAGTACCTGTTCGACTACAAAGACGATGACACCAGCGCCGGCGTCGGGCAAGGCTGGACCGGCAAGATCCCGAACATCCCCAACGGGGAAGGTGCGGGCGACACCATGCACGAGAAGGCCGTCGCCTCCGTTGCATGGCTGCAGGAAAACCATCCCGCCACAAGCTACTTGGTCTGGGCTCATATCGAGCGCAAAGGCGCTCACAACCCCGACTCCGCCTATGGCTCCGGCTACAACGTCGAGCACTTCCGGGACTTCAACAACGCCGGACCCGATGTGGCCTTCGGTTGGGAAGGCGAACCCGGCCATCAAGCCAGCGGCAGCCGTGGCGGCTTTGGCAGCAGCGCCTCCGGTGGCGGCACCTACGGCGGTGTCGGATACTACAGCGCCTACATCGGCGGCATGTGGGACGCGCTGCTGGGCGAGGGCCGCAACTGGTGGTTCTTCGGCAGCTCCGATTGGCACAATCGGGGCAGCTTCTCGCCGGATGATGCCGAGACCACGAACGATTTCTGGCCCGGCGAGTTCCAGAAGGATTACATCCATGTGGGCTCCGGCAGCCCCACCCCGCGAAACATCATCGACGGGCTGCGCAGCGGCAACAGCTTTGTGGTCCAGGGCGACCTGATCGACGACTTGCGCTTCATAGCCAGGAGCAAGGCCTCGGGTGAAGTCGCCACCATGGGCGAGACGCTGTATGTCGATCCCGGTGAGATGGTCACGATTCGGATCAAGGTGCACGACCCGGAAGGCACCAACCGCTGCCCCTACGACTTCAACAATCCTTCGCTGCTGCAACTGGGCATCGAACAGCCGCTCAATGAGCCGGCGCTCGACCATATCGACCTGATCGCCGGCGAGGTAAGCGGCAGGATCGAGCCGGAGGACCCCGCGTATACCAATCCCTGGAATCCCAGCGCCGGGGTGGTTGAGACCTTCTGGCGGGAAGATTCCCGCGGCGGCACAAACGGCTACATGACCTTTGCCTACCGCTTCCAGGCGGAGCAGAGCATGTACTTCCGCCTGCGCGGCACCAACCTCCCCCGCGCTACACCATACGAGACCGACTGGGTCGGCAATCCGCGCTCGGACTCTTTGGCCGAGAACATCCCATGTACCGTGGACCAAGGTTGCCCGGCCCACTGTGAGGGCAAGCTCGACCACGACGTCGAGGCATGGGCCGATCTTTGGCTCATGTCCAATCCGATCTATGTGATCGTCCGCGACTGACGGGTTGGCTGCGAAGCTGTAACCCGCGCCATCGCGGATCTGCGGCAGGGACGCCGCGGACCCGCGGCAACAGCGGCAAAGAGGCAAAAAGACCAAATGAAACCGTTGAAGGTATTGCCGACCATCTTGTCGGCGCTACTGTGCTTCATCGCGATCTCGGGGCTGTCCGCATGGGATCGGCAGGCGGCGGCGAGCGATCTTTCCGGTACGCCGACTCCGGCACCCCCGTCGGGAGGTCCTACCCCAGCCCTCAGGAAGGGCGCCTATCAGATTCCCGCAACGGGGCAGCGCGGCACATTCATGCAGGGCGACGATGGCGATCTCGAGGCGGGACGCCCGTGGCCGGAGCCCAGATTTACGGTGACCGGGCAAGACAGTGTATTGGATCAGCTGACAGGATTGACTTGGACCAGGGGCGCGAATCAGACCAATGGCGGCATGGACTGGGAGCCTGCGGTTGCAGGCGCCCGCGCCTGCACGGCCGGCGGATTCTCCGACTGGAGGCTGCCTAACCGCAACGAGCTCGAAAGCCTGATCGACTTAGGGCAATACAGCCCTGCGTTGCCGAAAGGTCATCCGTTCACGGATGTCCAATCATCATACTATTGGACGTCTTCGACACCCGCGAATAATGAAGACCATGCCTGGATGATCCACCTCTTCATCGGCTTTGTGACGCATGACGATAAAGCCGGCACCCATTTCGTCTGGTATGTCCGGGGCCGAGACCCGGAATAGCACGCCAAGACGGTTCGTCTCCGCCGGGCCGCGCAGGGCGTGCCGTTTAGGGGGATGGGCGCGCTGATGGCGGAGACGATCCCGGCGGCGGACGCGCCCAGTATTGACCGTATCGATGCCTAACGCTTGGTCGCCAACGGGGTCGCGAAACGACCCCTGACGTTGCTCAACGACGATTTAGCGGACGTGTATGCTCCGCGGATCTTGCCGGGCCAGCGCGACCAATTGGCCGACACCTTCCCGATCATCACCATCCTGCAGGGCGCGAACGTCGACAAGGCCAACTACGCCGGGCTGGGCCGTGCGTTGGCGCGGCGCGGATTCGTGGTGGCCATTCCCAATCATGTGCAGGCGATTCCGGGGACGGACGTGACCGGGCTATTTGCCGAAGTGCATGTAGTGACCGAAGTGCTCGCGCAGCTAGCCGCGGAGGATGCGGACCGCCGCTCATGGCTCTATCGCATCGTCGACACGGAGCGCATGGGGCTGATCGGGCACTCGTTCGGCGGCGGCCGGGACGGGGCTGCACGGCCAGCTTATCGGCCATAGCGTCGGCGCGGGGCGCGTCGATCTTGCCGGCACCGCGACAATAGACAGCCTTCAGCTCCAGGCCGGAGTCCTCGCCGAGTCGGCCGCGAGTCGCCGCCCGCGGGTGGCGGGTTCTGCTGCTCGGTGTGCGGCTGGAAGATGGAGAAGACCTTTTTCTCCATGGGTGGTGCTGCTCTACAGCGGCTGGGAGCCAGTACACCGCGAGGCGGTGGCGCTAGGGAAACGCTGAATTATTCAGCGTTTCCCGCCGGACGGGATGCCCGCTCATTTTTCAACTGCCTAAGCAGTTGAAAAGGCGGAGGCCACGGCGATCCACAGGGCATGGCGGGAGTCTTGTGCACGGCCCAGCCGCCAGGCCCAGCGGGCCAGACGCAGTTCCTCGAGCACCGCGTCGGCCAGCCAGCGGCCGGGCTGCCGGTGATGCGCACCCGCGACGGCCCGCGGCCGGCCTCGATGGTCCGGGGCAGGTCCTGCGTCAGGGCTGCATCCGCTGCGCGGGACTGGGAAAGTGCCCGCGAGTCCCCTAAAATGGCGGGCTTTTCTGAACCGACCACCAAACAGGATCGCCCAGTCATGGCCAACAGCTTCCTCTTCACGTCCGAATCCGTCTCCGAGGGCCACCCGGACAAGGTCGCCGATCAGATCTCTGATGCCGTCCTCGACGAGATCCTGCGCAACGACCCCAATCCCGAGCGTGCCCGCGTCGCCTGCGAGACGATGATCAAGACCGGCGCCGTCGTGGTCGCCGGCGAGATCACCACCGACACCTGGGTCGACCTGGACGTGCTGGTGCGCGGCGTGGTCAACGACATCGGCTACACCAGCTCGGATGTCGGCTTCGACGGCTCCACCTGCGCGGTCATGTCGCTGATCGGCAAGCAGTCCGGCGACATCGCCCAGGGCGTCGACCGCACCGCCCCCGAGGAGCAGGGCGCCGGCGACCAGGGCCTGATGTTCGGCTATGCCACCAACGAGACCGACGTGCTGATGCCGGCGCCGATCACCTACGCCCATCGCCTGGTGGAGCGCCAGTCGGAGATGCGCAAGACCCACGTCCTGCCCTGGCTGCGCCCCGACGCCAAGAGCCAGGTCACGCTGCGCTATGAGGACGGCAAGGTCGCCGCCGTCGATGCCCTGGTCCTGTCCACCCAGCACGACCCGGATATCGACTACAACCACCTGCGCGAGGCGGTGATGGAGAACATCATCGCGCCGGTCATGCCCAAGGAGTGGATGCACAAGGACACCAAGATCCACATCAACCCCACCGGCAGCTTCGTCATCGGTGGCCCGGTGGGCGACTGCGGCCTCACCGGGCGCAAGATCATCGTCGACACCTACGGCGGCATGGCCCGTCACGGTGGCGGCGCCTTCTCCGGCAAGGACCCGTCCAAGGTCGACCGCTCCGCCGCCTATGCCGGCCGCTACGTGGCCAAGAACGTGGTCGCCGCCGGCCTGGCGGATCGTTGCGAGATCCAGATCTCCTACGCCATCGGCGTCGCCGAGCCGACCTCGATCTCGGTGGAGACCTTCGGCACCGCCAAGATCGACGAGGACCGCATCGCCGCGCTGGTGCGCGAGCATTTTGACCTGCGTCCGTACAACCTGATCCGCATGCTCGACCTGATCAAGCCGATCTACCAGAAGACCGCCGCCTACGGCCACTTCGGCCGCGAGCTGCCCGAGTTCAGCTGGGAGCGCACGGACAAGGCCGAGGTCCTGCGCGACGCCGCCGGGCTCTGACACCCCGGACTGGATGCGCGCCGGCCAAGCCGAGAGGCCAGGCCGGCAAAGGGCTGTGGCGTCTCAATCGATAGCATGGGGGTCTTGCGGAGATTGAATCGCTAAGGACTGGCGAGCCCCCTGCATCAGGCGCTGCCTCGCTCAAATCCCCACCGACATCGTTCGGGACCGGATTCCCAGTCGTCGAGGTTGCGGGGTACTACACTGATGGCGGCACGGCTCGTTGTGAGCCGTGCATCATGAGTCGACCATTCAGGAGAAGCCTCATGTCCTGCCATCCAAACCGACGAGGGCTGGTTCGTTTTGCCCTATGTTTGCTGATCTGTATCGCCGCGCCGCGCTGGGCCGTTGCCGAGGCACCGGTCGGCGTCGAGCGCGCCAAGACCTATGCGGAGCTGCGCGCCGCGCTCGAGCTGATTGCCGCGCGAACAACCTCAGCGCCTGATGCTCACCGGTTGCAGGTCGGTCCGTTGGTCCTCGCTGATCGCGACGGCGACGGCGTGCCGGACAACAACGGGCTGATACCGATCTCCGCCGCCGAGATGGATGCCATCATGCATTCCGTCCCGGACAACCAAGACCCCGCCACGGGCTTGCCATGGAATACCCGCCAGCGGTTCGGACTCTCCACCATGGGGCGGGAACTGCTCGCGGCACGGATCGGGAGTCGAGAGGGCACGCGCGTGTTGGTCATCACCCAGCAGCATGGTAATGAGTACACGGGCACCGAAGCCGCCCTGCGGGTGCTGCGCTACTTGAGCTTCAATCGCCTGCGCAGCGTCAGGCGCATCCTCGACAACGTCGATCTGCTGATGATCGTCCGCGCCAACCCCGACGGCGGCGAGCCTGATGCCGAGCGCTGCGTCATGGCAACCGATATGTACGACGGCGTTGTCCGCCAGGGCAGCCCGTTCGTCTCCAGTGTTGACGGCAGCCTGGTCAGCGACTGCGCCTTCTACCGCAGCAACGTCGATCCGCGCGCGAGCGACCAGACTTTGCTTGCAAGCGGCGCGCTCTACGGCTTCTACGGCCATGGGTTCAATCTCAATCGCTACCACTTCATTGGTTTCGACGACCCGGCGCATGTCCAGTACGACCAGCGCATCTATCCGGTGGAGGCCCAGGCGATGGTCGCCGTGGCGCGTGCCTTCAAGCCGCAGGTCATCTGGGATCTGCACAACAACAACGAGCAGGTCGCTTGCGATGACGGCGGCATTGAGGTAAATGCCGAGCAGGACCTCTTCTACCAATCCTACTTCAGCCCCGGACTGCCGCGGGCGGGTTGCGTGGGGACCGCGAAGCTGGTCAATACATCCATCTACATCACCGAAGACCTCGGCGAGGAGGCCAAGCGCCTCGGCGCCTATTTGATGCAGAGTCTCGACGTCACCCGATTCGGCAGCGCCGCGCGCTATGCGCAGACGAGCAGCACGCTGCCGCCAGAGGCCGGCATCGCGGACGACAGCTATGGGCGTTACGTCTACAGCGACGGCACAAGGCCCTTCTTTTCGGCAACCCACGAGGTAGCCAACCTCAACGAGCTGGTGGTCTCGTTCCAGACCGATACCGAGCACCAGGTCCCCTATGAGCCGGGCGGTGATGTCCTGGACAACGAGCGTGCGCGCATCAATCTGCACCGAATCGGTCTTATGGCGCTGTTGCGCACCGTCGTCAGCGGTCGCCACTTGCGCTCGCCGCTCGGGGACGGCTGGGACGACCTGCCGAAACCCGAGCTGTTCCTCCCGGCCTTCAGCACCCAGCTTGCAGGCGCCTTCAGCGACCCCTGGTTCTATATCATCTTCGGCGAACTCGACGATACCGACCTCGCCAGCGAGGAGTATCGGGCCGCCTTCAGGGCGCGAGGCCTCGAGTCGGCCCTCGATGGCGCCCTGGCCTACTCCGAGCAAGTTGGGCTCTACGATGCCTGTTCGCTGTTGAGCCCGGACGGCCTCTGTCAATCGGTCATCGACTACGACCCGTCCGATCCGCAGGAGCGATCGCCGGCATTCCAGCAGGCATGGCGGGTTGACCTCATGGCGGACTATCTCCACCAGTCGGTACAGCTGACCATCGATCCCCCCATTGACTAGGACTTCGCCGCCGGAGCTGTCGCGGCGGCGTGGGCCGCCGCCGCGCGCGGGCAGGGGGCTGGTGTCGACGCTCGACTGGACAATGCTCCGGCGCAACGCGTTAAAATGCCGGGCTTGATCGTGCAGGTTGAATGCCGCTCGATGCCCGCATGTTAAGACTCCGGCTAAGGGAGTCTGCACCGCGGGATAATAGAGTCCGCAGGATCGATTACGATCGGCGCACTCCGGCCGCATCGCCAAGTTCCACCAACATTCACCCCACCCCGAGGAGCGCTGCAACAGGGCCGAGTGCCCTGCCAGGCTCGGGGTGGGCGTCCATTGTCCCAACGGCGCTCACTCAAGATACTCAGGAGCTGAATACCATGAGTGAGCAGCAAGACTACAAGGTCGCCGACATCAACCTGGCCGACTTCGGCCGCAAAGAGATGACCATCGCCGAGACCGAGATGCCCGGTCTGATGGCCCTGCGCGAGAAGTACGGCCCGACCAAGCCGCTGACCGGTGCACGCATCACCGGCAGCCTGCACATGACCATCCAGACCGCGGTCCTGATCGAGACCCTGGTGGAGCTCGGCGCCGAGGTGCGCTGGGCCTCGTGCAACATCTTCAGCACCCAGGACCACGCCGCCGCGGCCATTGCCGCCCGCGGCATCCCGGTCTACGCCTGGAAGGGCGAGACCCTGGAGGAGTACTGGTGGTGTACCGAGCAGGTGCTGAACTGGCCCGACGGCGGCGGCCCGAACATGATCCTCGACGACGGCGGCGACGCCACGCTGCTGATCCACAAGGGCGTCGAGTACGAGAATGCCGGCGCCGTCCCCCAGGCGACCAGCGACGACAACGAGGAGTGGACGGCCGTGCTCGGCGTGCTTGGCCGTACCTTCGACCGCAACCCGCGCCACTGGCACGAGATCGGCGAGGGCATCCGCGGCGTCACCGAGGAGACCACCACCGGCGTGCATCGGCTCTACGAGATGCACAAGAACGGCTCGCTGCTGTTCCCGGCCATGAACGTCAACGACTCGGTCACCAAGTCCAAGTTCGACAACCTCTACGGCTGCCGCGAGTCCCTGGTCGACGCCATCAAGCGCGCCACCGATGTGATGATCGCCGGCAAGGTCGCCGTGGTCTGCGGCTACGGCGACGTGGGCAAGGGCTCGGCGGCCTCGCTGCGCGGGCTCGGCGCCAACGTCTGGGTCACCGAGATCGACCCGATCTGCGCCCTGCAGGCGGCCATGGAGGGCTACCGCGTGGTCCGCCTGGACGACGTCGCCGACCAGGCCGACATCTTCGTCTCCACCACCGGCAACACCGGCATCATCCGCCACGACCACATGGCGGCGATGAAGGACCAGGCCATCGTCTGCAACATCGGCCACTTCGACAACGAGATCGAGGTCGCCTCGCTGGAGCAGTACCAGTGGGACGAGATCAAGCCCCAGGTTGACCACATCATCTTTCCCGACGGCAAGCGCATCATCCTGCTCGCCAAGGGCCGGCTGGTGAACCTGGGCTGCGCCACCGGGCACCCGAGCTTCGTGATGTCCAACTCGTTCACCAACCAGGTGCTGGCCCAGATCGAGCTGTTCACCAAGCCCGAGGCGTACCCCATCGGCGTGTACGTGCTGCCGAAGAAGCTCGACGAGGAGGTCGCCCGCCTGCACCTGGAGAAGGTCGGCGTGAAGCTCACCGAGCTGCGCCCGGATCAGGCCGCCTACATCGGCGTCTCGGTGGACGGGCCATACAAGCCCGAGCATTACCGCTACTAGTACCGACCCGTCCAGGTCGCAGCAACAAGCGCTGTTCGTTGTCGTTGTCGTTGTCGTAATCGAGGTCGCGACGAAAACGATCACGACAGCGACCAGCGCTCGTTGACGCCATTTGGGCGCAGTTGTACCGGTGCCTGCCTCCGGGCCGCTCGCGATCGGCCGGGTCGACAGGCCCCGTCCCAGACACAAGCCACAGAGCGCACCATGACCACCGAGACCCCCACCGAGCGCAGCTACAGCTTCGAGCTGTTCCCGCCCAAGACCGACGAGGGCATGGACAAGCTCAAGCTGGCCGTCGCGCGGCTCAACGCCGTCGGTCCGCGCTACTTCTCCTGCACCTACGGTGCCGGCGGCTCGACGCGCGAGCGCACCTTCGAGACCGTCGACTGGCTGCGCGCCGAGGGCATCGAGACCGCCCCGCACCTGGCCTGCATCGGCTCGTCGGGCGATGAGATCCACGAGATCGCCCGGCGCTACATCGACGAGGGCATCCGCCGCGTCGTCGCGCTGCGCGGCGACCTGCCCTCCGGCATGGGCAGCACCGGCACCGGCACCTTCCGCTACGCCAACGAGCTGGTGTCGTTCCTGCGCGCCGAATTCGGCGATCACTTCCTGATCGAGGTCGGCGCCTACCCCGAGTACCACCCCCAGGCCAGTTCCCCCGAGGTCGACCTGGTCAACTTCAAGCGCAAGGTCGACGCCGGCGCCGACGCCGCCATCACCCAGTACTTCTACAACGCCGACGCCTACTTCGCCTTCCTCGACGCCTGCCAGGGCGCCGGGATCACGATCCCCATCGTCCCCGGCATCATGCCCATCACCAACTACACCCAGCTCGCGCGCTTCTCCGACACCTGCGGCGCCGAGATCCCGCGCTGGATTCGCCGCCGCCTGGAGGGCTACGGCGACGACCGCGACGCCATCCGCGCCTTCGGCCACGACGTGGTGCTCGAGATGTGCCAACGCCTGCTCGACGGCGGCGTCCCCGGCCTGCACTTCTACACCATGAACCAGTCGGCGCCGACGCTGGCGCTATGGCGGGATCTGGGGCTGTCGTCGTAGCACTTTGCCCCCTGCGCCGACAAGAGATCGGACCCCACTGCCGCGTCGACGACCTGATCTCGGCCCATGCCACGCCGGGCTGCGGCGGCTCCAGCCTGATCGAAAGCCGGAATGCTACGGCTTGTCTGCCGCCGGCATGACCGCATCCTTAGTCAAGGTTCAGAAACAAGTGGTGCAGACGCAACCACGAAACGGCCAATCAAAAGGCTCAGCGAGCGGGCGTCTGCGCCACTTGTTTCTGAACCGATCCTTAGAGGCCACTGGATGGATATCCAAACCCAATCTCCATCATCACCCAGTCCCGGCGCTGGCCGGCCCAAACCTCATCGAGACCCCCAATGGACAGCAGCAGTATCGAGCTCCCCGGCTCCGAGATCGAGCGCGTCACCCTGAGCGACGGGTGCCTGCGCATCCATTTCTCCCGCGCCTACATCATCAAGACCATGACCGGCTCCAGCGAGCGCACCCGCTGGTGGCAGGCCGGTGATCTGATCATGGACCAGGCCGAGGTCGAGGGCGAGCTGCCCGTGGGGCCTGCGGTCTGCGCCGGCGGCGATGTGGAGGAGAACATCTACACCTACCGCGATATGATCCCGATCCCGCTGGAGAGTCGCGGCCACACCCGCTGTGCGCTCAAGATCCGCGACAGCGACGCGCAGATCATCGCCAGCGGCACCACCGTGCGGCTGGAGTTGGAGGCCACGCCGAAGTACATCGAGCACCTGCGCGATTCAAGCGAAAGCTAGCCGCAGAGACCGCGCAGCGCGTGCCTTCCACCTCCTGCAAGGAACCCGTCCGATGCACCCTCACACCCCGGCTGAGGCGAGCCCATTCGCCTTCGACGTCGATCACGAGCAATTCCAGGCCCGAGTCATCGATGCCTCCCACCAGCAACCGCTGCTGGTGGACTTCTGGGCCGACTGGTGCGGCCCCTGCCACGCCCTGTCCCCGCACCTCAATCGGGTCGTCGACGAGCTCGGCGGCGCCCTGCACCTGGCCAAGGTGGAGGTGGACGAGGGTGAGAACATGAAGCTCGCCGGGCACTATCTGCTGCGTGGCTTCCCGACCGTGCTGCTGTTCGTCGACGGCGAGGAGCGCGGTCGCTTCAGCGGCTCGCGCTCCAGTCATCAGATCCGCGATTGGCTGCGCGAGCATTTGGACCTCGACGCCATCGCCGGCTCTTAGCTTAGTCAAGGTTCAGAAACAAGTGGTGCAGACGCAACCACGAAATGGCCAATCAAAAGGTTCAGCGAGCGGGCGTCTGCGCCACTTGTTTCTGAACCGATCCTTAGCGCCGCGGGGGTGTCCGCGAGTCGCGTCCCCCGATCAGGACGACCCCGAGCGCCGACCGTGACGCCGAACCATCTCGATGAGCGCGGTCGGATCCACCGGCTTGGTCAAGAAGGCATCCATTCCCGCCTCCAGGCACTGGTTCTTGACGTCCTCGGCGGCATTGGCCGTCAGCGCGACCACAACCCGGCGCTCCTTGCGCTGCTCGCCCGCCTCGGCCTTGCGCAAGGCCCGGGTAAACCCGATCCCGTCGAGCCCCGGCATGCGCAAGTCGACGAAGGCGAGGTCAAACTGGTGTTCATCGGACAGCGCCAGCCGCAACGCCTGATTGCCGTCCGTCGCCAGGCTGACCTCGGCACCCTGCTTGGCCAGCAGCTTGGTGATGACCTTGGCGGCGATGTCGTTGTCCTCGGCGACCAACACGCGTACACCGGCGGCGGGGCCAGACGGGATGGTCGACCTGGTCGGGACAGGGGGTGAGTTCACGTCGGCTTGGGCAGAGGGCGTCGACCGACTCGGCGATGGGGGCTGCGCGGGCAAGGCCAGCGTCTCGGCAGCGATTGCCCCACGAATGGCCGCCGCCAGCTCATGGCGCAGGAACGGCTTGGTCAGGTAACGGAAATCCGTATCGCCGAGGTCGGCGCGACGCGCGGCGTAGATCAGCAACAATGCGGGCACCGGCGCGTCGAGCACGCGCCGGAAGGTCGCCACCACGGCGGCCAGGTCGACCCGGTCCGGCGTATCGGCGACGATCAGCAGGTCGACGCCGCCGGCGGCCTGGACCAGCTCGGCGAGCCGGCCGATGTCGTATTCGTCGAAACCGATCATCCCCAAGTCCCGACAGATCTCGGTGATCAGCGCACGCATGGCCGGATCGCGCTCGTAGATCAGCGCCCGCCGGCCTTGCAGCACCGGGTCCGGCGTCGGTGGCGGCGGCAGGCCGTCGCGGTCCATCAGCGGCAGCCGGGCGCGAAAGCGGCTGCCCTTGCCCGGCTCGCTGCTGACCTCGATGCTGCCGCCCATCAGCTCGGTCAGATCGCGGGCGATGGTGGTGCCGAGCCCGGTGCCGCCGTAGCGGCGCGTGGTGGAATCGTCGGCCTGGCTGAAGCTGTCGAAGATCAGGGAGAGCTTGTCCGCCGGGATGCCGATACCGGTATCGACGACCTCGATCACCAGATGCCGCTGCGGCAGCGTGTCGATGGGCTCGCCGATGTGCGCCCGCACAACCACCTCGCCATGCTCGGTGAACTTGACCGCATTGCCGATGAGATTGAACAGGATCTGGCGCAGGCGCAGTTCGTCGCCGCGTACGCGCTCGGGCACCTCCGGGCTGATGTCGCAGACCATCTCCAGTCCCTTGGTCAGCGCTTGGCCCTGCAGCAGGTCGCACACCTCCTTCATCGGCCCGCGCAGATCGAACAGGGTCGCCTCCAGCTGGAGCTTCTGCGCATCGATCTTGGATAGGTCGAGGATGTCGCCGATCAGGGCCCGGAGCATATTCGCCGAGCCGACGATGGCATCCACATGCTCCTTCTGCTCCGCGTCGAGGGGACTGTCGCGCAGTAGCTGCGCCATGCCGAGCACGCCGGTCAGCGGCGTGCGCAGCTCATGGGTCATGTGCGCCAGAAAGTGCCCCTTGGCCTTGTTCGCCCGTTCCGCGGCTTGGCGTGCCCGGCGCAGCTTGCGCAACAGCGAGTCCTGATACAGCGGCAGCAGGACCAGCACGAGGAGGTGGAACAGGACGTCGAGCCGATGCTTGGCATCAACCTCCAGCACCATCAGCACCGCGCTGTAGGAGAGCACCGCCGAGGTCGCGGCGACCGCGAGGTGCGGGCGTCCATAGCGCGTCCCGGCGGAGATGAAGATCCAGATGTAGACCAGGTAGAAAGGGCTGACCGGATCGCCGGTGAGGTAGATCGCCAGACTCACGGCGACGATGTCGATGATCTGCGACAGGTAGCGGCGGGCGTTCCATTCACCGCGGATCAGCACGCTGATCAGGATCGCCAGGTTCAGCACCAGATAGCCGGAAAACAGCGTCAGATAATAATCGAGATTGACCTCATAGGCATCGGTTGCCGCCCCGATCCCGATATAGCAGATGGCGAAGCTCCAGATGGCGATGCGCACCAGCGCGGACTGGAACTCCGGGTTCTCACGTAGATGCAGGGGGATGCGATCGATGGGCCACATGGGCGGTCTCCGGCGTCGACGCCTAGTTGCAGGCAAGCGCTCCAGGGCGAGGGTCGGCGGCCCCGGCTGGGTGATCATGCTATATTAGCCGATCGTTTTCGACCCTGATCCAGGGTGATACGTCCCCTTGCCGCCTCGGCACCACCGAGCGCCCGCGCAACGGCAGCAAGCCCCGGCAGAGGCAGCACTGCCAACGGGGCACCCGCATCCCCTGAACGCATCGAGATCTACTGACGAGGAGCAACCCATGTCCAAGAAGCACCCCGTAGTCGCCGTGACCGGCTCGTCCGGCGCCGGCACCACTACCGTCAAGCGCGCCTTCGAGCACATCTTCCTTCGCGACGGCATCCAGGCCGCGGTTATCGAGGGTGACAGCTTCCACCGCTATGACCGCGTCGAGATGAAGAAGCGGATGGCCGAGGCCGCCGAGGCGCATCGCAACCTCTCCCACTTCGGCCCCGAGGCCAATCGCTTCGACATGCTCGAAGACCTGTTCCGCACCTATGGCGAGACCGGCGGCGGCAAGAAGCGCTACTACATCCACAGCCAGGAAGAGGCCGACGAGCACAATGCCCGCCTCGGCACCGATCTCAATCCCGGCCAGTTTACGCCGCTGGAGGACATCCCCGGCGAAACCGACCTGCTCTTCTACGAAGGCCTGCACGGGCTGGTCGTGACCGAGGAGAACAATGTTGCCCGGCATGTCGATCTGGGCGTCGGCGTCGTCCCCATCGTCAACCTGGAGTGGATCCAGAAGATCCACCGCGACAACGCCGAGCGCGGCTACTCCGCCGAGGCCACCGTCGACACCATTCTGCGCCGCATGCCGGACTACATCCGCCACGTCACGCCGCAGTTCTCGCTCACCGACATCAACTTCCAGCGCGTACCGACGGTGGACACCTCCAACCCGTTCATCGCCCGCGAGATCCCGACCCCGGATGAGAGCTTCGTCATCATCCGCTTCAAGGACCCGACGGCGCTGGACATCGACTTCCCCTACCTGCTGTCGATGATCCACGACTCGTTCATGTCGCGGCGCAACGACATGGTCGTCCCCGGCGGCAAGATGGGCTTTGCGATGGAGATCATCCTCGCGCCCATCATCGAGCGCATGATGGACTCGCGCAACGTCTAATTGTTCGCCCCCTCCGCTCGCGGCCGATGGTGCCGCGGGCGCCGGTTTTTCAAGACATTCCGACGCGATCGACAGGCCATACGCCCTCGCCTCGATGAGCCAATCGTGGCCGGCAAAGGCGATGCGCGCAGGCGCCAACGGCTAGTCGGCAGGCTCAAGCTCAAAGCGACGACGGGTCATCTACAGGGCAAGCGGCGCCTTGCGCTTGTCGCAAGGCGTCTTGGAGCCGTTGGTCGCCGAGCCCAAACCAAGACATCACGAACGCGAGCCCCAGGTCCGGGCAATAGCGCAGGGCCGTGAGCGCATCGACGCGTTCGCCCTCCATGCGCAGTGCATAGCGCACGGCAGCGAAGTTCTCGTCGGGAACGGGGGGCTCCACCGCAACAGGCTCCAACAGCATCGCGTCGCCGCTGCCGATACGTACGGCCTTATCCAGCAGATCAGGCGTCCGGCGCACCACGACCCTGCCGGGCTCGAGGACAAAGCCACTGCCGTCCGCAGCCAGCCATTTCCGATAGACGCCCTCCATCTGCATCTCGTGGCCCGGCGGCCTCAGTACCAAGTATTGCGGTGACGTGTCGGCATCGCGACATTCAACGCTCGCCAGGATCGCCTCCGTCAGCGCGAGATTGGCGGCCGAGTCGTCGTCGGTGTGCACCATCAGCGACAGCTTGGTGGTGCCGGAGCAGCTCCAAATCACATGCGTCAGCGGCGGTGGCCCAAGCGCGGACATCAGGCTCGCCGGGCGGCCATCGACGCTGATCTGTCTTGCCTTTACCTCGACCTCGGGGTTGAACATCTGATGTAGGACGGCGCGTTGCTCCTGGGCGCCGAGCGCCAAGTCCAAGGAGCCCGGCTCCCACAGCAAGGACACGGCACCCCTGCCCCCGCTGGCCCTTTGCAGTAGCAACCGGCCGGACGACGCACCGGGTAGCCATTGCTTCACCGGCCAAGACGGCAGGCGGATCGAGAGCGTTGGCAGGCTGTGTGGCTCGCCCAGTTCATCGGGCTGTCCGCATCCACCGAGGGCCAGGACGACGGCGAGGGCTGCGCACCCAAAAAAGGGCAATCGACCAATCAGCATGCAGGCTGTCCCCAGGTCAGTCTTGATCAGGCGGGTATGTAGGCGTTAATCAGCGTCCAACTTGCGCCACCGGGTTAGGTCGCCGAGCCCACCCGCCGTACGGAAAGTAGATGCACCCGCCGGCTGTCGGCCCGCAGCACGGTGAACCTGAATCCACCGGTTTCGACCCGCTCCCCGCGGCTCGGCAGGTGGCCGAAGGCGTGGACCACCAGGCCACCGATGGTATCCAACTCACCGGCCTCGAGCCGGCTGTTGAAGTAGTCGTTGAAGTCGTCGATGGGGGTGCGCGCCTTGGCGACGTACTCGCCCTTGCCGCGGTTGAAGATGTTGGCGCCTTCGTCGTAGTCGTGCTCGTCCTCGATCTCGCCGACGATCTGCTCCAGCACGTCCTCGATGGTCACCAGGCCGGCGGCGTTGCCGTATTCATCGACGACGATCGCCATGTGGTTGCGGCTGGCGCGAAACTCCTTCAACAGCACGTTCAGGCGCTTGCTCTCGGGCACGAAGACGGCGCTGCGCAGGTGGTCGCGGATGTTGAAGGCGCGCGGGCTGCCCTGCTGGCAGTAGGCGAGCAGATCCTTGGCCAGCAGCGTGCCGACCACCTCGCCCTTGTCGTCGCCGATGACCGGAAAGCGCGAGTGGGCCGACTCCACGGCGATTGCCAGGATGCGCTCCAGCGGATCATCGCGGCGCACATGGATCATCTCGGCGCGGGGGATCATGATGTCGCCGACGCGCAGGTCGCCGACCTGAAGCACGCCCTCGATCATGGTCAGCGCGTCGCGGTCGACGATGCCCTGCTCCTCGGCCTCCTTGACGACGTTGATCAGTTGTTCCCTGTCCTGCGGCTCACGGCCGATCAGCCGGCACAGGCGCTTGCGCCATTCACCGGGCCGTGAGCCGTTGGTAGATCGATCAGGCATGGTCTTTCGAATCAGTTGCGTAGGGTGGTGGATAGCCGAGCCCGAGCAGGATGACGGTTTCCAGCGCCTCCATGGTCTCGGCCTCGGCGGGGTCTTGATGGTCGTGTCCGAGCAGGTGCAGCACCCCGTGGACGACCAGATGCGCGAAGTGGGCCTCGACGGTCTTGCGCTGCTCGGCGGCCTCGCGGGCGACCACCGGGGCGCAGATGACCAGGTCCCCGAGCAGTGGCCAGGGCTCGTCGATGCCCGGCGGCGGCTCGAATGGAAACGACAGCACATTGGTCGGGCCGGGGCGTCCCCGGTAGCGCTGATTCAGCGCTGCCCCTTCGTCGATGTCGACGATACGAATGGTCAGCTCGCTATCGCTATCGCTATCGCTATCGCTATCCGCATCGGCATCCGCATGGCCCCGACCGTCCCGCAGTGCCGCGGCCACCCACCGCTCAAGCACGTCGTCACCCGGCAGATCAGCCGCATCGCAAGCGATCTGAAGATCGAGGATCATCGCCATAGAGCACGGGCGAACGCGCACCCAAGTCGAGGCTCGGCAGCGCCAGCCATACCGCCCCGCTTCACTGGCCCGCGTGACCTCGGCTATCGGCATCGCGCCGATCGCCATCCCCGTGCCCCTGTCGATCAAAGGCATCGTAGGCATGCACGATGCGCTGCACCAGCGCATGGCGGACCACATCGCGGGCGGTGAAGAAGGTGAAGCTGATGCCGTCGACGTCGCGCAGCACCTCGACCGCCTGACGCAGCCCGGACGGCTGCCCGCGGGGCAGGTCGACCTGGGTCACGTCGCCGGTGACCACGGCGGTGGAGCCGAAGCCGATGCGGGTCAGGAACATCTTCATCTGCTCCGGCGTCGTGTTCTGGGCCTCGTCGAGGATGATGAAGGCATCGTTCAGCGTGCGCCCGCGCATGTAGGCCAGCGGCGCGACCTCGATGACGTTGCGCTCGATGAGCTTGTTGACCTTCTCGAAGCCGAGCATCTCGAACAGGGCGTCGTAGAGGGGGCGCAGATAAGGATCGATCTTCTGCGCCAGGTCGCCGGGCAGGAAGCCCAGGCGCTCGCCGGCCTCCACCGCCGGGCGCACCAGCAGCACCCGGCGGATGCGCTCCGATTCCAGGGCCTCGACGGCGCAGGCGACGGCCAAGTAGGTCTTGCCGGTACCGGCGGGACCGACGCCGAAGTTGATGTCGTGGCGCAGGATGGCGTGCAGATAGCCCTGCTGATTGGGGCCGCGGGCGCGGATCAGGCCGCGCTTGGTCTTGATGACCAACTCCGGCAGCTGGTCGGCATCATTGTCGAGCAGCGCGTCGATGCCGGAGGTCTGCAGGCGCAGGTGTACGCCTTCCAGGGTCAAGGTCTCCTCAGCCGCATCGGCGTAGAGGTCGCGCAGCAGGCGCTCGCAGGCCGCCGCGGCATCGCGCTCGCCGATGATGCGAAAGCTGACGCCCCGGTTGCTGATCTCCACGCCCAGCCGGCGCTCGATCAGCCGCAGATGGCCGTCGAGCTGGCCGCAGAGGTTCGCCAGGCGTTCGTTGTCCGCCGGCGCCAGTTCCAGGTCGATGGTGACGGGGTGGGTGCTCAAAGGGGGCGCGCACCCTCGGTGGCTTGGTCGGCACCGCCGGTTGGGCCCGGCGGCGTGCCGCAGGCCGGCTCGCCGCGTAGGGAGTTGGGCAGGGCCTCGGTGATGGCCAGATCGACGAAGCCGCCGATCATGGACGGGTCGCCGGCGAAGTTGACCACGCGATTGTTCTCGGTGCGCCCGGCGAGCATGAGCGGGTCCCTGCGCGACGGTCCCTCCACCAGCACCCGCTGCACCGTGCCCACCATCTGCCGGCTGATGCGCTGGGCGCCGGTATTGACCAGCTGTTGCAACCGCTCCAGGCGCTGTTGCTTGACCTCGCGCGGGGTGTCGTCGGGGTAGTCCGCCGCCGGTGTGCCGGGCCGCGGGCTGTAGATGAAGCTGAAGGACTGGTCGAAGGCCACCTGCTCGATCAGGGCCAGCGTCGCCTCGAAGTCGGCCTCGGTCTCGCCGGGGAAGCCGACGATGAAGTCCGACGCGATGCTGATGCCGGGGCGGGCCGCACGCACCTTGCGCACCTTCGACAGGTATTCCAAGGCCGTGTGGCCGCGCTTCATCAGCGACAGGATGCGGTCGGAACCGCTCTGCACCGGCAGGTGCAGGTAGCTGGCGAGCTGCGGCACCTCGGCATAGCACGCGATCAGCTCGTCGCTCAGGGCCACCGGGTGCGAGGTCGTGAAGCGGATGCGCTCGATGCCGTCGATGGCGGCGACCCAGTGGATCAGCTCGGCCAGGTCGGACGCATCGCCATCGTGGGTCGGGCCGCAATAGGCGTTGACGTTCTGCCCGAGCAGGTTGATCTCGCGCACGCCCTGCTCGGCCAGGGTCGCCACCTCGGCGATGATGTCATCGAAGGGCCGGCTCACCTCCTCGCCACGGGTGTAGGGGACGACGCAATAGGTGCAGTACTTCGAGCAGCCCTCCATCACCGACACAAAGGCGCTCGGGCCGGTGGCGCGGGGCTCGGGGAGGCAGTCGAACTTCTCGATCTCGGGGAAGGATACGTCGATGCGCGGTCGGCCGTCTGCGCGCAGGGCGTCGAGCATGGCCGGCAGCCGGTGCAGCGTCTGCGGGCCGAAGACCAGATCCACGAAGGGCGCGCGCTCGCGGATCAGCTCACCCTCTTGGCTCGCGACGCAGCCGCCGACGCCGATCACCAGCTCGGGCCGGCGCTGTTTCCAGGGCCGCCAGCGCCCGAGCTGGGAGAAGACCTTCTCCTGCGCCTTCTCGCGGATCGAACAGGTGTTGAGCAGCAGCACGTCGGCGTCCTCGGGACGCTCGACGGGCTCCAGGCCATGGGTGACGCGCAGCAGATCCACCATCCGGGCGGAGTCGTGCTCGTTCATCTGGCAGCCGTAGGTTTGGATATAGAGCTTGCGGGGCATGCTGGATTGGTGCGGGGCCGGGGGGACGTGCAGGTCAGATCGGGCTTGGTCGCCTCGATGTCCAGGCCCCCGGCAGAGAAAACAGCGTAAATTAGCCGATTCGGGCGCGAGCGTCCACTTTGGTATCGGGTCGCCTTGGTGATGCGCTCAGCCCCCGACCGGCTTCTCGAACATCAGGATGTGCTGGGTCGGCAAGGTATCGAGGGTTTGTCGATGCACCAGCCCGACGGCCTGCATCTCCCGGATCGCCTGGGCCTCGGTCATCTTGTGCAGCGGCTTGATCGGGATGCTCGGGTCTTCCCCGCGGTACTCGATCAGCACCACCTGCCCGCCCGGGCGAAGCGCGGCCACCAGCGCGCGCATCATCTCCAACGGATAGGCGAACTCGTGGTAGGCGTCCACCATCAGCGCGGCGTCGATGCTGGCCGGGGGCAGGCGCGGGTCGTCCTCCAGGCCCTGGACCGGGGTGATGTTGGCCAGACCCTCGTCATCGATGCGCCGCTGCAGCAGCGCCAGCATCTCGGGCTGGACATCGACGGCGAAGACCCGGCCCCTCGGCACCGCACGGGCCAGGCGCACGCTGAAATAGCCGGTGCCGGCGCCGATGTCGGCCACCTCGGCGTCCGGCGCAAGCGCCATGGCGGCGACCACCCGATCCGGGCGCTCCTCGGTCTCGCGCGCGCTGCGCTCCAGCCAGCGGGCGCCGCGATGGCCCATGACATGGGAGATCTCGCGACCCATGTACACCTTGCCGATGCCGTCGCGGCTCGGACGCTGGTATTGGTATGCGACCTCGTCGTCGGCGTCTAGCGGGTGGAGCGAACATAGAAAAAGGGGGGATGATGCGGCTGTGCATGGGGGCGCGATGGGTATCGCGGCTGCAAGCCGCCCCCCAAGGGCCTGCCAAACAGCACTGTGGGAGCGCGACCCACGAACGGCGTCGGCGTCCGCTAGAGGGTCGACAGCAGCGATAGCAAGTAAGACCCCACCGTTGCAAGGCCATCCCATCCGCCGATCACGAACGCGCCAAGACCAACCGCTTCCCCGCCATCACCGCAGATCGCAAGCCTCAAGACCCCCATGAACCGCCCCTTCGACCTCGAAAGCCCGTTTGAACCCGCCGGCGACCAGCCCGAGGCCATCCGCCGCATGGTCGAGGGCATCGGCGACGGCGAGGCCGGGCTGACCCTGCTCGGCGTCACCGGCTCCGGCAAGACCTTCAGCATCGCCAACGTCATCAATGAGGTGCAGCGCCCGACGCTGATGCTGGCCCCGAACAAGACCCTGGCCGCCCAGCTCTACGGCGAGATGCGCGAGTTCTTCCCGAACAACGCCGTCGAGTACTTCGTCTCCTACTACGACTACTACCAGCCCGAGGCCTACGTCCCGGCCAGCGACACCTACATCGAAAAGGACGCCTCCATCAACGAGCACATCGAGCAGATGCGCCTGTCCGCCACCAAGGCGCTGCTGGAGCGCCCGGACGTCATCATCGTCGCGACGGTGTCGAGCATCTACGGCCTCGGCGACCCGGAGGCCTATCTAAAGATGGTCCTGCACCTGTCCCGCGGCGAACTCATCGACCAGCGCGCCCTGCTGCGCCGGCTCGCCGCGCTGCAATACCGCCGCAACGAGATCGAGCTCTCCCGCGGCACCTACCGGGTGCGCGGCGATGTGATCGACATCTACCCCGCCGAGTCCGACGAGGAGGCCGTGCGCGTGGAGCTGTTCGACGACGAGATCGAGGCCCTGTCGCTGTTCGACCCCCTCACCGGCGAGGTCCGCTGCAAGGTGCCGCGCTACACCGTCTTCCCCAAGACCCACTACGCCACCCCGCGCGAGGTGGTCTTGAACGCCGTCGAGCAGATCAAGGACGAGCTGCGCGATCGCCTCACTTGGCTGCGTGACAACGACAAGCTGGTGGAGGCCCAGCGCCTGGAGCAGCGCACCATCTTCGACCTGGAGATGATGGTGGAGGTCGGCTACTGCTCCGGCATCGAGAACTACTCCCGCTATCTCTCCGGGCGCGGCCCCGGCGAGCCGCCGCCGACGCTGTTCGACTACCTGCCCAGCAACGCACTGCTGGTCATCGACGAGAGCCACGTGACCGTCCCCCAGCTCGGCGGCATGTACCGCGGGGATCGCTCGCGCAAGGAGAACCTGGTCGATTACGGCTTTCGGCTGCCCTCGGCCCTCGACAACCGGCCCATGCGCTTCGAGGAGTTCGAGGCCAAGCAGCCCCAGGCCATCTACGTCTCGGCCACGCCGCGGGCCTACGAGATCGACCGCTCCGGCGCCATCATCGAGCAGGTGGTGCGCCCCACCGGCCTGATCGACCCCGAACTCGAGGTGCGCCCGGCCCTGACCCAGGTCGACGACCTGCTCTCCGAGATCCGCGAGCGCACCCGCCATGAGGAGCGCGTCCTGGCCACCACGCTCACCAAGCGCATGGCCGAGGACCTCACCGACTATCTGAGCGACCACGGCGTGCGCGTGCGCTATCTGCACTCGGACATCGACACCGTCGAGCGCGTGGAGATCATCCGCGACCTGCGGCTCGGCGAATTCGACGTCCTGGTGGGCATCAATCTCCTGCGCGAGGGCCTGGACATGCCCGAGGTCAGCCTGGTCGCCATCCTCGACGCCGACAAGGAAGGCTTCCTGCGCTCCGAGGGCTCGCTGATCCAGACCATCGGCCGCGCCGCGCGCAACGCCCGCGGCAAGGCGATTCTCTATGCCGACAAGATCACCGGCTCCATGCAGCGCGCCATCGACGAGACCGAGCGCCGCCGCGCCCGCCAGGTCGAGCACAACGCCGCCAACGGCATCACCCCCAGGACCATCCAAAAGGCCGTCGCCGACATCATGGAGGCGCACACCCCCGGCGCCCCCATGAAGGCCCGCGACTACGCCCGTGTCGCCGACGAGGTGGCCGAATACGCCAACCTCACCCCCCAGCAGATGGCCAAACGGGTCAAGGCGCTGGAGAAGGAGATGTACCAGGCCGCCAAGGACCTGGAGTTCGAGCGCGCGGCGGCCATCCGCGATCAGATCAAGGGGTTGCGGG
>CALOBA010000085.1:0-73832 GCA_942491465.1 uncultured Gammaproteobacteria bacterium
ACCGCCCCGGTCAGACGATCCCCCACGAGATCGATCCCTTCCCCGAACACCCCTCCCATGACGGCAAACCCCACCAGCGTCGATGAATTATACCGGCTGAACTTTTGCAGAAAACACTCCCGATCAATCTCTGTCAGGCGAGGCGTCTGAACAAGGGTTTCGAATTCCGGGAAAAGGGCTTCGAAAGATTTGACCACCATGGTCATATAGCTGTAGGAAGGAAAAAACATCAAATAGTTTCCGATCTTTTGCGAGACCAGTGATTGGATCAACCCTGCCACCATTTCCTTGGTGTTGCGACGGTTCCTGAAAAGGGTCGATACATTGGAAACCATGACACACAAATTTTCCCGGGGAAAGGGGGACGTCAGGACCAGCCCGGATGAAGCCTCTCCACACCCGAAGATTTTCTGGAAATATTCGGTGGGTGTCAGGGTAGCGGAAAAAAAGATGGTGGCCCGGCCTTTCTCCAACACCTTGCTCAATGAGCCCGAAGGATCGATACAGAAGAGTTTGACCCGGAAATCCTTTGCGAACCGCTCACAGCAGACCGCGTAGGATGCATCGAACAGTTCCGTAACCTTCAGGAACCGCGTGACACCAAAATAGAGCTCCAGGAGGGTTTCGCGAAAGGAAGCATCCCGGTTCAGTGCCAGCCATTTTTCGCAGGCCCTGATAAAGTCACTCAAGGCCAGACAAAGATCCTCCGGCAGTTCCGTCTCTGCAAATGCCTGCGCTGTATTCGGGCTGGCCTTCATGAACCGAAGCATGCATGTGTTAACTTTTCCCAGGGTCTGGTACACATCCGGAAGCGCTTTCTTGACCTGGCGTCTGACAGCCAGAAATGCCTGCTTCCGAATATCTGCCGAAAACATTTCCCGGGACCGATCCACCAGGTTGTGAGCTTCATCCACGAGAAACAGGTATGCCTCACGCGGCCGGGAAAAAAAACGTCTCAGGTTTGCCTGGGGATCGAACACGTAGTTGTAATCGCAGATAATGCAATCAGCCAGTTCAGACAGTTCCAGGGACAACTCGAACGGGCACACCCTGTATTGCCTGGCGATCTTTTCGATGACATCTCTGCTGAGGCAGTCCGTTTCAAAGGCGCGGGTGACGGCTTCGTCGACGCGGTCATGATACCCTTTGGCAAATTCACATTCGTCCCGGTTGCATTCGGCGTCGGCATCGAAGCAGATTTTTTCTTTTGCCGTCAGGGTCAGCGTTTTCAGGCGAAGTTTCTGATCCATGAGGGTGCTAAATGCCTCCTCGGCCACCTGTTTGCCGGTGAGACCGGGCCGTCAGATAGAACATCCGGTCGATTTTCCCTTGGGAAAGCGTTTTCAATGCGGGCGGGAGAATCACCGCCATGGTCTTGCCGATACCCGTGGGCGCCTGGATAAGGGCCTGGCCGCCATCGCGAAGGGTGCGGTGGTAAAACGGCGACTGCCATATGGCGCTGGCCGGTTCGGTAAGCGGCAAAGGAAAGTCGAGCAGATAATGGCGGCATCCTGTCCGGCGCCACCGGGCGAGGGTCGTGGCCCATTTCAACAATGACCAGCCCCTTGAAAAATACCAGCTGGTCACAGGACAGGTGCTCGACCAGTTCCAGGGTATCACCGGTATCCAGGTGGCAATAGGTCAGCTGAACCGTCACCGCCGCCAGCCCCTGCCGGCAGGCCAGCAGGTATGCGTACACCTTTGCCTGGCCCCAATGGCAGGGATCGGACGCCGCTTCGAGCGTTTTCAGGTCCCGGGTCGTAGACTTGATCTCCTCGACAACCACCGCTCCTCCCGCGTCGAGAACGCCATCGATGCGGCCCCCGACCACCAGGGTCAGCTCGGGGTGTCTGCCTCCACTGGAAACCCGGCACCTCGGCGCGATACACCTCCGGCCGCTGACGCTGGATTTTCTGGTGTGCACGAATACCTTCAAGGGGTCGCCCGGGTGCGGCAAAACGCATGTCCAGATCACCGGCGCGGAGCACCACGTCCGCCAGGGTCCTGACCGCAATTTGATGTCAGCTCCTTCCAACCGTTTTACCTCTTGTTGGCGATCTTCTTGCCATTGGCGAAAACGCACCACTGTAATGGTCGAAATAAATTTGGTCAAGCCGGTGCGTGTCCAGCGGCCGGCCACCGTTCAATGAAACCGATAAGGGGGAAAACAATGGAATCACGCGGCTGTGGAAAACCGACGTCCACCTGTCGCCCGATCATCATGGGCACCTGGGTGACCGGCAAAATCCATGTGGACCGGCATCGATGACGCAGAGCGAAAAGGCCATCCGTGCAGCCATGGATGCCGGCATCGCCACCTTTGACACCGCCGAAGTCTATGGAAACGGGCACTCCGAGACAGTTCTGGGCAAGGCCATCGGCAGCCATCGGGACAAGGTTACGATTTTGTCCAAGGTGTTCACCATCCAACCATCTTAAATACGACCAGGTGGTCGCTGTCCTGCAACTGTTCCCTGAAAAACCTGGGGACCGACTACCTGGATCTTTACCAGATTCATTGGCCGGCGGGATCATTTGGTTCAAAAGTGTACCCCCGGAAGAGACCATGCAGGCATTGACGGACCTTAAGGATCAGGGAAAAATCCGTGCCGTCGGCGTATCCAATTTCTCCCTCGACCAGTTCTCTTAAAGCCATATGTGAACTCGGGCCCATCGAGCATGCTCTTCAACCCCCCTACTCCCTGGGCGCCATGTTGAAAATGATACCCTGTCCTGGTGCCGGAACCGGGGCGTAGACCATCCTGGCGTACTCACCCATGGCCCAGGGACTACCCACCGGCAAATTCGGCCCGGACCACCAGTTTGAGAAAGGGGATCATCGCAGCGGCAATCGCCTGTTCCAGGCCGATGTCTATCACCAGGTCCAACAAGCGTTGGCGGCCCTTCGCCCCATCGCCGAGAAGAAGGGGATCACCATGGCCCAGCTGGCCCCGGCCTGGGTGATCGCCAAACCCGGCGTCCATGCGCCATTGCCGGTGCCCGCAATGCCGATCAGGCGATCGACAACGCCCGTGCAGGAGCGTCCACCCTGACCGACACCGAGCTTGAGGAACTGGACCGTATCAGCCGCCCGGTCTACCGACCTGATCGATGAGAACCCGGTGCAATGGAAATGGTAGCCCGGACGATAACGGCGAATGCCGTCCCCGATCCTGCCGGGACGGAAAGGCGGCGGACGACCCGCGGCGGCTGGAACCGACCCGTCGGCGTGGAACCCATTACTGATATGAAACGGATGCCCATGATAAACGGGAATGCCTCCCCAAAAAAGCCCTGCTGTGTCCGGGCTGCCGGAAGCTGATCAGCGGCGATGTGCCGATGTGCCCTTACAGGGGGTTGTCGTCTACCGGGGTCCCGCTGGAAAAACACCGTTCTCACCAGAGGCTTCAGCAGTGCCGAACGGCAACTGTCCAGACCATCATTGCTGTCAATGCAGTCATGTACCTGTTCTCCTGTTGATGAGCAGCCACGGATTGCACCTGTCGGGCAATCCGTTGACCTTTCTCTCGCCGGACAGCCAGGGACTGCTCCGGCTGGAGCGCCAGCGGTGCCACTCCCATCGACCGGGGTTCCACCATTGTGGACGCTGTCATCACGCATCCTACCTTCACGGCGGCATACTTCATATTGTTTTCAACATGATGGCCTGAGCCAGATTGCCCCCCTGGTGATTCAGTAATACGGCACCATCGAATGGTGTGTGATCTACACCCTAAGCGGCGGATCGGCTTTCTGGTTTCTTATCTGGCAGGGGTCAGCTGACCATCGGCGCGCGTCAGCCGCCGTGTGCGAAGCTCATCGAAGTGCGGCACTGTGTTATGGAAAAGCCGTGGCGGTATTTCACGTGCAGGCCATCTACCGACAGGTTGGCGGGTGGGGCGTTAGGCATCGCCCTGTTCGATCTGGTGGTCTCGGGCATCAATAACTGGGCGCACGGCGGCGGAATGGCTGCCGGCATCCTGCTAGGCTGGCTCATCGGATATCACGAGCGCAAAAAGCGGAAAACCTGCTTCACCGCTTTCTGGAGGGTGAGGCTGTGCTGTCCGGCACCGGCCTCATTCTCCTGCGGGAAATCTTCACCCGCCTGTTTTACCGGAGTTTTAACAAGGGTGTTGAAAAACTAATTTGCGCCGCTATAGCGAGTAAAAGGTACGCTCAAAAAGCATTACAAGGAGATTTAGAATTTTGCCTTGTCCGGCCAGACGCTCATGACGGCTTTTTCAACACCTTTACTTGATAACCAGCCGCCGTCGGCCAAAGGGAATGCGGTTCTCCTCGGAGAGGTAAAGGTAGCCATATCTCCCAGCATGACCTCGAAACCGTGTGATCGCCCGGTCCAGGGGGTATAGTTGGACCGCACCACCCATGACGGCACTGTAACTCCAGAGCGCTTGCGCGGTTTCCACCGAGAGCAGCGCAGATTTTGCACCGTTGCGATTCAGCGACTGCGGTAGAGCTTCTGAACCCGCATCATACCGTCCGATAGATGACGCTCACTCGCTTTCATCCAACGCCAGCTTACAGCGGTCCGGCCGGGATAGACGGCCCAGATCTCGTAGAACCCCTCTGGTGCAAACGCCGCCATCCACTCCAGGGGCCCGTATGGCCGATATACCGGTCCCGTGTCTCGATTTCACGGGCTGCATAATGTGCCACTCCCTCTTTTGGCAGTACACAGGCAGGCAAGTATCCGGTCAGCCAGGAACCGGTGGTGGTTGGCCCCGATCCGGTCGGCATGAACCTGGAGATGGGGATGGACCATGGACCCGCCCGCCGAGGGCAAATGGTTCTGGGTGATGGCCATGAACGTCGCTGACGGATCGTAACGGTGAACCCGCTTTAAATAGTCGGCGCAGTTGACCAGGCAGTCCGAGTAGCTGCTCGCGGTGGCGGTGCCGATCTCCACAAAGTGGGTGTTGTCGAACAGGCTCACCGCGGAATGGGCGCCGTAGGGAAACAGATTGGGAAACAGAAGCGACTCCCCCCGGGTCATGCGCCCGGCCGGGTGAATGCCAGGGATCAACCGGGGGCGTCCGTGCCAGCACCTGGGGATGGCAAAATGGACAACGGTCCGACCACCGGGCGGCCGGGGGCGGAGCAGCTGGTCCGCTCCCGCCTCAGTTTCGTTCACCCGACTGAAGGTGATTCGGCTGGTTCGGCCGGTGATAGGATTTTTTCGAACCTGAACCATGCGATCGGCAAGCTCCCCGGAAGGCTTCACAAGCCTCGCCCGAAGGGTTTCGCTGGTAAACCAGTTGTCGGGTGTCGAAGCGGTCATCACCGGTTCCTCCTTGTCGGTGGCATCTGGGGGCCAACCTGATTTCCATCCCGAAACGATAAAAAAGGGCGGCTGTTTTAAAAAGATACCTACCACAAGGCCGACAGCACTTCAAACCGACCTGCCCGAGGATACCGCCTGGAGTCACAGCAAACGGTTCTGTTTAAACTGGTCTCGACTACGTTTTTGTCCGGCCCATATTAAACATAATCTGTTTTGATTATCGGCATCCTCAAAAGGAGACCATTATGGGTAAAGCGCCATTGAAGTACCACACTGATCAACCCGGTCAAGATTAAAACGGAGCAACCGGACCTGGATTTCGCTGGCCCAGTCCATGGCGAACGAAAAGGTGAAATCATTGTGTCCGGATCATATGCTGGTTTCATGGTTCAATGCCACGACCTGGCGAATCGTATCCCAACACAGACAGCGGGTCCGCAATCTGGGTTGGCTCGATCATGCGAAGTCGCGCACTGCGACAATAATCGTCGACATCGCCAATGACGAACACCGGTATTCATCTGCCGGACACAGTCCTGACCCCGCCAAATTCGTGTTACCCCAGACACCGGATGGTTTGATACCGTCCATCGTTTCGCTTTCATTTTTTTACCGATAATCCATCCGTTCGTGATGAATTGCAGCCCGTGCGGTTTGGTACAATTCAGCCGAAAGGGCCATCTGTCAATGAAGAGAAAGGAGTACCATGAGCGAAAACGCATTCCAGGATGCCTACCCCGATGAACTGAGCCACTGCTATGGGTGTACGCCTGAATCCGGACGGCCTGCAGTTGAAAAGCGATGGTCGGCATGAGACAGTGGCCCGATTTCGGCCGTGGTCCAAATGGCGCTGGGCCAATCTCGGCCAGGTCTACGGCGGCCTGCTGGCCTCATTGATCGACTGTCACGGCACCGGATCGGCATCGGCTGCCGCAGGCCGGGCCCGGCCCGATGAGGCGCCGTTTCGGTTTGTCACCGCATCGCTGCATGTGGACTACCTGCGGCCGACTATCATCGAGGCCGAACTGCGGAGGTCCTGCGGGCCATCAAGGAACTGAAGGAGAAAAAAGTGGTGGTATCGGTAACCGTTTCGGCCGGTGGTCAGGACTTCGTTTTGTACTTACCGGTGGCGGTTCGAATGCCGGAAAAACAAATTACAGCTGACGCGCTGCACCGGTTGAAGATAAACGGGCCGAAGTGATCGATGCAATTGAATGGCGTCGGGCAAGGCTTTGCAGTTTATTCGTGAGCAATCAGTGTAAAAACCGCCTGCTGTTTCCCGTGCTTATAGAAAAACCCAACACCGCATGTTCTCCCTGGACCACTTTCACCGAAACTACGACACGGTAGAAACACCGGTAACGGATCAACCGGCAGCGGATATCCCCGTTTACCCCCAGTTCCCTGACCGATTCATCGACCCGGCCGACACGATGCGTGAAATTCCCCGCGCCTGGGCCAAGACCTGGGAGGCGTCTATCCTTCTGGTTTGCTTTATCTTTCTCGGTCTGCCGGCAAACCTGCAAAAAACCATGCTGGAAATCGGATCCGGCTTGGGGTTGTTGGCGTTGCCGCTGCCAAAGCAGAAGCCGGTCATCACCATGAGTGAACGCGATCCCGATGTTCTGAATTTGCACGGGCCAATGCCCTGGCCAACGGGTTCCCGGAGATGGCCATCGAACGACTGGACCTGGAAACGCCCCACACCAAAACGGCTTCGACTATATCGTGGGATCGTGGAAATCTGCCCGACAACCGAGGCCGCCATCGATTGCCTTGAAGCCCTGTTCGACCGCTATCTGAATCCTGCAGGGACCATCATTCTGTGCCAGTACTTCATCCGCCTCTGTCCTTCATGGTCAACCGATCCAGATTCGGCCAGTGCATCCGGTCCGACATGCCGCTGCCGGGGCATTTCACATCGAGAATCACATGCGCCCGCATATCGACGGCGGCGGTATCGATGGCACCGCTGGTTTCAATCAAGACGTATAGCCTCGATCCGAGCTGCGGTGATCAGTGGAAAGGCGTCCGATTGGGCGAGCGGTTCGCCACCCGTGATTTCCACGAGCCGGCAACCATAGGACTCCGACCTCCCTGAGAATGTGTTCAATGGACTGTTCGTTCCCTCCATAGAAGGCATATTCCGTATCGCACCAGGTGCAGCGCAGCGGACAGCCGGTCAGCCGTACGAAGACGCAGGGCTGCCCGACGAAACTCGATTCGCCTTGGATGCTATGAAAAAGATCTTGTAACGCGCATGGTTAGGTCCAATCCACGCACCAGGGAGAACAGGCCAGCCCCGCCGCGTGCAACATGAGCCCATGCCGCGGATCGGATTAACGACCACCGGGTATCCTACGAGCGTGAGGATTTCGGTGTCGCCCAGGGCTGTCGCCGTAGGCAAACGAACTCGCCAGCTCGAGACCTTTTTCCTGAGCAGTCGACAGGCGACGAGCTGCCGCTTTCCGATCCCGATAGGGGTAGGGAGGAACATTCGCGCCGGTATAGCGGCCGCCGACACGCTCCAACCGTGCCGCAAACAGCGTAGGCACGTTCAATGCGGAGGCAAGCGGCGTAATCAGGAAGTCCGGCGCGCCGGAGATCAGAATGAGCTGATGGCCTGATTGCCGATGCGCCTCCAGCCGCTCACGGCCTTGGCGGGACACTGCCCGCAACATTTCGTCCCGAAAAAACTCACGGGCGCAGGCCTCGATCAGGGACGGATCCTTTTCTTGCAAATACACCTTGCGTTCGCGCAGGGGATGTATCGAGACGGATGGTCCCTGTCGGACCGGCCAGACGAGGCTTTGCTGCAATTCGCGCCAGCCGACCAAACTTCTTCGCCACAGATAACGGAAGAATCGCACCTCGCAGGCCTCTCCCGGGATGAGCGTGTTGTCGACGTCGAACAGCGCCGCAAGCGAGGCCGCGGAGACGGTCGTGGCGGCCCGGATGAGAGAGGGATGGAGGTCGTGATAGCCGTGCATTGGATGATTGACCGGTGAGTATCGACGGCCGATCCTACAGGACCGGCCGTTGATTGAACAAGGATTTGGCCTACTTCTATAATGCCGCTCCCTCTCACGGCGGAACGTGCAGCGGGGTGTTAGGTGGGATGTTCAAGAATGCCAACGGCACGCCCGAACAGCAAGCGAAGATTCGAGACGTACGGGGAAGGGGGGAGAGGGGGGTATCTGGTACGGTGAGCGTCGCGAGAACGCCGTCGTTGGGTTTTCAACATCCGGCGAGAGCCGAAGTGGTGGAATGGCAGACACGCACGTTTGAGGGGCGTGTGGCGCAAGCCGTGCGGGTTCAAGTCCCGCCTTCGGCACCAATCGAGAACGCATGACCCACGGAGCAACGATGCCCTCTTGCTGGTGCAACATCTGTGCGGCGTCGCAGTGTTCCGCCGACCAAACCTTCTTCGATCAGGCTACTCCCGGTCGACGATCATGAAGTTGTTCGAGTCGGCCTGCGCACGGTCCTGCACAACAATCAAGGCATCACGATCGTCGGGGAGGCCGACAGCAAAGCGCAGGCAGCCGCGGAGGCCAAGCGCCTTCGGCCGGACGTCATCTTGATGGACGTCCGCCTGCCTGACGGGTCCGGTGTTGAAGCTTGCCGCGAAATCCTGTCTGAACAACCGACCGCGCGGGTCATCTTCCTGACGTCCTACACGGATGACGACTCGGTCCTCGCGGCCGTGTTGGCCGGGGCGTTTGGGTACGTGTTGAAAGAGATCGATTCGGCTGCGCTGATTCGCGCAATCAGGGCCGTGTCCACCGGCCGCTCCATCCTGGACCCCGCCGTGACCAAGCGGGCCCTCGAATGGATCAAGACTGTCCCGACTGCTGAAGGCCCTGCGCGCCCCTCGTCACTCTCACCGCAAGAAGAACGGGTCCTGGCGTTAGTGGCCGACGGCTTGACCAACAAAGAGATTGCCTCGACGCTCAAATTGAGCGACAAGACCGTCAAAAATTACCTGGCCAATATGTTCCAGAAGCTCCATATTTCCCGTCGGGCTCAAGCGGCTGCATTCTTCGTCAAGCGCACCGTGTAGCGAGGGCGCTCCGCGCCTAGCCGGGGATCACCCGGCGGCGGCGTACCCAAACACACCTATCGTGATGCCATCCTGGACCCTGTATCTCAATGTGGCATTGGGCAGCCTTGTCGTCGCCGTGGGCGCATGGCTGGCCTGGAACGGGCTGTCCCCGTACAGCGCGGCAGGAGTTGCGATCGCCGCTGCGGCGTTCTTATGGTGGCGTGGCACGACCCTCACGCTCATCTGGGCCTGGTCGACGCTGTTGCTTGGCCTCGAATCCTTTGCCTGGCCCGTTGTGACCATGCTGCAAATTCGTTCGGCTGGCGGCGAGCCATCCGACGCCGAGATGGGGGCCATCCTCTCCGCCACACTCATGGGGCTTTTTTCGGCCTGCTTCTGGCTCGCCTTTTCCTATGGCCTGTTCAAACGGGCAAAGGAAGGACCGGGCGCGTCGCGACGGGGAGAGCTCCTCTACGCCGTCCTCCAGGGCCAATGGCAGCGCTCGCGCGTCAAAGAAGCGGTAACGGTCACCACATCTCAATCGGATCCACGTCGACGTCGAACTTCACTGTTCGACGGGCATAGAGCGATTCAAGATCGGCCAGTGTCGATCGGATAGTCTGGACGGCATGGAAGTCCGGTCGGGACTTGATCAGGATCTGCCGGCGGTAACGTCCGCGCACTCGGGACACAGGCGACTCGAACGGGTCCCAGGATGGTGAGGTCCTCGCCTTCAGGCGTGGCCTTCGCCGCACGGCTGAGTGCAGCCGCCCAGGCTTGGGCCGCGTGTGCGACGGTCGGTTCGAGTGCACCGGAAACATGCAGGACGATCACGCGAAGGGCCGGAGGAAATCCGAGCGCCGGGTCCAGCATCAATTCCTCCGCTCAAGAAGATCGCATCATCCTGTCGGGCCACCGCCTCGATCACATGGTGCGACGGCAAGTACGTTTGAATGATCAACCGACCACCCGCCGACATCGGCTGCACCAGACCCGCAGCGTCCTGCAGCAAATGAAACGTGCGTTCAGCCGCTCGAAAGTCGGGAAGGCTCAGCCCCGCATCCGCCTGCACGGCGCCCGCGAGACCCAGCGGCGGCACCAGATCATCTCTCAACAGTAATTGGGTGCCAATGAGCACATCCCACTCTCGCCGACGAATGCGTATCCGGATGCCCTCGGCTTCTTTCGGCCTTCGCATGGTCTCACCGTCGACTCGCAACACCCGAGCAGAGGGAAATCGCCGTTTCACTTCTTCTTCCAGACGTTCGGTCCCTTCCCCGACGGGCTGCAGCCGGGCACTCCCGCACGCGGCACACAGGTCCAGAATCGCATGCGTGGCACCACAGTAATGACAAAACAGCACGTTCTTTTGCCGCGAAAAAGCGAACGCCACGGCACAGGAGGGACAGCAGGGAACCTGGCCGCAGTCTCGACAGATGAGCGCGCCTGCATAGGCTTTCCGGTTGAGAAATAACAGGATGCCCGCCTGACGCGCCATGGCTTCGCGCATGGCCTCGTGCAGCCGGACGCTCAAAAGCAGTCGACGATCCTCGCGTCGGAAGATCCACGACCTCGACCTGCGGCGAGATATCCGGTCGACCGGGCGCTTTGAGTAGGTGCTTCGGCGCTTCCAGGCCGGACGCTTCGAGAGAGAGATGGGCCGAACTCAAGACGAGAAGCGCCCCTTCCTTCTGGGCTCTCATCCACGCAACATCCCGCGCATGATATCTCGGCTCCATCGGTTCCTTGAGCGCGGAATCCTCTTCGCGGTCGATCCAGATCAGACCGATGGGATCGAGCGGAAGGAACACGGCGGCTCTCGTGCCAACCACGACGGAAACATGGTTCTGACGAATCTGCTCCCAGATTTCAGACCTCTTCTCATCAGGCATCATGCTGTGAAGCGCGGCGGTCACCGTAGCCGGATGAGCCAGGGCGGCAGCGAGTGATTCCGCGCGGGAGGTTTCACCCGTGATCACGAGCACCTTCCGTCCCAGTTCCACCGTCCTGATCGCGGCTGCACGAAGCAAGGCGAGGCGTTCTACCGGATCAGCCTCCACCAACAAACGGGCGGACGTACGGCACTCCACCGCACGCAGGACGCGCGACTCCCCCTTCGACGTTCCGCGATGTGCCACAAACGTGTGGACGCTCGTCAGAGTGGGAACCGAATAAACCAGGGGTCTCGGCAGCCGTGCGACCGCGCACTTTGTGTGCCCATCCTCGATCGAGGATCGACGTCAAGACCTCGTCATGAATCCGGTCCTTGCTGTGACAAAGGCGAGAGAGCGAAATGCCGAGCGGACGACGTTTGAGACGCTTCAGAAGTTGAATGAACGCAGGGGGAATCGACTCCTGTTTGGTCAGAGCTTCTTGACCTTCCTTGGTCAAAATCATGCGGCTCGAGTCAAGCCTGGTCGATTTGGGCGGGAGCACCAGCCTGAGGCATTGTCCCCAGGGTGCCACATAGGTTTCAGCCACGGCCTTCGCCAGCAGCAGCAGGGGAGGAGTAATGTCGACGGCACGATCAGCCGTGACCAGTGTGCGAATGGGCTTGGAGCCGTTCGAGCGGCACTTCCGGAGGATGGTGAGGGCTGAGAGCAATGACCGCACCTTGAACCAGAGACCGGCCGAACGGCACGAACACTCGGTGGCCAACCCGCAGCACCGTTCGTAATTCAGTGGGAATTCGATAGGTAAATGGGCCAAGCGAAGTGGCGGGGGACAATGATTTCCGCGAAGAGCGGAGCGTCGGGTTCCTGTGGTCGCGGCTCACCGATCATGCGGCATTGTAACAGCAGGAGTCGAGAGGGGAAACCAGGAGGTTCGCGCACGCCGGGACATGCTCACAACGGAGCATGCCCCAGCGGAGAGCAGCAATCAGGGTTGCGCTGTTTTGTCCGGGAGGGGGCGGCACGGCCTGGGTATTTTCAGCAGGTGTATCGGAAACGACCGGAGGAGTAGGAACTGTTTTTTCGGCATTGTCCGCCTCCGCAGGAACGGTCTTGTCGACCGAAGAAGCGGCCGACTCCTGGCCCTGCGATCCGAGACCCGACACACGATAGCCGTCATCAGCGGCGGCTTCGGCAGGCGCCGTCGGAGGCGCGGGATCAGCCGGTGCGGCGTTGGGAGCATAGAGGACAACCTCGACGCGGCGGTTTCTTGAACGACCGGGTTCCGTCGCATTGCTCGTCAACGGCTTCGTCGCGCCGTAGCCGATAGACGAGATTCGCGCAGAGTCGATGCCGCCTTTCTCGACGAGATAGCGCAGGACGCCGGTGGAGCGCGCTTTGGAAAGATCCCAATTTGTCGGGTACTGCGACTTCAGGGGAGGGACCGATTTCCATACTGTCCGCATGCCCCTCGACGCGGATCAGCTGATCGACCGGCGATCCTTTCAAGAGTTCGACCAGCTGGTCCAACATTTGATAGCCCTCCGGCTTGATCCTGGCTTCGCCGGAATCATACTGCAGCTGCTTCATGAGATCGCTCAAGGTGTACCGCGTCTCACGCGCGCATTCTGAACCGCTCGCTTACCTGTCGAGGGCTGCGCGGGACTGTTCATGGACGGCGTGACCGGCTCTGCCGGAGGAGCGAGATCCGCCTGATACTTCGTACGGAATTGGTCGCCCTTGAGAATGCGGGAAATCGATTTCGTAACGAGTGCGGTAGCGCTGCGGCCCTCAGTTGACAACACCTTCACTTCGCCGACCTGGCGAGGCGGTGCGGCCCCTCCGTAGCGAGTCAACTCCAGGCGGTCTCCCCGCCCTGAGCCCTTCTTCCCCACCCACGGTCGAGATAGACGATGTTCCGGTGTGCCAGCCACCAAAGTCATCTGTATATCAGCTTGCAATTCGACGACCATCCCGTTGATGTCGCCCGAAGCGGGCACGGCGGCCGCTTCACCGGAACTCGGCAGTGAGAACTTGACGACGGGATCACCGGGAGCCGCGGCCCCGAAGGCCCGCACGACGCGAGCCGTAGTCAATTCGTCATCCACTTGAACCACCTGTACGATGGCGAGCCGGGTGATCAAATACCCCAAGTACTGCCCGGTGGCGGGATGAAAGACCTTTCTGGTTCGCTTGTAGACGGTGAAGAGATCGCCGATCGCCGCCTCGGCGGGATTTTTCAGCTTGAGGTAGAGCATATCGTTCTGTCCGAGCCGCATACGGTTTCCGACGGTCTGATTGTCGCCGGTGATGACATTCACCACACCGTCCTGCGGAGTAAACTGCTGGATGGAGCCCGCGGCGTACGTCCGAGCCGCTTCGCCGTAACGGATACCGTCGAGATCATCGGCCCACGCCGGCAACAGTCCCACCGTGGCGATGATCGCGAACAGCGCGCAGCCTGTGAGGGCTTTCTGTGGATGAATGGTCATGGGGTGTCCTTCTGGTTAAGGCAAAGTCTGCTCAAAAAACCATAGCAAATCATCCCATAGAGTCAAGAATATTGCGGTCTTGTCCTCTGACCGGGTTGGGGCCTTTGCTAAGGTGATCGAGGGTTTCAGCCAGGCCGGTCCAGATGAACTAAACAGAGGCTGTATGCCGCAGAAACCGCCGGAACGCTCCTCTCGTCCTCGATTAGAGACCCAAATTCACAGGCGGAAGAAAGCCAAGGCCTTTTCCCCGCTGCTTCAGGAGTGGGAACGGAAGGATCAGACCGCTCCTTCCCACCTCCGGATGGATGCAGCCCTCATGGATTCGACGGCCGGTCGGTCGAAACCAGACCAGCGTAGGACTTCCGGGTCTTCAGGGTAGGTCCTTTGTGCTCTTGCTATCACGGCAACCCCCCGTCTAAGATCCCTTTCTCCTTTGCAACTCAAGGTGTTGAAAGGTGACCTCCATGAGCGGTCTTGAGTTACTCCTGGAGTATCTGACTAAGTATTTTCCGATTCTCTTATTTATCTTCGTCGCCCTGGCCTTCGGGGTCGTGACGCTCTTGTTGAGCTATCTGGTCCAACCGAAGTATCCGGAACCCGAGAAACTGTCCGCATACGAGTGCGGATCCGAGCCCTTTTCTGATGCCCGGATGCCGTTTCCGGTTCGCTACTATATTTTCGCCATGTTGTTCGTGATCTTTGATATCGAAGTCATTTTTCTCTATCCCTGGGCTGTGGTGTTCAACGACATCAATAAGGTCAGCATCATCGGCCTGGTCGAAATGATGATTTTCATCGCGTTGTTCCTCGTCGCCTATATCTATGCTTGGCGCAAGGGAGCGTTGGAATGGGACTGATTCAGTTGGGGCGTCATGACAAAGACGGAGCGCCGGACGTCATCACCACGACGATCGAAAAAGCCGTGAATTGGGCCCGCAAGGGCTCACTCTGGCCCATGACGTTCGGGCTAGCCTGTTGTGCCATCGAAATGATTGCCGCCGTCTCGTCGCGTTACGACATTGACCGCTACGGCGCAGGAGTGTTCCGCGCGTCTCCCAGGCAGTCGGATCTGATGATCGTCGCGGGAACGGTGTGCCGCCGGATGGCACCCGTCATCCGGAAGATTTACGACCAGATGCCCGAACCGAAATACGTCATCGCGATGGGTTCATGCGCGACCTCGGGAAACATTTACGACAGTTACAGCGTGGTGCAGGGCGTCGACCGCTTCGTCCCGGTGGATATCTACGTGCCTGGCTGTCCTCCGACCCCCGAAGCCTTGTTTGACGGTATTCTCAAACTGCAAGAGCGCATCATGCAAAAACGTGTGTTCGTCAAGCAGCCGGAACAGGTGAAAGCGGCCCTAAAGCCTGAGGATCCCATGTCGCTTCAGCAATTGTCCGAACGCCTTCGCGAGCACTTCACAGTGGGTTTTGTTCATGCCGTGGAGTGGCGCTGGCGACCTCGCGATCACCGTGACCAGGGACAAATTGCACGAGGTCGCCCAATTTTTGCGCGACGACCCGGCCATGGATTTCGACTATATCGTGCATGTCAGCTCGGTTGACTGGCCCGACGATGAAGAGCGGTTCGAAGTCGTCTATGAGTTTTATTCGATCAGGAAACGGCACCGCATCCGGCTGAAGACCAGGGTGCCGGAATCGGACTGCATCGTGGATTCCCTCACCGATCTGTGGAAGGGCGCGGACTTCATGGAGCGCGAGGTCTACGACATGATGGGAATTCGTTTCCGCCGCCATCCTGACCTTCGCCGCATCTTGATGCCGGACGATTACACCGAAGGATACCCCTTGCGGAAAGATTTTCCGGTCCGCGGGAAGGGCTGGCGCGACACGTTTGAGTTTTTGGACGAAACGAGATAAGCACAGCAGCGATGGCATTCGAAGATCAAAGAACAACCGTTTACAAAGTCGATCCGACCCATCCAGAGAGCGAAACGCTCCCCACCTGCCCGGACGGAGGAGCTGCTGCTGAACATGGGGCCGCAGCATCCGAGCACGCACGGCGTGTTGAAGGTGATTCTGGAACTGGAAGGCGAGCGTCTCGTCAAATCCACGCCCGTCCTGGGTTTTTTGCACCGCGGAGTCGAAAAGCTCGCCGAGGAAGGCACCTACCATCAGTTCATTCCGCACACGGACCGGCTCGACTACGTCTGCGCGATGTACAACAACTTCGCCTACTGCCGTGCGGTTGAAAAGCTCATGAACATCACGGTCCCGGATCGCGCCGAATACCTGCGCACCATCGTCGCCGAAGTGCAGCGGATCATCGGCCACCAGTTTTGGCTGGGGACCCAGGCGCTCGACATCGGCGCGATGACGGTGTTTTTCTATTGCTTTCGGGATCGGGAAATTCTTCTGGACTGGTTCGACGAACTGTGCGGCGCGCGGCTGACGACGAGCTGGTATCGCATTGGGGGAGTGGAGCGCGATTTCACGCCTTCATTGTTTGCCAAGCTCAAACAATTTCTGGACTATTTCCCCCCGAAGATCAACGAGTACGTCGTGTTCCTCGAGAACAACCGCATCTGGATCGCCCGTACCAAAGGCGTGGCTGTGATCTCCGCCGAGGATGCCGTCAGTTTCGGACTGAGCGGACCGACGCTTCGCGGTTCAGGAGTGGACTACGACTTACGGAAGGCAGAACCGTACTCGGCCTATTCGAAGTGCGAATTCAGTGTTCCGCTCGGAAAGAATGGGGATACGTACGACCGGTACTGGATTCGCGTCATGGAGCTCTACGAAAGCGTCAAGATTATCAAGCAGTGCCTCGAGCAGATTCAGGACGGCCCGATCATGGCCGACGTGCCCAGCGTGACTCTGCCCCCGAAGGAGCGTGTCTTCACGAATCTCGATTCCATGATTCAGCAGTTCAAGCTCTTCTCGCAGGGCTTCGATGCTCCGCCGGGAGAAATCTACTGCGGCGACCGAGGCGCAGAAGGGCGAGCTGGGCTTCTACATCGTGAGCACCGGCGGCGGAAAGCCCTACCGGTTGAAGATACGCGCACCTTCGTTCATCCACATGGGCGCCTTCGACCACATGTCGCGAGGCTATATGATCGCCGACGCGATCACCATGTTCGGCACCTATGACATCGTGATGGGAGAATGCGATAGATGAAGTTATCTGAAAAAACAAGGCAGAACATGGATCGCAGTGTTTGGAGGATACTATGGGATTGAAACCAGCAACAAATCCGGATGTCGAAGCCTCGACAATTGAGTTGAACATCGACGGGAAAACCGTCGCAGCCCAGGACGGCGTGTCGCTGTACGACGTGATCTCCAGTACGGGCAAGATCATTCCGGCGATGTGCTACCACTACACGTTCGATCCGTTCGGTTCCTGTGGCATGTGCCTCGTCATGCAGGAGGGCAAGAAGGCACCGGTGCGTTCGTGCACGGCCAAGGTCACGGCCGGAATGGTCATCCGCACAGAAGGCGATGACCTCTTTCAAGCCCGGAAGAAGGCCGTGGAGAAGCATCTCTCCGTCCATCCGTTGGATTGTCCGGTCTGCGACGCCGATGGCCATTGTGAGCTGCAGGACATGGCCTTCCAGCACGGTGTGACCAATCTGGCCAATGCCAAGCAGAAATTCATCCCCGAGGATACGCGAAGCCTCGTGCTGGATTTCAACATGAACCGTTGTATCGCCTGTGCCGAATGCATCAACGTGTGCAAGGACGTGCTGATGATCGACGCCTTGCAGTTTATGAAGAAGGGCGGCTTCAACCAGGTCGTAGCGAAGGGCGACCTCCCGCTCGCTTGCGAGTTCTGCGGAGATTGTCTGGCCGTCTGTCCGGTCGGGGCGATCACGAACAAATTCTCGAAATATCTCTACAAGCCCTGGCAGATGAAGAAGACGACGACCACCTGCAACTACTGCGGGGACGGCTGCCAGATGTACCTTGAGACCAAAGACACGGAAGTCATCCGCGTGACGTCACCGCTGTCCTGGAAGAACAAATGGGGCGATCGGGCCGACACGGCTAAAGGCCACGGAGGAATTTGCGTCAAGGGACGGTTCGGGTTCGAATACATCGATTCACCGACCCGTTTGAAGCGGCCGTTGTTGCGCAAAGGTAACCAGCTCGTGGAGGTCCCGTGGCTGGAGGCCATGCATGCGGTCGTCGATCGGTTCGCGGACATTCGCAAGAAGCACGGCCCCGATGCCATCGCCGGCCTGATCACGGCACGCTGCACCAATGAAGAACTCTATCTGTTCCAAAAGCTCATGCGGGTGGCGTTCAGGACAAACAATCTGGACAGCAGCGCCCGCTACGGGCACATGAACTTCGTGCAGGCCTCCAAGCTGGCGCTGGGAATCGGCCGCACAGCGAACGATTGGGAAGATCTGACCAAAGCGAAAGCGGTCCTCGTCATCGGCTCGAACCTGACCGAGACCAATCCGCTCACCTCCGTCCGAATCAAGGAGGCCATTCGCGTCTATAAGGCCCAGGTGATGGTCTTTGATTCCGCGGTGACCAATCTCGGCAAGCTGGGTTCCCATCCGTTCCTGATCAAGCCCGGGACGGAAGGGCTCGTCATCGACGGACTCATCAAGGCGACGGTTGCCCTGGATCTGGTCGACGAGGAGACCGTGAAGAAACATCCGCAGGCCTTTGCCGCACTCAAATCCGCGGTCGGCTCGATTTCTCTGGAGCAGGTGGCGGCCAAGACCGGCCTGACAGCCGAGCAGTTCAAAGAGGTGGCGTCGATCTTTGCGGAATCGCCCCGCTCGATTATTCTCTGCGCCGAAGGCATCGTGCGGCAGCCGAACGGCTACCAGAACGTCTTGAAGTTAGTCGACCTGGCCTGGATCACCGGCAAGCTCGGACGACCCGGCTGCGGCGTCAATACCGTGACCGAAGAACCTAACGAGCAAGGTGCGGTGGACATGGGCGTGGCCCCGGAGTTCCTGCCCGGTCTGGCCTCCTTCGACGATCAGACCATGCGCGACAAGCTGGCGAAGGCCTGGGACGCGACGCTGCCCACGGCGGGAAGCGGTGCGCACTTGACCGAAATTCTCAACCGCTGCCGGAGCGGACAAATTCGCGCCCTCTATGTCGTGGGGGAGAACCCGTTGGCCACTCTGCCGGCTTCCATGGACGTGCGGGCCGCCTTGGATCGGCTGGAGTTGTTGGTCGTCCAAGACCCGTTCCTCACGGAAACGGGGCAGATGGCGCACGTCGTCTTGCCTGCCACGACCTCCGCGGAAAAGGATGGCACCTTTACCAATCTTGAGGGGCGCGTCCTTCGCGTGCGGCAGGGGATGGATGCCATCGGGGAAAGCGTGCCCGATTGGCAGATCCTGACCGCCCTGGCCAACGGCATGGGCTGCCAGTGGGAATATGAATCGGCCAACGATATCCAGTCCGAAATCATGAAGCTGCTCCCTGGCTACTACAATCTGGGGCAACCGAAAAGATTTGCTCCCAGCGCGGTCCGCTATCTGTCGAACGGGTATGCGGCTTCGGCGGCGGGGCGCTATAAGACGGCCCGGCCCGAGAGCACCAGGCCATTTACACTGCTGATGGGACAACTGCTGTATCACTCCGGGAAACTGTCCACGCTCGCGCCCGGGCTGATCAAGATCGCTCCCAATACCGGCCGAATTCGCATGAACGCGGCGGACATGGAGCGTTTGGGGTTGCAGGACGGCGCCATGGTCAAGCTCACTTCTGATCGTGCCTCGCTACAAATAGGCGTGCAAGTCGACCAGAGCGTGGCGCCTCAGACGTGCTTTTTCCCAGAACACTTCAACGAACCGCCCGTGAAAGATCTCATGTCGGTCCACGTGGACGCGATCACCGGTGTGCCGTCCTTCAAGCGAACCGGCGTGACGATCGAAAAGGTGTAGCACAGCGCGTATGACTGTCCAAACGCTCACAAGAAAATTCCTTCACGCTGCCCTCTTCTACGAGATCTGGGACGCCATGAAAGTGACGTTCAAGCACATGTTCCATAAGCCCATCACATTCCAGTACCCGCGGGAGCAGCGTAGCATCCCCGATACCCATCGGGGCGCGCTGGCCCTCCTGCGCTATGAGGACGGGCGCGAACGATGCGTTGGGTGCGATCTCTGCGAAGCCGCCTGTCCATCCCGTTGCATCAAGGTCATCAGCGCGGAAGACAACGAACGGCCACTCCAGCGCTACGCCAGCGAGTTCTACATCGATATCACCAAGTGCGTGTTCTGCGGCTATTGCGTCGAGGCCTGCCCCGTGAACGCCTTGGCCATGACGAAGATGTACGAGTTTTCGACACACGACAAGCGGACGCTCATGTTCGATAAGAAACGGCTGTATGACATCGGGGAGCGGCACCTTGACGACGCCAAGAAGTATTTGTACGCGCACAACCAGGAAAAGAACCTCGAGGAGAGCCGTGAGTACCGCTACTACTTCCCGCAATCGGTCGTGAAACCGACCCAAACGACCCCCAAACATCTGAGCTGAACCCGCTATGATGGTCGTGTTCTTTGCCTATTTTGCCCTGATGAGTATGGCCGCTGCCACTCACTGTCGCCTTGAGAAATCCCGTGCATTGCGGCCTGGCGCTCTTGGCCCTGCTGCTGCATGTGTCCGGCCTGTTTGTCCTGCTGAACGCCGAGTTTCTGTGGGCCGTCCAAGTGGTGGTGTATGCCGGCGCCATTCTCGTGCTCTACCTGTTCGTACTGATGCTGCTAAATCTCAAAACCGAGGAGCGCTACTTTCACAGCACCTATCTGTACTTCGTGGTTCCCACCGTGCTGGGTTCGCTCTACGTCCTGGCGCTGCTCTTCAAATCTCCGTATGCCGGCGCGAAGGGCAATGCTCCGGCCAGCGCCGTGCTGCAAGAGGGCGACACCTATGCGACCGGCATGAAAATGTTCAGTGATTATCTGTTGCAGTTCGAAATCGTCGGGATTTTCCTCTTGGGCGCCATCATCGGGGCAATCGTGCTGGCGAAAACACCGAAACCGATCGGGGGACGAGCGAATGGTGACCTGTGACAGGTGAGGAGTCGCGACAGCGGCGAATCACCCACGCGTCAGCCATGAGCCGTCATCCATCGCAAGACCTATGATCCCTCTAAGCGCGTACGTTACGGTCAGCGCCGTGCTATTCATCACCGGTTTGCTCGGCGTGCTAATCAGGCGGAATTTCATCATTGTGCTGATGGCGGTGGAGATCATGTTGAACGCGGCGAACATCAACCTCGTCGCCTTTTCCTATTATCTCGAGTCCATGGCCGGCCAGCTGGTCGCGCTGTTTGTCATCGCCATCGCGGCGGGAGAAGCCGCCGTAGGACTCGCCATCATCATCGTCGTCTTCCGTGGGAAAATTTCCACGAATGTCCGACGAGATGAATCTCTTGGAAATGGTGAGGAGGTGCCGCAGGCTGACATGACTGATCTCCTGATCGAAGCCATCTCTGGTCGGCAGATCTGCACGCTGACGTTGCGCGACAAGGCCTCCCGGGTTTCGCTGGCGTGGTCCGGGGTGTCCGGCTTGCCGGCTTCGCTGGTCATGAGATGGGCTCCGCTACTGGCTGCTTGCGCGCTGGGGTGAGGTCGAACGACCGCATCCGACGCCGCCCGATGTCGGACGCGGCGATATTGGACATTCTAAACGACCTGTCGTGCCCTTGAGCCGGCGACCGGCGGGCCGTGTCCGCCGGCCGACAGGCTCCGAGGCCGGCAAGCGGCGGTGGTGCCGCCCTCGACGCGAGCCGCACAAAACTCGGTGGCCGACACAACGACGGGTGTAACCTATCGGCGCTCTCGCGCCCGGCGCCGCCCCGCTGCGCGAGCGGCGGCCTCCCCGGCCACCGAGGTTTGAACACCCGACCGGACCGGGCGGTCTGATCCGACATCCGGGCGGCCCGGACCCGCACAGGTGATCCAATGATCGACCCAGCAGCAACCGACGAACAATGGCCTGCCGACGGCTTGGAGGAACAGGCCGGCTGCCCCGTCTGCGGCGAGGCCGGACGCAGCGAGTGGCACGCCGCGCTGCGTGACCGCATCTTCTTCTCCGCCCCCGGCCAGTGGCGGATGTGGCGCTGTTCGGGCTGCGGCTGCGGCTATCTCGACCCGCGCCCGACGCCGACCACCATCGGCCTGGCCTACGCCAGCTACTACACCCATGCCGGCCCCGCCGAGCCGCCCTGGCGCGTCGGCGATACCCGCCTGGGCCGCCGCGCGGGTATCCGCAATGCCTACTTGAGGCGTCGTTTTCCGGGCTGGGCAGGCCGTCCGCAATGGCCGGGCACCGACAGACTATTCCATCTGGCCGCGGATGCGTCGGCGATGCTGGAGCGCGACGTGCGCCACCTGCCGGCCCCGCCGGCGCAGGCGCGGTTGCTCGATGTGGGCTGCGGCGACGGCGCCTTCCTGGTGCGGGCCAACCAGCTCGGCTACCGGGCCGAAGGGCTGGAGTTCGACCAGGCCGCGGTGGATACCGCGCGGGCGCGCGGGCTCACGGTCAAGACCGGCGGCTTCCCCGACCCCACGCTTGAAACGGCGGCCTTCGGCGCGGTGACCATCAGCCATGTCATCGAGCATCTGCACCAGCCCCGCGCCGCCCTCGCCGATGCCCTGCGCATCCTGCGCCCCGGCGGGCTGCTCTGGCTCGCCACGCCGAATGTGGAGGCACCGGGGCACCGGCGCTTCGGTGCCCACTGGCGCGGCCTGGAGCCGCCCCGTCATCTGGTCGTCTTCACCGCCCGCGCTCTGGAGCAAGCGCTGCACCAGGCCGGCTTTACCGACATCCGCTTCCGCGCCTTGGGGCCGGTCTCGCGCTGGTTCTACGAGGCCAGCACCAAGATCGAGCGCGGGCTGCCGCCGGAGGCGCCGGTGCAGCTCGCCGCCGACCTGCTCGACGAGGCCGCCGCCTGCGACCGAGCGGCGCGCGCCGATCCGCGCACCGGCGAGGAGCTGGTCGTGACCGCCGTCAAGCCCGCCTGAGCGCGGGCCTGCCCCCTGGTTGGCTCCTGGCCGGCGTCGCCGTAAGCAATCATCCTTGCCCGAGGCCGCACGATAGGTCGCACTATGGACATCCAGGTCACCCTCCCGCTCACGGTGGTTGCGGCCATCATTCAAGGACCTGGACTTTTCGTCCTGGGACACCCTCAACGTCAAGGATTCCCCAATTCAGGCCCTTGGCGACCTGGTGGCCATCCGATGCATCCGGCGGCGATCGCCTTCTTCGGGACGCAAGGACAGGGCCGACGCGGCATCGACGCCGGCCGACCCGGTTGCGAGTTTTCGCGTCAGCGCGCGCCGCGGTGAGCTGCGCCCGTCGAGGGCGGACGGCGATGCGCAGACGGACCGGCCGACGTCGGGATGATCGGCCGGCGCTGGAGTTTCGCGGCCATCGCCGCCCGTCGATATCGGTTGATGAAGATCACCATGATTCCTCGCGCCCCAGCGACCCAGACATCGGCGCGTGTCCCGGCGAATGAATGGCGACGCGCCAGTACCCGATCCCGTTGATGCGAACGGTCTTGACCTGTTGAGGATCGATGTCGATCTATCAGGAAGGGGCCGAGCGCTCGGCGCGGGCGATCTCCCGTCGATGTCTGCATCCAGCTTGTGCGGTTCGTCGGCCGTGAGCTTGTCGGTTTCCGATAGCTTGGCAAGTCTTCGGTTGGCCTGCTTCAACTGTTCTTGATTGCGCACCAGTTCCCGCTCCACTGACCTGCGCGCTTGGACCTCTTGATTCAAAAGCCGATTCCACAACAGCACCAGACCGATCAAGGCCGCGGCGGTACCGCTGATCCCAAGGCCCCAGGTCAGCAACTGCCGGGGCCGAATGCCATGCTCGTACAGGACCGGCGCATAGGCGTTCTGGATCGCGGTCTGCTCCGCGTTCGCCATCCCTTGTAGCCCCTTATCGATGAGCGATCGCGGCGCCCATTCCGGGCGCGCCACCGGGGCTTGGTCGCAGGGTCGGTGCGCGAGAGGGGTCAAGCCGGTACGCTGGATGAGATGACTGGTCACGATGAGGTTGCCGACATAGGCGTCGACCTCGCCCGAGGACAGGGCGCGCAGGGCATCCTCGGCGGACTCGCTCGGATGCAGCGCGATGGCGGGCTGGTCGCGCGCGAGGGTCTGTTGCAGCGCACAGCCCGGTTCCACGGCGACGGTGCGCCCGCGCAGGTCGGTGATGGCGAAGACGTCTTGGGTGGTCGCCGCCGTGAAGATGACCCAGGGCGAGCTGAGATACGGCTCGCTGATGGCAAGGGTCCGCGCGCGCTCGTTGCTGGAGCAGATCATCGGCAACAGGTCGTAGTGCCTGTGTGCTCCGGCGATGTCGTTGAGGGCTTCGATCTTCGTTTCTTGCGCTGGCACGAAGTCGAATGCGATGCCGAAGCGCTTGCCGATGCGAGTCAGATAGTCGACCGCCATGCCGCTCGGCTCCGGTGCGGAGACCTCCCAGGGCGGCCGATCGGCCACGCGCACCCGCACCCGATGGCCCTCGTCGAGCCAGTCCTGCTCATCGGCGGTCAACAAGACGGGCCGTCTCGCTGCCGGCACACTCCAATCCCAGGTCGCATTGATCTGGTCCAGCTCCGCCAGGCTCAGGGATGCCAGGGCTTTGCGCAGGATTGAGGCGAGCAGCGGCACATCCGGGCTGACGGCGGCGACGGCATCGACGCGGGGCTGATCGAACCAGTAGACGGGCTCGATCTCATGCATGGTGTTGCGCATCAGGGTGTAGGCGTCGTGGTTGAAGCCGAGCATGAAGTCGGCGTGCCCGGCGCGCAATCGATTGAAGGCGGCGATCGGCGTCTCGGCGGCCACCACGGTGACGCTGTCCCGTAGCTCGGGGAACTCGTTCTCCACCAGCGTCAGCCCGCCGACGACGGCGAGGCGGGAGCCCACCAGGTCCTCCGGGCCGGCGACGGAACGCTCGTCGTCGACGCGGGCGAAGAGCGTGAAGGTGGAGGCTCGCGTCATCTCAATGCCGTCGATCATCCACCGCCACGACGCTCGGTGCTTCGGGCAGGCCCCGGCAGCGTATGCTGTGTCTATGACACAGATGATCAACCGCCATCGAACGATGACCGCGCCGCCGCGGGCGCGCGCGATCGGGTTGCCTGTCGCAGGTGATGGGAGATGAAGACGTTCAGCGCCATGCTTGGGCGCGAGCGCATCGGCCGGTTGCGCCCGCTTCTGCTGCCAGTTCTGATCCTGGCCCTCGGGCTCGCAACGACCGCCTGGCTTTGGTCGATGGCGCGCGAGGATGTGCGCGAGCAGCGCGCGCAGGAGGTCGAATGGTTGGCGGGCAAGTTCGCCGGCCTGATCGAAGAGCGGTTTCGCGACAACGTCCAGTTGCTGCGCGGGGCGGCCGGTCTGTTCGATGTCCCCGAATGGATCACGCGCGAGCGATTTCACCGCTATTTCCAAACGCTGCGACTGGAGGACCAGTATCCCGGCATCCAGGGCATCGGTTTCTTGCTGCTGATCCCCGAGGACCAGAAGGACGCCCGGGTCGCCGCCGTTCAGCGCGAGGGGTTTCCGAGCTTTCAGATCCACCCCGACGGAGAACGGGGGTTCTATGCTGCGGTCCTCTATATCGAGCGCCTCTCCGGTCGCAATCTGCGCACCTTGGGCTACGACATGGCTGCCGAACCGCTGCGTTGGGCGGCGGCGATGCGTGCGCGGGATCAGGCCGCGGCGGCCCTGTCGGCCAGGGTGACCTTGCAGCAGGAAGGCGCCACCGACATCCAACCCGGCGTCGTGTTGTTCCTGCCGGTCTATCGCGCCGGCGCCCCCCACGCCGGCGTTGCCGAGCGGCGCGCGAATCTGCTCGGCTGGGTGTATTCGCCGCTGCGGATGCACGATCTGATGCAAGACGTGCTGCGACCCGTGCAGTCGGACCTGGCGCAGCCCGGGGTCCGCTTGGCCGTCTACGACGGCGACCGCCCGGCCCCCGAGACCCTGCTGTTCACGTCCGCGCCGGCAGCGGTGGATCCAACCGCCGATGGCGCGGTGCACGGGGTCGAACTGTTGGAATTCGCGGGGCATCAGTGGTCCCTCGTCGTCACGGCCGATCCCGCATTCACGCCAGCCTTGGGCAGCCGCCTCGCGGCATGGATCGGCCTCGGCGGGCTCACCGTCAGCCTGCTGCTGACCCTGATCGCTGCGGTTCAGACGCAGGCTCGGCGGCGCGTCGGCCTCGCCATGGCGGCGTTGGGGCGTACCAACCGGCACCTCGCCGAGCAGGAGCGCACGGTGATCAGCATCTGCACCCCCCATCGCGACGCCCGGGGCAAGGTCGTGCGCCTCTCCGGCACGCTGCAGGACATCACCGAGCGCGCGGAACTGCAAAGCCGCATCCAGAAGATTGCGACCCATGTCCCGGGCGCGATCTATCAGTATCAGCAGTGGCCGGACGGGCACGGGGCCTTCCCCTATGCCAGCGCAGGCATTACGGACATCTATGGCGTCGAGCCGGCGGAGGTCGCGACGGACGCGACGGCCGTCTTCGACAGGCTGCATCCGGATGATCGCGCCCGGGTGGAGGCCGGCATCGCGGCGTCCATGCGCAGCCTCGGCACCTGGCACGACAGCTACCGGGTCAGGCTGCCCGGGGGGCGCGTCATCTGGGTCGAGGGTGAGGCATCACCCGAGGCGCAAGCGGATGGCAGCGTGCGCTGGCATGGCTATCTTCGGGAGGTCACCGCGCGCCGGCAGGCGGAAGAGCAACGGCGCAATCTGCAAAAGATGCTTGCCCGCACCGAGCAGATCGCGCACATCGGCAGTTGGGAATGGGATGTGGCGAAGGACAGGGTCACCTGGTCCGAGGAGCTGTTTCGCATCTTTCAGCTGGACCCGAGCGCGGGCGCGCCTGCGTTCGCCGAGCACCACCGACTCTACGGTCCCGACGACCTGGCACGGCTGCAAACGGCGGTGGCTACTGCCGTCAACCAGGGCATACCTTTCGTCGTGCAACTGGTTGCCCGGCGCCCCGACGGCAGCACCCGGGTGTGCTTGTCGCGTGGCTATCCCGAGATCGGACCCAATCATGAGGTCACCCATCTTTACGGGTCCTTCCAAGACATCACCGAGCAGAACCAGGCCGAGCGGGACCTGCGCCTCGCCGCCAGCGTCTTCGCCAACAGCTCCGAGGCGATCCTGATCACGGATGCCGACAACCGCATCATCGACACCAATCCCGCCTTCAGCGCCGTCACCGGCTATGCACGGGCCGATGTGCTCGGCAAGGACCCGACCATCCTCGCCTCCGGTCGTCACGATGCAGCCTTCTTCCGTGCGATGTGGTACGGGATCAAGCGCCGGGGGGCCTGGCGGGGCGAGATCTGGAATCGGCGCCAGGATGGCGAGCCCTACGCCGCGCTCTTGTCGATCTCGGTCGTTCGAGATGTCGAGCAGCGAGTGCAGAACTATATCGGCATCTTCTCCGACATCAGCGAGCTCAAGGCGCACGAGGCGGAGCTGGATCGGCTCGCCAACTTCGATCCACTCACCGGGCTACCGAACCGGCGGCTGTTGGGCGATCGACTGGAGCAGGCGATCGCCGGCAGCCGACGCTCCGACAGTCAAATCGCGGTTTGCTATCTCGACCTCGACGAGTTTAAACCGATCAACGATCGCTATGGACACGCCGTCGGCGATCAGGTGCTGATCAGTATTGCCAATCAGTTGCGCAAGGAGCTGCGCGCACAGGATACGGTGGCCCGACTCGGCGGCGACGAGTTTGTGCTGCTGTTCAACGACCTGGCGCGACTGGAAGACAGTCAGCTTCTATTGGAGCGCGTGCTCGCCGCCTGCGCGCGCCCCATCGTCTTGAACGGGGTGACGCACCGCGTCTCCGCCAGCATCGGCGTGACCCTAAGTCCGCCCGATATCGCCAACGCCGACAGCCTGCTGCGCCATGCCGATCAGGCCATGTACCACGCCAAGGAGGCGGGACGGAATCGCTATCACTTTTCCGACGCGGAACAAGACCAACGCATTCACGACCGTCGGCTGCAACTGCAAGGCATCAGAAACGCGCTGACCAACCAGGAGTTCGTGCTGTTTTACCAGCCCAAGGTCAATATGGTCAGTCGCCAGGTCATTGGCGTCGAGGCGCTGATCCGTTGGCAGCATCCGGACGCTGGGCTGCTGTTGCCGGGGGCCTTCCTGCCCATGATCGAGGGCAGCGACCTGGAGATTGGTATCGGTGAGTGGGTCATCGCGGCGGCCCTGACGCAAATCGCCACCTGGCAGGGCCAGGGCTTGAGGCTGCCGGTCAGCGTCAACATCAGCGCCGGGCATCTGTTGCAGCCGAGCTTCGCGCAACGTCTGGAGCAGTTGCTCGCCGAGCATCCCGAGCGCGCCCCCGGTGTTCTGGAGCTGGAGATCCTGGAGACCTCGGCCCTGAGCGACGTCGAGCGCGCCGGTGAAACCCTAACGGCCTGCCAAGCACTCGGGGTACGCGTCGCGCTGGACGACTTCGGCACCGGGTACTCATCGCTCACCTATTTCCGCCGCTTGCCGATCGACGTGCTGAAGATCGACCAGAGCTTTGTGCGCGATATGCTCGACGACCCCGACGACATGGAGATTGTCGAGAGCGTCGTCAGGCTGGCCCACGCCTTCAATCGCTCGGTGGTCGCCGAGGGCGTCGAGACACCCGAGCATGGGGCCTTGCTGAACCTGCTCGATTGCCCCCTGGGCCAGGGCTTCGGCATTGCCCGCCCCATGCCCGCGGATGCGGTCCCCTCGTGGGTCTCAACCTGGCCGGAGCAAGGCACGGGCATGGTCGTCGACCACGGCATCAGCAAGCCAGACATTCCATTGTTCATGGCCATCCAGAACCACCGCCACTGGGTCGATGAATTTGTTAGCGCGCTCAACGATATGGACATCGCGAGACTGGCCGAGATCGACAGCACCCCCTGTCGTTTCGAGCGCTGGTACCACGGCAGCGGCTCGACCCGCTACGGCACCCTCGAAGGCTTTCCCGCGGTCGGCCGGCATCACGTCAAGGTGCATGCACTGGCAAGCGCCATCACAGGGCTCGCCGAACAGGGCGAGATCACGTCGGCGCGGGAGCGGTTGCCGAGCCTGTTGGCGGCGCGTGACGCGCTGACAAATCAGCTTCGGGCGTTGGCCGAAGGGCTGAAGACCGCGGGCGAATGAGTTGCGTCGCCATGACTTGTCCAACTTTCCAACATCGACTCCCGTCTAACGAGGCTATGCCATGAGCAACGATGCGACCCAGACCGATGACCGAACAACCGTGCGTGCCGTGGTGGGCGCACTGACGACCGACCCGGAGCTGGTCGGGTTCCTGCGCGAGCTTGCCCCGCAATGGGGCTCAAGCGTCGGCAAGACGCGCTCCTTCCGGAGCCAGCGCCTGCTGGCTGATCCCGCTGCACGCTGCTCCCTGCGGGTGGACTCCCGCGCCGCGATCATGCTGAATGATGCCATCTACAATAGGGACGGGCCGGCCCCTTCGGTCTCCCTGATGCGCGATGCACTGCTGCATGCGCAGATCGACGAGGATGGGCGGCGCTGCGTGATCCATGTCCCCGAGTTGGGCGTGCTGCAAGTGCGGGTGGAACAATACGTCGACGCGCTGGGCGCGGAGGTGGCGCCGGACGCGCAGAGTCTGGATCATCGCATCGTCTCGATCGCCAAGATCGGGTGATCCGGCGCCGCATAGCGGCGACTGCTTCGAGGACGATCTGCCGAAGGCCGACGTCATCTCCATGGGCAAGCTGCTTTGGCTGCGGCCTAGTCGGGTAGAAAGACCTCGAAGCGACTGCCTGCATCGGGTTCGGAGACGACCCGAATCCAGCCGCCGTGGCGTTCGGCGATCTTCTTGCAAACCGCCAGACCGATCCCGGTTCCAGGGTAGGCATCGCGGGTGTGTAGGCGCTGAAACACGCCGAAGATCCGGTCGAAATAGGCCTCTGCGATACCGATGCCGTTGTCGCCGACCACCAGCAACCAGCCGGGGCGCCCCGCATCCGCTGTGCGCTCGGCCGCGACACGCACCACGGGCTCGCGTTGCGGATGGTGAAACTTGATCGCGTTGCCGATCAGGTTTTGCAGCAACTGGCGCAACTGGGTCGGGTCCGCGTGCAGCATCGGCAGTGGCTCGGTCTGGATCTGCACATGATGCTCCTTGATCATCGCGCCGAGGTCCCCCAGCACCTGCTCCAGCAGCTGGTTGGCGTCGGTATCCGCGAACGGCTCATAGCGGGTAGCGACCCGCGACAACTCCAGCAGGTCCTGGATCAGAACCTTCATGCGGCGCGCGCCGTCGACGGCGAACTCAATGAATTCGCGACCATCGTCATCGAGCCGCTCGGCGTAACGGCGTTCGACCAGCTGCAGGTAGCTGATGACCACCCGCAACGGCTCTTGCAGATCATGCGAGGCGACGTAGGCAAATTGGGCCAGCTCGCTGTTGGAGCGCTCGAGCCCCGCGAGCAGCTGTTGTTGCTCGGCCTCGGCGCGCTCACGCCGAGCGACCTCCGCCGATAGGGCATCGATCGAGACCGCCTGCTCCGCAATGCGACCGGCCATCTCACGGAACGCGGCATCCAAGCGCTGCACCTCGCGCGGCGCTCGGGCCCGGATCTCCGCCTCCCCGGACTCCAGAGGTCCGCCCGGTGTGAATCGGGCCAGACGCGCGGCCATGCGGTCGATGGGCCGGGCCAGCTGCCAGCCGAACCAGCCGGACACCGGAACCACCACCATGAGGACCATGCCCGCGATCAGCAGCAAGCCGCCCGTGGATATCCCGACCACATCGCCGATGCTGATGAAGCGGCGGACCATCAGACTCCAGTGCTCGCCGGCATTGCCGCCGCGATGATCCGCGTCGCTGGAGGTCGGCTTGCCACCGAAGGCGAAGTCCGCGTCCGACAGGGTCAGGGTGATGGGCGCGCCCGCCAGGACCATCGCCTGAACGGTGCTCGCGAACGACCGGCTCACCGGTTCCCGCCGCGCCATGAGCGTCACCTCGGCCCCAGACCCGGTGGTGCTCAGCGGGCTGGCCTCCGCTTCGAGCAGGACCCGACCACCGGAGCGCACGAGCGCGAACTGTAATAAGGGATTGGCCGCATCCACCAGCCGCACCAGATCGCGAATCAGCAGGTTCGCCTTGAGGATGCCTAGGATCTCGTCACCGTCGCGAACCGGGACAACGACGCCGAGCACGATGTCGCCGACGCTATCGTCCACACCACGATCGTCCAGGTAGATGCGGCCCTGACCCTCGGCGTAGGCGCCCTGCCACCAGTACTTGTGGCCATGGGCCAGGGTCGTGAGCCGGCCCGTGCTGGCAACCAGGGCACCGAAGCGGTCGGTGAGGAAGATCTCGCCGTAGATGCCGGGAAATAGAGCCTGATGCGACTGCAGGAAGCGCGCTGTCGGGTTGTTCAGCCGTTCGGCCAGCACCGGGGCCAGATCGGCGTGCGCCGCGTCCGCGCCGATCGGCGGTCCTTGGGGCAGCCCACGCCAGGTCGCGTCAAGATCAGCGATGCGTTGGCGCCGAGCCGCAGCGTTCAGGTCCGCCAGCCGATTCGGGTCTTTGCGCAGGGCATCGACCAAGCGCCCATCCGTCGCCAGGGTGCGCACCACGCGGACCCGCTCGTTGAGTAGGACATCGAGGTTTTCAGCGGCCAGCGTGACCACCGTAAGCAACTGCTCCTCGGTGCGCTGCAGGTAGCCATCCCTGGTTGCGAAGTAGTAGGCCGCTCCCACCAGCAGCACCACCAGGATACCGAGCAGCAGCGGCGCCAGACCGAGCTGCAACCAGAGGGGAAGGGCCTGGCCGAACCGAGGCTTCGCCGTCGAACGCGGTGCCGGATCGGCGAGCGCGTCATTTTCGGAGCTCACGCCGGATTTCGACGCCACCGGCGCGTGCATAGGTTTCATCCTCGGTTAACCCCGCTGCTCGGGATCGCGCCGCGCCCGAGCCGACCTGGCCAACCAGGGCCTGGACAACCAGAGCAGACCCAGCAGGCCGACCGTCACTAAGGGCATCCACGGCCAACCGATCCTCCATCCTTCGGCAACGGGGGCCTGCTTCGGCCCCGCCGCGAGCTCGGGCATCCAGGCCTGGCGCAAGCGCTCGAAGGTCCCGTCCGCGAGCAGCCTGCCCAGCGCCTCGTCGAGGGCCGCGCGCAACGGCTCGTCGCCCTCGGTGACGGCGAAGCAAAAGTCCTGGGTAAACCCGGCGATCGGGACGTCGAGCAGCCGGAGATTGGTCAATCCCAACTCACGGATGATGCGGGCACCGACCAGATCGTTGACCAAAACCGCGTCATAGTTTCCCGCGGCCAACGCGCGCAGCGCGACCTCGTAGCTCCCTACGCGCACCAGCCGGGGCGTAAGCGCGACCCGATCCGCGTACTCTTCGGCGGCGTCGCCGGCCAGCACCGCCACCTCGCGCCCGGCCAGCTCGCTGACGTGCTTCACCGGCGATTGGTCGCGGCGCATGACGATGCTACCGGCCATCGTCAGATAGGGCCGAGTGAAGTCCATCACCCGCTCACGATCCGGCGTGTACGCAACCAGCGGCAGCACATCGACCCGGGCCTCGATCAGGGACTGCTTGACATCGGCCCAGCGACCGACCTGGAAGCGCACCTCGCGGCCCGTCGCCTGCGCGGCGGCTTGCAGGAGTTCGACGGCTAAGCCGTCGGCCTGCCCCTGCGCGTCGGCGATGCAAAAGGGTGGATAGTCGATCTCGCTACCCGCATCCAAAATCGCAGTGTCTGCGAACGCGGACGACACCAGCCCGACAAAGAGCGCCACCGCCGGGCGAATCCCCCGAGCCGAGGGCCGATGGGATGCCCAGCCTGTCGTTGTCATCAGAAAGCGCAAGCTTCCTCCCAAGGGTTGCAAAAGGGTGCCACTTGGCGTCGCCGTTGCGGATGCTCCCGTGATCACGCGCATCGTTGGCTGGGCCTGTCCAAGACCCTATCATACGTCGAAGAAGGAACGACGAGAGCGCTGCTAGGACAATCCGGCCTTGTCAGCTGGACCGGCATCGCGGCTCGATCACAGGGGTGCGGCCTAGCCTAAAACTGCAACAAACCACGGAGATCTCATCTTGAAACCGAGCATTCAGATGTCCGCAGCGCTCTGCCTTTGCGCCGCCTACCAGCAGGTCGATGCCTCCACAATTTCCTACGATTGGGGCGAGGTGACCGTTACCGGGACGACCGCGCGGGCCAACCTGAAGCTTGGCGACGGTTCGGGCGTGCCGATCGTCTCTGAGTCGCAGCAGGGCGACGAAACCGCCGATGCCGAGATCAACATCGCCCGCAACCAAACCACCGGCAACGAGTTTCAGATACTGTCCCAACAGAAGGGCAACAGCGATGCGCGGCTGGACTACGCAGGACAATGGTTCGACGACCCGCCCACCAACACCGTCTATACCGGGCGGACGCAGATCACCTATGACCTCACCAACAGCGGCGATGCTGGGTTATTGCTCTACAACTTCCGGATCGAGGACACGGTACTAAAGTTGTTCGCGGGCGGTGAAGAGACGCGCAGCCCCTTCGATCTGGGCGAATCCGGGCCCAACGGCGTGGGGGTCCAGCTGTCGCACCTCGTGCTCGTCGACAACCAGATCCTGTCGGACAAGGGGCTCGAATTCTGGACCTACAATTTTGACGTCGGTCAGTACGAGTCCGAGTTGCGTTTCGACATCAGGCAAAACGGCCTGTCGGCATCGACCAGCCCCCTGATCCAACGCGCCGGTGACGAGTTCGAGACCTACGGCTGGATGGCCACCGTCGACAAGGACTACACCGTCTCGCTCGGCACCTTCGATCAGGGCGAGACCAAGGAGGTCATGGTGCAGATGGGAATGCGGATCATCCACGGCACGGAGGCCGAGTTCGACGTGCAATACGTGGATCCGGGCACCTTTGCCGGGCGGTTCAGCAATACTGCCGCGTCAGTTCCGCTTCCCGCCACGGGTTGGCTCATGATCGCGGGCCTAGCGGGCCTTGGCTCCCTGGCTCGCCGGGGAAAGCGGCGCAGTGCGTAGGACGGTTGAGGCACGAACCCCAGCATCGATCGGGATGCGCAGCGCCTTCGGCGTCGTCGATCGCCGTGGACCGCATTGGACGGGGTGGCCTGAGGTTCCTAGGAGGGTCGCCCTCCAGGGCGATACTTAGAAGCGGTAGCCTTTGATCGCCAGTCTGGACATCTCGGCGATTAGGGCTGATAGCGCCAGTCGAATGTCAGCGTCTCCTTGTCCGCATCAAATCCAGTGATGTGCAGCACGCCATGGTGCCGACCGTCTGCGGTGCGCAAATAGTAGCTGTGCCCGACCTTGATGTCGGATGCATCAAGCGCTGGCTTGTAGCCTGACTTAGGGGCCGCGGACAGCGCTGCGAGGGGCTTGCGGCCCATGTCGATGATGCCGCCCTGGCCTTTGAATTGCTTACTAAGCTCGGCGTTGTTCGTGCCGAGGCCAAGGGGCATATCGAAGATGAAATCGATCTCCGTCGGAAACTCCCGCGCGCCCTTCAGCCCGATCAGTTCTCCGCGCTGGAAACTAAACCCCACTAGGGAATCATCGAAGTCCCGCATGACGACGCCCTGCCCTGCCGCTTGAACGGAACCGAAGACGCCAAGAAGCAGCAACAGCGACAGGATCTGCGCAGTGGCTGTTGACCATCGAAACGAGTGGACCATAGAGGCTCCTGGTTGGTGATGACATGACTCCCGCAGGTATATCGGGGTAAAGGTGGTGAAAAAGTAGGCATGGATCATCCTTCCGCCCCAGACGACACCGGCCAACGCGGGCAAGTGACCGCTCCGGTTCATCCACCAAGCCTCACCGCAGCCCCCGCAGCCGCCGCTCGATGCCGGCCTGGATGTCGCGCAGGCTCAGGGAGCCCACCCGCCGCCGACTTTGGGCGCGGGCCGCCTCGGCCGCGTCGAGCCGTTGCTTGACGATGCCGGCGAAGTGCTCCGAGAGCTCGGGCCGGGCCGCGATCAACGGCCGCAGGGCGTCGAGGTCGATGCGGATCAGGGCCACGTCGCTCTTGGCGCGCAGCTCCAGAAAGCTGGCCTCGGGGGTGAGCATGGCGGCGATGCCGAAGTGCTCGCCGGGGGTCAGGATGCCGACGGACTTTTGGCTGCCGTCGGCGACCTGGATCAGGCTCTCGACCAGGCCGCCGGCGACCACGTAGAAGGCGTCGCTGGCGGCGCCCTCGCCCACCAGCAGCTTGCCGGAGTCGTGATATTGGTAGCTGGCGCCCTCGGCCAGCGCCGACAGCTCGTCGTCGGTGAGCAGTCCCGCGAAGTCCAGCCCCTTCAGCGCCAGGGCGACGGTGGGCGGCTCGGCCTTGGTCAGCCGGGCGCGACGGGTGCGCAGCTCCTGCACATCGGGCGCCACCTCGATACCGGCCTCCTGCAGCCCCTTGTGGATCTCGCGAAACAGCTCCTCGCGGGCGCGGAACATGGCCGGGTAGTTCTTCAGACTGATCCAGACCATATAGCTGTAGGGTACGGTGGTGGCATCGGCCAGCCGCACCACCGGGTTCGGGAACTTGAGCACGCTCTCGCAGCGCAGCGCCGCCTCCAGCAGCAACGCGGTGGCGAAGCGCGGCTCGACCTCGGCGGGGATCTTGACGAAATACCAGGGGGCGTAGAGGTGGCCGGCGTCGTGCAGGTTGCGGATGGACTCCCCGGCCAACCGACCGTTGGGGATGATATGGGTGGCGTTGTCCCAGGCGCGCAGCCGCGTGGCCCGCCAGTTCATGTCCACCACCTGACCCAAGGTGCCGTCGGCGAGCTCCAGCCAATCGCCGATCCGAAACGGCCGCTCCAGACCCAGCGTTATGCCGGAGAACAGATCGCCCAAGGTCCGCTGCAGGGCCAGACCGAGCACCGCCGCGGCGACACCGGTGGACACCCATACCCCGGCGAAGGAGTACCCCTGCTGCCAGGCAAACACGGCGAAGGCGAACAGCAGCAGCGCGGTGTAGATCAGGCCGATGATGAGCTTGGGCACCCGCTCGCGGGTCCCTTCGCGGGCGCGATGGGCCAGCAGGACTTCGATCAGCCGCGCCACGGCCCAGGCGACGCTCAAATGCCCCACCAACAACGTCAGCCACAGCAGCGGCGCATCCAGCTCCTCGACGCCGAAGGCCTGGTTGCCGACCCGCAGCAGGCTGCCGCCGAGGCTCACCCACAGCGGCAGCAGCACCACATCCAGGGCCGCGGTGAGCCGCGGCAACTGGGCCGCCAGCGGGCGCTCCCCCACCACGCGGGTGCCCAGATGCCAGATCACCACCAACACCAACAGCGTCAGCAGCAGATGCCAATAGTTGCCGGTAAGACTATCGATGAGCTTGATCACGGGTCTGCGTGCCTGGGGCGGGTGGTTGAGCAGCACACACGCTGACCGGGAGTGCCCGTGCCTGTCAAGGACAGGGCGTTGAGCGCCGAGCGCGGAAACCTCGATGCGCTGCGATCGGGCTCAGTCATCGGTGGATAGTGCCTGATGATTGCCGATGCGCGGGATCGCATCTCGCCGCGGTCAAGTGCTGGAAAGACCGCCGGCCTGCGGCCGTCGCTTGTTCGTTGTCGTTCAGGCCCCATTGATTTCGGGCATGTTTGCACAGCCTCTTCGGCGTCGCAGCCCTTGGGCGCGGCCAGTCGGCGTCACGTCCTCAGCCCGCCGACCGATCGGCGTCGAGACAGCACTTTTTGTACTTCTTGCCGCTACCGCAGGGGCAAGGGTCGTTGCGGCCGACCTTCGGCCCCTTCACCAGGGGCTCTCGCAGACTGCCCAAGGACATCGTCTCGGCGGCCGCGTACCGAGCCATCGCCTCTGGATCGAGCCCCTGCAGTTCGGAGATGTTCGCGTCCGGCCTGAAGCAGAACCATCTGGACAACAGGGCCTCTGTGTCATCCACCGGGGCGTTGTCCCGCCGAAACTTGGCCAACGCCTGCTCCCGATCCAGGGCAAATAGGCGTGCCACATCCTGGGGGGTAATGTACTCCTCGTCCACCAGGCCCCGCGCATAGGCTTGGTCGATGGCCTCGGCCAGTTCGGTGGCCTGAATGTCGACCACGGTGCTCACGAGCTCCGCCCAGACCAGCGCCGGGTCATCGCTGCCTTCAATACCGCGTTCGAACAGGCCGCGGAAGTAGGCGATGACCGCCTCACGGGGGGCAAGCCCATGGGCCGCCAGTATCCCCAGGCTGCGCATGCAGGCGCCGCGCACGTAGGGATTCGCGGTCGGGTTCTCGATCAGGCCCTGCAAGGGTGCGAGGTCATCGCCGCACACCGAGGCCATAATGCCCGCCAAGTCCTCGGTCACCACATCCCCCGCGACGTCGAACGCGATCTCGCCCGGGTTCGAGAACAGGCGCACCAGCAATGGATAGGCCGCCTGTTCTCGAAACTGCGCGAGCAGGTACATGGCGAAGATATGCAGCACATCATTCGGACCATCCGGCGCCAACTCGGGATGCGCCACCACCTCGCGCAGGACATCGAGCAGCATCGGCGTCACCGCCTCGCGCTGCGCGACGGCGGCACGCACGGCCGCAGACGGAAAGCGCCCCACGGCTTGGGACAACTCCTGGCGGATTTGGTCGAGATTCATGGTGTCTGTCATTCGAGTCTCGTTGTGTGAAGGGGTACGGCTCAGCATGGGGACGGGGTGTCCTTGCTGAGCCGGAAAGCGGTTGGAAGTCTACCGCCGGGCGGTCCTGGTGAGTAGCGCCTCCTCCAGCCCGCATGCTTCACGCGAAGCCGCGAAGCCGCGAAGAATATGGATCTTGCGGAAAAAGGTTGACCGGCGTGCCTGTTTGTCGCGAACGCCGCCGCATGCCGTGAGCTTGGTCATTATCCTGCGCCCGCAGGCGGGCTATGCTGAAGGCCGTTGTAGCCGGAAGGACCATCATGACCGCGTCAATCCAAAACCCCAACTTCGTCTTGCGCCGACTGCATTCTCTGCTGGGCCTGGTCCCCATCGGCGCCTTCCTGATCTTCCATCTGTGGGAGAACTCCCAGTCCCGCTTCGGGCCCGAGCACTACAACGAGCAGGTGGTCGGGGCGTTGCAGGGGATGAACTACCTGGCGTTTCTGGAGATCGGCGTCATCGCCCTGCCGCTGTTGTTCCATGCCGCCTTCGGGTTGGTCATCTTCGGCACCGGCCAGACGGAGCTGCTGCGCTACAACTACCTGCGCAACCGCCTGTACTGGCTGCAGCGCATCTCCGGCATCGGCATCCTGCTGTTTCTGGTGCTGCATGTGGGGCTCACGCGCATCGCCGGCATGATCGACCCCGCCGTCGCCGCCGACCTCTACGGTCACATGCGCGCGGCCCTGTCGCAGCCGGTGACCTTTGCGGTCTATCTGCTCGGGCTCTGGCTGTCGGTGTTCCACCTGGCCAACGGGCTGTCCACCGCGGCCATCGTCTGGGGCCTGACCACCAGCGCCGAGGCCCAGCGGCGGTTCGGCTGGGTCTGTCTGGCGCTGGGGCTGCTGCTCGGGGCCATGGGCACCCACGGCATGATCGGTTTCCTGATCGGGGGTGAGGCATGAAGCGGCAACGCAAGGTCATCGTCGTCGGCGGCGGTCTGGGCGGGCTCTGGGCCGCCTTCACCATTGCCGCCAGCGGCCACAAGGTGCAGCTGTTCTCGCTGTTCGAGGTGCGACGCTCGCACTCGGTCTGCGCCCAGGGCGGCATCAATGCCGTGCTCGACACCAAGGGCCAGCACGACAGCGTGCAGCAGCACATCATCGACACCATCAAGGGCGGCGGCTACCTGGCCAACCAGCCGCCGATCAAGACCCTGTGCGATGAGGCGCCGGGGCTGATCCACACCTTCGAGCGCATGGGCGTGACCTTCTCGCGCACCCCCGAGGGACTGCTGGATCTGCGCCTGTTCGGCGGCGTCAAGAACAAGCGCACCTGCTTCGCCGGCGCCAGCACCGGCCAGCAGCTGCTCTACGGCGTCGACCAGCAGGTGCGCCGGCTGGAGGCCGAGGGCAGCATCGAGAAGCACGAATGGGCCGAGATGCTCGCCATCGTCAAGGACCCCGACGGCAACTGCCGCGGCATCGTCGCCATGGACCTGCGCAGCATGGAGGTGAGCGCATTCCGCGCCGACGCCGTGGTCCTGGCCAGCGGCGGCCTGGGCCAGATCTACTCCCCCAAGACCACCTGCTCCACCAACTCCACCGGCGCCGCCGCCAGCCGCGTCTACCAGCAGGGGGCGCGCTTCGCCAACGCCGAGTTCTTCCAGTTTCACCCCACCGCCATGCTCGGCGACGACAAGACCCGGCTGATGAGCGAGGCCGCCCGCGGCGAGGGCGGGCGCATCTGGGTGCCGCGCAACCCGGAGGACTGCCGCGCGGCCAACGAGATCCCCGAGCGCGAGCGCTTCTACTTCCTGGAGGACTGGTATCCGACCTACGGCAACACCGTGCCGCGGGACCTGGCCTCGCGCGCCATCTGGAAGGTCACCCGCGAGCTGGGGCTCGGCATCTGCGGCGGCGACCGGGTCTATCTGGACCTGACCCACTTGGACAAGCAGCGCGTCGCCACCCGCTTGGGCGCCATCCTGTCCATCTATCGCAAGTTCTCCGGCGACGACCCCCTCGACCAGCCCATGCAGATCTTCCCCGCCGCCCACTACGCCATGGGCGGGCTGTGGATCGATTGGGAGAAGGATGAGGAGACCGGCGGCATGCGCTGCCACAGCCCGCGCAACCACGCCACCAACATCCCCGGCCTCTACGCCTGCGGCGAGTGCGACTACGGCTACCACGGCGCCAACCGACTCGGCGCCAACTCGCTGTTGTCGGCGTCGTTCTCGGGCCGGGTCGCCGGCGCCGCCGTGGCCGCCTACCTCGACGGTCTGGAGCACGGTGCCGACCACGTACCGGCCCAGTCCTACGACAGCGAGGTCAAGTACCAGAACAGCATCAACCACCACTTTATGCATGCCGACGGCGACCAGAACCCGTACCGGCTGCACATGGAGCTGGGCGCGCTGATGACCGCCAAGGTGGGCGTGGTGCGCGACAACGCCAGCCTCGATGAGGCCATCGCCGAGCTGGCCGACCTGGAGCAACGCTTTGGCCGGCTCAAACTCGGCGAGGGCAGCCCCTGGTCCAACCAGGGCCTGGCCTATGCCCGGCAGGTGTTCGACATGGTCAAGCTGGCCCAGGTCATGGCCGCCGGCGCCCGCGCCCGCGACGAATGCCGCGGCGCGCACCACAAACCGGAATTCGAGCTGGAGATCCCCGCCGGCAAGTTCCCCGGCGACCCGGAGTACGAGGCCTACCGCGAGCGCTGGAAGGCGCAGAATACGCAGTGGCTGAAGACCACGATCGCCGACTACCACCCGGACGGCCCGAAGATCGACTACGAGCCGGTGGACTTAAGCCTGCTGCCCCCGGAGCAGCCGAGGGACTACCGATGACCGACACCGACCAAACCCCGACCCCCGCCGCCGACGGCACCGTCTTAGACCGCACCGTCGCGCTGCGCATCCGCCGCCAGGACGACCCGTTCTCCACCCCGTACTGGCAGGCGTTCGATGTCCCCGTCCATCACGGCGAGAACGTCGTCGCCCTGCTGCGCGGGCTGCGCGAGCAGCCGATCACCAAGGACGGCCAGCGCGTCGACCCCGTGGCCTTCGAGCACAACTGTATGGAAGAGGTCTGCGGCGCCTGCGCCATGCTCATCAACGGCGTCCCGCGCCAGGCCTGCTCGGCCCTGATCGACGGCCTGGAGCAGCCCATCGTGCTGGAGCCCCTGCCCAAGTTCCCGGTGCTCCGCGACCTGATGGTCGACCGCGCCCAGCTGTTTGAGAACCTCAAGCGCGTCAAGGCCTGGATCAACATCGACGGCCCCTGGGACGTGCACGAGCGCGCCCCGCGCATCAGCCCCAAGCAGTGGGCCGCCGACTACCTCTACAGCCGCTGCATGACCTGCGGCTGCTGCATGGCCGCCTGCCCCCAGTTCGACGCCACCCAGGACTTTGTCGGCCCCGCCCCGCTGGCCCAGGTGCGGCTGATGAATGCCCACCCCACCGGCCGCTTCGACAAGGCCGAGCGCCTGCACGCCATCATGGGCGACGGCGGCATCAGCGACTGCGGCAACGCCCAAAACTGCGTGCGCGTCTGCCCCAAGGAGATCCCGCTCACCACCGCCATCGGCGAGCTGGGCCGGCAGACCGCGGTGCAGCTGCTCAAGGACGTCTTCGGCGGTTAGAACCACCGCCCTGAAGCGGGCCTGTGTGATTGCTGGTCGTTCGTTGTCGTTGTCGTTGTCGTTGTCGTTGTCGTTGTCGTTGTCGTTGTCGTAATCGACCACAACGACGACCACGACCACGATCGACTTTCTCACCAAGCCCGGGCGAACGGTAGGTCGGGCTGGCGATAGCGCAACCCGACCTCAAGCGAATCCTTTTCCGGTCTGTGGGGCCTTACCATCGGGGCAGGCGGATCGGGGAACATGCCTGCCGATGAGGGGGTAAACTTGCGCCATCGTCCATAGAGCGCCCGCGGCGCTCCGTTCCGCAAGCTTCAAGATCCAAGGCCCCATGAACACCCAGCCCGTCCTCCCCGATCACGCCCTCGCCGCCCTGCTCGACGAGGACTGCCCCTACGGCGACTTGACCACCGACTCCATCGGCATCGCCGAGCACGCCGGCAGCATCCGCTGTTTCGCCCGCTATCCCATGCGCGTCTGCGGCAGCGAGGAGGCCCTGCGCATGCTCCAACTGTGCGGTGCCGAAGGCCGCGTGGTGATCCCGTCCGGGCTCGATGCCGAGCCCGGCATGCTGCTGCTGGAGGCCCAAGGACCCGCCGGCGGCCTGCACCGCGCCTGGAAGGCGTCGCAGACGCTGATGGAGTGGACCAGCGGCATCGCCAGCCGCGCCGCCGAGATCGTCGCCACCGCGCGGCGCGGTCACCCCGATGTGCAGGTCGCCGCCACGCGCAAGAACGTGCCCGGCACCCGGCGGTTGTCGGTGAAGGCGGTGCGCGCCGGCGGCGCGGTGATGCACCGCACCGGGCTGTCCGACACCCTGCTGGTGTTTGCCGAGCACCGCCGCTTCCTCGGCAACGAGCCCGTCGCCGAGACCATCGCTCGGCTGCGCCGGGCCTGCCCGGAGAAGCGCATCGTGGTGGAGGTGCATGGGCTCGAAGAGGCCCTGGCCTGGGCCGATGCCGATGTCATCCAACTCGAAAAGCTGACGCCGGAGGCGGTTGCCGAGGTCGCCGCCGCGCTGACCGAGCGCGGCTCGCCGGCCATCGTCGCCATGGCCGGCGGCGTCAATGCCGGCAATGCCGAGGCCTATGCCCGCGCCGGTGCGAGGGTGCTGGTGACCACCGCCCCGCATCTGGCGCCGCCACGGGATGTGCAGGTGCGGCTGAGCCCGGTCTAACAGTGCTGCGGAAGTAGCGAGACCGTCCCCAACCTCACCTCGCGTGCTGCCCCGTGTCGGCCTGGAGGCCGACACTCCCGGGTCGGCGTTCCCGGGAGTCGACCCTGCGCCAAAAAAAAAGCCCGGCGCGGGCGCCGGGCTGGAAGCGTCTCAGAATGAGAGACGAGGAGGACTGAGATGGTGGCGGGAGATCCCGCCGAAGCGAAATCAATGCATGAACAGGCCGCCGTTGACGGGCAGGTTGGCACCGGTGATGTAGGCGTTGTCGGACGCGGCCAGGAAGGCGACGGCGTCGGCGATCTCCTCCGGGCGACCCATGCGGCCCATGGGGATACCGGCGATGATGGCCGCGCGGATGTCGTCGCGCATGGCCAGGGTCATCGCGGTCTCCACATAACCCGGTGATACCGTGTTGGCGGTGATGCCCTTGGTGGCACCCTCCTGAGCCAAGGTCATGGTCAAACCGTGCAGGCCGGCCTTGGCCGCTGCGTAATTGGCTTGGCCGAACTGGCCACGCTGGCCGTTGACCGACGAGATATTGACGATGCGCCCGAAGCCGGCCTCGATCATGTCTTCCCAGCAGTGCCGGGTGATGTTGAAGGCGCCGCCGAGGTTGACGTCGATGACGTCGCGCCACTGCGACTGCTCCATCTTCTTGAAGGTCTTGTCGCGGGTGATGCCGGCGCAGCAGACGAGCACGCCCACCGGGCCGTGGCGCTCGCGCAGGGTCTCGACCATCCGCCCGCAGTCGGCGAAGGAGCTTACATCGGCGGCGGCGGTCTCGATCTCCAGACCGTCGGCAAGCTGATCATTGCGCCAGGCATCCGCCGCCTCGGCTTCGTCGGGGTGGTGATTGGCCACCACGTGCAGGCCGTCGCCGGCCAGCCGACGGCAGATCGCCGTACCGATGCCACCGATACCGCCGGTGACCAGGGCGAGCTTCTTGGGAGTCGTTGTCATCTGTGCGCTACCTGTCGCGGGGCCGCCGGTCGGCGACCACCTAAGACTCGATGACGGGGTAGAGCGGTCCCGACGGCGGATCACCGCCGCCGCGACTCGGCCTCCCTGCCGGACCCCGCCAAGGGTCCGAGGCCGCCGCGCGAATCCGGCGCGGCGGCGCCTTACCTATTTAGGCCTTATCAGGCCCGCTGGGTCAGGAGGCCATCGCCTCCTGCACGGTCTCCTTGCCCTGGCGCACATCGTCCATCACACCGTCGGTCCAGGTGCGGTACTCGTCGCGCATCTGGCCGGCGAGCTTCATGTTGGTCCGAGACTCGTCCATCAGCTTGGTGCCCAGATCGCGGGACATCTCCACCTGCCCCTTGTACAGGTCCGCATAGCCGCGGGACTCGGTGCCGAGCTGCATCATCCGCGTGCCCTGCTCCAGGTACAGGTTCATGGCGTCGAGCTGGCGCTCGGCCATCTGCTCACCCAGCTTCAGGTTCAGCTCGCCCAGGGCGGTCATGCGCTCCAGGCCCTTGGAGAAGAGGTCGTTGACGGCGTTCATGTTCTGCTTGACGGTCATGATGGTGCTCCGGCGGTGCATTCACCGCTAAGAATTTGTTGCAGTGCAGCAATTGTTGCAGTGCACAATAATCCCACCGCCAAGCCCTGTCAACGCGGATATTTCAATGCTTGCTATAAAAGTCCCAGGATTTCCATAGCGTTGCCCTTCACCCAGTCGTTGTCGTTGTCGCTGTCGTTGTCGTTGTCGTTGTCGTTGTCGTTGTACACGTCATGGGCAGACAGTGCAGGCGCAGCGACTATCGCAGCGAGGCATGTCCGGTGGCTGGACACTAGTGCACCGCTGCGGAAGTCCCAAGACCGCCGGCATGCCCAATTGGCGCTGTGGGAGCGACTTGCAGTCGCGATCTTCCGCGTCGCGGCGGTCGCGATTGCAAATCGCTCCCACAGCTGCGGGCGGTCTCGGAATTTTCGCGGCAAAGCACCAGGCCGGATATTTCAAGAATCTCACGCGAAGGCGCGAAGGACATCAAGCGCATGGACAGATTTCTCGACGCACAATCAGCGGTCGTTCTTGCCCGGTAGCGAAGCGTGGGAACGTCCCCCGGCCGCTCTGCGGCCAGCGTCGTCGCAAGCATTCCCGCGTCGATGGGTACCGCTGGCGGTGTTGGTTCGAGAACGGCGCCCGACCTTATACCGATATGTCCAAGACGCGCTGCGTATCGCCGAGTTTCCCCATGATCCGCACCACCGGCTGCGATTCTCTGGGCGGCAGGGATGCCGTCTTGGTGGGCCTGGTCGCCAGGCACGCAGATGTGGCGCAGCTGCGCCAGTGAGACCGTTGCGAACCCTCAGCTCGCGTCGTGATCCGTGTCGGCCTGGGGGAGACACTCCCGGGACAACGCTCCCGGGTCGACGCTAGCGGGCGGCGGACACTCCCAGGCCAATGCTCCCGCCGGGGACCGTGTGGGACGCCGTGGCCGGGAGCTCCCGGGAGGGTCGCCCTCCAGGGCGACACGGTTTCGCGGACGGCGAACGGTATCGGGGCTTGCGCATGGATGCACTAAGGATCGGTTCAGAAACAAGTGGCGCAGACGCCCGCTCGCTGAACCTTTTGATTGGCCGTTTCGTGGTTGCGTCTGCACCACTTGTTTCTGAACCTTGACTAAGCGCTAGCGGATGCGCTGCGCTTATCCGCCCGGCCGCGGCGACGGGCGTCGGCGCTCGTCTGAGCGTCGGCGCGGGGCGGGCGTCAGCCCACCCAGAGCCGTGCGTTTCGAAACAGCCTGAGCCAGGGCCCGTCCTCGCCCCAGTCGCGCGGGTGCCAGCTGTACTGGACGCTGCGGAAGACCCGCTCCGGGTGCGGCATCATGATGGTGACGCGGCCGTCGGCGCTGGTAAGTCCGGTGATGCCGGCCGGCGAGCCGTTGGGGTTGGCCGGATAGCGCTCGGCGATGCCGCCGTCGTGCTCGATGTAACGCAGCGCGACATAGGGCTCGGCGGCGCTGCGGGCGGCGGCGTCGGCGAATTCGGCGCGGCCCTCGCCGTGGGCGACCACCAGCGGCAGGCGCGAGCCGGCCATGCCGTCGAGCAGGATCGATGGGGACGGGGTGACCTCCACCAGCGCCAGTCGGGCCTCGAACTGCTCGGAGCGGTTGCGCACGAAGTGCGGCCAGTGCGCCGCACCGGGGATCAGCTCGCGCAGGTTGGCGAGCATCTGGCAGCCGTTGCAGACACCGAGGGCGAAGCTGTCCTCGCGGGCAAAGAAGCCCTGGAACTGGTCGCGGGCGCGGGGGTTGAAGAGGATGGTCTTGGCCCAGCCCTCGCCGGCGCCCAACACATCGCCGTAGGAGAAGCCACCGCAGGCGGCCAAGCCGCGGAAGTCGCGCAGCTCGATGCGGCCGGCGATGATGTCGGACATGTGCACGTCGACGCATTCGAAGCCGGCGCGGTGGAAGGCGGCGGCCATCTCCAACTGGCCGTTGACGCCCTGCTCGCGCAGCACCGCCAGGCGCGGGCGGGCGCCGCGGCTGATCAAGGGCGCGGCGATGTCGTCGGCGGGATCGAAGCTGGGCGCGGCGCTCAGCCCCGGGTCATCGGCGCCGATGCGGGCATGGGCCTCGTCGGCACAGTCGGGGTGGTCGCGCAGGCGCTGCATGCGGTGGCTGGTCTCGGACCAGATACCCTGCAGCGCGGTGCGGGAGCCCTGGTAAAGCGACGTACCGTTGCGGGTGATCTCGATGTCGTCGCCGGCGGTGGGCACGGCGACGTGATGGGCGAATTCGCCCAGGCCGACGCTAACCAGCTGACCGAGCACCGGGGCCACGTCGCGGGCGCGGACCTGGAGGATGGCCCCCAACTCTTCACTGAACAGGGCCGCGACGGGGTCTTCGCCGGGCAGCGTCGACAGGTCGATGTGCAGCCCGCAGCGCCCGGCAAAGGCCATCTCGCAGAGGCTGGCGAACAGGCCGCCGTCGCCGCGGTCGTGATAGGCCAGCAGCAGCCCCTGCCGGTTCAGGGCCTGCACGGCGGCAAAGAATCGGCGCAGCCGGTTGGGGTCGTCCAGGTCCGGCGGCTCGGCGCCGAGTTGGTCCAGGGCCTGGGCCAGGCAGGAGCCGCCCAAGCGGTCGCGGCCGGCGCCGAGGTCGATGAGGAGCAGCGCGGTATCGCCGGCGTCGGTGATCAGCTGCGGGGTCAGGGTCTGGCGGGCGTCGGTGACCGGGGCGAAGGCGGAGACGATCAGCGACAGCGGCGCGGCCATGACCCGCTGCCGACCCGCCGGCTCCTCCCAGACGGTGCGCATGCTCATGGAGTCCTTGCCCACCGGGATGGCGATGCCGAGCGCCGGGCACAGCTCCATGCCCACGGCGCGCACGGTGTCGTAGAGCCGGGCGTCCTCGCCGGGGTGGCCGGCGGCGGCCATCCAGTTGGCCGAGAGCTTGATCTCGCCGATGCGGGCGATGGGTGCCGCGGCGATGTTGGTCAGGGCCTCGCCGACCGCCATCCGCCCGGAGGCCGGGGCGTTGAGCAGCGCGACGGGGGTGCGCTCGCCGATGGCCATGGCCTCGCCGCTGTAGCCGTCGTAGTCGGTCAGCGTCACCGCGCAGTCGGCCACCGGCACCTGCCAGGGGCCGACCATCTGATCGCGCGCCACCAGGCCGGTGACGCTGCGATCACCAATGGTGATCAGAAAGGTCTTGTCGGCCACCGCGGGCAGGCGCAGCACCCGCTCGGCCAGCTCCGCGAGCCCCAGGCCGCCGGTATCCAGCCCATGGGTGGGCACCGTCAGCCGGGTCACGTCGCGCCGCATCCCCGGCGGCTTGCCGAACAGCAGGCCCATGGGCATGTCGATGGGGGTGTCCGCAAGCGCGCTGTCGGTGAGCTTGAGCTCGGCCTCGGCGCTGGCCTCGCCGACCACGGCGTAGGGGCAGCGCTCGCGCTGGCAGATACGTTCGAAGGTGGCCAGGCGGTCGCGGTCGATGGCGAGCACGTAGCGCTCCTGGGCCTCGTTGGACCAGATCTCCATCGGCGACATACCGGGGTCGGCGTTGGGGATGGCGCGCAGCTGGAAGCGCCCGCCGCGCTCGCCGTCATGGACCAGCTCCGGCAGGGCGTTGGACAGCCCGCCGGCACCGACATCGTGGATGAACAGGATCGGGTTCTGCTCGCCGCAGGCACAGCAGCGGTCGATGACCTCCTGGCAGCGACGCTGCATCTCGGGGTTGGCACGCTGCACCGAGGCGAAGTCCAGGTCCTCGGCCGAGGCCCCGCTGGCCATGCTCGAGGCCGCCCCGCCGCCGAGACCGATCAGCATCGCCGGCCCACCCAGCACCACCAGCGGCGTGCCCGGCGGGAAGCTCGCCTTCTCGATATGGCCGGCGCGGATATTGCCGACGCCGCCGGCGAGCATGATCGGCTTGTGATAACCGCGCAGCTCCGGGCCGTCCGGCCCCGGTACCTGCTGCTCGAAGGTGCGGAACCAGCCGGCCAGGTTCGGCCGGCCGAACTCGTTGTTGAAGGCCGCCGCGCCGATGGGGCCCTCCAGCATGATCGCCAGCGCCGAGACGATCCGCCCCGGTTTGCCCCAATCCTGTTCCGCGGCCTGCTCCCAGGGCTGCTCGAAGCCGGGGATGCGCAGGTTGGACACGCTGAAGCCGCACAGCCCGGCCTTGGGCTTGGAGCCGCGGCCGGTGGCGCCCTCGTCGCGAATCTCGCCGCCGGAGCCGGTGGCGGCGCCAGGGTCCGGCGCGATCGCCGTGGGATGATTGTGGGTCTCCACCTTGGCCAGTATATGGATGGGCTCGGCGGAGTGGGTGTAGACGCCGTCGCTCGGGCGCGCCAGCAGCCGCCGCCCCGGCCAGCCCTCGATCACCGCGGCATTGTCCTTGTACGCCGAGAGCACATGCTCCGGGGCCTCCTTGGTGGTGTTGCGGATCATCTGGAACAGCGACAGGTGCCGCGACTCGCCGTCGATCACCCAGTCGGCGTTGAAGATCTTGTGCCGGCAATGCTCCGAGTTCGCCTGCGCGAACATCATCAGCTCCACATCGGTGGGATTGCGCCCCAGGGCCTGGAAGCTGTCGATCAGATAGTCGATCTCATCGTCGGACAGGGCCAGACCCAGGTCCACATTCGCCTGCGCCAGCGCCGGCCGGCCGCCGGCGAGCAGATCGACGCGGGCCGCCGGGCGTGGCGTCGCCTGCTCGAACAGGCACCCGGCGGCGTCCAGGTCCGGCAGCGCCACCTCGGTCATGCGATCGTGCAGCACCGCCGCGACCTGCTCCAGGGCCGCGGCGTCCAGCCCCGGACCGCTGAGATAGTAGGCCGTCCCGCGCTCCAGCCGACGCACCTGATCGAGCCCGCAGTTGCGCGCGATATCGGTGGCCTTCGACGACCAGGGCGAGATCGTCCCCGGCCGCGGCACCACCAGCACCAATCGGCCCTGGGGCTCATGCGCCGCCAGCCGCGGGCCGTAGCGCAGGATGCGCTCCAGCACCCCCTGCCCCGCCGCATCCAACGGCGCCGCCAGATCGGCGAAGTGCATGAATTCGGCATAGGGCTCGCAATCCGGCACCCCGGCGGCCCGGAGGCGGTCGCGAAGCTTGGCGAGACGGAAATCGGACAGGGCGGGGGCACCACGAAGGCAGAGCATCGCGACCGGCTCCTAGGGCTGAAAGGCGTGGGGAAGGTCCGGGAATGATACGCCATGCCGCCAAGGCTTACCGACGACATCCGCCGTCCCTGTCGAGCGCACCCCGACTCGGGGCCGAGACGGCCCCGCTCCGACGGAGCCGGGGCGTCTCGCCCCAAGCCAGCAGCAATGACGGGGCAGACGGCTCCGCCATTGACCGAAGCTTCAATCGGCGCCCCCACTGCCGCAGCGCTCCCCAAACGCCAAGGCGATCAAGTCCAGCAATCAGCCGCGCTCGCGCAGATTCCTTGAGCGCGACGGCAAGTCCGTCACCTATCGGTTCGAAAGTCGCACTTCAAACTTCCAACGTCGGGCCGCGCACTCAGGTACGGGGCTCGAGCCAGGCATCGAGATTGCGCCCGATCAGCCGCGACAGCATCTGGATGTCGTCGCGATACGCCTCCGTGAGCTGCGCGCGCAGGTCCGGATCGATGCGCTCGCGCGTCTCGGGCTTAACCGGTAGGCGCGCGGCGAACTCGAAGAATCTTCCACGCAGCCGCATCGGCACCCAGGGCATTAGATGCGAGCGCAGCCGCCTGGAGCCGCGCCATGCCAGCCGCCACAGCGGGTTTCGGATCGTGCCCGTGACGTTGAATCGCTGCGTCATGTCGGGCTCGAAGCGGTCGTCGACGCCGATGAACCGGTAGATGTCGCGGATCAGCGCAGCGGGGTCGGCCACCAGATCGTCGTAGAGATAGATGCGCAGCTGGGACCGATCAAAGGTCTCGAACCAGGGTGCCAGGGCGCGGGCGTAGTAGCCGAGGCTTTGGTAGGCACCTCGGCGCCAGCCTTCGCGCTCGCGTCGCGGACCGTCGGCAATCGCCTCGGCGAAGGTTGCGCAGGGCTCCAAGCCGTGCGAACGATCCCGCTGATAGGCGGAATAGGCCCGATCGGCCGGCTGACGCAACAACGCGATCAGTCGCACGTCCGGCATGCGGCGGCGAATCGCCTGTCGCGCCTGGCTGTGATACACATATCGGATAGATGCCTCGCCGCAGACCTTGTGGGGCGGGCACTCGGCGAACATCGCGCGGTAGGCGTCCCAGCTGTCGATCATCTCACGCCGGCGGATGCCGTCGTGAGGGCCACCGAAGCGGGGCGTTTCCGGGCCGTCGAAGATGAACCAGTTCGGCTCCTTGAGCCGCGGCATCCAGACTTGGGGGTGTGCCTGCAGGTAGTGATACAGCGATGTGGTGCCGGCCTTCGGCGCTGCGATGATCAGGAAATCGGGGAGGCGGGTCTTGCGCATGGACCTGTCGTCAGAGTTGGAAGGGCGTCCCATCGACACGGCGCTCCACCCGGTGCTTGCTCGATCTCGGAGACGGACCTGAAGCGGCGGATACGGCTGGCAGCGCCAACGCGCTTAGCCTACCATGCGCGCATCAGGCCGATCGGTCTTCTCTGATCCACCAGGCACCCGATCATGACAAACGTAGGCGATGATATTCGCGCCGGCAATGCGCGCTGGCGCTTCGATGGCGATGTGCCGAGCCAGTTCGACGCGCATGTGCGCCGCTCTGTCCCCTTCTACGAGGAGGGCCACGAACTGGCGCTCAAGCTCTCGGACTTTTTCGTCGGCTCGGGCTCCAAGGTCTACGAGTTCGGCTGCTCCACCGGCTCCCTCACCCGACGGCTGGCCGAGCGCCACCGCGACCAGGAGGCGCGGATCATCGGCATCGATCTCGCCGACGACATGGCGGCCCTTGCGCAGGAGCGCTGCGACGGCCTCGACAACGTCGAGATCATCGCCGGCGATGTGGTCGAGATTCAGTTGCAGGCGTGCGATCTGATCGTGGCCTACTACACCGCGCAGTTCATTCGGCCGCGCTTCAGGCAACTGGTGTTGGACAAGATCTACGCAGCGCTCAACTGGGGCGGTGCATTGCTGATGTTCGAGAAGGTGAGGGCGCCGGATGCGCGGTTTCAGGATGCGATGACGCAGCTCTACACGGACTATAAATCCGAGCAGGGATTTACCGATGCGGAGATCATCGCCAAGGCGCGCAGCCTCAAGGGTGTACTGGAGCCCTTTTCCACCCAGGGCAATCTGGACTTGATGCAGCGCGCGGGCTTCGTCGATGTCATGACCGTCTTCAAATATGTGAGCTTCGAGGGCTTCTTGGCCATCAAGTAGCGATTGCGTTCCCGCAGACAGGGTCTCTGGAACCCGGCAGCCAGGAGCCTGTCCGGCCAAGGAGTCCGTATTGATCAACGCCGATTGGGCTATGGTGAGCGATGGCAACGAGCAGATTTCCGGGCACCTTGGAGCGTATTGGCTGGGGTGTTGAATTCCACATCCAGGCGTTGCGCGAGGGTCTTCAGCGGCGCGTCCCCGCCGGCATGCTTGCATCGGCTCAGCGGTTCTACCACCGCTGGCGCCGTCCCGCGCACAGCGCTTGGCGGCGCCTGAGCGCGGCCGATCTCCCCTATGGCGAGGTGGCAACCATCGACGGCATCCGTGTCCGCGTCCATCCGAGTCTCTCGGTCAAGAACGCGTGGCGTCTCGTCTCCGGTGTGCACACGCGCTCGGAACGGCGCCTCGCGCTCAGTGTCGTGGAGCCGGACGACGTGGTCATGGAGCTCGGCGGCGGCATCGGGATGCTGTCCACCGCCTGCGCGCTGCGCATCGGCTCGGAGCGTGTCTTCGCCTTCGAGGCCAATCCCGCGTTGGCGCCGCTGATCGAAGAGAACTACGCGCTCAACGGCGTCGCGCCCGAGATGAATCTCTGTTTGCTCGGCGCCGAGCCTGGCGTTCGCGACTTCCATATCTCGTCCGATTTCTCCGACTCCTCCCTGTTTCGCGATACCACGAGTCGCTATGCCCGCACGGTGCAGGTCCCGGTGCGCTCCATCACCGCCGAGCTGGCGCGGGTCCGTCCCACCCTGTTGATCGTCGATATCGAGGGCGCTGAAATCGAGCTGCTGCCGCAGGCCGATCTCGCGCAGGTGCGCAAGCTCATCGTTGAGCTGCATCCGGGCTCCACGGGTGCGGTGCGCGCCAACGCACTGCGCCGCCGGCTGCGTCGTCTGGGGTACACCGAGGCGGACAAGGCCGGCAACTGCATCCTGTTTGTGCGCGCTGGCTAGGAGCCTGTCCGACTTAGGCGATTGCCGGAAACTTTCATACCAGATGACGCAGGATTGACGTTCGCCTTCAAGGAGGGCTGGCGGGAGCTGAGCTCGCTATGTGACCGCCAGCCCGACGCCGAAGGCGGGCGTCAAGACAAGTCAGATGGTATGAAAGTTGACAGAAATCGCCTTAGTAAAGATTCACTAACGAATTAGGTTAGATCGCGCGAGCGAAGCGAGCCGCGATCTGAACCGTTCAACGTCAAGGCTGGCCGCGCGCCGGTGCGCAGGAGCGCACGGCACGGCAGCGGCCGGTCGGGCCAAGCCTATTGTTGGGCGATTGTTTGGTCGTTCTTCGCATTAATTGAGCCTGGCCCCTTTTCCTTGGCCCCTTTTCCTTGCTTTTCCCTGTAATCCCAGTTCCAGCCTACTCCGCGCGAGCAATTAAGCAAACTGTCCCCGGAACTGGGTCTCCGGAACTGGTCGAACTGGTCCCCTACTCCGCGCGAGCAATTAAGTAAACTGTCCCCGGAACTGTCCAACTGTCCCGAGCAATTAAGTAAACTGTCCCCGGAACTGGTCGTAAACTGTCCCCGGAACTGGTCCCCGGAACTGGCGGAACTGGCGGAACTGGCGGAACTGTCCGTCCCCGGAACTGATAACTGTTGATAACACCCCGGAACAGTGAAGTCTATATGCCAGGAATGCAAAAATAGCGAGAAATTACAGCGGCCTGGATGTATAATTTGTTTTTTCCCAGGCTCACTCGACAGGTGAAGGCATGCGGCGGTTGCTCATGACCCAATCGGAGGCGGATTTCACCTCCCACGCAGGACTCGGACTGATTGGAATGGCGCTGGAGCGCCACACGGATTTGGCTGCGGATGCGGATGCGGATGCGGATGCGGCGGCGGCGGGCGCGCTGCGCAGCGACGCCATCAGCCATCGCGACATCTTGGCCAGCTATATCGGTCTGATCTGCTTGGGCAAGAGCGACTTCGAGGCGATCGAGGGGTTTCGCGAGGACGCGTACTTTTGCGAAGCGTTGGGGCTGGAGGCCATCGCCTCGACGGCAACGCTGCGCCAACGGCTCGACGCCCATGCCGAGGCGTTCGCCGGGCTCGTGTTGTCGGCGAGCATGGCCTTCCTGGAGCGCGTCGGCGCACCGGTGACGCCGCTGGCGAACGGACTGGTGGCGCTGGATGCGGACGTCACCCCGTTCGACAACGGCGGCTCGCACAAGGAAGGCGTCTCGCGCACCTACAAGGGCAGCGACGGCTTCGCGCCGATGGCCGCCTATCTCGGCGAGGAAGGCTGGTGTCTGGAGCTGGAACTGCGCGCCGGCAGCCAGCACTGCCAGAAGGACACGCCGGCGTTTCTGCAACGCGTGCTGGAGCGCGCGCGCAGGTTGACCTGGCGTGCCCCGCTGGTGCGGCTCGACGGCGGCAACGATGCCATCGAGAACGTCGCCGTGATCGAGGCGCACAACGCCGCCCGCCCCGAGGCGCTGCCGGCACACTACATCATCAAGTGGAATCCGCGTCGGGAGCGCCCCGAGCAGTGGTGCGACTACGCCGAGGAGCACGCCGAGTGGGAACACCCCCGCGCGGGCAAGCGCGTCGCCGTCTTCTGCGTGCGCGAAACCCGCGAGCATGACGGCTACGCCTACCCGATGCGCCGGATCATGCGGGTGGTCGAGCGGCGCATCGACAAGCACGGCCAACACCTGCTGGTGCCCGAGATCGAGATCGAAGGCTGGTGGACCAGCTTGGGTTGCGACCCGCAGGAGATCATCGCGCTGTACGCCGAGCATGCCACCAGCGAGCAGTTCCACAGCGAGCTGAAGACCGATCTGGACATCGAACGCCTGCCCTCGGGCAAGTTCGCCACCAACGCTCTGGTGCTCGCCTGCGCACAGCTCGCCTACAACATCCTGCGCTGGCTCGGCCAACAGGGCCTGCTTGGGGCCGACGCGCCGCCCGGGCATCGCGCCAAACGTCGGCGCCTGCGCACCGTGATGCAGGAATTGATCTACATCGCCGCCCGACTCGTGCAAACCGCCCGACGATTGAAGCTGGTGTTCGGCCGCAGCTGCCCGGCCTACCGGGTCTTCCATCGACTCTACCGGCAACTCGCCACGACCTGAGCCCCGCCGTCCAAGGGGACGATCCGCTGCCGCCGCGTGGCGGCGCTCCTCTATTGCCGAAACCGCAGGGTTTTCCACGGATTGAATCCGTTTCGCGCCCGCAGCCCGCCTCGGCGACAAATACCTTCGCTCATTGCCCGCCGTTTGGCTCGTTTCGGACCCGTGTTGCGATAGGATCACCATTTACTTCACTGATTCAGGTATACTGCTCGGTCAAGAGGCACTAATGGCAATGGCGGCAGCAACTACCAATTTTCGCGGACCCCTGTTTGTCGTCGGTATGTCGCGCAGCGGAACGACGCTGATCAGAGACCTTTTGAACCGGCATCCTCGGGTCTGCCTGGTCAACCACGAGGCCTATTTCATCGCCCGGCTTGCGTATGAGTGCAAGGACCGGCAGTGGCGGACGGATGACGCCTGGTGCGACGCCTTCATCCGCTTCTTCTGCACCACGAATTTCTTCTTCACCAGCCAGGCGAAGGGGCGGACCTTCGAGCGCGGCGAACTCAAGGCGTGCTGTCGGGCGGCAACCTTTCAGGAGAACATGGAACGGCTGCTGCGACTGTACGCCGGGGGCAGCGGCTGCGACTGCATCTGGGGCGACAAGACACCGACCTATCTGGGCCATTTGCCGATCTTGCGGGAGGCATTCCCGGCGGCGAAGTTCCTGCACATCATTCGTGATCCGCGAGATCGGGCCTCCTCGGTGCGCAAGGCCTGGGGCGGTGATGCGCTGATCGTTTCGGAGAACTGGCGCGAGGGTGTCGGTCGCGCGATGCGGATCGGCAGGGCGCTCGGCGCCGATGCCTATCACGAGATCAAGTACGAGTCGCTGCTCGCGGCGCCGGAGCAGGAGCTGCGCGCGGTCTGCGCCTTTCTTGAGCTGGCGTTCGACCCGGCGATGCTGTCTCTGGAACGCCCCGCGGAGCGCATGGGCGATAAGACCGAGGCGACCCGACAGGCCACGGGGATCGTGAGCGACAACGTCAGGCGCTATGGTCGCGTCTTGAAGCCCCGCGAGGTTCGCCGGATCGAGCAGTTGGTCAAGCCGGTGGCGCAGGCGCTGGGCTACGCAGGCGACTGGACGACCGTGGAGCATGTGCCGCTGCGCTTCTACGAGCGACAGTGGCATGGCTTCCTGGACAACCTGCGAGGCTATCTGTTTTTGCTGCGGCGCTGGGGCCTGATCAAGGGCAATCAGGTCGCGCTTGAACGCATCCGGGCGCGACGCGCGGGGGGGCTGACCTCAAGACTGGAGTGATTCGCGCCTAAGGCGATTTCTGTCAACTTTCATCCCATCGGACTTGTCTTGACGCACGCCCTTGCTCCCAAGCCGGAGAGAATGTGCAAGTATTTGTCGGAATCGACATCGCTATCGAAATCGCTATCGAAATCGGGAAGGTAGGCGCTAGAACGGGGCCGCCAGGGACGTGCAATCGATTTCGATCCCGATCCCGATGCAGCAACGCTCGCAGGTGCCCGCGGTCCCAGCCCAGCGCGATGCGATGCAGCCCCCGTCGCACATGGGTTTTCGGGAAAGCGAGGTGTGCTCCCCGTGCCCGAGCGCAAGGCACGCCGACGAGTCATCGTCGCACAAAGGCTCGGAGGCGTCAGCTGCGATCGGGTGCGGGGGACGGTGCATCGCGACCGAAAACCCATGTGTGACGGGTATACACTGGGAGACCTCGCCCCGTCGCCTTTACCACGCGAGCGTTCGTCTCCAACTCTTTTGTTTTAAAGCTCGCGTAGTCGGCCGCGGGGAGAGGGGGCTAAACGGTTACGCAGGAAGAGCGGTCAAGACCAGGTACTGCTGCAAAGCCCCATTACCAGGTGCAGCCTAGTCCGACACGAGCCCCGTCTTGATCAGCCCAGCCGACAGGCACAAGATGGCGCGGCGCAGTACGCATAAGGCGGAGAGGCCGCGGCAGCTAGGCGGATCAACGCCGTAGCAAGGCTGTAGGGGCGCGCCTACCCGCCGGGATCTTTTCTGGAGGACTTGGTTTGACAGAACCTTTACCGCAGCGCCTGACCTTTATTGATGTGGCAAGGACGTACGCCATTTTTCTTGCGCTATTCGCCCATGCCTTGAATGCCGCGGGGGTTTTCGAACAGCTCGGCCCCGATAGCTACATGCTCAAGCAGTTCACGAGATCGGCAACCCCGATCTTCGTGTTCATGTTCGGCTTCATGGTGGAGTTTGTCTACACCAGGCGCGCTCGCAATCTTGGCGTTTCGGCTGTGCGTCGGCGCATCTACGTGCGCAGCTTTCAGTGCTACGTAGCCTACGCCCTGGTAAGCTTTTCGGCCTATTTGGGCGATTATAAGACGATCTAAGGCTTTGTTGCTTCTCTGGTTCTTCTATCCAACTCGCATTTTGGAAATATCCTCAGGGTGTACAGCATCATGTTGTTGCTTACACCGGCAATCATTATGCTGAGGCTGAGATATGGAGTTGGTGTCCTGTATACCCTGCTAGTCCTGTTGTTTGTTGTTAATGCCAGTATCGGCCCCTTGCAGGCGGTTGATTTTGGTCTATTAGCACGTCCGGCCAATATCTTGTTCGGAATTGGAATGGAGCGGCGTGGGCCAAGTGTCCTCGGGGCCTTCACGTTTTATCTCTCCGGCATGATTGTGGCGACAAGCTTCATAACGTCCAATCAGCGCGTACGCGCCATCCGTTTCTCCGCTGTCTTGGCCTCGCTCGTGCTGCTGTTTGGCCTGTTCGGGGCGCTCTTTATTCCTGATACACCCTGGCAGGCCTGGGTCAACTTTGCAGGCCGCACTTACCGTGCGCTCAATGCGCCCGGTTACTACGTCATCGGCACAGTCTACAGCCTGCTGGCCATCTCTCTGATCTATGTCCTGGTCGGATCGAGACCTCCCGCTCGGCCCTTGGCGTATGTCCTGCCGGTAGGGACCGCTTCGCTGGTCTCTTTTACGGCAGGAAATGTCATACTCAATCTCTCTGGCCGGTATGTCGAGAGTCTGAATCTGTTTGTGTTCTTGTTTTTGTTTCTAACGCTGATCGCTCTTATCGCTCGGCATCTGCATCGCATACCTTATTACGCGCAGCTTGCTGCGGTGATGAATCTGGAACTCCGTAGCCCATTCCTGCGCACGCCAGGCTAGCGTGGGCAATGAGTCCGCACGCGCTTGATCCAGGGGTAGGGCAAGGTCTGCTGATGATGCGCTCAAATACTTGCCGGGGTTGAAAATCCGCTTGTTCTGCTCCCGGCACGACGCGCTGGTCGTTGACGTCGACACTAAGCGGGTGGCTATTTTGCACCCGCGCCTAAGCCCAGATGGCCTTGGCGATGCACCAGTGTCAACAGGGCCAAAGCCCACAGCGTGAGCCCGATGGCCATCGCCGTGAGGACTCCCGGCGCCCCGAACAGCGCGCCCAGCGGCCAGAGCGCAAGCAAAGTCGCTGTCGCACCGAACCAAGCTCTCGTGGTGTTTGCCCACATGTCGCCGTGGGCGAACAGCAGTTGGGAGAGCAGCTGCCCGGCGGCGAAGGGCAACAGCAGCCATAGGCTGGGCCCGAGCCAGGCCCCGGCCTGGGCGTAGTCGGCGCCGAGCAGTAGCTCGGTGATCGTCGGCGCCAGGGCCGTTCCCGATAGGGCCAGGGCACCGGCGATCGCGAGCGTGACCGCGAGCAGACCCGCCACGGTCCGACCGGCGTCGCTGCTGCCCGCCGCGACCTGCCGGCCCAGCACCGGCAGCGTGCTGACCGCTATCCCCTTGGGCACCAGCAGCAGCAGCGACAGGGCCTGTATGACCACCGCGAGCTGACCGCCGTCGGTATTCGCGGGACAGAGCTTGAGATAGACCAGCAGACTGCCGTTTTGGATCAGGCCCAGCGCGAAGGCCACGAGCATGGCGCTGAGACCGTCGTGCAGCAGGATGCGCAGCCGCCCGCGGTCCCAGCCGAGGCTGACAGCATGCAGCCTGCGATGCACCAACAGCAGTCCAGTCACCGCCTGCAGGCCCCAGGTCAGGGCGTGGATCGTGGCGATGCCGAGCAGTCCGGCCCCCGCGGCCAGCGCGGCGAGTCCGAGAACGGCCTCGACGGAGCGCCACAGCGCCTCTTGGCGCAGCGTCAGGTGGCTCGCTTCGTAGGCGGTGAACACCTGTTGGCTCCAGGCCGCGATGCCGCGCGCCAGCAGGGCCAGCGAGAACACCACCAGCAGCGGCCGCGCGGCGGGGTCTGGTGCGAGGTACCAGCCGGCCAGGGCGGTCGCTGGCGCCACCACCAGCCCGAGCGCAAGACGCAGCGTCAATGTGGTCGTCAGCACCGCGGAGAAGCCGACCGGGTCGCGGCCGATGTCCCGACTGAGCAGGCGGCCGGTGCCGAACACCACCAGCGTGAAGAATAAGAGCTGCCAGAACTGGGCATAGCTCAACAGCGCGAACAGCTCCGGCCCGAGCAGGCGCGCCAGCGCGACGAGATAGACGACGCGCAGGCCCCTCGCCAAGAGCCGCGCACCGACCAGGTAGCCCGCGTTGCGGGCGATCGAGCGGTGGGCCGCCTGCCGGCTCATCCGGACGGCAATGACGGACGGCTCGATGCCTTGCCGGCGGGCGCATTGGTCGTGCGCGGCTCGGTCTCCAGCCAGGCATCGAGATTGCGACCGAGCAGGGCCGCTAGCGCCAATATATCGTTGCGATAGGCATCGGTGAGCTGCACGCGGATCATTGGGTCTAGGGGCTCCGCCTCGTCTTTCACCCTGGGCAGCCCCGCGGCGATCTTGAATAGGCGTCCGCGCAGCGGTGTCGGCACGTACGGCACCAGATGCGAGCGCAGCCCCCGGGCGCCGCCCCAGAACAGCCGCCACACCGGGTTGCGGATCCTGCCGGTGACATTGAAGCGCCGGCTGAGGTCCGGTTGAAAGCCGTCGTCAACGCCGATGAAGCGGTAGAGATCGCCCACCAGGTTGGCGGCATCGGCAACCAGATCGTCATAGAGGTAGATGCGCAGCTGCGCGGGATCGAAGGTCTCCATCCAGGGCTTGAGCGCACGCGCGTAAAAGCCCAAATCCTGGTAGATGCCGGTCAACCAGCCATCTCGCTCGCGTTGCGGGCCATCGGCGATGGCCTCCGCAAAGGTCGCACAGCGCTCTGCCCCAATGGCACGATCACGCCGATAGGCCGAATAGGCGCGATCGACGGGATTGCGCAGGATCAGGATCAACCGGACATCGGGCAGCCGTCTGCGGATCGCGGCACAGGCCTGGGGCGAATAGAGACAGCGCACCGACGCCTCGCCGCAGACCCGGCCGGGCGGGCAGGCCGAGAACAGCGCCTGGTAGTCCGGCCAGCTACGGATCATCTCGCGCCCGCGGATCGGGTCGCGCGGCCCGCCGAGGGGCGGCGGCTCCGGGCCGTCGAACAGGAACCAGTGCGGCTCCTTGACCGCGGGCATCCAGACCTGCGGGTGCTGCTGCAAGTAGTAGTAGAGGGAGGTCGTGCCCGATTTCGGGGCGCCGATGATCAAGAAGTCGGGAAGCTTGTTGTCGCTCATGATCGCGGACTTGTCGGTTGTGGTTGCGGCGTGGTGGGGCAAGGCTCGCCGGTGGGGCGCCAGAGCTCGGCGAACAGCGCGGCGTAGTCGCGGTCGAGCTGCTCGCGCGCGGCGTCGGCGAAGCGCAAACCCTGCGCCGATTGGGCGGCACGCTGCTCCCAGAGGGCGTCGGTCTGTGCGAGGTACGCCTCGAGAACGTCGCCCGCGGGCGGCGGCAGCACCGGCACGGGCTGACCGAGCAGGTCCAGCAGGCCGGCGGTCTTATGGGTGGTCGACGCGATGGGCAGCACCGGGGTGCCGGTCTGGAGCCCGAAGACGACCCCGTGATAGCGCTCGGTGATCAGCATCGCCATGCGACCGAGCTTGGCTTGCAGCTCCGGCAGGCTCAGGACGCGACCGTCGTCGTCGAGCCGGCAGCGCCGGCCGAGGGCTCGGCGCAGGGGCGGGTCGTGCTGCACGCAGCCGTGCAGGTAATGCACGCGCACGCCGTAGCGAGGGCGCAGCGCCTCCACCAAGGCCGCCCAGGCATCCAGGTCCGCCGGGCGGTCGCCGCGGACCATGACGGCGATGTCGCGCGCCTGTTCGGCCGGCACCGCGCGACCCGTAACGGGATTGGCGAAGGCGGCGTCCACGGAGCCGATGATGCGTGTGTTGGGCACGCCGAGCCCTTGCAGAACCGACCGCGAGCGCGGCTCGCGGATCAGATGCGCCGTCGCCGCGCGGCGAGGGGGGGGGGGGGAGGGGGGGGGGGGGGGGGGAGTAGTAGAAGACGGCGCGGTGGGTGATTCGGCACCTGGTGGGGGAGGGGGGGGGAGCAGAGCAGTGTGCGCCGCGCGCTCACCCCGCCCGCTGCGCGAGCAGCCGCCGATAGGCGTCGATGTGGGCGGCGACCGCCCGCTCGAAGCCGTTGGTCTCGGCGACGTAGGCATGTCCGGCCAGGCCGGCCTCGCGCCAGCGATCGCCAGCGAGCAGTCGGCGCAGCCCGCCGGCGAAGTCGCCGCCGTCGACCAGCGCACCGAAGCGGCTGGCGAAGCCGTCCGGGTCCATGGGGCTGAGGATTGCGCAGCGGTGCGCGCAGGCCTCGATGAAGCTGTTCGGCAGCCCCTCGCGGGCGGAGGTGTTCACCAGTACCCAGGAGGCACCAAGGATTCGGGACAGCGCGTCGCCGGCGAACTGGTTCACGAAGCCGCGCTGATCCAGGTTGGGCCGCGCGAGCCCGGCCAGCTGCGCCGCGAAGCGCGGGTCTTGGGCCGAGCCGGCGACGATGAAGCGGACGTCGGGAAAGGCGGCGGCGAGTTCGAAGAAGCGCTCGGGCCGCTTGCGCCGATCAAGCCTGCCGACGAAGCAGACGGTGGGCTGCGCCGCCTTGCGCACCTCCAACGGGATGCGGATGGGCGTGGGCAGAAAGCTTGGCGGCTGGCGCAGGCGGTACTTGCGCGCGACCCGATCAATCAGGAAATGGGCCGGCACATAGACCGCGGCGGCCTTGCGCACGGCCCGTCGGGTCAGCGGATTCTCGTAGTAGGCGGCGGTGCGCAGGACTTGCGCCGGGCTGTAGGTGGGATAGCGCAGCTCCTGCCACCAGTCCCAGGCCATGCGCGGGTCGCGGCTGGTGACCAGGTGCAGGCGCCGCGGGTGCGCGCGCCGGGCGAGCCAGGTCCCGAGCGAGGGCTCCTGGCTGTGGTAGACATCGGCATCGGCCTCGGCGAGCCGTGCGGTGCCGGCGGCGATGTCGAGGCGCGGATAGGCCAGCACCTCGACGCCGTGGAGCCGGATGCGCTGCTCGGTGGTGCCGCGCGGTTGCGGCACGACGATGCACACATCGATCCCCTGCTCGGCAAGCCCGCGGGCGAGTGAGCGCGCGGCAAAGCCGAAGCCCCCGGCGCTGCCCCAGCCGAGCACCTCGGTGGCGACGATACAGACCTTCATTGCGATGCTCCGGCGACCGACGTCGCGACCTGGCGATGGCCTTCGATGGCCGCTTCATAGACGCCCACAAAGCGCGCCGCGACCTCCGGCCAGCTGAATCCGGCCGCCTTGGCGAGCGCGCCCGCGGCGAGGCGCCGGCGCAGCGCCGGGTCCGCGGCCAGTCGGTCCAGCGCCGACCCCAGGGCGGCTGCATCGCCGGGGGGCACCAGCGCTCCGGTGCGCTCGGGCTCGATGATCAGCGGGATGCCGGCCAGGTCGCTGCCCACCAGGGCAAGGCCGGAGGCGGCGGCCTCGGGCAGCACGGTGGGCATCCCGTCCAGGTCGCCGTTGCGGGCCGGCACCGACGGCGCACAGCAGATGTCGGACGAGGCATAGGCCACCGCGAGCCGCTGGTGGTCGAGCGCGCCGAGGAAGCGCACCCTTGCGGCGATGCCGAGCGCCTCGGCGCGCCGACGCAGGCTCGCGGCCTGCGGGCCATCGCCGCAGATGGCCAGCGTTGCGGGCCGCGCCATCCGGGCAACGGCATCGAGCAGCGTCGCGACCCCCTTCTTCTCCACCAGGCGACCGACGAACAGGATGACCGGCGGGCGCAGGCCGTGGGCTGCCGGCCAGGCCGGATCGCGCAGATCGGGCCGGAAGCGGTCGAGGTCGACGCCCATCGAGATCACCGGAATCCGTGCGGGGTCGAGCGCGGGATCGAGCGCGGCCAGTTGATCGCGCATCGCCGGGGCCACCACCGTCACCCGGTCCGCCCGACGTGCTGCCCGTCGCAGCAGCGCGGCGAGCGGCGGCCAACGTCCAGCCAGGCCGAGGTCGCCGCCGTGGGAGGTGACGATCAGCGGCGGGTGCGGGTCGCGACCGGACATGAGGCCATGCACCAGCCCTTGCGGCAACAGCCAATGGGCGTGCACGCAGTCGAAGCGCTGGTGCCGCAGCGCGGCGCCGACGGCCCGGCGCAGGCCGGCCAGCAAACCGGGAACCAGTGCCGCGAGCAGCGGGTTCTGCCGCACCCGCCCGATGATGGACCCCGGGTAGCAGAGCGTCTCCCAGGTGGTCGCTGGGGCATAGCGGTAGCGGATGACGTCGATGCCCTCCAGCGTCTCGCGGGCGGCGGCGCCGGGAAATTGCGGTGCCAGGATGGTCGCCTGCCAGTGCGCAGGCAGATTGCGGGCCAGATCGAGGACGAAGCGTGCCTCGGGGTCGGACGCCCAGCGCGGCAGCGTGGAGGTGGTGTAGAGGACCTTGGGCATGTCGGGGGAGTCGCTATCGCTGTCGTTGTCGATCGCGTCCTCGACGACGGCCAAGGGAACGCGCGGAGGCGGGAGTCCTGCGTTGCCGTGCCTGGCTGGAACGACGTGTCCGTCGAGTGGCGCAGCGACCGGCGGTAACCTGGCGGGCAGATGCGACAAGAATAACATCCGCCTGCTCGTTCGCGCCGTTCTAGCGCTCGAGGAAGCCCGGCAACGCCACCGGCTCGGCCGGGGCGTCCCAGCCGTTGGCATGGGCCAGCGCGTCGAGCGCGTTCAGGCGCTTCTCGGTCAGCGGGTGGGTATGCAGGATCGCCGGCCCCTGGGGCAGCCCGCCCTCCTCGCGCTCGGCCTGCAACAGCTACCGGAACAGGTCGGTGGCGCCGACGCTGCTGCCGTAGAGGCGATGCACCGCGGCCAACGCATCGCGATCGGCCTCCGCCTCTTGCTCGCGGCTGAAGCCGAGATTGGTCACCAGGCCGGAACCGCCGACCAGGCCGTCGGCGATATCGCCGCCGCCGGAGCCGATCAGGGTCTGGCCTCCACATCGAACGGGATGCGCGGGCTGAGCCAGTCGGCGGCCAGGCCGAGCAGCCAGAACAGCCCCAGCAGCCCGGCGGCCACCGCCGCGAGCAGCCGCAACAGCGCGCCGAGCGGATGCACCTTGCTGGTGTTGATCCCCTCGGGGATTGGGCGGTTGCTGTACTCCAGGGTCAGCCCCCCGGCAGGTCGCGCGGCGGGATGACCGCGGTACCGTAGGCCAGCACCTCCACCGAGCCCACGCTGTCCCTGGCGCCCTTGGAGATGGACGCGGTCTCCAGCTTGAGGTTGAAGACCATGCTGGCGCCCTTGCGCCGGGCCTGATCCTGCGCCCGCAGGATGGCCTCGCGGCGCGCCCGGTCGATCAGCGACTCATAGGCCGTCACCCGCCCGCCCACCAAGGCCCGCAGCCCGGCGAGGAAGCGCTTGAAGTAGTCCACCGAGATGACGACGCTGCCCGTCACCAGCGTGGTCCGCGTCCCCGCCGCCAGCTCCGTCGGCAGATGCCGGGTGGCGAAGACGGGGATGCGCCGAAAGGCGGCCTCGCGCCGGATGATGGATCGATAATGCCGCCGCTCCAGCCAGCTACCGACCAAATAGCCGAGCACCAGCAGCGACAGCAGGATGCCGAGTTCGATCACGGCGCGGGCTCCAGTTCCACCGCCGTCCCGTAGGCCAGCAGCTCCGCCGCGCCCTGGGCCACCGACGAGGTGGTGAAGCGCACATTGAGCACGGCGTTCGCACCCACGGCCTCGGCCTGCTCGGCGAGCCGATCGACGGCCTCTTGGCGGGCATCCTGCATCAGCTCGGTGTAGCCCTTGAGCTCGCCGCCGACCAGATTCTTCAGCCCGGCCATGATGTCGCGACCGACATGCTTGGCGCGCACGGTGCTGCCCTGGACCAGGCCCAGATGGCGCACGATGGTATGGCCGGGAACGGCCTCGAGATTTGTCATCAGCATGGGTAGCCCCTCTCTCTCACGCAGCGGCGCTAGTGCAGCACCGCGTCCACGGAATCGGCGGTCAGGATGCGCTCGGACCAGTCCAGCAGGGTCTCGGCATCGGCGGCGAGGATGCGCTCGCGCACCGCCTCGCTGGGTTGGCCGAACTTGCGCGCGATCTGGCGCAGAAGCATCGATGCCTCACCCTGCTGGCGGCCCTGCTGGCGGCCCTGCTCGCGGCCCTGCTCGCGGCCCTGCTCAATGTAGCGGTCGATAAAGGTCTGCATGATCGGATCTCCAGTCGGGGTTTGTTGTAATAGATGGCGCACCTCGGGCTCATCCACGCGCCCGGTGCCCTGAATGTAAGTCAAGGTTCAGAAACAAGTGGTGCAGACGCAACGACGAAACGGCCAATCCAAAGGCTCAGCGAGCGGGCGTCTGCACCACTTGTTTTTGAATCGATACTAATAGCGCAGCAGCGATTCCAACACCTCCACCGCCGTCTCGCGATCGTCGACCTGCTCGATCAGCGCCAGCAGCTCGCGCAGACGCTCGGTAGGCGCCTCGCTGAAGATCCAGCGCAGCGCCAGCTGCACCAGCCGGGTCAGCACCGCGCCCTCGAAAATAGGTGTCGTGAGGGGTGGCGATCTCGTCCATAGGCCAGGATTCTAGTGCACCGCTGCGGAAGTCCCAAGACCGCCGGCATGCCCAATTGGCGCTGTGGGAGCGACTTGCAGTCGCGACATCCGCGTCGCGGCGGTCGCGATTGCAAATCGCTCCCACAGCTGCGGGCGGTCTCGGAATTTGCGCGGCAAAGCACTAGCGCAAGGCCGGTGGGCTCGGCTCGGGCGCCAGCCGATAGGATGCGCTGCGTGATCGCGACCCGCATCGGTGATCGGCGAGCCGCGATGCGGTTCGCACCTCGCCACATTGACAAGCCCCTACGATTCGGTCTCTGATGTCGGCCGGCGCACCCCAAGCGCATCGGCGACGGTCGCGCTCAGCCCCGCAGCCGGCCCCAACCCCCAATCCCGACGGACCGCCGACGATGGACGACATCCGCTACCAGGCCTTCATCAGCTACGCCCGCGACAACAACCTGGCCAGCAGCCTGCCCGGCCCCGACGGCAGCTGCCGCGGCTGGGTGCAGGTGCTCCACGATGAACTCACCCGCGCCCTGATCGGCAACCTGTCCCGGCGGCTGCGCCGAAACCAGCGCGACGGCCTGCTGTGGATCGACTACGAGCAGCTGCGCGGCGGCGAGCAGCTGGCCCCCGAGATCGCCGCCAAGCTCCAGGCCTCGCGGCTGTTCGTGCCGGTGCTGTCGCCGGCCTGGTTCGACTCCGACTGGTGCCTGCGCGAGCTGGAGCTGTTCGTCGAGGCCCAGGGCGACGGCCCCAACCGCCTGTTCCCGGTCTGGCACAGCCCGGTGGACGAGGCCATGCTCGACGGCGACCGCGCCCGCGCCGCCCATCGCCGGCTGCGCGCGGTCACCGACTTCCGCTTCTGGGCCGCCGACGCCGAGCACCAGCCCTGCACCCTCTGGGACCCGATCCCCGACCCCACCGAGCGCCAATACCTGCAGGTGCTCAAGCGCCTGGCCCGGCAGATGAGCGCCCGCATCGCCGAGATCGCCGCCGGCGAGGGCGAGGTCGTGATCGACGACAACGACCCGCTGGAGCCGCCGAGCGCCGCCGCCCCCGCCGGCCCCGAGCCCGCCGCCGACGACCCCGCGCCCGCCCCCCTCGCCGGCCGCCACCTGGTGCTGGTCAACGGCGGCATCGACGACGCCGAGCCGATCCTGGCCCTGGCCGAGCACCTGCGCCAATCCCACCCCGGCCTCGGCACCGCCGTGCCGCTGCACACCCAGCCCCAGCTCGCGCGCGACTGCAAACCCTCGGCGCTGCGCCGCGACCTGCGCACCAAGCTCGAGCGCAGCACCGCGGTGCTGTTCTTCTACCGCCAGGGCCCGCCGGACCAGCTCGACCAGCAGATCGACGCCTGCACCCAGGCCGCCGTCGAGCCCCGCGACGACGGCTCGACGCTGACCCTCGATCTGTGCCACTGCGGCGACCAGCCGCTGATGTACGTGCCGCCGGAGCTTGCCGTGCACCGCAGCGACGACCAGGCCCACTGCGGCGAGCACTTCATCGACCTGCTGCGTGCGCGCGCCACCGCGCCAAAGCAGCCATGAGCGCCCGCCGGGACCCCAACCAGCGCCCCTACCCCGGCCTGCGCGCCTTCGGCCGCGACGAGGCCGAGCTGTTCTTCGGCCGCGACGAGCAGGTGGACGCCCTGCTCGACCGCCTCGCCGAGTCCCGCTTCCTGGCCGTGCTCGGCACCTCCGGCTCCGGCAAGTCGTCGCTGGTGCGCGCCGGCCTGCTGCCGGCCCTGGGCAGCCTGCTGCGCGCGCCGGCGGGCGACGGCCCCTGGCCCGGCACGCGCTGGTCGATCGCCGAGCTGTGTCCCGGCGAGCAGCCCTTCCCGCGCCTGGCCCAAGCCTTGCTTGAGCACACCGCCTGGGGCCGCACCCGGCTCGCCGCGCGCTACCCCGGCCCCGCCGGCACCGCCGCGCTGGCCGCCGATCTGCGCCGCGGCGGCCAGGCCCTGGGCTGGCTGCTCGGCATCGCGCCGCTGCCCCCCGGCGAGCGGCTGCTGATCCTCATCGACCAGTTCGAGGAGCTGTTCCGCTACCACGCGCGCGAATCCAACGACGCCGCCGCCTTCGTCGCCCTGCTGCTCGGCGCCGTCGCCCACCCGGACTGCCACTGCGTCATCACCCTGCGCTCGGAGTTCCTCGGCGCCTGCGCCCGCTTCCCCGACCTGCCCGAGGCCATCAACGCCGGCCTGTACCTGACCCCGCGGCTGCGCCCGGTGGAGCTGGCCGACGCCATCGCCAAGCCGCCGCGGCTGCCGCGCTTCAACGCCCTGGTCCACCGCGACCTGATCCGCGCCCTGCTCGACGACGCCAACCACCAGCAAGACCGCCTGCCGCTGCTCCAGCACCTGCTGATGCGCCTCTGGGACCTTGCCGCCCCCGCCGCCGACGGCCGCCGCCGGCTCGCCCGCCACCACCTCGACGCCCTCGGCGGCCTCCGCGCCGCGCTCGACGCCCATGCCGAGGAGGCCTACGCCGACCTCGCCCCCGACCCGACCCGCGCGCCCGACGCCCCGCCGACCCCGGCCCAGCGCACCGCCGAGCAGCTCTTCCGCGCCCTCACCGAGCCCGGCGCCGGCGGCGAGCCGGTGCGCCGCCCGGTCAGCGTCGGCGCCGCCGCCGCGGCCGCCGGCGTCGACATCCCGGCGCTGCTCGCCGCCGCCGCCCCGTTCCGCGCCCCCGGCCGCAGCTTCCTGCTGCCGCCGCCGAACCCCGACGGCACCCCGCTGGCCGCCGACGCCCTGCTCGACATCACCCACGAGGCCCTGATCCGCCAATGGCGCCGGCTGCGCCAATGGACCGACGCCGAGGCCCGAGACGCCGAGCTCTACCAACGCCTCGACGGCGCCGCCCGCCGCCGCGCCGCCGGCCAGGGCATGCTCTGGACCGACCCCGACCTGCAGCAGGCCCTCGACTGGCGCGCGCGCCGCGCCCCCAGCGCCGCCTGGGCGCACCGCTACGGCGGCGCATTCCACCAGGCCATGGCCTTCCTCGACGAGAGCCGCGACGCCCGCGAGGCCCGGCGCGCCGAGCAGGCCGCCCAGCGCCGCCGGGCGCTGCGCCGGGCCTGGTCCATCGCCGGCGCCGCGCTCACCGGCCTGGCCATCACCCTGGCCCTGGCCGGCTGGGCCTGGGTCGAGCGCCAGCATGCCCTCGCGGCCCAGGCCCAGGCCCGCCAGCACGCCGAGCGGGCCGAGCAGCACAACAGGGGATCGCCGAGCGCCAGAAGGCCCTGGCCCTGCGCGAGACCGAGCGCGCCCGCAACCTGGCCGGCGTCGCCGACGCCGAGCGCCGCAAGGCGGAGCGAGCCGAGCGCCAACGCACCGCGCGGCTGTTCGAGTCCAGCCTCACCCACGCCGCCCTGCTCGCCGACGGCGACGACTACGCCCGCGCCTGGCGCGTGCTCGGCACCACCGTCGAGCTGGACGCCCAGATCGCCGCCGAGCGCCGCCACGCCCGCAACCTGCTCGCCGGCTACGTGGACCAGCGCCGCGGCATCGCCGACCGGGTCTACCGCGGCGCCGATGCGGCGCTGATCGACCTGGCCCTGAGCCCGGACGGCCGCTGGCTGGTGGCCGCCGGCGAGCGCGGCACGCTGGCCGTGTTCGACGCCGCCAACGGCGAGCTGGTGCAGCGGCTGGCGGGGCACGACCCGGCGGCGGGCTCCACCGGCTCGGTCCGGGCCCTGCGCTTCACCGCCGACGGCAGCCGCCTCTACAGCGCCGGGGACGACCGCCAGATCCGCCGCTGGTCGGTGCCGGACTGGCGGCCCGTCGATGCCTGGCAGGCCCCGGCAGCGGTCTGGTCCATCGCGCTGAGCCCGGACGAGGACCGGCTCGCCAGTGCCGGCGAGGACGACGCGATCAGCATCTGGTCCACCGCCGACGGCAGCCTGGAGCGCAGGCTGAGCGGCGAGAGCAGCTCCATCGCCGACGGCAGCGCCCTGGCCTTCCTGCCGGACGGGCGGCTGGTCGCCGGCGGCTACAACGGCAGCGTGGGCATCTGGACCCTGGACGACGGCAGCGAGCGGGTCTTGCCGCGGGTGCATACCGATCAGGTCAACGCCGTCGCCGTCAGCCCGGACGGCCGCCATATCGCCACCGGCGGCGGCGACCGCAGCATCATCCTCTGGGACGCGGACGACGGCCGACCGCTGCGGCGGCTGCGCGGCCACGAGAACACGAATCCTCGGCCTCGCCTTCGACCCCAGCGGCCGCCAACTGCTCTCCGCCAGCTACGACAACAGCATGCGCCTCTGGGACCTGGCCAGCGGCGTCGCGCTGCGCGTCTACCAGGGCCACGAGGCCGGGCTCTGGTCCGTGCTCGCCGCCACCGGCCCCGCCGGCCCGGTCGCCTACACCGCCGCCAACGACGGCACCCTGCGCCGCTGGCCGCTGGGGCTGCCGGGGCAATGGGTCTGGCAGTTGCCCGGGCGCGAGCCCGCCGCCGCGCTGGTCCTGCCCGAGCAGCGGCTGCTGCTGCTCGGCCTGGCCGACGGCGCCATCGAGGCCCTGCCGCTGCCCGAGCCCGCCGCCGCCCCCGAGCCGACCCCGAGCGACCCCGACGCCCGGCCCAGGCCCGCCCCCGACCCCGATCAAGCAACCCTCGCCGCCGCCCCGTCCGATCCGAGGGCCGCACCGCCACCGCTGTTCCGGCTCGACGAGGCCCATGATGCGATGGTCCTGCGCTTCGCCATCTCCCCGACCGACGCCACCATCGCCACCGCCGGCCACGACCATACCGCCCGCCTCTGGCGCCTCGCCCCCGGCGACGACGGCCCGCTGCTGACGCCGCTGCACCGCCTCGACCAGCACTCAGACTCGGTCCACGCCGTCGCCTTCTCCGCCGACGGTCGCACCCTCGCCACCGCCGGCTACGACGGCCAGGTCGGGCTATTCGATGTCGCCACCGGCGACGGGGCGCTGACCCGGGTCGCCGAGCACGGCAGGATCGCATCCGCCGCCTTCACCCCCGACGGCACCGCGCTGCTGAGCGCCCACTATGAAGAGCGCCAGCTCCAGCTATGGCAGCGCAACGGCCTCGCGCTGACCGACCCCCGCACCATCGCCCGCCTCAGCGACTGGCCGCTCTGGGCCGCGCTGAGCCCGGACGGCCGGCAGGTCGCCGCCGTCGGTCGCGAGCTGGTGGTCTCGGTCTACCCCCTCCCCGCCGCCGCGACCCCGACCGCCCCAGCCGGCACAGACCCGCGCCCCGGCGCCGACCCGACCCCGCTGCGGCTGATCGGTCACGAGCAGACGGTCTTCCGCGCCCTGTTCCTGCCCGACGGCCGCCAGCTCGCCACCGCCAGCGCCGACATGACCCTGCGCCTCTGGGACCTCGGCGCCGCACCGCCCGGCGCCGACCCCGCCGCCCCCGCCCCGGCCAGCGCCGACGCCGCGCCGAGCCCCGCCGCCGGCCAGCCCCTGTTCACACTGCCGCTGCCGACCACCTTCAAGGGCCCAAGCCCCCTCTGGGACGCCGACCTGCGCTGCACCGCCGCCCACTGCTGGATCGCCGTCCCGCTGACCATCGGCCGCGTCGCCCTCTACCGCCTCCCCTACGCCGACCCGCCCCCAACCCTCGGCCAACCCCAGCCCCAGCCCCCGTCCCCGTAGTCGGGTTGAGGCACGAAACCCAGCGACGGCGAAAGCTGGGGTTTGTTGCCTACCCCGTCTGCCGTGCTCAAGCTGTTCCGTCGCCGCTGCTGGGTTTCGTGCCTCAACCCCGCCTACGCGCTGAACCACATGGGAGGGTGGATAGGCGCAGCGCATCCACCGACGGCGATTGCTGAACTACGCAATACGCGAAACACACGAAATGATCCGTGTCGGCCTGGAGGGCGACACGCCCGGGTCGACACGCCCTCGCCGACGCTCCCGCAGTGGACGCAGGAGCCGGGGCTCCCGGGAGGGTCGCCCTCTAGGGCGACACGGATTCGCGGACGGCGAACGGTATCGGGACTTTCGCACTGATGCATGAGGTAAGACGTTCCTTACGACAACGACAACAGCATCGATCTGTCTTGGGCGCATTGCCATAAACTGGCAAGGCCCTGCCCTGCCCTGCCCTCCCTGCGAACCGAAACGCAACCATGCCCTACCCCTTCGAGCCCATCGGCATCGTCCGCTCCCCGTTCACCGACAAGTTCGGCATCCCGCGCCAGCCGGGGCTGGTGGATGCCGCCGAGGGGCGGCTGCGGCTGCTGCCGCCCTATGATCGCGACGAGGCCTTCGCCGGGCTGGAGGGCTTTACGCACGTCTGGCTGGTGTTTGTGTTCCATGACGACTGCCTGGATGCGCCCTGGCGGCCGATGGTGCGTCCGCCGCGGCTCGGTGGACGGGGCAAGGTCGGGGTGTTTGCCAGTCGGGCGCCCTATCGGCCGAATCCCATCGGCCTCTCGGCGGTGCGCCAGCATGGGCTGTGTCGGGATCGCGACGGGCTGGCGCTGCGGCTGTCCGGCATCGATCTGCTCGACGGGACGCCGGTGCTGGACGTGAAGCCCTACGTGCCCTATGCGGATCGTATCGATGGGGCCAGTGGCGGCTTTGCGATGGCGCCGCCGGACCTGGCGGCGGTGCGCTTCAGCCCGGCCGCGGAGGAGGAGATCGTCGCCGCAGACCCGTCCGGGGCGCTGCGGCTGCGGCGGCTGATCGAGCAGGTGATCGCGCAGGATCCGCGCCCGGGGTATATGGACCGCTACCCCGAGCGGCGCCGCTTCGGACTGCGGCTGCATGATCTGGACGTGAGCTGGGAGCTGGACGGCGACGGGTTCCTGGTCACCGCCGTCCGCCCGATGACGTGAGGCGCTAGTAGCCGCTGAGGTCCGACTCCCGGAACGGCGTCGTCGGCGCCCTGCCGAGCATGACCTTGAGGGCCTGGTTCATGGTGACCAGGTCGTTGTCGAAGCCGCCGTGGTCGGGGCTGCGGGTCTTGTCCGGATCATCGTTGGTGTTCCAGGATTCGACGCCGGTCTGGTCGGCCTGCCGCCAGTCCTTCTCCAGCCCCATGATCGGTACCACCCGGCGCCTGTCCTGATAGGCGCGCGAGACCAGGTAGAGGATCGACTTGCCGTAGGGACCGACGCTGTCGTCGCGCTCGCGCGCCTCATCCAGATAGTAGTGGACCATGCGCCGGACCCGACCACTGACCAAGGCCGGATGCAGGTGCGTGTCGTACAGGTCCAGGGTGCAGGCGGGTCCGAACAGTTGCAGCGTGTCGATCTCCGGTCCGTCGAACCGGCGCCAGCGCCGCAGCAGGTGGCCCACCCAGATGGCGCCGGCGCTGTGGCCGATGAGGTGCAGCCGCGGTCGCTGCGCCTCGGGCAGGGCCTGGAGTTCCTCGGCGAGGATCGCCAAGGACTGGCTGCCGGCCTGGCCGACGCGGCGGAAGGCCTCTTGGGCGTCGCTGATCATCTCGCTCCACAGGGCATGGCCGATGCCGCGGGTGAGGCGTTCGATCAGGTTGTCCTTCCAGTCGCCGAAGCCGCCGGCGCGGGCGCTGGCGAAGCGGTCCTTGCCGAGCACGATGTCGCGGAGTTCGGCCCAGACGCCGGTCTCCCAGAGGAAGTGGATCGGGTAGACCCGGTTGCCCAGATAGACGTCGCGCCAGCGCTCGACGCGGGTCGCGGACGCCTTGAGGTCGTTCAGGCCGCCGTGGGCGTAGAGCAGCAGGTGGCCCGGGGCGTCGGCGCCGTCGCCGGCCATCTGGTTGACGGCCCGGCCGAGCAACGCGCGGGTGTCGGCGAGGGACGACGGATAGTCGCCCTGGGGATCGAATTGGCCGTCGTCGATATGGATGTAGTAGTCGGCGATGTCGGCCTGGCGCGGGGCGCGGTGCACGCGATCGGCACCGCCGGGGGTTTGGATCACCGAGCCGCTGTAGAGGGCCAGCGGCGAGCTGACCGCCAGACCGGGCTGCGCGACCCAGGCGTCCCAGAAGTTTCGCTCGCAATCGGCATAGGTCCAGATGGCAAGGCCGGGCAGCCGTTGGGCGCTGCCGTCGATCTCAAGCTCCAGCCCGCCCCAGCCCTCGCCCCAGGAGTTCTGCACGATAAAGCCGAGGGCGTTGTAGCCGAGCAGGCAGAAGGCGTGGCCGCCGTTTTCCAGCACCTCCGGGTGGTAGGGGATCAGGCCATTGTCGACCTGATTCCAGCCGTCGTGGACGGCGGCGGTGACGAACAGCGCACCGGTCTCGGACAGGGCCGCGTGCAGGTCGACGCGGCTCGGCAGCACACGATAGTAGGCGCCGAGGGGGTGGCGCAGGGCCGCCTCGCGGACCTCGGGCGTGACGATGCCCGGCTGCTCGACGCGATAGGGCCAGGTCGATTCCGGGCAGACGCCGTTCTTGTACCAGCCCTTCATGGCGCCGCGGGCGCTGGAGCCGGCGTAGGCCTCGCCGGGCCAGCGGTCGTGACGCTTGGCCATCTCGTAGAGCATGCGGGTGCTGACCGGCTCGTCGCGCCCCTGGCCTTGGTTCAGATAGTCGATCATGGCCGCCAGGGCGAAGCCGGTGCAGGCGCCCTCGGCGCCCTGATCGCGCAGACGGATGCGCCCAGGCACCGGCAGCCGTTGCGGCGGCAGGGCTTGCAGCGTCGGTTGATAGACGCGATCGCGCAGGTCGATCGAGTCGCGGCGGGTGTCGAGCAGACGTCCAGCGAGGCGGGCAGCGGTATCCGGCATGGCGCGGTCTCCAGGGCGGGTGGGCGATGCAGCTAACCCAGGTGGGGGGAATCGGTCTTCCACCCTGGTGGTATAGCACAAGCCGCCCGCGGGGTCGCTCCAACGCCCGTAAGGATCGGTTCAGAAACAAGTAAACGACTCCATAGCACAACTAGGATTCGTTGTCGTTGTCGTTGTCGTTGTCGTTGTCGTTGTCGTTGTCGCTGTCGTTGTCGCAATCAAGCATCCGACGACGATTACGACAACGACAACGACAACGACAACGAGCTGACATCTTCACTTTGTTTCTGAATTC